>JAFXTO010000011.1 GCA_017535725.1 Bacteroidaceae bacterium
GGCAACATTCAGAACATCGGCTTCCTCTGCATAGATGATGTTGGCCTGCTCGCGTGTCACCTCCTCAGGTATGAGGTGGCTCTTGATTGCATCGGTATGAATGCGGTAGTTGATCTTCGACAGTTCGCGCTTCGCCGACCATGCAAGTTGCTTCTGTTCGTCAGCCTTAAGACGTTGGAACTCGCGAACAACATAGACTTTGAATTCCGGACTAATCCACATAGCGAATTCGAAGGCAATGTCTTTATGGGCGTAAGTGCCGCCATACCTTCCAGCTTTTGCCTGCAAAGAAATTGCGCCTGTACGAGCCACAAATTCTTTGACACTAATTTTGAAGCTGTTTAGACCAGCTTGATTTCTAATTGTGGCGAATTCGCCATAATTAAAATTGGGATTGTAAATACGCTCCCACACGCCAAGGAACTCCATTGTATTACGATTGCGGAGCCAGTCTGTCACAAAGAAATCACCATCCTTGGCCTTCAGCATATCAGTAATGCAGATATAATCCTCACCCTTTATAATTGAGACCGATATCTCTGTGTCTTGAACTATTATCTTTGCCATATCCTTTCATGTTATAGAATTCTAGTTATTTCGACGACATTAACAATACCTTAATTCCCTTTTTCCAATTTGGCGGACGATGACCGCCGAATTCCAGATACTTAGTTATCAGCCGATTGTAATTTGGCAGTTGTCAACCGCCAAATTGAAGAGGCACCAAAAATGAGCAATTGGGTATTGGTTCTATCGATGTAAGCCAGTTACGGGCCGTGAGCGAAAGGTTCACAGCGTGTGCAGCTTGCGCTTGAAGTACGTCCTGCACCTGATTGATATGTCCTACTAATGATTCGAAGTTCATAATTGGACGTTGTTTCGATGGTACTAACTATTCATCTACGCCCTACATCAGGGCTTTTTCAGCACAAATATAGTGATTATTTCACTTTTGTGTGCAAAAAAGAGGAGAAAAGATTGATGGATGGGAGAAAAACGAAATGTTTTTCAGGAAACTTAGCTCATAGCACAACTTACATCTTACGCTAATGGAATTCGCAATCTCAAATGCATAGAACAAAGGCACCTTTCACCTATGAGTTATAGCTTCTCTATGTCTTCGGCACTAAGGCCTGTATATTTCTCTATTAGTTCCACAGTCATACCATCAGCCTTCATCTTTCGAGCGGTATTCTGTTTTTCTTCTTCGCGACCTTCTTCGCGGCCTTGTGCAAGACTCTTCTTGATGGCCGTCTTCATCACACTATAGTTGTCCCAGAACACCTTCCTGCTCTCCTCATATTCCCAGCGCTTTGCTTCTGAATATCGTGCTATCTCGGCCTGCTCGAACAGCTTCTTGAAGCCGAAATCGGTATATGGGTTTATGTATCTTTCACTTCCTTCTGGCATAACGCTTCGTTTTAATACGATAAGATGTGCCGACCGTCAACTGGGATGACTCACGATGGAGAAATCCGCTGCAAATATAAGGAGATTCTATGAAACAGAAGCACAAAGGCAATAAATAATGTGCCTATAGTGACCAAAAAGTGATTTTTTACACAAATTTATCACGAATGACTCCACGAATTATCAAGAATTATTGCTGCGCATAGAAATAGAGATTAAAAGTATCCTCACGGGCACTCGTGAATAGAAAATCTCGTCACTTCGTCACATTCTAATAGAATCTATTGTAGCCCAATAAATACTTTGTGACGATGACCGTGACGGAGTGTTACGTAATGACAAAAGCTGATAATCAGAATATGGATTCAATGATTTTATCAACAATCTCGTTAAAATAAACCTCTTTGATAGCCCCAAGCCGACGAACGACATCTCGTTCGACATAGCCTGCAATAATCTGACACTTTACAAGACTGGGCTTCGCAAAAGTATGCCCAATAATCATCTCGTCTGTTAAAGGGTATGAATATTGTGGATTTAACCAATCGTTGGACGTGATAAGCACGAGATAAAACATTCCATCTTCCGCCTCCTGTAACTCGTCATTCGAAACGATAATTGCAGGATGCGGCTTGAAAGTGCCATCAGGGAAGAGGAAGCTGACTTCTACGATATCTCTTTGATGATATTTCATACGTAACGTGCAATGATGTTGGCCATTGATTTCTTTGAATGTGTAAGAAATGCTTGCATTTCTGCACGATGTGTTGCAACTTCTTCGGGAGTTGGCTCCTCCAGAATGATTTCTTTTTCTATAAAAAGTCCAGTAGCTAAAAGTGCGGCGAGTTTTCGCCGGGCAAGCGCATTATTAGGATTATATTCTAATGTAACCGTACACATAATGTCATTTATCTATGGTTTTTCGCCGCAAAAGTAGGAATAAGTCGGGAATCGACAAAGAAAATCAGCAGAAAAGTGATGTCGAAGGGTCATTATGCACCGAAAGAGGTCTTTTTTATAAGGTTTTTGTCAAAGAGGTTTGTAAATAACTTGCGAGAATCGAAGAAATGAAAAAAAGTTGACGCAAAAACTATCCGATCATTCCGATACATTCCGATCAGAAGATAATTGTGAGAAAAACGAATTGCGGCTGAGTTGTTGGCGTGACGGATTCATCTTCACATGAATTTATCACGAATGAGTCCACAAATTAATCATAAATTAAGGGACGAAACCAGCAGGGAGCGTTGGGAAATAGACACAGGAGGGCGGACCGTTTGACTAATGTCAAACGATTCACACGTCCGTACGTGTTTGCGTTCACGTACATACGTGGTTGCGTTCACGTCCGTACGTGTTTGGGATTACGTCCGTACGTGTTCAATGAAACGTAGGGATGTGCCTGGAGTGACGAAGGTAATTATTTGGTGAGGAAGTGACGAAACTTACTTTAGTTTATTCAAAAAACTATCCGATCATTCCGATACATTCCGATACTTTTGCACATTTTATCGGAATGTATCGGAATGATCGGATAGTTTTTGCGTCAACTTTTTCAAAATTTGAAGTTGCATTTACGTATAGACGTGTAGCTTGAAGGCCCAAGGGACTTCAAGCATAAGAAAAGGAACATAAAGGGAAGAGATCCATAACTTACGAGCATAAGATAAGATTCGCATCATGAAGCGGTGACAGATGCACATTTCTTACTGACCGACACAATCTGTCGGTGAATATCAATACCTTTGCAGTTACATTACTAAACCCACAACGTATGAAAAAGAAAATTTGCCTACTCTTGACATTGTTATCAATCCTTTTCAGCTCTTGCCATCAGGACAATCCACAGTATGAATACAAGATTCTGCAACTAAAAAGCGCAATCGATGAACACATGACAGAGGATTTCCAGCCTTCGAAGTTCGATGATCCTACGCGTACGCTTAATCGTATGGCCAGTGAGGGCTGGACCCTCGACCACGTCTACACGGTCGTAGGCACCACCTACCCCAACCTTTCCACAGACAAAATGCACGTCGGCGGAATCCGTAGCAACACCAAAACACATTGCGTCTACTTTATTTTCAAAAGAAGAAGAATAGCAGGGACGAAAGAAGTGCAGGAAATGGAAACCATTAACGAGTATTCCATACCATTTACGGTGACGGAGTGAGTTAAAAAAAAGTAAATCTCATCAGTTTATTTTTAAGAACAAAATAATAATGATTACTTTTGTACTGTAATAACAATAAAAAAGCTCAATAACACATGGTAGAATCTAACGGAACCATCTTCTGCCCCATGTGCGGCAGCTACAACATTCTGTATGACTTCGGCGTACTGATATGCCAGGATTGCCAATGGACGTGGGAGCCGGATGAAGAAGAAGAACAAGTGATTATAAACGAACTATATTGAATTATGAATTAGAATAATAATAATACTTATGGGAAAAAAGAAAGTTAATATTTATGAACCTTTCTGGAGATCTATTCTAAATGACATTCTAGAATGTATTGAAGACGGAGGCGATGACTTAGAAATAAAGAGGAAGACGTTTGAATCTTATGGTGGTGAACGTACTTCATCTGGATATGACTTCTCTATAAATTATGAAAATGGGGATTTAACTCTTTATGGGAATTCTTCATTACATTCTTCCGCCGTAGCCAGAGACCTTAACAATGTTCTGTCTAGTAGCTTGATCTTTAAAAAATTGGCAACTGGAAAACGAATTCATTTTCGTTGCAAGCAGGATAGAATGGATAAATCCCAATATCTTTTATGTATAGAAGTAAATACTATTGACTATGGAGTATAAAATAAAACATATATTAGCGACACAATTAATCAATGATTGGAGTTTAAAGGAAATGCTAGATGATATTGATCGGATCAGCATCCTGACAATTCCAACTGATATTGCTAATTATATTCAGACAAAACAGTGGACTCAGGCTCTGACATATTTCAGTTCTTTGGAAGAAAATGAAAAATATGATGATGAACGCCGTTTAATAGCCCTTTGGATAGCTAATCGATTGAGGCACAAAATCCGAAGCGAGGAAGAGGAGAGAATACAAAAAATGTTAGAAAAGAAAGAACAAGAAGAGGATGAACAATGGCAGAAGGAGGCAGAAGAAAGGAACGCTGCCAATGAGAACGCTATGGAAATAAGGAAAAAGACACATTCTCAATGGACAAAGTCAACCCAAGAGGAATGTAACCAATTGTTGTTTGATTACGTTTGGGAAAATTTCCCTCTCCTAAAGAACGGTTATGATAGGAGTATTTTTTCAAGCGCTCTATATAGCTATCGTTTTGATTCTAAATTTGATTATTACAGATTATCAACGGAAGCTCGAACAAAATATGATCAAGCTGTCGCATATGTGGAGACTGAAATTCGCAGACTCTTTGACGAATTCCAGAAAAATAATATAGAACAATGGATAGTAGACCTCAAGAAATGGATGATGGAACATGGTTTAAAAAAGTATACCAAAGGAACCATAATTTCTTTTTTTAAGGACAAGAAATTGAAAGTCTCAGAATTAACAATTGAAACTATCAGAGTTCAAGTAAACAAATAGAAAATCGTCACTAATATGAAAATAGTTACTCGAAACATAAACCATAACAGGGCATCAAACAGCTATAAAGTCGACCTTCGCGGGCGGCATGATGACGAGGATTGTACAGTCTTAGTCAACGATGAAGGACTGGAATATACATTCATTTTTAAGGCAAAACAACTTATGGGGTGGAAAAGTCTTCATTTCACATATTTAGATGGGCAAATTGTTTGGAAATCTGTCAAGCCCCAAACACAGATTCCTTCAACACAAACTAAAGAAAGAAAAGATGTAACGTCTTATTCCCCAATGAAAACCCAGTCTAATGGCCGAAAGGATTCTGACGAAACATACGTTATAGATTTGTGTGACGAAGTACTTAAACTACAAGCTTCGCGTCAGCACACTTTCCCATTTTTAGTTGGAGATGGAGCGCGTCCTCGACGGCTCCCGGTTGACGCATACTATGAGCCACTTAAATTAGTTGTAGAATATCGTGAGTTGCAACATACCGTGGCTGTTCCTTTCTTTGATAAGCCAGATAAGAAGACCGTAAGTGGGGTTCCGCGAGGAGAGCAAAGGGCGCTTTACGATAATAAGCGACGCAACGTCTTGCCGAAACATGGAATTAACCTTGTTGAGATTTCCTATTTTGATTTTACTTATGAAGGTAAAAATAAACGACTTGTTCGGAATAGGGAAGCAGATTTAGATGTCGTCCTAAATAAGTTGTCAGCATTCTTGTGATCACTCCTCATGCCTCCTCAAAGCCTCCCGATAGACGTCACGAACTCTATTGCGGAGGCTTTCGGGTTTCAGAACGGTGAGGGAGTTGCTGCGCGAAAGGAGGGCCATGACGAAATCGTTGGTTATGCGCAGACGAAGGGAGATGCGGAACTCCTGGTCATTGTCCACGAGAATTCGCTGGGAGGGATGCAACGGCAGAGATTTGAGGAAACGACCGTCAAGAGGGCTATAGCAGAGTTCGATGTCTTCAATGGGCATCCGCTCATCGTTCCAAATGCCGTAGCAGTCGCGGTAGAGTTCTGCAACATTGATGTTCATACGACGGGAAAAGGTCTCAGCATCAAGGATGCAAAGATTAGATATGCGTTCGATACCGTAGGACTTGAGTTTGCCATCGTTGAAAGCTAGGAGATACCATCGCCCCTGGGACTCCTTGAGATAATGGGGATAAGCGCGTTCTACTTGGTAGGTGGTAACCTTGCGGTAGTCCTCGTAGACGAACTGAACGGGATGCTGTTCGCGAATGGCAGCAAGCAGAATGGCCATATTGTTGCTATGGGGCGGTCGGTGGTGCTCAGCGAGGATGTAAGAATGTAAAGGTGAATGGCTATCAAGTTCGTTCAGGAGGTCAAAGTTGAACAGCAGCTCTTCCAACCGTTCCTCACGATTGCTTAAATCTTCTTTTATGGCATAGCACCCCAACTTTACATCGAATCCTATTGTTAGTCCGAAAGCTTCTTCGATGTGTCGGAAATCTCGTTCCAAGGTCTTCCCGGAAATATCCTTGTAACCACGTATTTCCATGCTATCATTCACCTCATTCAAAAGCTCTTGCTGGCTAATGTACCTTCTGCCACTCCTCACTTTTTGGATGATGACCAGCATTCGTTTGATACTTTCTAATTGACTCATGACGATGTGAAGTGTGTCTTTGACAAAATAAATACGCGCTGGTATTTTCGTACATCAGTTTAGGGAAGCGTAAAGCGGGTACCGTCCCAACGGAAACGGAGGGGACGAAGCAGGGGAGTAATGAGCTGACGCTCGTACTTGTCGAGGTACGCGGGTTGGAGAGTGGCGGTCATCGTGACGGAATCCGGGGAGAGAGCGAGGCGCACGGGGTGGAAGGAGTCGAGCGAGCGAAGGGCCTGATGGAGGCTGTCTGAGGTAGAGGTTGCGGGTTCTGGAGTAACAAAGGCCGAGACAGGGGGAAGGGAGAAGCGGGGGAGGGCGGATGTGGTGCTGTCGAGGGGGGACCAGTCTGCATGAAAGAATTGGATGTTGGAGTCCTCGAGGCGACGAGGGGTGTCGGGTTCACCTGCCTGAATGGTGCGGACGAGGCAAAGGAGGAAGGTGGTGTCGGGGGATGCAGCGGGGAGCAGCTTCATTTCCAAGAAGGAGGAAGGGCTGGTACGGAAGCGGGCGTAGTCGGAGGTGAGGGCTTCGAGGGTGACGTACTCATCGAGGGCATTGCGCACGCGCGCTTCCATGTTGTTCTCTATGAAGTCGATGCAATCCAGCCGGTTGTTCTTGGAAACCAGCGGGGCAATGGAGTCGGGCATCGCTGCAAAGACATCGCGCATCATTATCGGCTGCGCCGATAAAGTGAAAAGTGAAAAGCCCCTCTCCGACTCTCCCAGTGGGGGCGAGAGAGGTGAAAGGTGAAAGGTGAAGAGAGAAAAGGGGAAAGGGAATAATAGGGCTGCGCTGAAGAGGGAGCGGAGGAAGAGTGGACGTAACATAGTATGTTTCTTCATATTTTTTTCAACATTTCAATTTTAACTTCGTTGACTTTTGATTCCCGAGCTTTGCTCGCCTACCCGTAGCCTTTCACGACTCGGCCATCTCAAGCAAGCTTGATGGCGCTCGCTGCTCCAAAAGTTCAACATTTCAACTTTTCAACTTTTTACCGGCTTCCCAGGTACAGGAACACCATACTGAGTAGGACGAGGGCGAGGTCTACGACCTTGTAGCGCAGGTTCTTCTCGTGGAAGACGAGGGCTCCGACGAAGAAGCTGACGAGGACGCTGCCGCGACGTATCATGGAAACGACAGCTATCAGCGCATCGGGCACGCTGAGGGCGTAGAAATAGACGAAATCTGCGGCGCAGAGGAAGAGGGAGATGAGGGGGATGGACCAGTGCCAATGGAAGGCGGAGCTATGGGGACTATGAGACCCAGAAGACCCATGAGACCTATACTTCAGAATAAGCAACACCACCGCCATCATCACGAACTGATAGAACATGAAGTAGCTCTGGACTACCATCCGGTTAAGCCCTACCCCACCCGACTCTGCGGGTGCCAACAGGAACTTATCGTAGAGGGCGCTTACAGCACCAAAGGCGGAGGCCATCACGGCGAGGACTATCCAACGGTTGTGGCGGAAGTCGATGCCTTCCTTCTTTCCACTGCGGCTGAGGAGGTAGAAACCGAAGACTGCACACATCACACCTATCCACTGGTAGAGGTTCAGCCGCTCGCCAAAGACGAGGATGGCTCCGAGGAGCACCATCACGGGGCGCGTAGCATTGATGGGACCAACAATCGTCAGCGGCAGGTTCTTCAGGGCGATGTAACCACAGAGCCACGAAGCCAGCACGATGATGGCCTTCAGGAAGACGTATTTGTGTACCTCCCAGCCACATACGGGGACATAGAAGATGGAATCAGGGGGCAGCTGTCCCACGGCAGAAAGGAGGACAAAAGGCAAGAAGATGAACGACCCGAAGAGGGTGTTCAGCGTCAGCACGACCACGACATCATTGGCTTTCAAGGCTTGTTTCTTGAAAACGTCATAGAAGCCGAGGAGGGCGGCAGAGGTGAAAGCTAAGAGTAACCACATACAGCCTCACCCCCGGCCCCTCTCCTATTGGAGAGGGGAGTATATACTATTGAATAAAAAATACCTACTCGCATATCATATTTCAGTGTTAAAGGTAATCACTCCCCTCTCCAATAGGAGAGGGGGCGGGGGTGAGGCAATACTCCACATTCTGCAGGAACAGCCCCCTTGCTGGCACGCTATCGCCTGCGGCACAGCGGTCTTTCTTCTCTATGACCTCGCGGAAACCATCGAGGGTGAGCTGACCACGGCCGACCTCCATGAGGGTGCCGACGATGGCGCGCACCATATTGCGGAGGAAACGGTCTGCGGTAATCTCGAAGCGCCACTCGTGGTCGGACAACTGTACCCAGCGCGCCGAACGGACATGACAGATATTGGTCTTCGTGTCGGTATTCAGCTTGGAGAAACTGGTGAAATCCTCGTATTCCAGGAGCAAGGCCGCCGCCCGGTTCATCGCCTCGAAGTCAGGAGTACGGACCAAACGCCAAGAACGGTCGCGCAGGAAAGGTGACTTGCGGGTATGCACATAATAATAATAGGTACGCGCACGAGCAGAGAAGCGGGCATGCATGTCATCCGGTACAGGGACGATTTTGTGAATGGCGATATCAGGAGGCAGCATCCCATTCAGGCGATAAACCCAGCCCCTCTCTAACTCACGGCCCCTCTCTAACTCCCCCCGTGGGGGGGAGGACTGCATGTCCTCAGGAAGAGAAAATGATTCCCTTACCTCTGAGGATTTCTGCGGGAACGAGGCTCCCCCCCCCACGGGGGGAGCGGGGAGAGGGGTATCAAAATGTGCCACCATCAATGCTGCATGCACGCCTGCATCCGTGCGCCCGGCTCCCGTGACCGCAATCTCTTGGCGCAGCAACAGGGAGAGGGCACGCTGAAGCACTCCCTGAACGCTCTCGCCATTGGGTTGTATCTGCCAACCGTGGTAGGCGGTTCCGTCGTAGCTGAGGTAGATGAAGTAGCGCATCAGCGGACAGAACGGTTGAAGGTTACTTTCTTCGTTTTCTCACCATCACGAACCAAATACACCCCACGACGAAGAGGCCGACTATGACCCAGACAGCGACCTTGTTCGTCGAAGAAGAGCCGAAAGGAAGGCCCATCAGCAGGAGAAGCAACGCCAACTGTCTCATCAAGAGTGACATCAATGGACTGGATGCGTGACTGGCCACTGGCTGTGGCCACGAAGGGAGACATGCTACCAGTCCACGTCAGTTCACTGTTATTGAATGAGTAGGTCCTTCCTCCAATGACAAGATCTCCAATCTTGCCACCTGCATGGAATACGACCTTGGTAACTTTAGCACCCGAGATAACGAAGACCGACTTATCGTAGAAACGTAATTCCCCATACTGACTGACTGCAACGGGAGTCACCGTCGAGCTGGCCTTGTAGTAACTGATTGTCAACCCATTGGCAGTTGCTGTATAGCCCTCGCCGTATGTTCCGTCTGACGTGGACGTCCATGTGAGCTCACTCAATACAATCGAGCCGGAAACAGCTTCGGGATCGTCTGGGTCATCTGGATCATCTGGATCGTCTGGGTCATCGGGATCATCTGGATCATCAGGATTATCCGGGCCATCAGGATTATCAGGTATCTCGCTTTGTCCGTGCGGCAAGGACACATCGAAGGCATAGTTGATGCTGTCGCCCCATACAAACTCACACAACGAGGGATAGTCCACGAAGGGGTTGCGGTTCTTCTGAATCTTGTACACGGCCTCATTGCGTGCACGTTCCACATCGTCCACGGGGTCTTGCCTGGCCCAACGCAGCAACATCTTCAAGGCCCAGTCCTTCAGACCAGGGTACTTCTTTCCATCGAAGAACTGCGAGGCCGTTCCACCATTCCAGTTGGGATGCAAGTTCTCGTAGCAGGCAAGGACATAGAAGTAGATGCGCGCAATATCACCCTTGATTTCATCGTTGGGTTCAAAGCACTGGCCTGTATATCCGCTCACGGTGCAGGCACCCAGCTTGCTATACCCATTGGCAGACTGATAGGTTTCACCCCTGTTCTCGCCGAAGGGATAGTTGCCGCGGCGGTTGTTGACGTAGCCATCCGTAGGAACGACCTGCACGAGGTCACTCTTCATCAGTCCGCTGCCAAACCAGCTCTGCGGAACGGTATGCTCGCGGTTGTAGCTGTCGCCCTCTTTCTTGTAGGAGCGATTCTCTGCGGAGCCGCCTATCTCATAGTTGGTCGCATTGGAGTACCAGTCACGCAGGTAGCCGTCGGCTCTACGGTCCGTCGTCTTGTAGGCTTCGAGCAGCCCATCGTAACCTACATTCGTATGGTTCGTGATGATGCCGTACATCGCAGTCTTCAGGGACGCGGCCTTCAGACCATTGGCATTGGCATAGTAGTTCTCCAACTTGAAGGACTGAGCCTGTACAGGAAAGGCTCCAAGACCCAGCAGGAGCAGCGACAGAATGAATGACGAAAAGACTTTTTTCATGATTGATGCGTTTATTTGGCGACAAAATTACATGTTTTTCGCCGACCCACAAAATTCTGAGACAAAAAAGAGCCAAGACCGAGGCCTTGACTCCCATTATTTCAAGGTTTGCGCGTAGGCGCGTACCTTTTTAAGTCTGTTTACTTCACCACCACTTTCTTGCCATCAACGATGTAGAGGCCACTGCGGTTGATGGTCTTCACGCGCTGACCAGCGATGTTGTAGATGGTCTGGTTGGAAGATGCGGTGGGGAGGTTGTTCACAGCTGTAGTGATGGTCTGGCCGTCAAAACTCCAGTCAGCAACATTCTTCACACCAGGAACAGAGAAGTACGTAAGGAATTCACCCTGAATCCAGATTTTCTTGCCAAGGTTCTCAGGTACGGCCTTCAGGCTCAGAACTTCGCGCATGTCGAACTGCTTGCTCAGCTGCACGGGAATGCAATTGGCGGCATCTGTCTCGTCGGCCGAAGCAGCGAGGAGGATATTGGTTTCCAGCACTTCCTTGCCTTCGGGAGCCTCAACGCCAAAGACGCTGTTCTTCATGGAGCCATCAGCATAACCGACAATGTAACCCATGACCCAACCAGTGATACCGTTCTCCTTCACGTTGCCAATATGCTGAATATCAGCAATCGTGTAGGGATCATCGAGCTGTCCAGCACCTTCCAATTCATATTCTACAGGCTGTGGCTCTGTCTGGCCGTTGAGGGAATAGAGCTTGCTGCCAGTAGCAAATTCAAGGGTGGAGACTTCATCCTTGACATAATTGGTGATGAAGCCCACTACGATAACCTCGTCGCCCACCTTGAGGGTGTCTGTTCCGGTGAAGTTCTCACCGCCAAGACCCTTGCCGCGATAGACATAGAACTGGTTTTCAGTCTGACCGTCGTCGCTGATGTAGTAAGTAGCATTGCCATGCTCAATACTCATTTCCACCATCTCAGAAACGATACCTTTCACGAATACCTCAACATCGCTCTTGGCGCCACCTTCCAGCTTGGAAGCCTTCTCGATGAGGGCTGCAACGGTGAGAGGAGCTTCAGCAGAGCTGGTCCAGTCGATACCAGGAGTGGGAGGTTCAGGATTACCGCCGTCGGTCACACCATTGAGGCTGTAGATGAAACTCTCCTTGGAAACAGTTTCGGGAGTATTGCCATTGTAGTTCATAATCTTACCACAGACGATAACGGTATCGCCTACAGCAATCTGAGTGTCACCTTCTACCCATGCACGGTTGCCAAGATAATAGGTGCTGTAGACCTGGAACTGGTTTTCGGTGGTGCCATCGTCGGAAATGAAGAAGGTGGCAGTTCCATATTGTGCACTAAAGGTGTACTTGATCTGAGAAATCTTGCCAGCAATATAGTAGTCCTGCTCGCTCTTTGCACCAGCCTCGAGTGCGCTTGCAGCCTTGATAGCAGCGAGGTAGTTGAATGGATTCTCCAGAGAGCCGTCGCCCCGCTCGCCTTCGGTGGGCTGAGGACCAGGCGTATCACCGCCAGCGGTCTCACCATTCAGGCTATAGATTTTGTTGCCCTGATTCACTTCAATCGTGGAAACTTCGTCCTTGACATAGTTCTTGATGACGCCGACGACAACGACTTCATCGCCCACCTTGATGTCACCTTCAGCAAGCTTTGCGCCATCCAGACCGAAGCCACGGAAGACAACCAGTCCCTGAGCAGTGCCCGGGTCGTCAACTATGGTATAGGTAGCATTTCCATAAGGCTCGCCAGTACTCTGGTTGATGGTTCCTATTTCTGTGATTTCGGAAATCAGTCCCTTGACATAAACGTCCTTGCCACTTGTCTCGCCACCTTGGAGCTGAGCTGCTTTCTCCAAAACGGCAGCCACGGTCAGAGGAGCCTCTGCGGAGCTGGTCCAGTCAATCGTGGGAGTGGGAGTGGGCACTTCGCCACCGAGGTTGACAGTCATACTCTTAATCTGCGTGTTGGCAGCAACAGTAATCACAACCTCTTCGGCTTCACCAGTCCATTCTCCTTTGCCCAGGGTTCCTACATTGGCGGTATTGGCATCACCCCACTTGCTGCTGTTGAGAACAAAGTTGATGGAAGTAATCTTCTCGCCATTGGAAGCAACGGTCAGAGTTCCACCGTACATACGGAGGGAGCCGCTCCACATACGGTTGGCATTCGATTTCCCTGAGGGAGAAACAGTTATGGTCACATCACCAGAGGTGACGGAGCCATCTTCCGTGAAATCGCCGAAGTTATCTGTACTGGACGAGAAACCAGTAAATCCAAACAACTCATAAGCATTGTCTGTGGAGAAGTCAAATACGACTTGTGCCTGTGCCATACCACAAACGGTTAACAAGGCCATCAAAAAAGAGTAGAATTTTCTCATAAATAAATAGGGTTTAAAGTGAATACGGCGCAAAGGTAATGCTATTTGACGTAACGGCAAAACTTATCTCCTTATTTTTTCAGAAAAGACAGAAAAAAGAGCAATTTTGCGGTTGCAAGTCTCGCAGGAAGGAAGAAGACCGCTACCCTCACGGGCGGCGGTCTTCTTTTTTGCATGCAGCTTGCGCTGCACACTCAATCAACTAATCAATCTAAAACTAATCTTTACTTATGCAATGCTTTATTTCCTAACGTGTGAAGTATTTTGTGTTTGTGTTGTTCTCATGTTCAGAAGTCTCCACCTCCGAAGCCTCCACCGAAGCCACCGCCTCCGCCGAAGCCTCCACGGGGACCACCACCGAAGCCGCCACGTCCACCTTGTCCGCCCTGACGATTACGGTTACCTTGACGCATTCCTTGGGGCTGTTGGAACACTTGGAGCAATTGCTGGGGAGTGAGTATGGAAGAGAGTTCTGCACAGTATTTCTTCTGTATGTCCAGACGAAGCTGCTGCTGCTGAATCTGCTCGGCCTGACGGGCGAACACCTCGTTCAGCTTGGCTGTTGCCTCCTCGTCAGTGAGGTCTTTCTTAGTGCTTTCCTCGCGGCCGTTAGTCTGTGTACGAGTGGCTGCGAGTTCTTCGAGATAGCGCTTGTAGATAGCTTCGAACTGGGTTTGCTTTTCGCCCTCAAGTTTTAGATCCTTGACGAGACGCTCGGTCATGCGAGCCTGCATTTCCTGACGACGTGAGTCGCGGTTATCGTCCTGAGCGGAAACTGTGGTGATAGCGCCAAAAAGGAAGGCGACCAAAGCAGTGATAATAATATGCTTTTTCATTTTTGTCTTAATTTAGTGAGATGATTTGAATATGTCTATTGGTTAATTGTGTGACCACATGGTTATGACACGACGGGAAGAGGAAGGTTTAACCCTGAACGAAAATTTTAGATTTGTTAACAAAACAGCCTTGACTTCATTCCCGAACTCACGTCGCTTTTCTCACCTTACAGTAATATGGAAGCAACCCTGCTTCACCTCATACTTGACAAAACAGCGTCCTTCTGCGCGGGCATCACGCAGGACTTCAGAGAGGACGAACTTCAGGGTATCATTGCGAACGGCACGGCGTTCGGCCTCACCCGGAGGTGTTACAGTATGGTAGCGGTTGTAGGATATGTCGAAGGTAGTGCCAAAGCGGTGACAGCTCTGCTCAGAGGCATTGCCGTTGATGCGGCGCAGATGCTGCACATCCTCTTCCGTTCGCAGTACGCTGGTGACAATCAACGTGTGCAACGGAATGCCTTTCACGGCCAGCGAGTCGATAAAACGACGACCGATATGCTGTAGCAGCTGGCTCGCGCGCGGTACTAAATAAGGTATACTGCGGGACATGGCCGGGTCGATGGTGTAGTAGGGATTACTACCGACAAAAAGCAGTTCACTTTTTCGCTCCTCAGCCTCCAGCCGGTTGGCCACGGGGCGCACGCCATTGGCACGAGCTGCCGGATACTGGACGTCCTGTACGTCGGGGAAGCAGTCGCGGTAAGAAGGTACGCTGAGAATACGATGCTTATAGCCAAAGTCCAACACAGGGACAACAGGGTAGTCGGGATGCAAGTCATCACGGGGATTCTGGCGAAGTACGGGCTGAGAGGGAAGTAAGGAAAGTCCCATAGACACCGAATCGCCCACCACCTCAATGGTCTCCACAACCACGGTAGAGTCAGCGCGTCCATCCACCACAACGTCCTCTTCTCCCTGTAATTTGTTAACACTGGGGAACAGGAGCCGGATGATGAACAAGAGCGCCACAATAACGCACACCAACCTTACGAAAACCTTCTTCTTTAGTCTACGAAATACCACTTCAGTCAATTTGTGGTGCAAAAGTAGCATAAAAAATCCAAATAGCGCACGCTTTTCCACCAAAAATCGCTATTTTTGCACCGCAAATAAGCAAAAAGAGTCCGAATGACTGAAAAACATCTCATTCTGGAAGAAGCAGACCCTGTCATTTTCTACGGCGTTAACAATGCCAACATGCAAATGATCAAGGCGCTCTATCCGAAGCTCCGCATCGTAGCCCGAGGAAATGTCATCAAGGTAATGGGCGACGAGGAGGAACTGTGTGCCTTCGAGGAAAACATGGAACGCCTGCAGGCTCATTGCGTCAGGTTCAACAGCCTCAACGAGGAGGACATCCTACATATTATGAAGGGTGAACAGACCAAGCGCGACAGCATCCAAGGTGCCATCGTCTTCAGCGTGACCGGTAAGCCCATCACTGCCCGCAGCGAGAACCAGCAGCGACTGGTGGAAGCATTCGAGACGCACGACATGGTCTTCGCCATCGGACCTGCCGGCTCCGGCAAGACCTACACAAGCATCGCACTCGCCGTGCGCGCTATGAAGAACAAAGAGGTGCGCCGCATCATCCTCAGCCGGCCAGCCGTGGAAGCGGGCGAGAAACTGGGATTCCTACCAGGCGACATGAAAGACAAGATCGACCCTTACCTCCAGCCTCTCTACGACGCGCTGGAGGATATGATTCCACGGCAGAAACTGAACGAGATGATGGAGCAGAACATCATCCAGATTGCACCCCTTGCCTTCATGCGCGGGCGAACGCTGAACGATGCCATCGTCATTCTGGACGAAGCACAGAACACAACTCCCGCACAAATTAAGATGTTCCTCACCCGCATGGGCATGAACACCAAGATGATTGTCACCGGCGACATGACGCAGATTGACCTGCCACCATCTCAACGCAGCGGCCTGAAAGACGCACTGCATGTTCTGAAGGACGTTCAGGGAATAGCCGTCATCGAGATGACGCAAAAAGACATTGTCCGCCATCGCCTCGTGACAAAGATTGTCGAAGCCTACAACGAACGCGACCGCCAACGCCGCGAACAAGAATCTACAAACCCTTTAAATCCATAAAACAATGAATGCTTTAACCTCCACAGATTTCAAATTCCCTGGGCAGAAGAGCGTCTACCACGGTAAGGTACGCGACGTGTACAACATCAACGACGACCTCATGGTCATGGTCGCTACCGACCGCATCTCGGCCTTCGACGTGGTTCTCCCCAAAGGCATCCCCTTCAAGGGCCAGGTGCTGAACCAGATTGCCGCCGCCTTCCTCGATGCCACCGCCGATATCGTCCCCAACTGGAAGCTGGCCACTCCCGACCCGATGGTCACCGTGGGACTGAAAGCCGAGGGGTTCCGCGTGGAGATGATTATCCGCGGCTACCTCACCGGCTCTGCCTGGCGTGAATACAAGAACGGCTGTCGTGAGCTTTGCGGCGTGAAGCTGCCCGACGGTATGCGCGAGAACCAGCGTTTCCCCGAACCCATCATCACCCCAACGACCAAGGCCGACGAGGGACACGACGAAAACATCTCCCGCGAGGAAATCATCGCACAGGGTCTTGTCAGCGCAGAGGACCATGAGGTGATGGAACGCTACACACGCGCTCTCTTCCAGCGCGGCACTGAGATAGCAGCCCAGAAGGGACTCATCCTCGTAGATACCAAATATGAATTCGGTAAGCGCGACGGCAAGGTCATCCTTATTGACGAAATCCACACCCCGGACAGCAGCCGCTACTTCTATGCCGAAGGCTATGAAGAGAAGTTCGAGAAGGGCGAGCCCCAGCGCCAACTCTCCAAGGAGTTCGTGCGCCAGTGGCTCATCGACCACAATTTCATGAACCGTCCCGGCGACGTCATGCCCGAACTGACGGATGATTTCGTCGAAAGTATCAGCGACCGCTACATCGAACTCTACGAACACATCGTAGGCAAAAAATTCGTGAAAGCGGAGTCGGACGAAGACGTGGCAGCACGCATTGAACGTAATGTCAAGGACTGGCTTGGACAATGATTCACTACCCCGAACAGGATTCCATAGAGCCCACTCCATCGAAGAAACAGAAGAAGGCAGAGGCTAAGAGGACGGCCCGGGTGGCGGCTCAACCCGCATCACCCGCGCCAGACCCCGAGAAGGTGGTTGCGATGTTCAATAGCATCGCACCTACCTACGACAGCCTCAATCATTCCCTTTCCCTCGGTATCGACCGCCGCTGGCGCCGCAAGGCCATCGATGCCCTGAAGCCCTTCGCTCCGCAGACGATTCTCGACATCGCCACCGGCACGGGAGACTTTGCCATCCTGGCAGCCCAACGACTGGACCCCGACCGCATCATCGGCGTGGACATCAGCGAGGGGATGATGGCCGTGGGAAGCGAGAAGGTAAAGACTGCCGGACTGGACAATGTCATCTATTTCATGAAGGACGACAGCACCGACCTCTCCTTTGACGACGAGACATTCGATGCCGTGACCGTGGCATACGGTGCACGCAACTTCCACGACCTCGACGCTGGACTACGCGAAATGTGCCGCGTGCTCATCCCGGGCGGACATCTCATGCTCGTGGAGCTGACCACGCCGCCCCGCTTCCCGATGAAGCAACTCTTCCACATCTATTCACACACGGTGATGCCTTTCATCGGACGGCTCATCAGCCACAACGATAGTGCCTACACCTACCTGCCGCAATCCATGTCCGCCTTTCCCCAGGCCGAGGAGCTGAAGCCACGCCTGCTAAAAGCAGGATTCAGCGATGTTCAGTTCCAACGATTTACCTTCGGCCTTTCCACCATGTATTTAGCAACAAAATGAAAGAATACGGTCTTCTTGGCTATCCTCTCGGCCACTCCTTCTCGCGTGCATTCTTTACTCAGAAGTTTGCGGACGAAGGCATCGATGCTGCCTACCTCAACTTCGAGCTGCCGTCTGCGAACATGCTTCCCCAGATTATCGCTGAACACCCCAACCTCTGTGGGCTCAACGTCACCCTGCCCCATAAGCAGGCCGTCATCCCCCTGCTTAATGAACTCTCGGACGAAGCCCGCGCCATCGGTGCAGTGAATGTCATCAGAGTCACTCGCATAGCACCCAGCGAGACCAGCTCCCAGCCTGCCGAGCCCCGTTTTCTCGGCGGTCCGTCCGCCGAGTCCCCTCGCGTCTACCTCAAAGGTTTCAACTCCGACATTATTGGCTTCATGGACAGCATCCGTCCACTCCTGCAGCCACACCATCGGAAAGCCCTCGTCCTCGGCACCGGCGGAGCCTCCAAGGCCATCTGCCGCGGCCTCGAGAAACTCGGCATCGAATGGCGCTACGTCAGCCGCACCCGTAAGCCTGTCCCGTCTTCGGAGGCGTCCCTTTCGAATACCACCCTCACCTACTCCGACATCACCCCTTCCCTCCTCGCCGACTACACCGTCATCGTCAACTGTACTCCACTCGGCATGTTTCCAAAGACAGACGTCGCACCACCCTTGGCCTACGCGGCCCTCTCGCCTCGTCACCTCCTCTACGACCTCGTCTACAACCCCGAAGTCACTGAATTCATGCGCCAAGGCAGCCGCTTCGGAGCCACCGTCAAAGGCGGCCTCGAAATGCTCCATCGGCAGGCCATAGCCAGCTGGGAGTTCTGGAACGGGAAAGAGTAAGGCTATTTCAAAATAGGCAGAAGGAATCTGTCATCTATTAAATAAGGTATCTGTCATCTATTAAATAATGTGAACAGAGGTCACTTCGCTAACCGAATGGACATAAAAGGACAAAATCGAAGCATTATGAAAAAAGTTCTTTTCCTTTGCACAATGCTGCTGACGACCACCCTTCTGGCCGCCACCTACACCCCCGACAACCTGCCCATCCCCTACCTGCAAGACAAGACACAGTACGTCTCCAACCCCGACGGCATCCTCTCGCAGACCACCGTGGATTCCCTGAACCTCTGGCTTGGGCAGATGGAAGCGTCCCACGGCGTGCAGACGGTGCTGGCTGTAGTGGAACGCATCGAAGGCGGCGAGGCGTATGATTTTAGCATGGCGCTCGGACGCAAGTACGGCATAGGTAGCAAAGAACAAAACACCGGCCTCATCATCGTCCTCGCCACAGAAGACCGTGCCTACTACATTCTCACCGGCCGCGGACTCGAAGGTACCTTACCTGATGCTATCTGCAAGCGCATCGAGAACAATCAAATGCTGCCTTACTTGCGTGACGGAGAGTGGGACGAAGCCATGCTGAACAGTGTACGTGCCATCACCAAATATGTGGATGGCGATGACTCCCTCGTGGGCTCCTCGGACTTCGAAGATGACGACGACACCGGAGCACTTATAGCGTTCGTTGTCTGCATGGCTATAGGCGTCGGGCTCGTCTTCTTAGGCGCCTGGTACGAAGAACGCAAGAAATCCTACTGCCCCAGCTGTCATAAGCACAAGATGAAGAAAATCAGCGGATACACCACCAAAAACAAAATCCTCGGCGTGCTTACTCACCATGATACCTACCGCTGTTCCAACTGTCAGTTCACAAAAGAATTACATTGGGACGAGAACCTCAACAACAGAGGTGGCTCCGGTGGTGCAGCAGCCGGCAGTGCCCTCGGCGGCAGCTTCTTCGGTCGCGGTGGTGGCTTCGGTGGAGGCGGCTTCGGAGGCAGCTTCGGAGGAGGCAGTTTCGGAGGAGGTGGAGCCGGAGGACACTTCTAACTCACAACCGAAACTCATAAACTCAAAAAACTTAAGAACTCAAAAACTTAAATACTCATAAACTCATAAACTTAAGAACTCATAAACTCATAAACTCATAAACTATGAAAAAGTCAAGCATCTATCTCATCATCGCTGCCGTCGTGGTCCTCTGTGGCTTCTATGGTTGCAACACCTACAACAGCCTCGTCAGCCAGGACGAGAACGTCTCCCGTGCATGGGCTGACGTCGAAGCTCAGTACCAGCGTCGCGCAGACCTCATCCCCAACCTCGTCAATACCGTCAAGGGTTATGCTGCTCACGAAAGCGGGACTCTGGAGGCCGTCGTCGCTGCTCGCAGCAAGGCGACCCAAATCACCGTAGATCCCGAGAATCTCACCCCCGAGAAACTGGCTGAATACCAGGCTGCACAGGGCGAAGTCAGCCAAGCTCTGGGACGCCTGCTCGCCATCACCGAGAACTATCCCGACCTGAAGGCCAATGAGCAGTTCAGCGAATTGCAGGCACAACTCGAAGGCACCGAGAACCGTATCGCCGAGTCCCGTCGTCTGTTCAATGAAGCAGCACAGGCTTACAACGTTTCCGTTCGCCGTTTCCCTGCCAACCTCTTTGCTAATATATTCGGTTTCAGCGTCAAAGGCAACTTCAAGGCTGATGCTGGCGCAGAGAAAGCTCCAGAGGTACAGTTCTAAGACCCACCCCTCACCCTCCCTCAAAGGGAGGGAGTGGTCACCATTCAAGAACCAACATCACTACTATTCTTTATATGGATAATCATCAAGCACCCCATTCCACAGAAGATACCACTCTCCCCCTAAAGGGAGAGCGGGGAGGGGGTCTATACATGGCACGTGGCGTCTCTGCCGCTAAGGAGGACGTCCACGCCGCCATTAAAAACATCGACAAGGGTATCTTCCCACAGGCTTTCTGCAAGATCATCCCCGATATTCTGGGCGGAGACCCGGAGTATTGTAACATCATGCACGCTGACGGTGCCGGTACCAAGTCAAGCCTCGCCTACGCTTATTGGCGCGAGACGGGCGACCTCAGTGTTTGGAAAGGTATCGCACAGGACGCTCTCATCATGAATACCGATGACCTGCTCTGCGTAGGGGCTGTCGATAACATCCTCGTTAGCAGTACCATTGGCCGCAACAAAATGCTCATCCCAGGCGAAGTCATCTCAGCCATCATCAACGGAACGGATGAACTGCTTGCCGAGCTACGCCAGATGGGAATCGGTATCTACGCTACTGGTGGCGAGACGGCTGACGTGGGCGACCTCGTGCGCACCATCATCGTGGATAGTACCGTCACCTGCCGAATGAAGCGCAGCGATGTCATCAACAATGCAAATATCCGGCCAGGCGATGTCATCGTAGGCCTCGCCAGCTTCGGACAAGCTACCTACGAAAAGGAATACAACGGCGGCATGGGAAGCAATGGTCTCACTTCCGCCCGTCACGATGTCTTCAGTAAGTATCTTGCAGAACGCTACCCCGAGACTTACGACCACGCTGTACCAGAAGACTTAGTGTATTCAGGAAGCTATAACCTCCAAGACCCACTGCCTACAAAAGTGACCGCCCCCTCCCTAACAGGGAGGGCGGGGGGTGGGTCTTCCGTTGGGAAACTTGTATTATCCCCCACCCGCACCTACGCCCCCGTCGTCCGTCGCCTTCTCGACGAACTCCGTCCCCGCATCCATGGCATGGTGCACTGCACCGGTGGCGCTCAGACGAAGGTGTTGCATTTCGTGGGTGAAAACTGTCGTGTCATCAAGGACAATATGTTCCCCGTACCGCCCCTCTTCCGCATTATCGCTGAGGAGAGTGGTGCCGATTGGAGCGAGATGTACAAGGTCTTCAACTGCGGCCACCGTCTTGAAGTTTACGTCCGTCCCGAAGATGCCGACGCCGTCATCGCCATATCAAAGAGCTTCAATATCGACGCACAGGTCGTCGGCCGCATCGAGGAAGGTCCCCGTTCGCTCACCATCCGTAGCGAATTCGGCGAGTTCAACTACTAAGCCCAAATCAGTCATCAGACAGACAGATTTGAGCTAAATCGACCCTTTCTTGTCTCCAAACGAAAAGAAAAACGGGAAAAACGTTGGCGGTTTGAGGATTTTGTTGTACCTTTGCAGCCGCAAACAAGAAGGATAGGAGCGTAGCTCAGTTGGTTCAGAGCGCTTCAGTCACATTGAAGAGGTCATCGGTTCGAGCCCGATCGTTCCTACCATCCACGAGACGGCGGGCTTGCCAGACGGCAAGTCCGCCGCTTTCTTTCCACACATTACAAATAATTCTTTTATGATTGAAAACAACGAACTGTTAGATCGCCTGGAAGGACTCGTATCACGATACGAAGAGGTGGGGACACTCATCACCGACCCCGCTGTCATTGCCGACCAAAAGCGATACGTCAAGTTGACAAAAGAATACAAAGACCTGGGCGCCATCGTTAAGAAGCGCAAGGAATATATCACGGCTCTACAGACCATTGAAGACGCCAAGGAGATGATGGGCGAGGACGACCCGGACATCAAGGAGATGGCTCGTGAGGAAATGGCTGCTGCCCAAGAACGTCTTCCCCAACTGGAAGAAGAAATCAAGCTGCTACTCATCCCTGCCGACCCAGAAGACGACAAGAATGTCATCATGGAGATTCGTGGCGGCACGGGTGGCGATGAAGCAGCCCTCTTCGCAGGCGACCTCTTCCGTATGTACTCGAAATACTGTGAGACAAAGGGTTGGAAGATTGCCGTATCAAGCTTCACCGAAGGCGCCGCCGGCGGATACAAGGAAATCATCTTCAGCGTCACGGGCGAAAAGGTCTATGGCACGCTGAAATACGAGAGCGGAGTTCATCGCGTGCAGCGCGTACCGGTCACTGAGACACAAGGACGCGTGCATACCAGTGCCGCCACTGTTGCCGTACTGCCCGAGGCAGAGGAATTCGACGTAGAAATCAACGAAGGCGCCATCAAGTGGGATACCTTCCGCAGCCAAGGCGCTGGCGGACAGAACGTGAACAAGGTTGAGTCGGGTGTCCGTGCCCGTTACATGTGGACAAACCCCAACACAGGTGTGACGGAAGAAATCCTCATCGAATGTACGGAGACGCGAGACCAACCTAAAAATAAGGAACGCGCGCTCGCGCGCCTGCGTACCTTTATATATGATAAGGAGCATCAGAAATACATCGACGACATCGCAGCACGCCGCAAGACGATGGTCTCGACTGGCGACCGCTCCGCAAAGATCCGGACCTACAACTATCCTCAGGGACGCATCACCGACCACCGCATCGGTTACACCATCTACAACCTCGCCGCTTTCATGGACGGTGACATTCAGGAATGCATAGACCACCTCATCGTGGCGGAAAATGCAGAACGTCTGAAGGAAAGTGCGCTGTAAGAATGAAAGAATGAAGACAGAAAACCCTACAATCGTATCTGGCTTGATGGGTGTCGTCTGCGGCGACGTAGCCGGACTACCATACGAATTCCGCGGAACCCGCACCAAGAACTACCATTTCCCTCTGCTACTGAACGACTTCTCCGACGACACCATCCTAACGATGGCTATTGCCCGGTGGATTATGGAGGGCGAACGGTCTGCAGCTCGGCTGAAGGGTCTCTTGTTGGAGTACGCCAACCGCTTCATCGACAAGAACGTATGGGGTAGAGGCTTCATGGAATGGGTGAAGTCCAACGGCACCATCGACCGCACGGGCGTCCGCTCGAACGGAGCCGCCATGCGTGCTGTTCCAATCGGTTACGCCTCGGATGACAAGCAGGAGGTACTTCGTCTGGCAGAGCTTTCGGCGCGCCTCACGCACGACAGCGACGAAGCAGCGCGAGGGGCACAGGCTGTGGCACTCGCCGTACTCATGGCTCGGCAAGGGCAGTCGAAGGAGGCTGTCAAGGCCGAACTCTCCTCGTTGTTCAACTACAACCTCGAACGGAAGGTGGAGGACATCCGGGTGGACTATAAGTTCGAAATCTTCTGCGACCTCTGCGTGCCCGAAGCCATCATCTGCTGGCTGCAATCCGACTCGTACGAGGCAACCATCCGCAATGCCGTCTCGTTAGGCGGCGACGCGGACACACAGGCAGCCATCGCGGGAGGTATCGCTACCGCCTCGGGAATGCTGATCCCGGAAGAAATTGCACAACCCTGCTATAATCTCCTTCCTGCCGACTTCCGTCAAATCATCGAAACATTCAGTCACACCTACATATCATGAAACTGATAGATATTCTCTCGCAGGCCGTCCGCAACTGCTTCAAGCGCTTCCCTGCACCATCTGCCTTTGCTACTGCACTGACACTCTACGCCATCACAATCATCCTATTTGAGGTAACAAACGACCAGCTGGCGGGAGCCCTCGGCTACTTCCTTTCGGTAGGTCTGGTACTGTCGTTGTCGCTGGCATTGTGGAGCGAGGAACAAACATGGACAAAAAGGGTCACGAGGGTGCATATCATATCGTATATCATCCTCTTGATTGACACCATATACCTCTTTTACAGCGATGTCATGGACAGCGGAAACGGCATTGAAACCTTGCTGTTTCACGCCTCGGCGATTGTGGCATTGGTATTGTCGGTCTTCTTCATTTCCTTCACTCGTGAACGTGACGACATTCCTTCGTGGAACTTCACGCTCCATGTCACCATGAGTATAGTCGTCTGCTATCTTATTAGTTCGGTGCTCTTTGGAGGTCTCAGCCTGCTGTTCGTCTCTCTGAAATGGTTGTTCTCCATCAACCTTGGAGGGAAATGGTACGCCATCACAGGCGTACTCTTCGGCGGATATTTGCCAACGCTGCTCCTGTTAGGACGAATCCCTGGTGGCGAACGCAAACATGACCATCAGCCCCTTTCTTCACCTTTCTTCGCCGGGGTCATCCGTTACCTCTTCCTGCCCTTGGAGGCGTTGTACCTCATAGTGCTTTATATCTATGCCATCCAGATTGTCGTCAACTGGGAACTACCTAATGGACAGGTCTCTTGGCTCGTCATCGTCTCATTCGTCGGCATGATAGCTATTGAGTTCGGACTCTATCCTATACGCCGTGCAGAGAATCGCCCCTTCGACCACAGCGTCACACGCCTGCTACCACTGATACTGATGCCACTATTGGTGCTCATGACAGTGGGTATAGTCCGTCGCTTCTCGGACTACGGTATTACCATCGCCCGACTATATGTCGCCACGCTGAATGGCTGGTTCTACTTGGTCTGCCTCGGACTCTTCCTCAGCCGTGCCCGCCGCATCAGTTGGATTCCTATCAGCTTCAGCGTCCTCTTCCTGCTGACTTCGGCGCTGCCGATAAACTACGCCAGCATCACTCGCCGCGTCCTCTCTAATAAAGCGGAACGCGCACTTGCGCGAGCTGGAGTAGAACAATTCCCCATTGACGTCGAACGCTACGATATGCTCATGCGTACATTATCGCCCGAAGAGCAGACATATATCAGTTCCAAGCTGAGTTACCTCCAACTCACCTACGACGAAAAGGCCATTGAGCCATTGGTGGTGGAGAACAAGAAAGGCTACCATTTCTACGACTATATCCATGATAAAGAGAAGTTTGAAACGGACAGCGTTATTGTTGAAGCCACATCCGAACGCGTAGTATTCTACAACAATGCCCGCAATAATCATCTCAACATTCCAGAAGGATTCAGCAAACTCTATACCGACGTAAGTTGCGAAAACTTCAAATGTGACGCCACTCATGACACTTTAGAAGTTCAAGTCAACTCCAGCGAGGTAAGTGCCACGGTACTCATCAGCATCGAGGCAATGGAGCGCTACCACGAAGCAATGGACGACATAATCCCCCTCCCCACACATTCTCCTGATACCATCTTCCTGATGGACCATTTTTTCTTCTCAGGCGAAATGTCTGACAACAAAGGGGGCTCCTGGATTAACCTCCAAGGTCACCTGATTACCAAATAAGTAGATATTCATTATTAGTTTACATGATAACAAAAATATGACACGCGAACAACTTTTTGAGAACATACGACGGAAGCAGAGCTTCCTGTGCGTAGGACTGGACACGGATTTGAAGAAGGTGCCGCAATTCTTAGTGGAAAGAGCGGCAAACGACGATGGTTTCGACGCTATCTTCGAATTCAACAAGGCCATCATCGATGCTACGGCGCCCTACTGCATTGCCTACAAACCCAACCTCGCTTTCTACGAAGCGCACGGAGTGAAGGGATGGATTGCCTTCGAGCGGACGGTGAAGTACATCCGCGAACAGTACCCCGACCAATTCATCATCGCTGACGCCAAACGAGGCGACATCGGCAACACCAGCGCCCTTTACGCGCGAACCTTTTTTGAAGAGATCGATGTCGATGCCGTCACTGTTGCCCCCTATATGGGTGAGGACAGCGTGACTCCCTTCCTCGGTTACGAAGGCAAATGGGTGATTCTCCTGGCCTTAACCAGCAACAAGGGAAGTCACGATTTCCAACTCACCCAGGACGAAAAGGGCGAACGCCTGTTTGAAAAAGTACTGACACGTAGCCAACAATGGGCAGACGCCAACCAAATGATGTATGTCGTCGGTGCTACGCAAGGCAGCGCCTTCGAAGATATCCGTCGTCTTGTGCCTAATCATTTCTTATTAGTACCTGGTATCGGCGCTCAGGGCGGCTCACTCGAAGAAGTATGTAAGTACGGATGGAACGACCATTGCGGCCTCATCGTCAATAGCAGCCGAGCTATTATCTACGCCGACGCCACAGAGCGTTTCGCTGAAATCGCCGCAGAACGAGCCCGCGAAGTGCAACAACAGATGAGCACCATTCTCGAGGAACACGGTTTCTAACCATTTTCCACTTATCAGAACAGCAAAATACAGCCTGCTGCACATCGACATGCAGCAGGCTGTATTGTTGTTTGTTGTTAGGTGCATGGACGGATTCAACTTGCTGCATACGCAGATGCAGCTGGCTGCATAAGCAGATGCAACTGGCTGCATAGGCAAATGCAACTGGCTGCATAGGCAAATGCAGCTGGCTGCTGAGACGTATACGACCGACTGCACAGGCAGACACAAACGGTCATATTTTTTGTTCAAATACTGATTTTGAATAATAAATTATAAAATAACATCACTTATCTACCAATATTATATTAATATATTGAAATAATGTGAAATAAAATAGTAGAGGATTTATATAGAAGTAGATGATTTTCGATAATAAATCAAAGAAATGATATAATTTTATGATAAAATATGATTTTTCTTGCAAAAATATTTGCACGATTCAAAAAAAAGGTCTACCTTTGCGCCACAAAAGAACGGAAAAGCTGACTAACTACAGAGCATAACTTCAACAACTATGCTATGCACGATATACAGTAAGACGACAAGGAGTAATAAAGAAAAAGCCAGCATTCTAGATCTGGAAGAGCTCGTAGCTCGGTTCCAGAATGATGAGAGAAGAAGAAGGACGGTGGAGGCGTTAAGGGCAAAATTGCCCACGCTGCCACCGTCATCATTTTGGCAGGACATAGAGCGTCTGCCGCGTATTTGTCCAGGACTACTCCTCAAACGTCGACGCAACGGCGAAGTACACACGACCTACACAGGCGTGGTATTGCTGGAAGTAGGCGGACTCACGGAGGCCGGCGAGGTGGAGCGCGTGAAGGCAAGAGCCGCCGGATGGCCTACTACCCTGGCGGCATTCATGGGAGCCAGCGGACAGACGGTGAAGATTCTGGTAAGCGGGACACTGGACGACGGCACCCTGCCGAAAGAATCTGCAAGCATTCTACGATTTCACCAACGGCTTTATGAGACGAGCACCCAAGCATACGCCAGTGTCATTGGACGACCGCTGAAGACAAAGGATGCACGGCCGGACAATACTTTCTACTGGACGTACGACGCCAATCCCTTCCTGAACACCACGGCGGCTCCCATTCGAATACTTCGATACGACATACTGCAAACAGACGAGAAAGGAGATCTGCAATGCAGTCGTAACATCCAGGATACCGTCTCGGGACTACAAGCCTACTTGCGCGCTCACTACGACCTGCGTTTCAATGAATTGACGAACTGTGTGGAATGGCGAAGCAACGACTCTGCCTCATACACCTTCTTGCCGTTAGACTCCCGCATGATGAACACCATGATACAGGAAGCACACGAGAGCGGGCTGAAAATCGCGGACCGCGACATGAAAAGGTTCTTAGGTTCCACACGAGTGCGCAGCTACCACGCAGCCCGTGCCTACCTCCGCAATATCCGAGGGCACTGGGACGGACGCACCGATTACATAGGCCAGCTGGCAGACAGGATACCGACGTCCAACCAGTTGTGGCGCAAATACTTTCACCAATGGTTCTTAAATTTGGTCGCGCAGTGGGACAGCCCAGGCGAAGGTCACAGCGAGGGGATGACCCCCTTGATTATTGGTCCACGCGATTGCGGGAAGAGCACTTTTGCGAAGCTTCTATTGCCGCCGGAACTGCACGATATTGGCTACCGCGAACTCGCAGACTTCACCTCGAAAGCAGAAGTGGAACGGCAACTGACAACAAGCCTGCTCATCCACCTCAACGAAATCAACCAACCAATCGGAAAAATCTCACAACGGTTACTCAAGGACGTCCTACAGAAGTCGACCATCAGAGGGCGGCGTCCCTATAGTAACGAGATTCAGGAACTGCCATGCTTCGCCTCTTTCATCGCCACGACAAGCACAACCGCCATTCTGACCGACGCAGGCTGTTTGAGCCGATTCTTTGTAGTGGAGCTCCGCAACGGCAAGCATATCGACACCTCTTCACCCCTACCCTATCCGCAGCTTTATGCCCAAGCCGTAACAGAGCTGGAAGCCAAGGAAAGGCCCTACCATTTCACTTCAGACTTATTGGCAGAACTGGAAATACACAACAGCCGCTACACTTCGGCTCCCGTGGAGGTGCTCCGCTTCCTGGAGACCTTTGCCCTCGCGACGGTTGCCGGCAAAGGGATGGAGAAGATGAAGCTATCAGACATCACAGACGCAGTACGTCGCCACACGGGCTACAGCTATTCCGACAAGTCGTTCAACTACCTCGGCCGTTGGCTAACGCGCGAGGCCAGGATGCAACACGTCCGCAAGACCGTGTCCAACGGTTCGCCACACTATCTGCTGAAACCACTCTATTAGTATCTGCAGAAGCCTCTCTATTAAGAGACTCTTTATCTGCTGAAACCACCCTATTAAAAGACTGTTTCTTGCGACTTTTGGTCAAAAACAGCTTCAAAGCCACACTCAAAACGTCAAGGGAACGAATTTTAACATCTGCAATTAGGTTATCTCAGACAAATTGACTACCTTTGCGCCGCTAAATACAAACTACTTGGAATATTTACATGGAATTCAAAGCCCAACAGATTGCAGCGTACCTCGGCGGAACCATAGAAGGAAACCCCGAAGTCTGCGTCAACACCTTCGCTAAAATCGAAGAGGGAACGGAAGGCGCATTGTCCTTCTACTACGACCCTAAGTTCGAACCCTATATCTATCAGACCCTGTCATCCGTCATTCTGGTTCCAACGAACTTCCAGCCCTCGCAGCCCGTGAAGGCTACTTTGATTCACGTGGAAGACCCCCGTATGGCAATTGCCCGCTTGCTTGCTATGTACGAAGAGGCCACGAAACCCAAGCGCACAGGTATCGATCCATTAGCGTCCATAGCTCCGACAGCAAAGCTCGGCAAGGACGTTTATGTCGCTCCGTTCGTCGTGGTCGAAGACGGAGCAGTGATTGGCGACGGCACCCAGCTGCACGCCCACACCACCATCGGTGCCAACGTAAAGATTGGTCAGAACTGCGTGCTGTACCCCAATGTAACAATCTATCACAGTTGCGTCATCGGCGACCGCTGCGTCCTGCACGCTGGCACCGTGATAGGAGCTGATGGCTTCGGCTTCCAGCCCGACAAGGACGGCTACCACAAGATACCTCAAATCGGCATCACGGTGATTGAGGACGACGTGGAAATCGGCGCTAACTGCTGTATAGACCGCGCCATGATGGGAGAGACCATCATCCGTCGAGGAGTGAAGATCGACAACCTCGTGCAGATTGGCCACAATGCAGAAATCGGATCCCACACCGTGCTCTGCGGACAAGTGGGTATCGCAGGTTCCTCGAAGCTCGGCGAGTGGTGCGTGATGACCGGACAAGTGGGCGTTGCCGACCACCTTACCGTTGCTGACCACACCGTTGCTGCAGCCCAGGCAGGTATCGCCACGAGCATCCGCAAGCCCGGACAGACCATTATGGGTTATCCCGCTTACGACGCCAAGCAGTGCTCCCGCGCAAACATCGCTTTCAAAAGCCTGCCTGATATGCTCTTTCAGCTACGACAGCTCCAGAAAGAAGTCAGTACGCTGAAGGCCGAGCTTGCAGCCAAGACCCAGAACCAGTAAATCCCCATTTCACATAATCCCCCGCACAGATTAAATGTTAAAGCAAAATACTTTAGGCGGCAGCTTCACGCTCCACGGCAAAGGCCTGCACACGGGACTGAACCTCGTCGTCACCTTCAATCCAGCACCCGAGAACCACGGCTACAAAATCCAACGCATAGATCTTCCCGGAGAACCTATTATAGATGCCATCGCCGAGAACGTTATAGAAACAACGCGCGGCACCGTACTCGCTAATGGCGAGGCTCGCTGCTCTACTGTTGAACACGCTCTGGCTGCCCTCTATGCCCTCGGCGTTGACAACTGCCTCATTCAGGTCAATGGCCCCGAAGTGCCTATCCTCGACGGTTCTGCCGAAATTTACGTGGAGAACATCCGCCGCGTGGGCGTCCAGGAACAGAATGCACCCAAGGACTACTACGTTGTCCACAAGAAAATCGAAGTGCGCGACGACCAGACAGGCAGCGTCATCACGATACTCCCCGACGAATCGTTCAGTATCACTGCGATGATTGCCTTCCAGAGCAAGGTACTCAGTAGCCAGTTCGCCACCCTCGACGATATGGCTGATTTCGAAAAGGAAATTGCCCCTGCACGTACCTTCTGCTTCGTCCGTGAAGTTGAAATGATGTTAGCTGCAAACCTCATCAAAGGCGGTGACCTCGACAACGCCATCGTCATTTATGAGAACCAGAAGACCCAGCAGGAGCTGGACCAGCTGGCAGACCGCATAGGTGCACCTCACCACGAGGCCACGGAATTGGGATACCTCCAGACGAAACCCCTGCAATGGGAGAACGAACCCGCCCGCCACAAGCTTCTCGATATTATTGGCGACATGGCACTCATCGGGAAACCCATCAAAGGACGTATCATCGCTACTCGTCCGGGACATACCGTGAACAATAAGTTCGCCCGCCTGATGCGCAAGGAGATTCGCGCCCACAAGGTCCAGGCACCGTTCTACGACCCGAACAAGGCACCCCTCATGGATATCAAACGAATCAGGGAACTGCTGCCCCACCGCTATCCGATGCTCTTCGTGGACAAGGCTATCGAAATGGACGCCAACAGCATTGTTGCCGTGAAGAATGTCACGGGCAACGAACCCTTCTTCCAAGGACATTTCCCCGGAGAACCCGTAGTGCCTGGCGTACTGCTCATCGAAGCATTAGCGCAGGCTGGAGGGCTGCTCGTACTGAGTAACCTCGAAAGTCCAGAAAACTACAGCACCTACTTCCTGCGCATTGACAACGCCAAATTCACGCAGAAAGTGGTACCTGGCGACACCCTCCTTTTCAAAGCCACCTTCACAGCACCCTTCCGCCACAACATTGCACAAATGCAAGGCTACGTCTTCGTTGGCGAAAATGTGGTGGCAGAGGCACAGCTCACCGCACAGGTGATTGCTAAGGCATAATTTCGTTTATACATATAACATTAATCCGCATATATGATTAGTCCCCTCGCATACATTCACCCCGAAGCCAAGATAGGCGACAACGTAGAGATAGGCCCCTTCTGCTACATCGACCGAGGCGTTGAAATCGGCGACAATAACACGCTGATGAACAGCGTCACCGTTCTCTACGGCTCCCGCATTGGAACGGGCAACATCTTTTTCCCCGGAGCCGTTATTGGCGCCATTCCCCAAGACCTCAAGTTCCGTGGTGAAGAAAGCCTCGCCATCATCGGCGACAACAACAAGATTCGCGAGAACGTCACTATTAACCGAGGCACTGCCGCCAAAGGCCAAACCGTAGTCGGTAGCGGCAACCTCCTCATGGAAGGTTGCCACATTGCCCACGATGTCATCGTAGGAAACGATGTCATCATTGGCAACACCACCAAGTTGGCAGGCGAAGTCACCGTTGATGACCATGCCATTTTATCGGCATGCGTACTCGTCCACCAGTTCTGCCGTATCGGTGGATATACCATGGTCGGCGGCGGCACCCGCACCTCCCAGAGTATCATGCCCTACAGTATCTGTGCCCGCGAGCCGGCCACCTACTGCGGACTGAATATCGTGGGACTTCGCCGCCGAGGCTTCGAGCGCGAAGTCATCAACACCATCCACGAAGCCTACCGCATCATCTTCCAGGGAGGCCTCTCGCTGGCCGACGCCGTTCAGACCATCAAGAACGAACTATCCATAACACCTGAAATCCAATACATTCTCAACTTCATTGAAGAAACCAAGCAACGAGGCTTCGTCCGATAAATTTACCTTGCCCGAAGGTTCCCCCGAGGGCTAAATACCACCGCTATGCTACTAACTATCACTGCCGTATCCCCTGAAGTAGAAGATTTCGCCATCGAACTGCTCATCGAGTCGGACTCTACATTTGAAGACCTCCATCACCTCATTCGCCAAACCTGCGGATGGGGACCTTCGCAGCCTGCCATCTTTTATGTCTGCGACGACCGCTGGCGCCGTCGTAAGACTATTCCAGAGAAGAGCTACGAGTACGACACCATGGACGAAGTGGAACTCGGAGAGCACATCGAAGACGAAGGCCAGCGCCTGCAGTATATCTTCGACCCCGACTCCAACCGAGGGCTACTGATGGAAATCACACACATCTCATTCAACCGCCATATTGACCAGCCCACCTGTCATCGAAGCCACGGAACCCCACCCGCCCTTCAGATTGTCAAGGAAACAGCAGCACCCAAGAGCCTCTCCCGCGAAGAACTGCTGGCACAACTCAACGCTGCAGCACTCGCAGACTCTAACATTCTCGCTGATGACGATGACATAGAGCCCTCTGACGAAGAACTCTTCGACATTGAGGAACTGGACCTCGAAGGTTTCGACTTCAACGAAGGACAATGAGCCCGTTCCCCCCTCCTATCGACTCAACGGCCCTTCCCGGTTCTGTGTCCGGCGGTTCGTCCGTCGGAAAAACCTTGATAGTCCTACTTGGCCCCACCGCCGTCGGCAAGACAACATACTCCCTGGACCTCGCCGAAGCCCTCGGTTGCCCTATTCTGAATGCCGACAGCCGACAAATATACCGCGACTTACGCATCGGAACGGCAGCACCCACGGCTGAACAACAGGCTCGCGTCCGTCATTATTTCGTCGGAACACTAAATATCAACGAATACTACAGTGCCGCCCGCTACGAGGCAGATGTCCTCGCACTCTGTGAGGAACTCTTTCACGACCACAACACCCTCATTCTCAGCGGAGGCTCGATGATGTATATCGACGCTGTATGCCGCGGCATCGATGACATTCCAACTATCGACAATGAGGTGCGCGAACATTTGCGCCAGCGCTATGAGACCGAAGGCCTCCAGCCCCTGCTTGCCGAGTTGCGCCTCCTGGATCCCGAATACTACGCACAAGCCGACCTTCGCAACACCCGCCGCATCCTCCACGCGTTAGAGGTTTGCTACCAGAGCGGTTGTCCCTTCTCCAGCTTCCGTAGTGCTGCTAACTTCCACTCTGTCACACCCAAGCAACGCCCCTTCCGAATCCTGAAGGTAGGACTGCGCCGCCAGCGCGAAGACCTCTTCCAACGCATCAACAGCCGCGTGGATCAAATGATGGCCGACGGCTTCCTCGATGAAGCCCGACGCTTGTTGCCTTACCGCCAAGAGAATGCCCTGAACACCGTGGGCTACAAAGAACTCTTTCAGGTACTCGATGGCAACTGGGAGCTCCCCTTCGCCGTCGAAAGAATAAAGAAGAACACGCGCGTGTACGCAAAGAAACAGATGACCTGGTTCTCCCGTGACCCCTCCATCCACTGGCTGGACCTCCCCACTTCCACCCTTTCCTCTATCCTCGCTCTCCTATGAAAAAGATACTTCACACCATCTACTCTGGCCCATGGTATAAGAAAATACTCGTCTGGCTGCTCACCCTGCTCCTGCTGGTGGTGCTCTTCTTCATCGCCGTCGATGTCAACTTCCTGTGGCTCTTTGGCCGTTCTCCCAGCTTCCAGCAAATCAAGGCACCCGTCAGCAGCGAAGCCAGTGAGATATACTCCTGCGACAGCGTGTTGCTCGGTCGCTTCTTCAGCGAGAACCGCACCCCCGTGAAATATGAGGACATCAATCCCCTCGTTGTCCGGACACTTATCGCTACGGAGGACGAGCGTTTCTACAAACACCATGGCGTGGACTTTGCAGGACTCTTCGCGGCCCTGAAAGACATCGCCAAAGGTCAGCCGCGCGGCGCCAGCACCATCACCCAGCAGCTGGCAAAGAACCTTTTCCGTGTGCGTACCAATTATTCGACGGGAATCACAGGAAAGATTCCAGGGGTGAAGATTTTTGTCATGAAAGCCAAGGAGTGGATTGTGGCCACGAAACTGGAAATGGCATTCTCTAAGGAAGACATCCTCACTATGTACTTCAACACGGTGGACTTCGGCAGCAACAGCTTCGGTATCAAGACCGCAGCCCGCACCTACTTCGGCACCACTCCAGACAGTCTGGACTACCTGGAGGCTGCGACCCTCGTGGGACTCCTGAAGGCCACCAGTACCTACAACCCTCGCCTGCACCCCGAAGCCTCACAGCGGCGCCGCAACGTCGTACTTCAGAACCTTTACCAACACGGCGGTCTGATTCTCAATGGCCGACAGGCTACTGCCGCACAGTTCGACAGCCTGCTATCACAGCCAACCCGCACCGTCACCCACATCGAAGAAAGCAGCTACGACGGCCTGGCACCCTACTTCCGCACACAGTTGCAGGACTACATCAACAACCTCTGTGACCAGGGGCTCGTCAATGGAGAGAACAACGACCGTCTGGATTTGTATGCCGACGGCTTGCGCATATACACCACACTTGATTCCCGCCTCCAGCAATATGCCGAACAGTCCGCACAAGAACAGATGCGCGTACTCCAGCAGCGCTTTGATGACCACTGGCGAGGTCAACACCCGTGGGTGGATCGCTATTACCGTGAGATTCCCAACTTCATCGAGGATTTGGCCAAGAAAAGTTCACACTATAAGTACCTTGTCAAGCGTTTTCCCCAGGAGCCGGACAGCGTGGATTTCTACCTCAACCAGCCTCACCGCGTGAAACTCTTCAGCTACGACGGCCCTATCTACCGCAACATCTCCACGATGGATTCCATCCGCTATATGGTCAGTATCCTTCACTGCGGCTTTGTCGCCATCGAACCCGACACCCGTCACGTCAAGGCGTGGGTAGGCGACGTGGATTTCGATTCGTGGAAATATGACAAGGTCACCGCCCAACGCCAGCCAGGTTCCACCTTCAAGCTTTTCGTCTATGCCGAAGCGATGAACAAGGGCCTCAATCCCTGCGACCGAAGACTGGATGCATGGACCACCTATACCGACACCATCAAGGGGCAACCCAAACAATGGGCTCCACACAACGCCAACGGCACCTTCTCTGGCGCCAACATGACTTTGAAACTGGCTTTCGCCCAGAGTGTCAACAGCATAGCCGTCAAGCTCGGCTATGAAGTGGGAATCCGGGATATCATCAAGACCGCCCACCGTATGGGAATTCATTCCGAACTGGAGCCGGTTCCCTCGCTCAGTCTGGGAGCCAGTGACGTGAATCTACTGGAACTCGTGAACTCATATTGCACCGTCATAGACCGAGGAGAATACAGCGACCCTGTATTCATCACCCGCATTGAAGACCGCGAAGGCAACCTCATCTACGAAGCCCAACCCGACAAGCAGCACGCCCTCAGCGAACGCACCGCTTTCTTCATGGAACAACTGTTGCGCGGAGGACTGACGCAACCCGGAGGTACCACCGCCGCCCTCTGGCAATACATTCATCCCGTCTTGGACAAGGCCGAGTTTGGCGGCAAGACGGGCACCAGCAACAACCACTCTGATGCATGGTTCGTCGGTGTCACGCCCAAGCTGGTGGCCGGTGGTTGGGTGGGCGGTGAATACCGTAGTATTCACTTCCGAACAGGACAGCTCGGACAAGGTAGCCGTACGGCGCTCCCCATTTTTGGCAAGTTCATTGCCCGCGTGCTGCAGGACCGCCGCTTCTCGCGTTATTATGCCAAGTTCCCCGCACCTCCGGCAAACGTACTGCCCTCTGAATACGAGTGCGCCGCCACGATCTTCCCCAACGACACCCTCACCGCCGACTCCTTAATCGAAGGTTTCCCCTTCGAGGAAGAAATCCCCTACTCTGGCAACCCCGAAGACCTCCCCCTCGAATTCGAAGAAACAGCCTCCGATAGCCTGTGACCCCCACAATAGATACCAGCACTCCGGAGTTTCAGGCGGCCCTGAACCTCATCCGCCACACCCACCACTCCCTCTTCCTCACCGGTAAAGCCGGAACGGGAAAGAGTACCTTCCTGCGCTACGTCAAAGACAACACCAAGAAGAAGTGTGTAGTGCTCGCCCCCACGGGTATTGCAGCTATCAACGCAGGCGGTGTCACACTCCATAGTTTCTTCAAACTGCCCTTCCACCCCCTGACTCCCGATGACTCGCGCTATGCGGGACGTCGCATCCGTGAATTCCTGAAGTACGGCAAGGACCAGATCAAACTCCTCCAGAGTCTGGAACTCATCATTATTGATGAGATATCCATGGTTCGCGCGGATATCATAGACTTCATCGACCGCATCCTCCGCACCTACACCCACAACTTCCGTCAGCCCTTCGGCGGCAAGCAGTTGCTACTTATCGGCGACGTATTCCAATTGGAACCTGTTGTGAAAACAGACGAGCGTGACATCCTCTCACGCTTTTACCCCTCACCCTATTTCTTCTCGGCTCATGTCTTCCGCCAGATGGAGCTGGTCAGCATCGAGCTCACCAAGGTCTATCGTCAGCAGGACGCCCAGTTCGTAGCCGTTCTGGACCGCATCCGCACCAACCACTTCACCCCCTCCGACCTCGCCCTCCTGAACACCCGCGCCCAGCCCTCCCCCGCCTGTCCCCTCGTCCCCGTTGGTGCGGGCGAATTTACTTCGCCCGTCCCCTCCCACCTGGGCATCACCCTCTGCACCCGTCGCGACGACGTGGATTTCATCAACACCAATGAACTCGCCCGCTTGGACGGCGAAAGCATGATACTGCGCGGCCGCATCCGCGGCGACTTTCCCTCTTCCTCCCTGCCCACGTTGCTCGACCTCGAAATCAAACTGGGTGCACAGATTATCTTCGTCAAGAACGACCAAGAGAAACAATGGGTTAACGGAACCCTGGGAACCATCATCGCCTTCAGCGACGAGCCTTTCGGTCTCGTGGTGATGACCGAGGAAGGCAAGGAAGTCTTCGTGGAAGAAGCCCAGTGGGCAAATGTACGCTATACGTACAACGAGCAAGAAAAGAAAATCGAAGAGGAAGAACTGGGAACCTTCACCCAATTCCCTATCCGGCTGGCCTGGGCTATCACCATTCACAAGAGCCAGGGGCTCACCTTCCAACGGGTCACCATTGACTTCGGAACAGGCACCTTCGCCGGCGGACAAGCCTACGTAGCACTCAGCCGCTGTACCTCCCTCGAAGGAATGACGCTGAAGCGCCCCGTCAGCCGTTCTGATGTCTTCGTACGACCGGAAATCGTTAACTTCGCAGCACACTTCAACAACCCACAGGCCCTGGACCGAGCCATGCAAGGCGCCAAGGCAGATATCGAATACGGCGAGACCGTGCGCGCTTTCGACGAACGCCGCTGGGATGACTTCCTCCGCCATTTCTTCACCGCTATTCATGCCCGCTACGACATTGAATCGCCACTCGCCCAACGATATATCCGCCGGAAGCTCAACATCATAAGTGCGCTCGAAGCTGAGAACGCATCACTCCGAGCCCAACTCCAAAAGCGGAGCAAGACGCTGCACAAGTTCGCCGAGGAATACTACCTCATGGGCAACGACTGCATCACCGACTTCCAGAATAATGCCGCCGCCCTGCGCAACTACGAAAAAGCGGTGGCGCTCTGGCCAGAGTTTGAAGCCGCACAGCAGCGACTCGGTGACGCCCTGGACCGCGAAGGACGGCGCGAAGAAGCACAAGTCCACTGGGATATCGCCGCCAAGCTACGACGGAGAAAGAAGAGAAAAAAGTAAGTAGGTGTTCAATAATACCCACTTAGTTAAATAACCTTAATATTACACACCCCCGCGCGCGCAAGTCCTTTTTTTTTCATACCTTTGGCCACAAATACACCCATAAACCGACTAAAAGTATGAATTATCGCATTCTTTCCGCCCTCGCTATCGCACTCTGCATGGCAGGCAGCGTGAGCGCCAAGCCCAAGAACACCAGCGCTTACCTCTTCACGTACTTCACCGGCAACGCCCCCGAACAGGAGCAGATTTGCTATGCCATCTCAGAAGATGGTTGGAACTACACCCCACTGAACGATGGCAAACCCATCATCGCCTCCGCCGACATCGCTCTCACTGGCTGCGTCCGCGACCCCCACATTCTTCGCGGCGAGAACGGATGGTTCTATATGGTCGTCACAGACATGAAATCCAGCCTCGGATGGAGCAGCAACCGCGGTATGGTGCTCATGCGCAGCAAGGACCTCGTCAACTGGAAGTCCAGCACCATTCACTTCCCCGAACGCTACAAAGGCACGATGTTTGAGCACGTCACCCGTGTCTGGGCACCACAGACCATCTACGACCCCAGGACAAAAAAATACATCGTTTACTTCTCCATCCTCACCGACGACGGCTCCTGCCCCTACGACCGCGTCTACTGGGCCTACGCCAACAAGAACTTCACCGACTTCGAGGGCGAGCCTCAACTGCTTTTCGATATGCGTTCGGCCTCCATCGACACCGATATTGTACAAGATGACCAGGGCCTCTTCCACATCTTCTTCAAGACCGAAGGCCAGCGCGAGAAAGGCATCAAGCAGTTCATCGCCAGCGACTTCTACGACGGACGCACCTGGCAGTTGCAGGACGGCTGGTGTCAGGACACCAACAAGGCCGTCGAGGGCTCTGGAGTCTTCCGCCTGCACGATGGCAACTGGGTACTGATGTACGATTGCTACACCAGCGGACACTACCAGTTCTGCAAGAGCACCGACAACCTCCGCACCTTCCACCGCGTTCAGGACACCAAGACCGAAGGAGCGTTCACTCCGCGCCACGGAACAGTCATCGCCATCACCGACAAGGAACTCCAGCGCATCCAGCAAGCTTTCCCCAACACGAAATAACCACACAATCCACTTTACCTTATGAGACGTTCCCTCTCCTGTATAATCCTCACCCTGGCGGCATTCCTGCCAGCCTGGGCGGGCAACACAACAACCTCCGTGGAACAGGTCACGGAGGCGGTGACCCTGTCGGAGGATGTAGATTACCACATCACCTCGACCACGCCCTTCGGTGACAACGGCTCCATCGATATCACGAACCTCGACCACGCCGTCATCATCTTCGACAACCTCAAGCCGTCCCTCGCCCTAAAGCGGCTTAGCAAAATCACAATCAACGGCGCCAAGGCTGTCAGCGAGAAGAACTGCCAAGTGCGTATCTATGACCGTGGAGCCATTCTCTTCCCCTACGGAAAGGAAGCCAGCACCACCACTGGCTTTCACCCCCTCACTGTTTACGACGAGAAGAACTGCCAAGGTAACTCCTGCTCCCTCTTTGGACTCGAGAGCAACAATGGCTATATGACCACCCTCACCGCGGCCAAGATGAACAACAAAATCCGTAGCTTCACCCTCAAGCGCGGTTATATGGTCACCTTCTCCCTCCGCACGGGTGGCTACGGCTACAGCCGCTGCTTCATCGCCGACAAGGCCGACCTCGTCGTCAACAGCCTGCCCAGCCTCATGGACCAGCGCATCTCCTCCTACCGCATCTTCCGCTGGCAGAACACCAGCAAGGTTGGCGTCGCAGACTACCTCGATGCCACGGCCCTCTCCAAGCTCAACGCGCAGAGTTCATTCACCTGGGGCACCGGCCACGACATGCTACCGGACGTAGAAGTCGTGCCTCATCACATCAAGGAGAACTGGCCCAGCCCAGCTGACTGTGGAAAAGTGACCTACTCACCACATATGAAGACCAATAACGAGCCACGTAACTCTGCCGACGATTCTCCGTGCGACATGGATGCCATCCTGGCCAACTGGCAGGATCTGATGCGAACGGGTATGCGCCTGTGTACACCTTCTTCATGGGACGGCAGCGACTATTGGAATGCAACGGGATTCCTCGCCGACTTCCTTAACGAAATCGATAATCGCGGCTGGCGATGCGACATCATCGACCTGCACGGCTATTGGGACGAAGGAGCCTTCACCACCAATGTCAACAACTGGGCCCAGAAGTTCAAGCGCCCTGTGTGGATTACCGAATGGGTCTGGGGTTCTTCTTGGGGTCCTGCCGGAATCTTCAAACAAGCCAGCAGTCGCGACAACCCCACATCTGCCGACCTGCAACTGAACAAGACGGTCGTGAGCCGCATCCTCAACAGCCTGAACAGCAACAATGCCTGCGAACGCTATTTCTACTGGAACGGCGAAGCCAACTGCTCCAAGATATTGCGCGACGGCAACCTCACACCCGCCGGTGAGTATTTCGCCACTATGAAGACCAACGGCCCAGGCTACACGGGCTACGGCAATTACGTCCCCAAGACACCTCCCTTCAAGACGGTCAGCGACCTCGCTGTGACATACACCGCCAGAACAGGTGCCTGCAAGCTCACCTGGACCAACCCGAACTACGACCTCACAGATCTCACCATCCTGCAACACCGCAACAACGGCGTGTGGACGACTATCGACACCCTCGCCTACAGCGAGCAATCCAACCGCACCGCCTCTACCACCATCGACAAGTACGAGAACCCGGGCACCAATGAGTTCCGCCTGATATGCCACGATGCCGACGGCAAAACACGCACCAGCAACGTCGCCAGCATTTTCATCGGAGTGGCATCCACCTACGGCGATATCATGACAGGACACATCGAGGCCAGCAACAGCGACCCCAGCTCCATCTACTTCGCTACGCAGGAAACCCTGCCCATTGCCATCACGGGAATTATCTCCAACCGCAACGCGGGCAACGGTATCTTCAACCACATCAGCACCATCGCCAAGGATAACTTCACCTTCAACTTCGAGCCTTGGACTCAAGGGACGGCGCTGAACTTCAAGAACAGCGAGAACACAGACTACATCGTGCTCCAGCCGGGTTCCTACAGCTGGGGAGACCTCCGCGCCGAAGTGGACACCTGTATCTACATCAACAAATCAGGAATCCGCTCCACCATGAGTCAGGGCGACACCATCGAAGTGTTCTTCAAGCAACCCTTCCCCGAAGGAACCACTCCAGTAGTTATTCTCCAGAACGTTACTTCTGAATCCGGCAGAGTCATTGCACCACGTGCCTTCGACGTCACCAACAAGGGATTCAAGATGAAGCTCATCCAGCAGGCCGCCATCACCAGCAAGCCCCGCCAGCAGTACACCTTCTATATCGCCATAACACAAGGCTCGGCATCGATTGCCGACACCGGTATGCGCATTCATGCAGGACGCTGCCCCGAACTCGTGGGCGGAACCTCCTTCACCTCCTGCACCTACCTTGACCAAGCGGGCGACACACTCTTCCTGCGCAACCCGTACGTTCTCATTGCGTCCCAGACCCACAACCTCGACTTCACCAGCGTGTTCCGTAAGAATTCAGACCTCACACGCGAGAGCTCCGACGGCCAGGGCGCAACCATCACCGAAGTCTATGGCTTCCGTGTACGTCGCCAGATGGACGGCACCGCCTCCATCCCCGCAGGTAGCAACACCGCCGAAAAGAGTGGCGACTACCTGGGATGGATTGCCATCGACCACGACCCCGCCGCCACTGGTATCACCACACCCCTCCTGCCTCAGCGCCAGTTCGTTGTGGAAGTGCGTGGCCGCCGCATCCTGCCCTCCGACCCCAACGCCCGTATCTACTCCGCCAGCGGACTCCAGATACAGTCTGGAATCAATGTGCCGCGAGGGGTGTACATCGTCACTAACGGACGAGCTACCACCAAGGTTTATGTCCGCTGACCGCAGAAGGCAATAAAGCTAAACAAGAATTGTTTCCCATAACAACAGCGACTGTCATCCATCTTTTAGGTGACAGTCGCTGTATTATGTAGGTACTCAAATTTAGAGTACACATTATTATTTAGTACACATAGTCACAGAGACGCAGAGGTATCCTATATTTTTCATTTTTCATTCTTTCATTTTTCATTTTAAGTATCTCTGTGTACTAAATTTATTAGATACTTAACCGCTCAAAGCTTCATCACACGCTTCATCTCCAGATTCTCGTAGCCCTCGGGGCAATGGGTGGAGAGATAGACGGTAGGATTGTTATTGATGAACTCTCGCACGCGGTCAAGGGTCTCGCGGGCAGCAGCTTTGTCCTCAAAGATGATGGAGAGCTTGTTGGCCTTCAGGGCGGCGTCGCAGTAGGTGATGTCGCCGTGGAACATATAGTAGAGGCCATCGTGCTCCAGAATGACGATGCTGTTACCCTTGGTGTGGCCCTTAGCCTCGATAAACCAGAGACCGTCAGCCACCTTCTCGGCACGGGGGAAGTTCTTGTAAGAATCCTTGTATTCAGAACGCACGATGTTACCACCTTCAGGAAGTTTCATCGCATCGGCATCCTCAGGCGAGATATACACCTTAGCGTTGGGGAACTCGGCGATGCAATCTGAGTGGTCACCGTGCTTGTGGGTGATGAGGATCTTCGTCACCTGCTCAGGCTTGTAGCCCAGCGCGGCGAACGATGCCATATAGTCATCCACCTTGTCGCCCATATAGAGGGGACCGCCCAGCTTCTTGGCTGGGGCCGACATGCCGGTTTTGAAGCCCGTGTCGATGAGGATAATGCCTTCGTCGGTCTCGATGAGGAAGTTCTGCAGCGAGCTGCGGTAGATGATTTGCTCATCGAATGCCTCCTTGCCTTCCTCACCGCCGAAGGCAAAAGGCTGGTTCATGAAGCCGTGGTCATACATGCACACGGCCTTGATTGCTTTGATTTCCATAATGTTATTCGTTTTGACAGAGTTTGGTTACATTTTAATTAGCCCATTACCACGTCGAGCACCATCATCAGCACGAAGCCGACGGCAAAGCCGATGGTGCTGAGGTTGGAGTGCTGACCGCTGGAGGCTTCGGGAATCAGTTCCTCGACCACCACGTAAAACATGGCTCCTGCGGCAAAGGCGAGCATGTAAGGGAGGACGGGCAAGAGCAATGAGGCGAGCAGCAGAACGGCAAGGGCTCCAAGAGGTTCTACAGCCCCGCTCAGGGAACCAATGATAAATGAACGCCAACGACTGTTACCAGCTGCCCGCATCGGCATAGAGATGATGGCTCCTTCAGGTACGTTCTGGATGGCGATGCCCAATGACACAGCAACGGCACTGGCCAATGAAATATGCGCTACTCCGTTCTCCGCCCCGGCGAACACCACACCAACAGCCATACCTTCAGGTAGGTTGTGGATGGTGACGGCCAGGGCGAGCATCGCTGTCTTTGACAGATGAGAGCGCAGGCCTTCTGGCTTGTCTGTGCCGATATGCAAGTGCGGCGTCAGTTCGTCTATCATCAGTAGGAATCCCACACCCAACAGGAAACCGACGGCCGCAGGCAGCACCGACCATGCACTATCCTCATTATGCATTATGAATTGTGCATTATGAATTGATGCCATTTCCATTGCTGGAATCAGCAGCGACCACACCGATGCAGCCACCATCACGCCCGAAGCAAAGCCCAATAGCAACTTCTGCACACGCGCCGACATCTCGTCCTTCATGAAAAAGACGAAGGCCGAGCCGAGCATCGTGCCCAGCAGAGGGATGAGCAGTCCTATAAGGAGTGTCGCCATCTGTTATTTTGCCAATTCCGTCTCGATGCTCTCTTCCATTTCCTGCGGCTCTGTGGTAGGCTCGAAGCGGCAGACCACATTGCCTTCGCGGCTAATGAGGAACTTGGTGAAATTCCACTTGATGTCGGGCTTCGATGCGTAGTCTGGGTCTGCCTTTGTGAACATCTCGTCGAGGATTTTCGTGAGCGGATGTTCTGGATTGAAACCTGCAAAGCCTGCCTGACTCTTCAGCCACTGGTAGATGGGATGAGCACCCTCGCCATTGACTTCAATCTTCGACATTAGGGGGAAGGTTACTCCGTGGTTCAGACGGCAGAACTCCTCTATTTGCTCGTCGGTGCCGGGCTCCTGATGACCGAACTGGTCGCAGGGGAAACCAATGACAACAAGTCCCTGGTCCTTATACTTCTGGAAGAGGGCTTCCAGACCATCATACTGAGGGGTGAAACCGCATTTGCTGGCCGTATTGACTATCAGTAGCACCTTGCCCTTGTAGTCAGCAAAATTCACTTCCTTACCCTTGTTTGAGAGGGCAGTAAAATCATAAATATTTTCCATGTCGTTGTTGTTTGTTGTTGCATTGCAAGACATCAGGCTGATGATGGCTGCAAAAAGAGTGAAAGAATAATAGAAATGTTTCATATTGTGGTTTGTGAGTTAGATGGCAGTATTCTTCAATGACAGCATGATGTCAGACACTTCTTCTCTGTGTTCCCACAATGCACAGCCACCCGTATGTTCACCACCGACAAGCCGCGCGTCGCGGAGTCGTTGGAAAAGGGGTGACTTCAATGCACCACGCACACCGAGTTTGAGAACATTGCTGTCGCTGAAGGGAGAGAACGGACAAGGTTCGGCAGATCCGTCAGGACCGATGTGGAAGAAACCACGTCCACCGGCAAGACAACCGCCCATGTGCTTCTCGTCACCAGGGAAAGAGATGATAACCATGTTGGGGAATTGTTCACGCTGATGTTCTTGCACCATTTCCATCTGTTCGTCCCCGGACTCGTTCAACGCCAAATGTTCCGTCCCCTGTTCTGTTGGCACATATTCCACGTAGATGATAAGTTTACAGCCAAGGTCTTGCAACTGACTGACAAACGAGTCTGAAATCACGTAGTCAATGTTCTCCGTAGTGACCGTGATGCTCGTTCCAAAGAAAAGGTTCTCCTTCTTCAGCATCTCCATCGACATCATGGCACGTCTGAACATACCCTTGCCTCGACGCTCGTCGGTACTATGCTCTGCTCCCTCGATGCTTATGACAGGCACCATGTTGAGGTTTTTCTTCAGAAACTCCAGGTACGATGGGCCGATGAGTGTGCCGTTGGTGAAGATTGGAAAAATCATATCCTTCACCTCTGCCACTTTCTCCAATATATCCTTTCGCATCATAGGTTCACCACCTGCCAAAAGCGAGAAGTTGATACCCAGGTCGGCCGCCTCGGTGAAGACCTGCTTCCATTCCTCTGGCGACATGGTCTCACGTTGACTCCTGCCTGGTGCGTCGGCGATGCCGTTGGCACGTGCATAACAACCCTTGCACGAGAGGTTGCAGGTCGTGGAGATGCTGCAGATGAGGAAAGGAGGCACGTCTAAACCCTCCTCCCGTTTCACTTTAGCCCTCCGCTTTTCAGAACGGGCAAAGGTCTGTTGCAGCTTCAATACAAATCTCGCCTCACGCGGGTTGGTCAGCACACTCTTGTATGCTCTCGCCATGATGTTACGGATGGCGCCGCTCATGTATTCATTCAGTTGCATAGGAGAAAAAAGTCTATTGGGCGAGAGCCGTTTTCACAAATTCCTTGAATGCTCTTATGTCAGCAGCATTCGGATGTCCTGCCTTGACAGGCCCCATCGAACCACTGCACGTGAATTCCATGTCGCTCACGATGATGCCCTTGGCTTGGAGGGCTTGCCGCATTTGTGGCACTGGCGACTTGATGATGGCGCACGAACCAAAACATACCACACGTTTCACTAAATCAGGCGTGATCGATTGGATAAAGTCAATCACACTGCCGTTAACCTTGCCCAAGAAGACTCCAGCCCCAAGAAAAAGCGTGTCAACAGGTTCAGATAGTGGCACACTGACCAACTGTGGCTCTGCACCCACGATGTCTTTCACGGCCTCCACCATCTTCTCCGTGTGGCCGAACTTACTGTAATAGCGAATAGCGTTTGTTGCCATAATCACGTTAGGTTTATTCTTCCACGGCTACAAATTTCTCTTTCTTGCGCTTGCAGCGTGGACAGCGCCATGTGTCGGGCAACTCTTCAAAAGGAGTGCCGGGAGGGATATTCTGCTTAGGGTCGCCCTTTTCGGGGTCATAGGTGTACTTGCAGGGGCATTTGAACTTTGTCATATCGGTCTTTCGTTTTAGGATTAGAAAAGGGGAGAGCCGAGGCCCTCCCCCGTGTCAAGAAATTTGTATGCATCGTGGTGCGGTTGCACACATCGAAGCCTTTAGAGAAATCAAGCGGGTTGCCACTTGCAGCGGACGGGCGACACAATGGCACCCTCCTTCTTTAACTCTGCAAATGCCTTGTCCACTTCCTTGCGGTCGGCACCCAGTGCCTTTGTAACGTCGCCTGCCGACACTGGTTTGCCAGCATCGCGCATTGCCTGTAATACTTTTTCTTTCATAACTTGTAAATGTTTAGAATGTAACTGTCTCAACCAATTCCATCATCTTGAAGAAGTCGGCCTTGGCATCCTTTAGATAGTACATAACGCCGTTCTCGCCGTTCTCGCCAAGCGCACTCTTCAGCACAGGCATCTTCTCGACAAGTGCCCTGCCCACCTCGGGACGGTTGTCCTCCACGAGTTTACATTCAACGCGCAGCGTCTGTCCCTTGAAGGCGCAGATTTCTGCCTTCTGGTTTGCTGCTATCTGGCGTGTGGCATTTGTCTTTCCGAACGCCATGATGTAAATCTTGTCTTCAAAATACAACATTGCTCCGTAGGGACGAAC
>JAFXTO010000072.1 GCA_017535725.1 Bacteroidaceae bacterium
GGCGCAGGCCTCCGCTCAGATTGACCTCCACAGCCACGCCATCACGCAGGGCTATCTCGACTACATCAAGGCCAACGGCGCCGAGATGGACGAAGGGTTCCCCATCCCGGGCTGGGACATGGAGAAGCACATCGCCTTCATGGACAAGGCCGGTATCCAGACTTCGGTGCTGACGATGCCCGCGCCGCAACCCTTCTTCGGCGATGCGGAGGCTTCGGCAAAAGTGTGCCGAAAATACAACGAAGAGTGCGCCGCGCTGAAGGCCCGCTATCCAGGGCGTTTTATGTTCTGCGCCGCACTGCCTCTGCCCGACGTGCTGCACGCTTTGGAGGAGGCACGCTACGCCTTGGAGGTGTTGGGAGCCGACGGCATCAAGTTGGCCACCAACAGCTACGGACAGTACCTCGGTGACCCCGCCTTGGACACGCTGATGGCCTACCTCGATGCGCAAAATGCCGTCATCATCCTGCATCCGCACAAACCCTCAGCGGTGAACTCCCAGCTCATCGCTGATGTGCCGTTGGCGAGCTACGAATACTTGGCCGAGACCTCACGTGCAGTGCTCAACATGGTGGCCCACAACGTGTTGGTGCGCTATCCGAACCTAAAGGTGGTGGTACCGCACTGCGGCTCGTTCCTGCCCAACGCCCTGCCGCGCTTCCGTTCGCTGCTGCCCGTGATGGTGAAACAGGGCATCATGCAGCCCGTGGATATCGATGCCAACCTGTCGCGGCTCTACTACGACCTGGCCGGTGCGCCCACCGATGACGTCCTCGACGCGCTTCTCACCATCACCACGCCCGACCATATCCTCTACGGCAGCGACTACCCGTATGTGGCCGAGTCGGTTCTCCTCAGCGGCAAGCAGGCCTTGGAGGTGCGTCTCGCCTCGCACGGACTGAACCCACAGGACATTTTCACCGATAACGCCCGCCGGCTGTTCGGCGAGAAAGTGCCCCTGCGGCAATACGGCGAACGCATCGTCCGCCTCGCCGAAATCGAGGTGATGCCGGAGTATCTGGAAGAGTATCTGGCTTACGCCAAGGAAGTTGGGGTAACCTCAGTGAATATGGAGCCCGGTGTGCTGACATTGTTCTCTATGCAGACCAAGGAAGACCCTTGCAAGATCTACATCCTGGAAATCTATGCCGACAAAGAATCCTACCAGAGCCACCTCCAGACCGCCCATTTCAAGAAGTACAAGGAGGGCACCGCCCAAATGGTGAAGTCGCTGAAACTGATTGACACCAAGCCGATGGTGGGGATGGAGATGATAGGACGTTGAAAAAACAAACAAATTCAAAAAACAATATGAAACACACCCTTCTGATTTTCGCCGCCACCGTTGTGTTAATGGCCGGCTGCAACAAGACAACAAAAACAGACAAAGATATGAACACTTTGACATTCAACGAGAAGCAGGCGGCGGCGATGACGGCCATCGCCTGCTACGAGGCGCAGGGCGACCAAGCGTCGTTAGCTACCGCCATCAACGAGGGTTTCGACGCGGGGCTTACCGCCAACCAGATCAAGGAGGCCCTTTCGCAACTCTACGCCTACACGGGCTTCCCGCGCTCGCTCAACGCATTAGGCACCCTGCAGAAGGTGATGGAGCAGCGCGGTGAGGTGGAGGCCGGCACCGAGTCCACTCCCCTACCCTCCAGCTACGACGCTCTGAAACAAGGCACCGAAGTGCAGACGAAACTGTCGGGACAGCCCTTCGACTACAAGTTCTGTCCCGCCGAGGACTACTACCTCAAGGCGCACCTCTTCGGCGACATCTTCGCCCGCGACCTGCTTACCCACGCCGACCGTGAGTTAGTGACTGTCAGCGCCTTGGCCGGTTTGGAGGGCGTGGAACCCCAGCTGGCCGCCCACGTGCGCGGCGCACGGAATATGGGTCTGACCGACGCCCAGCTGCTCGCCATCCCGAAAGTGTTGCAGGAGCGTGTGGGCAAAATGGAGGCGCACCGTGTCGCCGTGGCCATCCAGCAACTGGGTATCAGCGACTCTGCCAACGACCACATCGCCAGCGACATATACGTCCAGAATTACGTTGATTTGAAGTCGAGCTGGCGGCGGGGCGAGCCGAACACTGCCTATGCGCAGTACTTCATCGGTAACAGCTATCTTGCTCCCTACGACGGCGGTATGGTCAACGTGACCTTCGAGCCGGGATGCCGCAACAACTGGCACATCCACCACAAGCAGGTGCAGGTGTTAGTGTGCGTCTATGGCCGTGGCTGGTACCAGGAATGGGGCAAACCCGCCGTCAAGTTGGAGCCTGGCGTAATCATTGAGATTCCCGAGGGTGTGAAGCACTGGCACGGCGCCGCCAAAGACAGCTGGTTGCAGCACCTCACCTACCACAAGGACGTGCAGGAAGGGGCCAGCAACGAGTGGTTAGAGCCCGTCACCGATGACCAATATGGCGCTTTGAAATAGTTAGTAAGCTTCGCTGTTGGTTAGCTACGCTGTTAGTTAGCCTTCGGCTGTTAATTAGCTTCGCTGTTAATTACTTCGTGTTAACATGAAATAACCAACACGAAGTCACCAACACGAAGTAATAAACACGAAGTAATAAACACGAAGTAATAAACATTCACTTAAAGATATGAAAGCGCTTCTTATCAATGGCAGTCCCAACGCGAAGGGCTGCACCTTCACCGCCCTGAGCCTTGTGGCGGAAGAATTACAGAAAAACGGCGTGGAAGCCGAAATCGTCCACGTGGGACATAAAAACATCCACGGCTGCATCAGCTGCGGGAAATGCTATGAAACAGGCAAATGCGTCTTCGACGACATCGTGAACGAAGTCGCCCCGAAATTCGAGCAAGCCGACGCGCTGGTCATCGGCTCGCCGGTCTATTACGCAGGCATCGCAGGCACGATGAAATCCTTTCTCGACCGCCTCTTCTTCAGCACGCACTTCCGGAAGTGCATGAAAGTGGGCGCCGCCGTCTGTTCGGCCCGACGCGCCGGCACCACTGCCACCTTCGACCAGCTGAACAAGTACTTCACCATCAGCGAGATGCCTATCGCAAGCACCCGCTACTGGAACATGGTACACGGTCACTGTGCCGAGGACGTGATACAGGATGAGGAGGGCGTGCAGTGTATGCGTATTCTCGGCCGCAACATCGCCTTCCTCGTCAAGGCCATCGCCGCGGAGAAGGAGCGCAACGGTCTGCCCGAGGCAGAAGAAGCGGTATTCACGAATTTTATCCGCTAAAATGACAAACGACGGACCTCCCATCTCTCATCAGCGGGCACTTCGTTGACAATCCCGCCTCCGGCCGTGTGATGGAGAAATGCGGGTTCCAACCCACCGGGGAAACCTGCATCGACGAGACCCAGTATCAAGGCAAAGACAGACCCATCAGGGTGCTGAGGTTGGAACTGAAATAGCCTGCGGCTGTTGGTTAGCTTCGCTGTTAGTTAGCCTGCGGCTGTTAGTTAGCTTCGGCTGTTAATTACTTCGTGTTAACATGAAGTAATCAACATGAAGTTTACAGGGCTTGTTTGGCGGTTCGAAGTTATTTTTGTATTTTTGCCGCAGAATTTGCGACGTTACAAATGGTATATTGCCGCATCAAGTACGAATGAGTTATGTATATACACGAAAGAGAAAAATGGACAAACTTCCGTTGGGACACATCACAAGTGTCTCTCCTTCAGGAGAAAGTGTTCCGTAAACAAGGGCTGCTATACGGTAGGTTGAGTTCGTTAGGCTTTGACAGCAAACTGCGTGCGATGGCAGAGAACCTGACATCCGATGTGGTGTATTCTTCGGAGATAGAAGGCATTCTGCTGAACGTGGATCAGGTTCGTTCTTCCATTGCCAGAAAACTTGGCATTGAAAATGTGAAATATACAGCACCCTCGCACTATGTTAACTCTGTTGTGGGTGTGATGCTTGAAGCAGTCCAGCACTATGACATGCCTCTCGGCAAAGAGAAACTGTGTGCTTGGCAAGCCGCTTTCTTTCCATCGGGCTACAGCGAGGGTGGTCAGATAGAAATTGGCAAATACCGTACAAACGAAGAGCATATCGTCAGCGGAATGTTCGGACGTGAGAAAATCCACTATATTGCTCCTTCTCCAGACCGTGTTGAAGAGGAGATGGAAAAGTTCCTCACATGGTTTGATGGTGAGGAGCCAGTGAATAGTGTTATTAGATCTGCCATTGCTCATTTCTGGTTTGTGAGCATTCATCCCTTTGAGGATGGCAATGGACGCTTAGCTCGTATTCTTTCAGACATGCTTCTGGCACGTGGCGAAAAGAGTGAGTTCCGCTTCTACAATGTCTCATCACAGATTAACAAGGACAAGAACCACTATTACGAGATTCTTGAACGTATGCAGCATGGCGATGGCGATATAACGGAGTGGTTGGTGTGGTATATGCAGAAGTTGGTTGATGCACTTGACGAGGCAGACACCATCGTCACCACAATCCTGAATAAGAGCTTCTTCTGGCAGAAGGCATCGGCAGTTCCAATGACCGAACGTCAGACACAGATGCTAAATCTCTTTCTTGACGGCTATGAGGCAAAGATAACGTCAAAGACATGGGCAACATTAGCAAAGTGCTCAAAAGACACGGCCATACGTGACATACAGGACTTGGTTGACAAGAACATACTTAAAGAGGACATTCCAGGAGCCAAGCGCCCCAGTTACTCCATCGTCTATGATGCTGAGGACTTGACGCAGTTCTTCAACGAGGTGAGCATCACAGAGGAAAATGGCATTCCATATCTCAATGCTTTATATAAAGGTAAGAAAACTATCTGCGAAAGAATTTTAAGGCTCGATGCAGACAGATACCAGAAAGGCGATTTGCCATTGTCCAATCTGCTCAGTAAATATTGCTCGTATATCGTTGCAAGTAATAGGGAATAGCATTATAAACAGATAAATCGGAATTTATGGAGATAAAAAACAGACCCAATCCAAATGAGGCTTTTCCGAATCCGAAGATTCCAAGCCTCTGCTTCATCAAGAACGTGGTGAAGAACCCACGTATCATCATCGGTGATTACACCTATTACGATGATGTGGATGGTGCTGACCAGTTCGAGAAGCATGTCACTCATTTTTACGACTTCATAGGTGACTGGCTGATTATTGGCAAATTCTGCGCTATTGCCAAAGGTGTAGAGTTTGTCATGAATGGAGCCAATCATAGGATGGACGGTGTGACAACCTATCCGTTTTATGTCATTGGTGGTGACTGGGGAAGTGCCATTGCTCCAGTGAAAGATGAATTGCCTCTGAAGGGT
>JAFXTO010000043.1 GCA_017535725.1 Bacteroidaceae bacterium
CACCGTCAATGAGCTCATCTGCCTGTCAAACATGGAGAATATCAATGCCGTCCTCATTAACGACGGAATGCCACAAGGTGAACGACTCGTGAAACTTAATCAGATAGCCATCCAGCAGATGCAAGTGCTTGAGGGCAATAGTGGCAGAAATTTGTTGAAGTAGAATAAAGAGTTCTTATCGAAATGTATCGGAATGATCGGATAGTTTTTGAGTCAACTTTTTTTCTTTCATTTCTTCGATACTCGCAAGGTATTATTAAACCTCACGCAGAGTGAATGGCCACACACCTTAATTTATGAGTAATTCGTGGAGTCATTCGTGATAAATTTGTGTAAAAAATCACTTTTTGGTCACTATAGGCACATTATTTATTGCCTTTGTGCTTCTGTTTCATAGAAACTCCCTATATTTGCAGCGGATTTCTTCATTGTGAGTCATCCCAGTTGACGGTCGGCCTATCTTACTCGTATTAAAACGAAGCGTTATGTCAGAATGAAGTGAAAGATTCATAAAATGACAGCAGACATTGGACAACACGAAGCAGGAGCGCTGGCATTTGGTCGGAAGACCTATGGCGATGATTTGGCCGATGCCATGTATTTGGGCACCTTCGGTTCAATCCATTACTTCGGCCCTGTATTTTACGATTTCAGGATTAGTAAAAACGTTGAGTCGTTTTTATCACCTATGACGCAGGAGAATACCACTTCTTGCCTGTTAGTCAGTTTGAACTCAATTCAGAGAAAGATAGAGAGAACTTTGAGCGCAGGCAACGCATTTGGTGGGACATGATAGGCTCTATTCAATGTGCCTACGAGAAAGGAAAACGTAAAATCGCTCGTCGTATGAAGGCTGGTGGAATTAATGTGGAAATGATATCAGAAGTTTCAGGTCTAACTATTGAGGACATCAAGAAATTGTGAATAATAAAGATCACAATATGAATTTTCATGTGAAGATGAATCCTTCACGCCAGTAACTCAGCCGCAATTCTTTTTCTCACATAAATTATCCGTGAATGACTCCATGAATTATTCATGAATCTAAAATCTGCAACTAATTGTTTCGGATGCCACATTCTCCTGCTCGTTGCTCCATCTGAAGATTATTCACACATTGTAGAGACGATAAGTTGTTGATGTGCCCAACTTCCCCTTACCTCGTCAAGCATTACAAGGGCTTTATGCCGTCCGTAGGGCGATTTCTGACTACATCGTGCATGTGTTTACGAAAAAACTTCATAAAAAGTTGCTAATTTGGTAAAAAAGCATTTTTTTCACAGAGAATAGTTCTGTGAAATAATCATAGGTCACGTTCTTGATTTCCCCTGACAGACAAAAGTTTCAGGAGGCCGCCGCTAAATCGCCAGCGTCGGCCTCCCGAATCTTTTTTCTGTCTGTACATTTACGTCTATGCTGCCATTCCACGCTCGTAGAGGTATCGCGGCGCAAATCCTATCTCGTCGTTCCAGTCAACGGTGAAGGGGTCGAGGCGGAACGACTTGAAGTAGTCTAGATCCTGTAGCTTGCGGCAGATGCCCTTCTGCATCAGTGGAGTGAAGTCCACCAGCCGCACCTCGCCCGTGTTGAACGTCAGGCGCAGCGTGTAGTCGTGCACGTACTCGGCGGCAACGACTTTGAGCAAAGGATTGTTTGTTGTCATATTCTTCTCCTCCTTTTACTTTAACGGGTCAATCTTTATGGCGGCCTCGCTGTTCTTCAGCCGCTCCCAGTTCTCCATCAACTCATCGCGGTGCAGGTCTCATTCAATCGACAAAGATAAGCATTTTCTTTCAATTATACCCAGCTTTTCCCTATAAACTAACAAAAAGAGGGCAGAAGTGCAACATTTTGTCATCTTTGCCGACTAAATCGCTACCATCGTCACCTTTGTCTCCACTTCTCTGATGCTTATCGAGTAAGAGGACAATGAAAAAGCTTTCTTCCTATTTCAAGGTACGGCTTAACTCTGCGTTGAGGAATGAAGAGGAGACAGGCAAGAACAATAGCGTCACAGAAAACGTCACAGAAAACGTTACAGGAAATGTCGGTGTAAAGGTCGGTGCAAATGTCGGTGTAAATATTGGCTGGTGTCCCACAAGATGCCTCAGACAATTTAACTGTTCAATGCCGCAAAGGGTGCAAACTGAGCAGCCCTTTGCATCATTGACATTTGCGGGTGTTTCTTAGAAACAGGATGTGGCAGGTTGATGATATCCTCGTAGTTGTCTTGTGTCATGCCTTGTGTCCTCCTATTTGATTGTTCCTGTCTTTGGCTGTTGCCCCTTCGGTGTAGCTCATACCTCGAAGGATGGCGTTTTTACCAAAGCGTGACTTGATGGCCAATTGAGCCGCTTGCAATCGACGCTCCTTTTCCAACGCCTCTTCTTCCTCCTTGCGTTGCTGGGCCTCGGCCTCGTAATCCGTGAAGAGGTCGAGCTGTACGGGTGGTGTCTGTTTCTTTACCTGTGCATCCGGCACCACATGATTGGTGACCAATGTGATGCGTCTGATGAGCAAGTCGGGATTGGTGATGCGCTCATAGAGCCGCACGGCAGCTTCTGTTATCAACTTAGATGAAGAGGTCTGCCGTGAGAGACTCTCTGTTCCGTGTGCATGTTTCGGTACAGCACGGCCATAGTAATCCGTTGTCACAGGACCTGTATATCGGTCCTTACGGTTCGGGTCGGTCAGGTTCTCCGTGTCGTAGTTGATGGTCAGCACCAGTTGGTCTGTCACCAACTGCTTGGCAAATAAGCTGAGCGCCATTGCGTCGGCCATCTCCTGCAAGACCACTTTGGCCTTCGCCCATTCGTATGGTTCGTGGAGCACCTGTCCGCTGCTGAAGGAGTTCGTTTCCGGACGATATGCCTTCACGTAGTCGATGGTAACAGGTTCCCATCCCCAGGCATGATCGATGAGCAGTTCTGCATTCACGCCAAACAGGTTGTAGAAAAAATCCTCGTTCTGCAGCGACCGGCGAGCTATCTGCCCCATCGTTGTAATGCCGTATTCCGCCAGCTTCGCAGCAATACCACGTCCTACGCGCCAGAAAGCGGTCAAGGGTTGGTGATTCCAGAGTGTACGCCGATAACTCTGTTCGTCCAGTTCCGCGATGCGCACCCCGTCCTCGTCTGCTGGTACGTGCTTCGCCACAATATCCATAGCTACCTTGGCGAGGTACATATTCGTGCCGATGCCTGCGGTTGCCGTGATTCCCGTGGTGGCCAGAACATCACGTATCATGTGGGTGGTTAATTCATGTGGCGTCATCTTGTAGGTGTCCAGATAGGCCGTCACATCCATAAACACCTCATCGATGCTATAAACATGGATGTCCTCTGGAGCCACATACTTCAAATATGTCTGATAGACTTGTTTACTCACTTCGATATAGTGAGCCATCCGTGGTGGAGCCACGATGTAGTCCAACTCCCAGTCGGGATGTGCTTTCACCTCTATGTCGTCAGAAGATTTGCCCGTGAAATGCCATCCCGCATTGCGTCGCCTCTCGTTGTTCACCTCCTTCACCCGCTGGACCACCTCGAACAGCCGTGCCCGTCCACCAATGCCGTAGGCTTTCATCGACGGGGACACGGCCAGGCAGATGGTCTTGTCCGTCCGGCTTTTATCAGCCACTACCAGGTTCGTGGTCAGTGGATTCAATCCTCTGGCTACGCACTCCACCGAAGCGTAGAACGACTTCAGGTCAATGGCTATGTAAGTGTGGTCGGACATTAAAAGGAGTGAAAAAAATAACCTGGGACGATTTTATTTTGATTAAACCAATGAAATACAAAATGAATCGTCCCAGATATTATTTAATAGGTATGCGAAAATCGCCTTCCATTTATCCTGAACCGTGTAGCATGTCCAGGATATTTGGTGGGTTCGCTACTAATCTAATGGTATCTCTGGGTGCTGCACGGCCAGCGGCAGGCCCTCCTGCGAGAGGTAGAACATGTAGAGGATGACGGGCTTCGTGCCACGGTTCTCGCCGTGGTGGATGGTGTTAACCATCTCTACGACAGCTTCGCCCTCATGCACCACTTTCTCCTTGCCGTCCTGACCGATGATGGTCAGTTCGCCCTGCACCAGTATGCCGTAGTTCATCACGGGATGGTGGTGCCAGCCCAGCTTCTTACCAGCGGGGAACACATACTTCACGGCTACCAGTTCGGGGCGACCTTGCAGGTAGTCAGGTAGTTCCACGCCGTCCCAGCTCTGGCTGGTGCGTATCAGTTCGGTGTTCTGCACCTGCTGCTCAGGAGTATTATCTTCTTGAACGTGAGCATCCTTGCAGGAGGTCAGCGAGAAACTTACTGTTGTTGCGCCGCAAATGAGGGTGGCAGCGATTACCCAATAGAAAATCTTTTTCATCTTTATTTTGAATTCAAAGTTCTTTAATTTACTTACTTTGTGCCGCCGCCGAGGGCGATATAGAGTGCGATGACAGCCTGGGTGCCACTATACATGTTCATGGCTTCGTTGAGCTGTGCGCTGAGCAGGGTTTCCTGGGCGGTGTTGACCTCGATGTAGCTGGCCTTGCCGTTGTCCATGAGTTCGTGGGTGCCCGTGTAGGCGTCCTGCAGAACAGCAACCTGACGGCTATAGTAGCCATATTTCTCGCGGGCTGCCTGAAGGTCGGCAATGGCTTCGTTCACCTGGTTACCGGCATTGATGACCGTCTGCACATAGCGGTTCTGGATATCCTGTTCCGACAACTTGCTAATCTTCAGGTTCGCCTTCAGCTTACCGCGGGCGAAGATGGGCTGCGTCAGTGAGCCAACGGCAGAAAGGAGAATCTTGCCGGGGTTGACGATAACACCGCCACCGTCGTTAGTCCAGCCGATTAAGCCGGAGAGCGTCAGGTTCGGGAAGAAAGCTTGGCGGGCAGCCTGGGTGTTGTAGAACGCCTCTGCCATCTGGAAGTCGGCGATGCGAACATCCGGACGATTCTGCAGCAGCTGTGCGGGCACGCCTGTTCCCAGTCTTTCGGGCAAAGCATAGCTGCCCCACTTACCGCGACGGATGTGCTGTGGCGACTGAGCCAGCAATCTGCAGATAGCGTTCTCCACGCTGACGATATTCCGACGGACATCGACAATTTGGGTCTTCACGTTCATGTAGGACGACTCCATCTGGTTGACGGCGGTGGAATACGCTTTTCCATTCTCCCATAGTGCCTTCTGTGTTTCAAGAGAAGAGTACCACAGGCTATCGGTGGCGAGGAGCACTTCCAGCTGGCGGTCGAGCACCATCAACAGGTTGTACTGCTGAGCTACAGTAGAAATAAGGTTCGCGCGCAAGGACTCCTCACCGATACGGGCCTGCATGAGCAGTACCTCAGCCTTACGTTTCTTGCTGGTGATAGCACCGACGATATCCACGTCGAGGCTCAACTGCAACGGCAGGTTATAAGTCTTGTTGAGCGTTCCGAAATCGAAGCTGGAGAGGGTGCCGGAGGGCGTAAAAGCGAGTGATGGCAGATAGGCCAAACGCGCCGCACGCAGCGAAGCCTCGCTCTGCTCTATTGCAATACGAGCCGACTTCAGGTCGGTATTGCGCACCAACACGGAGTCGATGAGTTCCTGAAGAACCGGGTCTGTGAAGAATTCGCGCCACGAAAGCTCTGCGAGGTTATTGGACGAGCCGACCTCGGGAGCCACTGTGCCGAAGACATCATCAGGCACAGAAGCCTTGGACTCGTATTTCTTGTAAAGGCTACAGCTCGTGAGCGAGAAGCTCACGGCTGCAGCAAGGATGATATACTTAATTTTCATTGTCTTGCGTTATTTCGTAATACGTTGTAACGGTATATCGTTATTGCTATTATTCACTTTTCACTTCTACGGTGCCTCCCTGAAAGCGCTCGTGCAGCTTCTGGAAGACAATGAAGAAGGCGGGAACGACAAAGAGTAGGGCGATGGTGCCAATACTCATACCACCTATGACACCCAATGCAAGGGCACGGTTACCGTTGGCTCCGGCTCCGCCTTCAATGACCAGAGGAATCATTCCTATAATCATCGTGAGGACAGTCATCAGAATGGGGCGCAGACGCTCCTTGCAAGCCTCAAAGGCGGCATCTCTGATACTCAGTCCCTGAGCACGGCGTTCGGAGGCGAACTCGGTAATCAGGATGGCAGTCTTTGCCAGCAGTCCTATCAACATGATGACACCCGTCTGCAGGTAGATGTTGTTGTCCATGCCGGGAATCTGGTACCTATAGCCGATGTAGGCAAAGACGAAGGCGCCCATCAGGCCGAACGGCACACTGAAGAGCACGGCCCACGGCGTGAACCACGAGTTGTAGAGCGAGGCCAGGATGAGGTAGATGAGGATGGCGCAGATGAGGTAGATGATGGCCGTGGCATTGGAGCCGGAGGCTTCTTCCAGCTCGCGCGACATGCCGCTGTACTCATAGGTGGCGGTGGCGGGCATCACTTCCTTAAACACCTCGTCGATGACCTTGTGGACGTCTCCCTCGGTGTAGCCGGCACCCGGCGTGACATAGCACGTAATGCTCTGGAAGAGGTTGAAGTGCTCGATGTTGGACGGACCGACGATCTGCTTGAGGCTGACGAATTCGGAGATGGGGGTCATCTTGCCGCCCTTCACCTGCATGAAGATGTTCTGCAGCGACTGCGGGTCGAGGCGGTACTCGGGTGAGGCTGCGGCCATGATGCGATACACCTTGCCGAACTGGTTGAAGTTGCCGATATAGGCACCACCACAGTAGGCGCCAAGCGTGTTGAGTACGTCAGCGGGCGACACGCCGGCACGGTCGCACTGGGCGGCATCGACATCCACCTGATACTTGGGGAAACGCTCCGAGTAGGTGGACATGGCGGTGGCCACTTCGGGGCGCTCGGAGAGCTTGGCCATGAGGAGGTCGGTATAATGTGCAAACTCCGAGAGGTTGCCGTCGGTGGGGTCTTCGACGACGAGGTTGATGTCGTTGCTCGTGCCGTAGCCGGGAATCTGAGGCATGACGAAGGGCATGACGGAAAGCTCCTTGATGCCCTCACAGTCCGTCATGAAGCGCTCGGCCACGTAGGCTATATTGTGTTCGAGACCCTCGCGCTCGTCCCAGTTCTTCAGGCGCACCACCATGGTGGCATAGTTGGAGCCGGCGCCCGACAGCATGGCGTAGCCGCAGCTCACGGCATAGCTCTCCAGCTCGGGAATCTTCTTCACCTTGTCCTCAAGCTTCTTCACCATCTCGCGCGTCTGCTTCAGGGTGGAACCCTCAGGGGCGTGGATCTCGAGGAGGAACACGCCCTGGTCTTCCTGAGGCACGAGGCCCGAGGGCAGGCTCTTCATGAAGAACACCAGCAGGCCGCCGGCCACTGCCAGCAGAATCCACGAGACGACGGGGCGCTTGATGAACTTCTGCACGGCGCTGCTATACTTGGCAGAGATGGCGTTGTAGCTCACCTCATAGGCGCGCTTGGTGTAGTAGGTGAGGCTCTTGCCGGTCTCCTTGCCCTCGGTCACGCGCATCATGATGGCACACAGGGCCGGACACAGCGTGAGGGCCGAGATGCACGACAAACCTACGGACGAGGCAATCGTGACGCCAAACTGCGTGAAGAACGTGCCCGACGTGCCGGGCATGAACATCACAGGCACGAACACGGCCATGAAGACCAGGGTACACGAGACGACGGCCACAGACACCTCGTTCATGGCTTGGCGCGTGGCCTCGCGGGCATCGCTGATGCCGTTCTCCATCTTGGCCATGACGGCCTCCACCACCACGATGGCGTCATCGACCACTGTACCGATGGCCAGGACAAGAGCGAACAGTGTGAGGATGTTGAGCGAGAAACCTGCCATCTTGACGATGGCGAAGGTGCCCAGCAGCGACACGATGATCGAGATGGACGGGATGAGCGTGGCCTTGAAGTTCTGAAGGAAGAAGAACACCACGAGAATCACGAGGATGATGGCGATGACGAGCGTCTCTATCACGTTGTGGAAGGCGGCGAAGAGGAAGTCGTCGCTCGTCATCAGCGTGACGAACTCCATGCCGGCAGGCATCGTCTTCTTCATCTCCTCAAACGTCTTGTTGATGTTGGCATTCACCTCGGTGGCGTTGGCGCCCGGGGCGGCAAACACCAGGAACATGGCGCCCGGACTGTCCATGATGCTAGACGTGAAGTTGTAGCTCATGGCGCCAATCTTCACCTCGGCCACGTCGCTCAAGCGTAGCAAGTGGCCGCCCTCGTCGGTGCGCACAACGATGTCGTTGAACTCCTCAACGGTCTTCAGCGTGCCCTTGTACTGCATGGAGTACTGGTAGGAGTTCTCCGACTGCTCGCCCAGCGAACCCACTGCTGCCACGAAGCTCTGTCCGCCGATGGCGGAAAAGATGTCGTTGGGAGTGAGGTTATACTGAGCCATCACGTCGGGCTTGAGCCAGATGCGCAGGGCGTAGGTGTTACCGAAGCTCTGCACGTTGCCCACGCCGGTGATACGCATCAGCTTCGGTTTGATGTTGATATCGACGTAGTTCGACACGAAGTCCTCGTTCAGCTTGCCGTCGGCACTGCGCACGGCGAAGATCTGCAGGATGTTGTTCTGGCGCTTCTCCACCTTCACGCCGACCTTCGTCACGTCTGCGGGCAGCAGCGCCAGAGCTCCGCTCACGCGGTTCTGGACGTTCACGGCCGCCATGTCGGGGTCGGTGCCCTGCTTGAAGAAAACGTTAATCTCCACAGAGCCGTCTGACGACGCCTTCGAGGTCATGTAGGTCATGTCCGTGACGCCGTTGACGGCCTCTTCCAGGGGCTGGATGACAGACTTCATCACCGTGTTCTCGTCGGCGCCAGAGTAGTTGGTAGAAATCTGCACCGTGGGCGGTGCGATGTCCGGATATTGCTCTACCGACAGGGTACTGATTGATATGTAGCCCACCAGCGCAATCACAATAGAGATGGCACAAGCCATCACGTATTTATTAATGAAAATATTGTTTTTCATATTTCGAAATATCGATATTACGTTATCACGAAATTACTTTTCACTTTTTCACTTCTTCTGGATACAGGACCCTCAGTCCTTCGAATACGTTATTGGCACCTGTGGTTACAATCCGGTCGCCCACATTCAAGCCACTGGTTATGATGAAGTCCTTACCATTACCGGTGTCTTCTGTTGTCACATCTACAGCGGTGGCCGTGCTGTCGGCCTGCACTTTATAAACCAATGACTTGTCCTGGAGGCGTACGACAGCACCTTGGGGGACAATAATCACGTCCTTCTCAGAGAAAGGCATCACGATTGTTCCCTGAATACCGGAGTACAGGTGGCCATCGGGATTGGGGAACGTCACTTTGCAGGTCAGTGAACCCGTCTCGGCATTAACCACGCCGGTGAGGCTGACGACACGACCCTTGTGGGGGTACTCCGTGCCACTCTTCATGACAAATGTTGCCTCGGGCAGTTTGGCAATGTAGGCATTTATCTCGTCGGCCTTCATACCCTCCTGCACCATCGTCTCAACAATCGCTTCCGTAACCGAGAACTCAGCATACATCGTCGTGTTGCCGCTCAAGATGGTAAGTTGTGACAACGGTGACACCTGATCGCCAACACGCACGGGAATCTCACCGATAACACCGGAAACGGTAGCCGTGATGGTGCAGAAACCGAGGTTCACCTTGGCGCGGTTCACCGCTGCACGGGCCTGGGCGACAGCAGCCTGTGCCTGCTTGTAGGAGTTCTCCGAGTTATTCAGCATGTAGCTGCTCACGATTTTCTTCTCAAACAGGTTGCGATTTGACTCATACTCCAACTTTGCAGAATTCTCCTGAGCCAGCGCTGCCTGCAGGTTGGCCTCCGCTGCCTCTAACTCTAACTGGGCATTACGCGAGTCGATGATGAAGAGGGTCTGTCCCTGCTTCACCTGCTGACCTTCTGTCACGCAAATCTTCATCAGCTGACCGCTGACCTGCGGTGTAACTGTCACATCGTTCATACCTTTCATCCGGGCACTGAACTTATAAGGAAGCTCAATGTCAGACTTCTTAATTGTCATCGTCTCGAACGACGAATGTTGTTCTTTTGGCATCTCTGGGCCACAAGAGCCTAATGCTGCCATTACACAGATCATGAAGATCCACTCTAAATAATGCTTTCTTTTCATTATTACTTCTAATTTTAAATTATAGATGTTTTGTTTTGTATTTATAAGTGCAAAGATGTTGCAAAGGTAAGCAAATTCTCCGAGATAGCTGTCTCTTGCGTGCCTAATTCATCATTTTCATCGTCTTTTTGTTAATTTTGCAACCGTTTTTGCATATTTTGTAAGCCTGAGCCCTGTTTCAACGATTATAAGTAGGTGCCCAAAATTAGTTTACATGATAACTATGAACACCTACTTATATTTATTAAGAATGTCTACTTGTTAATGTTAATAGTTCGCCGTCACCCACTCGATAATCCTGAGGAAGAAGGTAAGGCCGGACACCTCATGGTTGGTGATACCGAGTTCCTTGGTCGTCTTGGAGCTGTACTCGCCGACAAACTCCTCTGTCTTGATGCCATTGTCCTTGAGGAACTTGCTCATGGCGTAGAAGTTCTCGACAGGTACGACATCGTCTTTGGTGTCGTGGAAGAGCATCACGTCGAAGTCGCTACGTGGCGTCCAGCCGCTGGTGAGGGCATCGGCGTTGAAGGCTTCCTTGAATCGGCGGGACAGGGAGCTGTTAGCATCGAGTACGGCCGCTGTGCAGACATCGCTGGCCTTTTTGGTCTTAATGAGCTCCTCGTCGAGAGCCCTGCGCTTGTTCTGTTTGCTGAGGAACCACTCATCGAAGTGGCTGGCCACGGGATCCTTCAGATAGTCGTGGATGTCGAAGCCGAGCTGGAAGAAGTGGTTGTAGGCAAAGAGCACGTTGCAGACGGTGCTGGGCATCTCAGTCTCTCCTGTTGCGATGGCATCGTACATGGAGTTGATGTCGTAAGGTCCGTCGCCAGCGAAAGCCCTTTTCACCTTTATCTCAGGATGTCGTTCGGATATTTCGCGCAGGACGCCCATCGTTGTCTGTCCTCCCTCGGAATATCCAGCGATGACAAAGTCGTCGCCTTTCTTCACCCCCAGGTCTTCAATCAAACGCTTGGCGGCGAGGTAGGCATCAAGGGAGGCGCGTCCGTTGGCGCGTGAGATGCAGTAGGCCTGCGGCTCTTTCTCTGTGATGCCGAAGCCGTAGTAGTCGGGTGCTACGATGATGAAGTTGGTGAAGGCAGCCCCCGTCGGGAACTCGACGGCTCCACGCGAAGGGGCCTGGGTGGTGGCGTAGATGGTGAAGTGGTTGAAGAGCAGGATGCCGTTGTAGGGCTTGCCCTCCTGTGCCAACGTCTTGTCCACCGTGATGGTACCGCTTAGTGTGCAGGGATTGCCGAAGGGGTCGAAGGACGGGTAATTGAACACGTAGTTCATGTAGTCGGGGAAGATCTCCACGGGAATGCTGTCGGTGACGCAGGCGCGGGGTAGGGTGGACTTTGCCATCCAGTCCTGAATCAAACCGCTCTTGTCGCTTTCTGCCTTGGCAAGCGAACCTGTATGGGAGGTATTGCTGAAGGCGATGTTCCCCTGCGAGCAATTCATCTTAATCTGCCCGACATTGACAAAGTTGTTGTGACCGCCGTCGCTGCGTGTCGTAATGGACGTGCCTGTATTCGGGTCTGTCAGGGTAATCTGCCCCTCGGCTGTCACCTGCCATGTGAAGGGTGCATCCTTCGGACCTCCGTAAATCTCGAGCGGCTCGTTGAATGCGTCATCAAACACGGCCAGGGCGACGTAGCCTGTGTGGTCGGCTTTGGCCTCTACGGCAATCAAGGCGTGGTTGAAAGGCTTTCCCTGCTCGGTCACGTCTTGATAGTCGAACTCCTCGTACCAGAGGCCGATGAGGCTCTTTTCCAACTCCTGTTGGGCGGAGGATGCGGAGTCGTCATCCTTGTCTTTGCAGGCGCTCATGCTTAGGAGGAGCGCTGCTGTCGCAAAAATTGTAAGAATTTTCTGTCTCATGTTTCAATACAATGAGGTTGTGAGGTTTATTCAATCAATTCGAAATGCTGGTAGTCCTTGCGCGTAGTCCAGTCGCCTCCCCACTCAAAGCCAGCCTCGGTGAAGAGCTTGAAGCAGAGGTCGTTGTGGTCTGTCTTGTATGGGAAGTCCCGCGTGCGGTCGCAGTAGGGCTTGGCGGTGGCAGGCTGGATGTAGCGGGTACCGTTTTTGCGAACCTTGACGTAAGGATTGTAGAGCGTGTTGATGTCGATGGCCAGTCCACGTGCATGCTTCGACAGCTTGGTGGAGCCAGCGATTGTGCGGAAACAGAAGCATGACGAGTTATTGTCGCGCATCTGTTTCTCGTCATCGGCATCATAGACATCGGGCAGTAGCATCCGCTGGATGGGGTACTTTGCGTCGAAGAGCTGGCGCAGGATGCGAGCCACGCGGTCGGCGATGATTTTGTTGACAATCATCTCGCCCACGTGCATCTGCTCGTCGTAGTCCCAGTGGAGGGCTCGGATGTGGCGCAGGTCGTCCCGTTGGATATAGGGATTCTCCTTGTAGGTCTTGCCCTGCATGCGCTGCCATACGCCGTCGGGTATAGGCTCGGCGGCGAAGCACTTGTCAATGCCTCCGTAGGCCGCCACGGCCTCGGCGGTGACGGTCTTTCCGGCCAGCCACTGGTCGAGCGGCGATGTGTCTGGTTGTAAGGTGGCAGCGAGCAGGCATAGAACTAGTTGAAACATTGAAAAGTTGAAAAAGTTCTTCAAGCGTGAAGCGTCGCAAGGCGCCGAGCGGAAACGTTGAAAAATGGGAAATTAGGAAATTAGGAAAAATGGTAGACTTCCTCGCCATCCACGATGGTGGCGACGAGGTTGGCGTCTGCGACCTTCTCTATGTCGTCATGCAAGAAGTCGCAGTCGAACACCGTCATGTTGGCAATCTTGCCGAACTCGATGGAGCCGAGGCGATGCTCCTGGTGCCACTGGCGGGCCACGTTGATGGTCATGGCACGCAGCGACTGTTCGCGGGTGATGGCTTCCTTGAGATTGCGTGGTGAGTCACCGAACAATCCAGCTGGATACGAACGCTTTTCCGCTGTATAGATGCTGAATTTCACATTCATCATCGGTGAGACGGGATAGTCAGAGTGGAAGACCACGTTGGCGCCAGCATCATAGAACGACTTGATGGGGTATGCCTCATCAGCCAGTTCCTTTCCGACGTATGCGACTTCCTGATCGTAAAGGATTGGGGCCTCTGGCGTCCAGAGCGGTGCCACGGCTGGTACGGAGCCTGTTTCTGCCATGCGGCGGATATCCTCGTCGGTCACGAAGTGCAGATGTGCCAGCACGTTGCGCTGGTCTTTGTCGCCGGTGATTTTCTCTGCGTCCTCGATGCAGTCCAGCATGAAGTGAACAGCGCCACCTCCTTCGGAGTGGACATGCACGGCGAGCCCTTCCTTATCGGCCTCAGCAATCAGCTCCACCATCTTGTCGTGGTCGTTGAAGCGCTCCACACCGTGATAGCCGGGTTGGTCGAGGTAGTCCTGGTTCTGCCAGCCCGTGTGTGCCTCGGTCACGCCGTCGAGGAACGCCTTGATACCGACAATCTGGAAATATTCGCCGCTGTACTTGGCACGGTCTGCTGCTACGCGTGCGACTTCGGCCTTGGGGTCAGCCACATTGTCGGCAGCCAGCATATAGCCGTAGGTACGCAGCTTCAGCCAGCCTCCCTCCTCCAATTCATGGTATGCCTGGGCACAATCCTTGAAGAAAATCTCCACGCCGGCGTCAGCGACGCCCGTATATCCGTTTTGGAAAGCGTAGTCCTGCCAGGCGAGCAGATAGTCTTTTGCATCCTCCAGCGTCATGGGGAGCTTGGGCATCAGTTCCATGACCGGATTTTCGCAGATGTAGCCGTCTGGTTCGCCGTTCTCGTCCACATGTACCATATCATATCCCATTTTCTTCGCGTATGCGGCGTCGATGCCTGCCCATTCTAATGCCTTGGTGTTGAGCAGCATGGAGTGTCCGCCGCCCGTTTGCATGATGAGTGGCTTCTCGGAGTAGATTTCGTCTAAGTACGCCTTGGTGACATATTCTTCGTTTTCCACCCATCCTGCGGCAACGTAGAGCTTGCGCTGTGGGTTCTTCGCTATGAAATCCTTGATGATTTCGCGGTATTTGACGTAGTCGGTAAAGCCAGCCTGCATCAGGTTTGCCTGTCCGACAGCGCGGTCGCCGGCGAAATAGCCGTGACAGTGTGACTCGAGGAAACCTGGATAGATGAAGTTCTCACCATAATCTAATACGCGTGCGTCCGCGCTTGCGAGCTCCTTGGCTTCCTCTGCGTTGCCGATATAGGCAAACACGCCGTTCTTAACTAATGCAGCCTTGGCAAAGGGCCGCTTTTCATCCATCGTAATGATGTTGCCGAGAATAATCACTTCTTTCATAACGTGAAGTTTTTTATGGATATTTGTGTTCTACTTATTTTCCTCGTCGTGCGCACTCATGTTCTTAATCATCAGATTCACCAGATGCTTGGTGATGACGGTGTGGCGGACAGCTCGGCGAGCCTTGTCTGCAATGGACGGGCCGTCGGATTCAGTAGCGGTTTCCGCTGCTGCCATCTCCAGCTCGCGGCGGTCGATTTTTTCGCGCAAGCTGGCCGGGGCGTGATTGTAGAAGAATTTGTAAGCTGGCAGCGCGGCCTTCATGATATAGGGTGTGAGGAAGGTGGTCACCACACTGGATGCCACGATGATAGGATAGATGATAGGATCGAGAACGCCCAGGCTGGTACCCAGTGAAGCAATGATGAACGAGAACTCGCCAATCTGCACAAAGGAGAAACTGGTCAGCATGGAGTCGCGCATCGTAGCGCCACCCCACCAGCAACCCAAGGTGCCGAAGAGAATCATGCCGACGATGACTACCAGGCTAACCCAGAGGATGCTATACCAATATTCCACCAACGTGGGGGGATTGATGAGCATACCCACGGAGATGAAGAAGATGGCGGCGAAGACGTTCTTCAGCGGCGTCATCAGGTGCTCGATGCGATGCGCCTCTACCGTCTCAGCAAGGATAGAACCCATCACGAAAGCACCGAGTGCGCTGCTGAAGCCAGCTTCCTCGGCTGTCAGCACCATGCCTAAGCACAGGCCCAGGGCGAGGATGATCAGTGTCTCGTCATTCAGATATTTCTGGATCTTGCGCAGCACCGTAGGGATAATCAGGATGCCGACGATGAACCACACCGCGAGTGTGAGAGCCAGGATGAGCACCTTGTTGATCAGTTCACCACCTTCGAACTGATGGCGGATGGCGATGCTGGAGAGCAACACCATCAGCACCACTGCCACCACATCCTCCACGATGAGGATGCTGGTAGCGCCCTTGACGAAACGCTCCTTGCTCATGCCGGCCTCGTCGATGACCTTCATCACAATCGTGGTGCTCGACATGCAGAGCATTCCTGCCAGGAACAACGAGTTGATCATATCAAGTTTGGCATCCTGGCCAACGAGGTAGCCCAGCACCATCATGCCCAAGATGATGGTCATTGCACCAATGGCTGCAATCTTTCCGCTGCTGATAAGGTTCTTCAGGCGGAACTCCAGACCGATGCAGAACAACACAAACAGCACGCCGATGTCACCCCATGCCTTTACGTTGTCGCCATTGACAATGTTCTCGCCATAGAGGTTAGGGCCTATCAGCACACCGGCGACGATGTAACCCAGCACAACAGGCTGCTTCAAGAACTTAAACACAATACTGACCACAGCGGCCGTGATCATCAAAATATACAAATCTTGTACCATGAGATAGTTTATTTAGAATTATACATTATTCCATTTGGAGTTATAACTTCACGGCATCGGCAATGGTGCACGAGGTCCTTCTCGTAGCCCGTCAGGCGACGGCTGCCGTAGGTCGTGCCGATGAGGCCTCCGTCCAAGGCGCTGTACCACAGGCGGGCTTCCATCATGCGGCCCTCGTAGTACTGGCTCTGGTTGCGGTCGCCTATGGGTATCATGGTGATGATGAAGAGCATGTTTTCTGTCTTTTTGTTGGTTATTTGTGTTAATTTGCTGCAAAGGTAAACAAATTCCCACAAACAACACGACTCCGAGCACCTTATATGCTCAGGTTTTGCAGATTTTGAAAGAGAATTGCAGATTTTGAAAGTCGGAACGGCGCAATAAGACGATAAAAGAAACGACTTCGTTGGAAAGTAATCTATGCGAGTTGATCCCTTTCTTTATACCCAAATCAGTCATTTGGCCGATTTGGGTTTAATTGTCCTTCCCCGCCATCTCGCGCATCCAGGCCGTCACACTCTGCCCCGTGCGTTGCTTGAAGGCGAGGCTGAAAGTGCTGTAGCTACGATAGCCGCTGGCGCTGGCCAACTGCTGTGCCGTGATGGTTTGCTTGGTGGTCGCTGCCTCCCGATAGAGACGCATGAAATGGTCGATGCGCAGGTCGTTGATATACGCGTTGTACGTGATGTCCCGACGCGAGAAATACAGGCCGAGATAGGTGCGGTTGGTGCCTACGGCATGCGCCAGCTGTTGCAGCGTCAGGTCGTGCTGCAGGTACAGCTGCGTCTGCACGCAGTGCTCCTCCAGCAGTTCCTCGATTTTCGAGGGGATGACCAACGGCTGTCTCTCAGGGGTCGGCAGACCGGCCTCCTGCGACACCTCCTGCGCCGGTGGGCAGCACGGCTGTTCCACGGCGATGTCCTCCAACTGCGGCAGCGTCTCTTCCACCGTCGGCGCATTCTCCAACTGCGGCAGCGTCTCCACACGCCACAGCAGGATGCCGGAAAGAACGAAGCCCACGATTTGGACCAAACAGCCGATGACGATATTGAAGCCCGCGAACCCGTCGCCAATGAACAACAACAGGATAGCGAGGACCAGCACGTGACTCAGCCACACCTCCTTGTGCTCCAGGTCGGCATAGTTGTCGCGCAGCCAGCGGCCATATTGCCGGACGGCGAAAAACACATAGAAGGAAAAGAGCATGAGCACCACGGACAGGTAACCGATGGCGATGTTCAGGAAGAGCCAATCATGAGAGGCCGCATTCAGCGACAGCAACACCGCATACGGCACGATGGTCAAGGCCACCGGCCAAGCCCGCCGCCTCCGATCCTGCAGCATCGCAAACAGGGTGCTGGCAATGGAGGTGAGCAGGCACAGGTAGTCAATCACCGAAACCACAGCACAAAACACAGAGTTGATGTCGCCGGAAAAGGTATAGAAGAGGAACCACCATACGTGGCTCAGGAAGGCGGAGGCAAAGAACGATGCTGCCCAGCGGCGCAGCGACGTCGGCGGCGTGATGTCGGGCGCAAAGGCATTGCCCCGCCGTAGGCACAGGTAGAGGCTGGCGATGAGTGCCGCCATCGCTGCCCCGCCATAAATAATGAAAAACAGCGTTAACTCAGAAATTGGTGTATCTTTGAAAAACATGGAGTCAAAACTTAATCGGAGGCCATTACTTAATCGGAGGCCCTTTGGCGGTGCAAAAGTACAAATTATTTGGGTAACAAATGAAAAAAATCCGCATCTAATGAACAATGCCCCCAATTTTCTGCCTCTTTTCTTCAAACACCTTCATAAAAAGTTGAAACGTTCACCCCCGCATCCATCAGCGCAAGGATTAAGGCTGTCACAAATTGCGGGAAATATAATCCGCTAATTGGGGTTAATATGCTACATGACGGCCAACAGCTGTTTTTTCTCTCTAACGCAGAGCAATGGATTAGGATTTACAATGCCCTAAAACGAGGCGAAAATAGCAAAAATCTATATGCTTGTTTATCAGTGGTTTATGAATTTGTTATATGGAAGGCGCAAAGGCGCAGAGGTTCTGTGTTGAAGAAAAGAAGCGCCCTGAAAGGGCAATGAGCTGCCAGCCCAAGGCAACGCCTTGGGTATTTGGACGCAAATGATACCACGTCCTGTAAGGGCAAAAGCATTGTTGCGGTGTAATGTTATAATAATGCTAACAGTGAGCCAGTTCTTCCTCTGGATGGCACACTTCGACAATGGGAGCTTGCAGAGCTTCCTCAATAGCAACTAACGTGTCGATGGTGAAATTATGTGTTCCACGCATCCATCTGCTGATTTCAGCCTCTTTCTTGCCTAAAAGAAGGGCAAGGTCTTTTTGCCTCATATTCTTTTGTACAAGAATGGCGTGTATTCTGTCAACTATCTGGAACGACAAATCTACAGACTGGTGGACTTCGGGGTTCACCTGTTTACGACGCTGCTCTAAAATGCTACTCCTCTTCATATCTTGTAAAATGTTTACATTCTCATATTCTTCCAGCAACTCTATCGTATAATCTTGTCTCATGCTTAACTTTTAAGTTATCTGGGCGCAAAAGTAGGCATTTATATTGAAACCGCCATAAAAATTAACTTAAAAATTAACTTTATGCCATGTTTTTATGAAAAACTGAACTCCTTCACACAAATTATCCACAACTAATGTTTCGGAAGTTATGCTACAGCAGTATATAAGTGGCCTGAAAGGCCATCAAGCACTTAGCCCAGGGCATCGCCCTGGGGATAAATGTAGCGGTATATGCGCCCTGAAAGGGCAAAAGCTTTCTGGTGTCAGCGCTTTTGCCCTTACAGGGCGAAGTTTCCATTACGCCACACAATACCCAGGGCGATGCCCTGGGCTGTTGGCTTTTTGGCCTTTC
>JAFXTO010000012.1 GCA_017535725.1 Bacteroidaceae bacterium
ATCTTTGTTTGCTCTTGCCTCTTTTTGGCATCTTTGCTTCCAAGTTCTTGGGACATAGCCCGCTATGCCCCTGCGACCTTGAATGCAAACCTACGCAAAAATTGTCTAAGATCAAATCAAAGCTAATTTATAGAACCCACCTTAATTGGGTTACGTCGCAACCATAGGTTTCTTTGATGGTGTCCATCGTGGCCATCAGTGCCTCATCCGTCAAGTGTTGGATGAGGCACGGTTGCGTGGTGCGCCTTCGTTGTTGATTACGTTCGATCGCCATCCAAGAGCTGTTTTTGCTCCTGGCGGGGTTCCACCATTGCTGACTACCTCAGAGGAGAAGATGGAGTTGTTGCGCGCAACGGGTGTCGATGACATCCACGTACTACCGTTTGACCGGGCTATGGCCACCCTCACCGCCCGTGAATTTATGGAGCAAGTGCTGCGCGACACTTTGGGAGTCAGTACCTTGGTCATCGGCTACGACCACCACTTCGGGCGTCCTCAGGGTGAGAGTTTTGAGGATTATCAGGATTATGGCCGGGAGTTAGGATTCGATGTTGTCCTTGCTCACGAGCTGGAGGGCGAGCATGTCAGCAGTTCTGCTATCCGTCGGGCCTTGGAAGATGGTGATGTGCGTCAGGCAGCCCACCTGCTGGGGCGTCCCTATAGGTGGATGGGGCACGTCGTTCACGGTCACGCCGTTGGTCGTCGTCTCGGCTTTCCTACCGCTAACCTTGTTGCCTCGGAATCGGAGAAAATGTTGCCTGCCCGTGGGGCATACGCCGTATTGGTTGACGGAAAGCATGCCATGCTCAATATCGGTCGGCGCCCCACTTTGGATAATGGCAACGATACCACTATCGAGGCACATCTGCTGGATTTCGAGGGCGACCTCTACGGGAAGACCCTCACCTTATCTTTTATTGCACGCCTGCGCGAAGAGCGTCGATTCACCGATGAAGTAGCACTTGCCGCCCAACTGAAGCAAGACCGTGAGGACGCTCGGGTGGCACTCATAAATTATCGTGACCAATGATTACAGGAAAAGATTTCAACAAAATTCTACTGGCATTTTTCTTCATTTGCCTGTTCTTCATCTGTCAGGGGGTGGGTGGTTTCGCCACGGTATTCCTGAATTTCCTGGGATTGTCTCTTGATCAGACGATGTCTGTAGCCCTTGCACTGGCTAACATACTCGGTATTTCATTCTTTGGATTTTATTGTCTGGTCGCCCGTCCGGCTGACCTCACGTGGAAGACAACTTTCCGTGGAGTCGGCGATGCCCGTTTGTGCCGCCGTTCCCTGCTCTCCCTATTGTTGGCTCCCCCGCTGATATTCCTCGTTAACTGGTTGATTGAGATTCTACCGAGCTTACCCGACTGGGTGGGCGAGCAGAATTTGGAGGGACTGATGCGCCAGCCGCTTGGCCTGTTGGTGGTGAGTGTAGTAGGCCCCGTATGCGAGGAGTTGCTCTTTCGCGGCGGCGTGCAACGTAGCCTGCATCGTGCGTTTTCCCCCAAGGTGTCCATCTGTTGTGCGGCCCTGCTCTTCGGCTTTGCTCACCTAAATCCTGCTCAGATACCCGCCGCGTTCATCCTCGGGTTGCTCCTTGGCTTTGCCTATTGGTGGACAGGTTCGCTCATTGCTCCTATCTGCATTCATATTCTCAACAACTCGCTTGCCTGTGCGATAGGGCTCCTCTCTCCCGATGATGATAATATTGTTCACTTGGTTGGTGGAACGACCAATGCGGGAATCATCGTCCTTGTTTGTCTCTTTTTGCTCTATATTCTCTGGCGTGCGGTGCAAAAAGAGGGCTTTCAAGAGGTATAATTCGCCGAAATAACATTTTTTGTCTTATATAATAAGGTGTAGTTCGTATTTTTTATGTAGTTTTGCGCCCAAAATTTCATAAAAAGCAAGACAATGTCCAAAAATCTGGTTATCGTAGAGTCTCCTGCCAAGGCGAAAACTATTGAGAAATTCCTCGGCAAGGAGTATAAAGTGATGTCGTCATACGGACACATCCGCGATTTGAAGAAACGTAATTTTAGTATCGATACTGAGACATTCAGGCCGCAATATGAAGTGCCTACTGACAAGGCACACTTGGTCACCCAGTTGAAACAAAGTGCCCGTAAGGCAGAAATGGTCTGGTTGGCATCCGATGAGGACCGCGAGGGAGAAGCCATCTCGTGGCACCTGCAAGAGGTGCTGAAGTTGAAGCCCGAGACGACCCGTCGTATCGTTTTCCACGAAATCACCCAGCCGGCAATCCTTGCTGCTATTAAGAATCCCCGTCAGGTGGATATGGCTCTTGTCAATGCGCAGCAGGCACGTCGTGTCCTCGACCGCATCGTGGGTTTCAAGTTGTCGCCAGTACTGTGGCGAAAGGTGAAGCCTTCGCTTAGTGCCGGGCGTGTGCAGAGTGTGGCCGTCCGCCTTATCGTGGAACGTGAACGTGAGGTGCAGGCTTTTGTCAGCGAGGCATCCTACAGAATCACGGCGCTGTTCAATACTCCCGACGGTAGCCAGATGAAAGCCGAGCTGAATCGCCGCTTTGCAACGCGCGAGGAGGCCGAGGCCTTCTTGAAAGAAGTGGCTACTGCATCCTTCAAGATAGAGGATATCCAGACCAAGCCTATCCGTAGGTCACCGGCACCACCTTTCACCACCAGTACCATGCAACAGGAGGCGGCCCACAAGCTGGGTCTGCCGGTGGCACAAACCATGCTGATAGCCCAACACCTTTATGAGAGTGGACTTATCACCTACATGCGAACCGATAGTGTGAACCTCTCGCAGCTCGCTCTCGGAGCCTGCAGTAGAGCTATCAAGGAAATGATGGGCGAACAGTATGTGAAGACTCGTCAGTTCCACACGTCCATCAAAGGTGCACAGGAAGCCCACGAAGCCATTCGTCCCACATATATGGACCGAACGGATCTTCAGGGCTATAGCACACAGGAACGCCGCCTATATGATTTGATATGGAAGCGCACGGTAGCCAGTCAGATGGCCGATGCTGAGATGGAGAAGACCACGGTCTCTATTGGCATCAGCGGGCGCGAGGAACAGTTCATCGCCGCAGGTGAAGTTATCAAGTTCGATGGTTTCCTCAAGGTTTATCGTGAAACAACCGACAATGGTGATCTCACGGAATCCTCGGACGTTGCTGAGACCTCCACCTTGTTGCCACCTTTAACCATGGGTGACACCATTGAACGGGTGGAAATCGTTGCCACAGAGCGTTTCACACAACGGCCTGCACGTTTCAATGAAGCCAGCCTTGTACGCAAGCTCGAGGAACTGGGCATAGGACGTCCATCCACATACGCCCCCACTATCAGCACGATTCAGCAGCGTGAGTATGTGACCAAGGGTGACAAGGCTGGTGAGGAACGCAGTTTCATCACCATGACTCTCACGGACGAGGGCTTGAGGAGTGAGACGAGCACTGCTATCTTTGGTGCTGAGCGAAACCGTCTTCTTCCCACGGATACGGGTGTCGTGGTCAACGACTTCCTCATGGAATATTTCCCCATGATTATGGACTATAACTTCACCGCTGACGTGGAGAAGGAATTTGATGCTATCGCTGATGGCAAGGAGGAATGGACGGGCATGATTCGTAACTTCTGGACTACGTTCGAACCTCTCGTGGAGGAAACCTTGAATTCCAAGAACGAGCTACGTGCTGGCGAGAGAGTGCTGGGCGTTGACCCGGAATCAGGTAAGCCGGTCAGTGTGAAGATAGGTCGTTTCGGACCTGTGGCGCAGATTGGTTCTGCTGAAGACTTGGAGAAGCCTCGCTTCGCACAACTGCGGAAAGGCCAGAGTATAGAGACGATTACATTGGACGAAGTCCTGGAACTGTTCCGCCTGCCTCGTCATCTGGGAACCTACGAGGGTGATGAGGTCGTCATCGGGACAGGGCGCTACGGCAATTATGTATCTTTCCAGAAGAAGTTTATCTCCTTGGATCCAGATGCAGACCCGCTCACCATTGAACTCGACGATGCCATCAAGGTCATCGAAGAGCGTCGCAAGGCAGAAGCAGACCGCTTCATCAAAAGATTTGATGAAGAACCGGATTTGGAAATAATAAGAGGCAGATTCGGTCCTTACCTCACCTATAAAGAACAGAACTACCGCCTGCCCAAAGCCATGCAGGAACGTGCTGCTGATCTCACGCTGGCCGAGTGTCTTGGACTCATCAAGGACTTGGAGGAAAAAGCCAAGAATGCAGCCCCGGGAAGTCGACGCTATGCGCGTAAGAATAAACAAGGTTAGGCAAATGGTTAGAGTCATCCTTATTGGTTACATGGGAGCGGGAAAGACCACTGTCGGCAAAGCCTTGGCAGCGGAACTGGGCGTCCCTTTCTACGACCTCGACTGGTTCATCACTACACGCTATCGCAGGTCTGTGCCCGAGATATTTGCAGAACGGGGCGAAGAAGGCTTTCGCGATCTGGAGCACCGTATGCTTCACGAGGCTGCCGAATTCGAGGACATCGTGCTCAGCTGCGGAGGAGGTACTCCTTGCTTCTATGACAACATGGAATACATGAATTCTCTGGCGGACACGATTTACCTCAAAGCCACTCCAGAGGTGTTGGCCATGCACCTGCGAATGGGTAAAGGCAAACGACCATTGCTTGAGGGTAAGTCTTCAGAGGAATTGGAGGACTTTATTCAACAGATGCTTGTTGAGCGGGAACCTTTCTATAAGAAGGCAAAATATACCCTCGATGTCTCGCTCCTTGACTCTTCGCTCAAAATCCAGGAGAGTGTTCGGCTCATTCGTGAAATGTTGGGAATATAAGTCGATAATTTGTTAACTTGTAATTCGTTAAAATGAAGAAGTGGCGTATTGAAGACTCTGAAGAACTCTATAACATCAAAGGATGGGGAGTTAATTATTTCGGTATCAACGAGAAAGGTCATGTCTATGTAACTCCCAAGAAAAATGGAGTGCAGATAGACTTGAAGGAGGTCATCGACGAACTGACCACCCGCCATGTCACGGCTCCCGTGCTGCTGCGCTTCCCGGATATTCTTGACAACCGCATCGAGAAAACCGACGAGTGCTTCCGAAAGGCTGCCAAGGAATATGACTACCAGGCAGAGCATTTCATCATCTTCCCCGTGAAGGTGAATCAGATGCGACCTGTCGTAGAGGAAATCATCAGCCACGGAAAGCGCTATAACCTTGGCTTGGAAGCGGGCTCCAAGCCGGAACTCCACGCCGTACTTGCCACGAACATGGATTCCGATAGTCTCATCATCTGCAACGGACACAAAGATCAGAACTTCATCGAACTGGCTTTGCTGGCTCAGAAGATGGGCAAGCGCGTGTTCCTTGTGATAGAGAAACTACCAGAATTAAAGATTATTGCCGAGACGGCTCAGCGTCTGGGCGTTCGTCCCAACTTAGGTATTCGCATCAAGCTGGCGGCCAATGGTTCTGGCAAGTGGAGCGAGAGTGGCGGTGATGCCTCGAAGTTTGGTCTGAACTCCTCCGAACTATTGATGGCACTGCAACTGCTGGACGAGATGGGACTTCGTGATTGCCTGAAGTTGCTGCACTTCCACATAGGAAGTCAGATTACGAAGATTCGCCGCATCTCTACCGCCTTGCGCGAAGCCGCACAATTCTATGTGCAGCTCCACGCCATGGGATTCAATATCGAATTCATTGATTGTGGCGGTGGCCTCGGCGTGGATTACGACGGTACTCGTTCCAGCAACAGCGAATCCTCTGTCAACTACAGTATTCAAGAGTACGTAAATGACTGCGTCTATACGCTTGTAGAAGCAGCGAATCAGAACAATATTCCCCATCCGAATATCATCACTGAGGGTGGTCGCTCCCTGACGGCTCACCATAGTGTGCTCATCGTTGATGTGTTGGAGAGCGTCTCGGCACCTCAGATGCCCGAGGACTTCCAGCCGGGAGAAACCGACCATAAGCTTGTCCATGACCTCACAGAGATTTGGGATAAACTGTCCTCCCGCTCTTTGCTTGAGGACTGGCACGATGCCGAAGACATCCGCGAAGAAGCACTCGACCTCTTCCGTCATGGTATCATTGACCTGAAAACACGTGCACAAATAGAATCCCTCTATTGGGCCGTTAGCCATGAAGTCGCCGAGCTGGCTCACCATCAGAAGCACGCTCCCGACGAGCTTCGGGCATTGGACAAACAGATGGCAGACAAATATTTCTGCAATTTCTCGCTATTCCAGTCGATGCCCGATTCCTGGGCGCTGGACCAGCTCTTCCCGATAATGCCTATTGCCCGACTTACGGAACAACCTACCCGCAGCGCTACGCTTCAGGACATAACTTGTGACTCCGATGGTAAGATTACCACCTACGTCAATGGAGGTCATCAGACGAATTATATACCCCTGCACCCCGTAAAGGCTGATGAACATTATTATATAGGTGTCTTCCTCGTGGGGGCCTATCAGGAAATTCTCGGCAACATGCACAACCTCTTCGGCGATACGAACGCCGTGCATATCACCGTGAACCGCGACGACTACGAGATAGAGCAGATTATTGATGGCGAGACCGTTGCAGATGTCCTTGAATACGTACAGTATGACCCGAAGAAGCTGGTTCGCAGACTCGAAATCTGGGTCAGTCGTGCCATAAAGGATGGTAAGATTACCGAGGCCGAAGGCAAGGAATTTATCTCGAACTATCGAGCTGGGTTGTACGGTTATACTTATTTGGAATGAACATCACGATTATTAAAGTTGGCGGTGCGGTCGTCGAAGATCCTGCGCAGCTCTCCGTTCTGCTGGACTCCTTTGTGAAGGTGGAAGGACCAAAAGTGCTGGTTCATGGCGGCGGACGCACTGCCACCAATATGGCGAAACGACTTGGCATTGAAAGTAAAATGGTGGGTGGACGTCGCATCACGGACGCAGAAATGCTGCGCGTGGTCACGATGGTCTATGGCGGCTTGGTCAACAAGAATATCGTGGCTCAGTTGCAGGCACGTGGTATTAACGCCCTCGGTCTCACTGGTGCCGACCTCAACCTTATTCGCGCTCATCGTCGTCCCATCACCCCCGAAGGCATTGACTTCGGATTCGTAGGCGATGTGGACAGCGCCGATGGTGCCCGCCTCCTCCAACTCCTCAATAGTGGCATCACTCCTGTGATTGCTCCCCTCACACACGATGGCGAAGGTCATCTCTTGAACACGAACGCTGACACGATTGCGCAAACCATTGCTACTGCTCTCACCGATGTGGTCGGCGGTTTGTCCGCCGACAATTTCACCCTCGCCACGTCTTCTTCCGTCACCCTCACCTTCTGCTTTGAGCTAATCGGTGTCATGCGTGACCCCGCTGATACCTCCACCCTCATTCCTCACCTCACTGAGTCGGATTTCCGGACACTCGTGTCCAACGGCATCATTGCAGGAGGCATGATTCCTAAGTTGGAAAACGCTTTTGCCGCTCTCCGTGCTGGCGTGTCATCGGTACGCATCACCAATATCTGTGACCTGCAGGGAGGAACGCTTATTGAGTGAATATGGACTTCCGCGCAGATATCCTTCCTCACCGCGACCGACTCTATCGTCTGGCACTCGGCATTACCCTTCATGCTGCTGAGGCTGAGGATATCGTTCAGGATACGATGTTGCGTGCTTGGGAACGGCGATCAGAATGGCCACAGATACAGAATGTCGAAGCCTGGCTGATGCAAATATGCCGCAACCTCGCTCTTGATCGCAAGAAACATGCACAATATGAAGTCAAAGGAGAAACGTTCAGCCATACTACTGTTCAAGACCCTTCTGTAGATTCGAAGCAGCCTGCCATGCACCCAGACGATATGGATGCAAGAGAGAGCCTGCGTTTAATATTGAGACTCATTGGCCTTCTGCCGCCACCGCAGGATGAAATCATTCGATTGCGTGACATCGAAGGGTTCAGCTATCGGGAGATAGCAACACAGCTGGAACTTACGGAGGATCAAGTGCGTGTTTATCTCCACCGAGCACGTCAAAAACTACGTCAACAATATCTTAGTATTCAGTCCTATGGCTTGTAGTACATCATATAATAGGACACCCCCGCTTTCTCTGTGGAAGCGGGGGTGTCATTATTCTGCAATCTTTTTGCTGTTTGGTTCAATGTGGGCTTAGCAGACTTCAATCTGACGGCTAAGTTTCACTTCTTCTTTCTTCATTTTTGGGAGTACGATGGTGAGTACTCCGTCTTCGACCTTAGCGGAAATCTGTTCTTTGTCGACATCCTCCGGCAGGGTGTAGCTTTGCTGGTAGTTGCAGTAAGAGAATTCGCGGCGGAGGTAGTGGTGGCGAGGCTGTTCCTTGTCGGCCTCCTTGTGTTCGAGTTTGTTCTCAATGGCGATTTTGAGGTTGCCATTGTCATCGATGTCGACGCGGCAGAATTCTTTCTTGATGCCTGGTACGGCAACTTCCATGGTGTAGGCTGTGGCATCTTCGCGGACGTTGACGGCAGGTGCTGTGCAGGCGGTTGTTGAACGGGTTGGCATTACGTTGTCAAAGAAGTCGTCAAAAACGGTGGGGAACCATGAATTTCTAAGCATTACTGGTAACATAGTTGTAATCTCCTATACTTTAAAGGGTTTAACATTAGTTTCTTTTCTTGCCTTAGCTCCTTGCTTCCATCTTTCTGACCTTCATGGGTCTTCTGATTTCCGCTTGTTGCTTGCGGCGTTCACCCTTTATTCTGCAACGACTGTGCCAAGGCCATTTATGCCATCTTTACGTGTCATTTTGTCCTTGATTGTGACATAAACAGCTTAAAATCTTTAACATACAGGACAGATTGTCAGTTAGACAGCAACTAACAGTAGGAATGACCATGCACTTGTAGAAGTACGAAAGAATGTTAAAATGAGGTATCTCCTGTAACTTTTGGACGGCTGAATCGTCTTCATTGTAGAAAAGAATAAAAAGAATAATAGGTATTACCCCTAAACCGCCTGAGATATGGACTTCAAGTACATCGAACAACTGCTGGAGCGCTACTTTGCTGCAGAGACAACCGTTCAGGAAGAGCGTCTGTTGCGAGATTTCTTCTCGCAGGATGAGGTCCCTGCGCATCTGAGGAAGTGGCAACCTCTGTTTCTTGCAGAGAAGTCCCTTGCCGAGGCCCATCTGGACGAACACTTCGACCTGCGATTGTTGCAACTGACGGGCGAGGAACATGTCCAGGCTCTCCGCATCACCTTGGCGCAACGACTGCGCCCGTTGTTCAAGGCTGCCGCTTTCGTGGCGTTCGCCATTGTTCTGGGTACGGCGGTGGAGCACGCCTCAGAATATCAGCAGACGGGGAACCCTGTCCAGACTGCCTTTCAAGGTGAGGATGAACTGGACGCCAACGAGACCACTGTGATAGACATCCGTTCGGCTAATGCGGAACCAGTGGACTCCACAGACCAGAAACTACCATAGACTTCATTTTTGCTTTTTCTCTATAAAATAATCAAGTGTGCGACTGTTTTACCTTGAAAACCGCAACACTGTAAAGAAGGGACGACCGTGAGGCCGCCCCCTTCTTGTAGTGCCAATAAATACCTTTCTTGTAGTGCCAAGGGACTACAAGCAAAACGGCTGGATGTATCGGCCCATTCATATAGTGGTGTTGCTTGTAGTCCCTTGGCACTACAAGTTCATCTTTCCACGATAATCTTTACTGTGGCTTGTTGATTATGGTCTGTAGCACGGAGAATGTATAAACCGGGAGTGAGGTCGGAAGGCAAGGGTAGTGTGCCATCACGCAGGAAACTGTGTTGATAGATAAGGCCGCCGGCAGCGTTGTATAGCTGTACGGGTATTTGCCAACTTTGCACCCCGCTGAAAGTCAGGGGAAGTTGCTCTCCAGCACGGACTTTGGTTCGGGCAGGGCGCACAGCAAAGGAAGCGGCTTCGGCTTCGCTTTCTGTGAAATCCTTGATTCCGTCGAATGTCGTATCGTTGATGTTTTGGCGGTGTTTATACCATTTGTAGTTGGGCGAAGCTGGCTGGTAGGCATTTCTGCCCATGCGGAGGTGGTAGTAGTAATGGCTTTTACGTTGTGCCTCGCCCGTATAAACATAGTCGGTGTTACATACGATGGCAAAGATAACGCTGTTGGCGGGCAATTCATTCAGCAGGATGGAAGCTTCACCCTCTCCATAGAGGGGTTCTCCATACCAGATTGTGCCACGCTTGGTCTTGTAGCAGAGTTGGCAAACCATATTCTTTCCGAACGGTCGGAATCCCACGGTGACGGTCTCGCCTACTTTCCTATTTATATGGATGACAATCTGGTTGGCACCGCTCCATCCTGGCGTCGTCCGCCATTCAGGTTTGTACCATCCGGTGCTGTCGGGGTCGGTGATGGCAGTCATTTTTGCATAGGGCGTGGCATACCAAGTCTGTGGTTCCTTCCACGATGGCTTCCATTCTGCTTTGATGGCCACGCGCCAGTTGTTGTCGAGCAGCGCTTCACAGGCTTTGGTCCATAGGCCTACGTCCAGCATGGCTTGGCGGGAACGATATTCAAGAATGAGGCGTCGCATCTGGGCGTCCCCCAGTCCTGGTATCTTCTTGCCGTCTTCCGTGATGCCTTCGGCCATGCCTTGTAGTACGCGATTCTTGCAATAGCGCCAGATCCAGGGGATGCTGCCTTTACCCAGTATCTCGCTCAGGAAGTGAGGGAAGAGCTCGCCGTACTGAACGCCGCCGAGGAGGTTGCGCCAGGTACAGATCTGCTGGCTTCCTTCATACATATTCACGCCCTCGGCCGAAGGTCCTCCGAAACTGTCGTCTTGCAACCAACCGCTGTAGCATTCGATAGGCATGAAGGGGGCAATCATATTGCCAGCACTGAGGAACCCCATGCTCTCAGGTTCCTTGCCGCTCTTTCGGACTTCGGCTTCGCCTTGTAGCCATGTGTTTCCGCCTTCGTGGAACCAAGCACTGTTGCGGCAACCTTCGAGGTCGGCGAAGGTAGCGTGGATTCCTTCGTGTACGCAGGCGTTTTGTTGGGCGATGCGATCTCCGTAAGTACATTTAGGATCGAAACTGTAGATGGGGTAGTAGCTCAGGAATACCATGGGCCACGAACTCCCGTTCCACCAGGTCGCGCTTTGCCAGCCGCCTGTGGCATCGTTGGGCGTATTCGCATCGAAGCTAAGTCCGCTACCATAGCCATATACCTGACTGTAGTAACCGTTGCGGGCACGTTTGTCCGGTGGCCAGCCCATCTCGTCGCGGAAATAGGCGAAGTCCTCGTCCATCTTCTTTGCCAGCAGCCGCATGGATTCCTCCGTGATGAGTGGGTTGGCGTTAGGGCCTACAGCTACGCTCCACCATTCGCCGTCAACCTGCTTGGCGACATTGCCATTTTCTGGCAGACGTCCTTTTGTGGGCGCAGGTAGCGAGGGGTATTCGTTGCGGAAATCATAATCGAGAGTGGGCATATAACCTGGCCATTGATAACCTTTTGTGGGGTCGAAAGGTTCTTGTACGGGTTTGCCATAAACGAAGAATTCGATGATACCCACGGCTGTTTCAGACCGCATATAGAGACGTAATCTGTCTGTTGTGATACTCTCGGTATTGGTCGAAACACCTCGTCCGACAATTTCTCCCAGCTCAGCCACGCGTTTCCAGTTGGTGCCGTCCCAGGCCATGAAGTAAGCCTCTGTTGGCAATTGTATATTTTCTCCTTCCGTTTTCCATACCACTCGGATGCGTGAAATATCGCAGGTGAGCGCCCATTGGTATTCCACATAATCTTCTGTGCCGAAATGCTCGGCGTCGCGGTAGTTGGTCCAATAGGGAGAGGTGTTCAGTTGTTTCCCGTCATTAATATATAATAAGGAATATTCCGGAGAAGTATAGGAGGCCGTGACGGAAGAGGCCAAGGTTTCTAACTGAAGCTCGTCTTGAGCTGCAGTTTCTGTCGTGATGCTTGTCAGTGCTATGCCTGAAAGCAAGAAAGAGACGATGAAATGCTTCATAAAGTTGTTAGTTTTTGTTTTTTTCATCGCAAAATTACGCTATTATTTGGAACGTTCCAAATATTTGGTTACTTTTGCGCAGATTTAAACCGAAAAACGATGACGAACCGCCTTATGAAGCATCAGATTTTCACTTTCGGCCTCTTTTTGTTGGCCACAACAGCCGTGGCTCAGCCTGCGGCACTCGAAGGTTTTGCTTATGAAGAGTATCCCACCGCTCCTACAGGTCAGGAATGGCAGTCGCCAGAAGCCTTGGCATTAAATAAGGAACAGCCGCGCGCATGGGGATTTCATTTTCCTACGGAGGAGGCCTCACGGCAGGTACTACCCGAAAGCGGTGCCTACTGGCAGAGTCTGGACGGCACGTGGAAATTCCATTGGTGCAAGACACCAGAGGAACGTGCCAAAGGTTTCGAGGCTCCTACTTACGATGTCTCTGCGTGGGACGATATCGCCGTGCCCGGTTGTTGGAATGTTCAGGGTATACAGAAGGATGGGTCGCTGAAGTACGGCGTGCCCATCTACGTCAACCAGAAAGTCATCTTCGAGCATCAGGTGGCTGTAGACGATTGGAAGGGTGGGGTAATGCGCAAACCGCGCAACCCACAATGGACGGTGAATGAATATCCGAACGAAGTGGGCTCGTACCGCCGCACGTTCCTGTTGCCTGCCGACTGGCAGGGACGCACCGTCTTTATCAACTTCGACGGCGTGGACAGTTTCTTCTACCTCTGGATCAACGGTCATTATGTAGGCTTCTCTAAGAATTCCCGCAACACCGCCTCGTTCGATATCACCCGCTTCCTCGACCCGAAAGCCAGCGAGCAGGTCGTAGCCGTAGAGGTGTATCGCAACTCCGACGGCAGTTTCCTGGAGGCACAGGATATGTTCCGCCTGCCGGGCATTATCCGCTCAACCTACTTGACCTCCGTGCCGCAGGTGGAGTTGGCTGACCTCATTGTCCGCACCACCAGCATCGGCGGCGACCGTGCCACGCTGGACGTGCAGAGCGAGGTGCGCTGTCACGGCGACCAGAAGACGCAGAAGAAACTACAGAAGCAGCTGTCCAGCCTGACCACCGAATACCGCTATTATCCTGTGCAGCTCTACACCGACAAGGTGGAAGGTGAAGGCCGCGTGTTCACTCCCGGAATGCCTGTGGAAGGCGTGCGCCTGTGGTCGGCAGAGAAGCCGTTCCGCTATGTGATGACGGCCACGCTGAAGGATAAGAAAGGACGTGTGCTCGACTGCCGCAGCACCTACTTCGGCTTCCGCACCGTGGAAATCCGCGATACACCAGCCGAGCAGGATGAGTTCGGCAAGGCTGGGCGTTACTTCTATGTCAACAACGAACCCGTGAAACTGAAGGGCGTCAACCGCCATGAGACGAATCCCTGGACGGGGCACGCCATCACCCATGAACAGATTGAACGTGAGATTTTCCTGATGAAACAGGGCAACATCAACCATGTCCGTAACTCGCACTATGCCAACGACCCCTATTGGTACTATGCTTGCGATAAGTACGGCATTTACCTCGAGGACGAAGCCAATATCGAGAGCCACGAATATTACTATGGCGATGCCTCTCTTTCGCATCCGAAGGAGTGGCGTGCCGCCCACATCGCACGTAATATGGAAATGGTTCGCGCTCACGTGAATGCTCCCTCCATCGTCATTTGGAGTCTGGGCAATGAGGCCGGTCCTGGTCAGAACTTTGTGGCCGCTTATCAGGCTATCAAGCAGTTTGACACCTCGCGCCCCGTGCAATACGAGCGCAACAACGACATAGTCGATATGGGTTCCAACCAATATCCCTCTGTCGGCTGGGTGCAATTTGCTGCCGGCGGTGGCAAGGGTCCGAAGTATCCTTTCCATATCAGCGAATATGCCCACTCGATGGGTAATGCTGGCGGCAATCTCATCGACTACTGGAAAGCCATAGAGACCACTAACTATATCTGTGGCGGTGCCATCTGGGATTGGGTGGATCAGGCCATAACTGTGCCAGTTGACAATACAGCCAACTCGTCAACTCGTCAACTTGTCAACTCGTCAACTAAATTCAACTATGGTGGCGACTTCGGCGACCTGCCCAACGACGGCATGTTCTGTATGAATGGCGTTATGCTTCCCGACCTGACTCCGAAGCCCGAGTATTTCGATGTGAAGCACGTCTATCAGAATGTGGGTGTGGAGTTGGATAGTGTATGGGGCGCCCAACCCGTTATGGGTGGCGACGGACGCTATAGCCTCCAGATGGTGAAGTTCCTGATAACGAACAAGAACTACTTTGTCCCGTTGGACTATGTGGACATCGTCTGCGTGGTGATGCGCGACGGCTTCAAGGTGGCAGAAATGCTGATTCCTATGGAAGGTCCGAATGGCATGATGCCTATTGAGCCTCGCCGCACGGAGCCAATAGTGTTGCCCATCAATGTTGAGGACGACCGTTATTATATGGGTCATTGGTACGACCTCCGCGTGGAGTTCAGACTGAGTGAGGATATGCCGTGGGCCAAGAAGGGCTATGTACAGATGGCTGAACAACTGACACTATGGGGACCCGAAGACACGAAGCCGATTTACAATCCCTCCTCTAAGGAGGAACAGAAGTTAAATGCCTTGACCACCGCCGACGGAAAGACCATTATTTGCGGACAAAATTCTCCTGTCGGAGTTTGGAGGGTTGTATTTGATGATGTCAAAGGCACCATTCATTATTTAGGTTATGGCGGTGAGGCTTGTGACAACGAGGGTGAAGTCAGTCTCATCGAACCTGGCTGTGGTCCAGTTCTCGACGCCCTGCGTGCACCTGTCGATAACGATAACTGGTTCTATTCGAGCTGGTATCAGAACGGCCTGCATAACCTCAATCACAAGGTTACAGATCGCCATGTATACACCCGCAAGGATGGAGCCGTCGTACTGAACTACACGGTCGAAAGCCAAGGCACGAAGGGACGGATTCTCGGCGGAAGCAGTGGACGCTATACCATTGATGATAAAGGTGAGCCTTCGGACTTCGTCTTAACAAGTAACATCGTTTGGACGGTTTATCCCGATGGAACCATTGAGAACGAGAGCGCTATCACGAGCAACAAGCCGAAGGCAGTTCTTCCGCGTCTGGGCTTCCTGTTGAAGTTGCCCACTCGTTTCGAAGCCGAGGGAAGCAAGATGAGTTACTTCGGTTGCGGCCCGCAGAACAACTATGCCGACCGCAAGAGTGGTATGTTCCGTGCGGTCTATGAAAGCACCGTCCGCGACCAGTTCGTGGCTTTCCCCAAGCCGCAGGAAATGGCTAACCGTGAAGAGATGCAATGGCTGGCGCTGACCGATGCCACCGGCACTGGTCTCGTCTTCGGAAGCCTGACGGGTTGGATGTGTACCTCTGTTCTCCCCTGGAGCGACCTCCAGCTGACTTACGCCCCGCACCCCAGTGAGCTGCCCGAGAGCGACCACGTCTATGTTCACATTGACACGAAGGTCACAGGCCTCGGCGGTAACAGCTGCGGACAAGGTGGCCCGCTGACATCCGACCGCGTCTATGCAGATGCCTACACCTTCGGCTTCTTCATCCGTCCCACCGCCACGGCTGATGCTAAGCAGATATCCATGAAGAATTACCCCGTGAGGCGTGGTGGAGACTTGCCGATAGGTATCACCCGCGACGCCAAGGGTGAAGTACGCATCGTATATAATGAGTTCAATGGGGAAGAGGTCTTATACAGCCTCACCCCCGGCCCCTCTCCAAAAGGCGAGGGGAGTAAAAACACTCAAGGGAAGATAGGTAAAGATGGACAGGTGACCGCTCCCTCCCTAACAGGAAGGGTGGGGGATGAGCCTATCGACCTCCGCAACGGCGGCACCATCACCGTCTGGCACGCCGAGACGCCCGAAGTGCGCATCTCGCGTACCTTTGAGAAGGTGGAGTTCGTGCCCGTCACCGTCCTTGCCTGTAGCTCCGAAGAACCTGGCGAGGATGCCGCAAACCTCGTTGATGGTAAACCCGAAACCATTTGGCACACGGCCTACGGCGTCACGGTTACCAAGTACCCGCACTCTGTAGATTTCGATTGCGGTGAATTGTTGACCATCAAGGGCTTCACCTACCTGCCGAGGCAGGACGGAGGCACCAACGGCAACATCAAAGGCTACCGCATCCAGCTCTCGGAGGATGGCAAGACATGGGGCGAACCCGTTGCCGAAGGAGAGTTCCAGCGTTCGGCCAACCTCCAGCGTGTCCTCTTCACCACGCCCACTCGTGCCCGTTATCTCCGCTTCACTGCCCTTTCCTCGCAGAACGGTCTCGACTTTGCCTCAGGAGCCGAATTCACCGTGCTTGCCGAGTAAAGATAACACTTTCTTATCCATTTATGACTCCTTTCAGAAAATCCTTTGGCCATATCCAAGAATTGCTTTATCTTTGCACGCAGATATTCATCCAAAAGTCATTTAATCCACAACACAATGAAAAAAGTTCTTCTTTTCCTCTTGGCCCTGTGCTTTGCGGTTTGTCCGCAAGGTTTCGTCAAGGCCGAAAACATCTTCATCAACACTCCGAAGACCACCCTTATGCTCACCGCCAATGAGGGCGGCACACCCCGCATCCATTATTATGGTTCGCGCATCACACCCGCTCAGGGTCACGAAGTCCTCGATGCCATGAGTATCAACTACGATGCCTATCCCGCTTTTGGTCGCAACAGCTTCGATGAGACCGCACTCAGTGTGACTCACGCCGATGGCAATATGACCACGGAGCTCGCTATCACTGGCACCCGTACCGAAGGTGACCTCACCATCATCTCCCTGAAAGACAAGGCCTATGAGTTCTATGTGGATCTTTATTACAAGGCTAACGACAAGAGCGATGTCATTGAGACCTGGACGGTCATTCGCAATGGAGAGAAGAAGCCTATCCGATTAGAGCAGTACGCCAGCGGTGTGATGACATTCCGTCAGGAAGGTGCTTGGATTACCCATTTTCACGGTGCCTGGGGACAGGAGGCACGCATGACCGAAGAGCCGCTGAGTGCAGGCCTCAAGACCATCGTCAATCACGACGGTGTACGAGCTGGTATGGATGATCGCGCCGAAGTGATGATTTCCCTTGACGGCAAGCCTCAGGAAAACAGCGGACGTGTCGTTGGGGCAGCCCTCTGCTGGACGGGTAACTACAAGATTCGTTTGGACACACGTGGACTCTACCGTCACACCCTCATTGCAGGAATCGATGATCTCCATACCGCCTATACCCTGAAGCCGGGCGAGACCTTCCAGACACCAGAGTTGGCTCTGGCCTATAGCACAGAAGGTAAGGGCGGTGTCAGCCGTGCCTTCCACCGTTGGGGACGTGCAGGCAAACTCCACAACGGACGTGGCCTGCGCGACATTCTGCTCAATTCCTGGGAGGGAGTCTATATGAACGTCAATCAGGAGGTCTGCGAGCAGATGATGGATGGCGTCAAGGAACTGGGAGGAGAACTCTTCGTCGTGGATGATGGCTGGTTCGGTCGTAAATATCGCCGCACGGACGATACCCAGGGTCTGGGCGATTGGATTACCGATACCGAGAAGCTACCTAACGGCGTGCCAGCCCTGTTGAAGGCTGCCGAGGACCGCGGCTTGAAGTTCGGCATCTGGATTGAACCGGAGATGACGAACAGCAAGAGCGAACTCTTCGAAGACCATCCAGATTGGGTGGTCGCACACCCCACCCGCGAACTCTCCAAGGGACGTGGCGGCACACAGCTTGTTCTGGATATGTCCAACCCCAAGGTGCAGGACTTCGTGGTAGGCATCGTTGACAACCTTGTCAAGGAGAACCCACACCTTTATTATATTAAGTGGGACTGCAATATGTCGATGAACAACTTCGGCAGTTCTTATCTCACAGCCGACAAGCAAAGCCATCTCTTTGTGGACTTCCACCTCGGTTTGCGCAAGGCACTGGAGCGTATCCGTGCAGCCCATCCGAATCTCGTCATCCAGCTGTGCTCCAGCGGTGGTGGTCGTGTGAACTGGGGTTTCTTGCCCTACTTCGATGAGTTCTGGTGCTCCGATAACACTGATGCTCAGCAGCGCCTCTTCATCCAGTGGGGTACCAGTCACTTCTTCCCCACGATGGCTATGGCACAGCATGTCAGCGCTTCGCCCAACCACCAGACCGGTCGCATCATTCCTCTGAAGTTCCGTTTCGATGTTGCCATGACTGGTCGCCTTGGTATGGAGATGAAACCCAGCGACCTCAACGACCGCGAGCGCGAGTACGCCAAGCAGGCCGTCGCTTTCTATAAGGAAATACGTCCCGTTATCCAGCTCGGCGATCAGTATCGCCTGCTCTCCCCCTACGAGGGCAACGGCTTCTGCAGCGAGATGTTCGTCAACGAGGATAAGTCCGAAGCCGTATTCTTCTGCTACAAGTTTGAGAACTACGTAGGTCTACAGACTCCACGCTGGCACATGGCAGGCCTCGATCCCGATGCCACCTACCAGCTTACGGAATTTGGTAGCACCGAACGCCAACACTACTTCGAAGGCAAGAACTTCAGTGGTCGTTTCCTCATGGAGACGGGCTTTGATGCCAACCTCTCTGGCCAGTTCGGTAGCCGCGTCATCCGACTTCGCAAAGTATAAATAACTGAAGCAAGCCCTGCTTGCAGGTCTTAGTAAATCTCGACTTTCGCCGTATGCAGATGGATGCTCTCCAGGTCTGGCATACGGCGAAAGTCGCCGTATATACGGGTGAGATAGGCCGCAGGGTCATGGGGTGCCAGAAAAGGATACCCTTCGAAGTCAATGGTACTCAGCGGGAATAGGTCTTCGGGACGGCGCGTGCTCTCGTAGGGAATGCCCAAGCCATAGTGCAGCACCTTTTGTGGAAACAGACGACCTATCCAGCGCAAGACGGGATAGATATACCGAACGTTCAACTCAAAAAGCTTGCTGGTCTTGCGCAGTATTTGCTGGTCGTTGTACTCCGGGTTGCGCATAATCTTAAAGATGTGTCCGATGGTACGGTTCGAGAGCCAGTGTAGCGGCGCAGGAATCTTCTCGACGTAGAAGAGATCGATGAACAACCCTTGCAGTTGGCAACGGCGGTCGTAGTGGTTCGTCTCTTCGATGTAACTGCGACGGTCACGTAACTTGGCGTAGGTGAAGACATAACCAGGGTCGGTCTCATGGGTCTGCAGGGCATAGTCTGTGCCCTTGCATTCTTCAGGCAGTACTCGCAGCAGTTGCTGGTAGTCCGCTTTGGGCAGTTCGACATCCACATCATCGTCCCAGGGGATGAATCCTCCGTGACGAACGGCACCAATCAGGGTTCCCGATCCTAACCAATAGCGAATGTGATGGCGCCGACACACGGCATCCAACCAAAGCAGCATTTGGAACATTCGTTCCTGTTGGCGACGTAACAGCGAACCTTCGGGAGCAAAGCGCTCGCGCAGGGCTCGATTCTCGGATTCTGAAAGAAGTGCCATAGGTAATCAAATTGCGTTTTCGGTGCAAAGATACGTAAAAGTTTAAAGTTTAAAGACATGACAAGCAAAAACTTTAAACTTTAAACTTTAAACTTTAAACTTTTCCGTATCTTTGCGCCCTGAAACTAAAAAAAGGAACGAACTATGCAAGCGATAATCCTTGCCGCAGGGATGGGACGCCGCCTTGGCGAACTCACGCGAAATCAGACGAAGTGTATGATAGAAGTCGGAGGAGTCCGGCTGATAGACCGTATGCTCATGCAGTTGCGGTCTCTGCCACTTACCCGCGTCATCATCGTTGTAGGCTATCAGGCCGAAGGGCTTCGTCAGCATATCGGCGACCGGTATGCGGACTTGAATATCGAGTATGTGGAGAACGAACTGTACGACCGCACGAACAATATTTATTCGTTGGCACTTGCTCGTGAACTCTTGGTGGAGGACGACACGTTGCTCATCGAGAGTGACTTGATTCTTGATGACCGTCTTTTCCCCCTCTTGTTGGACAATCCCTGGCCCAACCTTGCACTCGTGGCTAAGTACCGTTCGTGGATGGACGGCACGATGGTGCGATTGGACGAGGACCTCTGCATCACCAGTTTCGTACCTAAAAGCAGTTTCCACTACGAAGAGCGCGATCAGTACTACAAGACTGTGAATGTCTACAAGTTCAGCCGCGATTTTCTGCGGACTAAGTATGTGCCGTTCCTCGAGGTGTATATGCGCACCGTGGGCGAGAACGAATACTACGAACAGGTGTTGCGCGTGCTGACTTTCCTCGACCGTACGGAACTCAAGGCATTGCCTATTGGTGATGAGCACTGGTATGAAATTGATGATATTCAGGATCTTGACATCGCTGAGACGATGTTTGCTGAAGGACGGGAGCTTTGGCGTTCCTACTCTCGTCGCTTTGGTGGCTTCTGGCGCTTCCCGGATTTGCTGGACTTCAACTATTTGGTGAATCCCTATTTCCCTTCGGAACGGTTGAAGACGGAGTTGATGGCCAGCTTCGATGTCCTCCTGACCCAGTACCCTTCGGGTATGCAGGTCAACTCACTTTTGGCTGGCAAGTGTTTCGGAATAGCTCCTGACCTTGTGGTTCCAGGCAATGGAGCTGCAGAGCTGATAAAGGTGGTTATGGAGCACACCCCCGGTCGTTTGGGTGTCGTCTATCCGACCTTTGAAGAATACCCCAATCGCAAGGAAGCCGAGGATCTTGTTATCTATACCCCTGATAATGCGGACTTCGCCTACACCGCCGATGACTTGATGGCCTTCTTTGCCGACAAGCAACTCTCCATGCTCTTGCTTATCAACCCTGACAATCCCAGTGGCAATTACATTCCTCGTTCTGAAGTACTCAGCCTGCTGGCTTGGTGCGAGCAACGGGGCATCAAGTTGCTTGTAGATGAGTCCTTTGTGGACTTCGCCCGCTGCTACCCTGAAGGCACCTTACTTTCCGACGATCTCCTGCGTGCCCATCCGTCGCTGATTGTTATGAAGAGTATCTCCAAGAGCTACGGCGTGCCTGGTTTGCGCCTCGGTATTCTGGCTACAGCAGACAGCAAGATGATTGCTGCTTGTCGTAGGGAGGTCAGCATCTGGAATATCAATTCCTTTGCGGAGTACTACATGCAAATTTATGGGAAGTATGTAGCTGATTACCAGCGTGCATGCCGCCTCTTTCAAGAGGAACGCGACCGCTTCGAGGGCGAACTGCGTAAGATTTCCTTTCTGCGTGTCATCCCCTCCGAGGCCAACTATTTCCTCTGCGAGGTCAACAACCGCTTCTCTTCCTCCGAACTGGCCATCCTCCTTATCAAGCGGGTTAACATTCTCATCAAGGATTGCGGCTACAAGAAGGCGTTTGGGTGTAAGAACTATGTCCGCATAGCAGTCCGTAACACGGCAGACAACGACCGCCTGTTGCAGGCGCTGCACGAGTTGGATCAGGCTTGAACTATTATTCCTGTCTGTTGAAAGAATGAAAACGAAAGTATGTATCTGTGGTGGTGGCAATCTGGCCACCGTTTGTGCCGGCTTTTTGGCTGCTCAAGAGACGGTTGCCGTGAGTCTGCTTACCCGGAAACCGCAGGCGTGGGTATCCGAAGTGGAAGTTATAGACCCCGATGGCCGTTGTTTCCGAAGTCAGCTGCAACGCATTAGCGACCGCCCAGAGGATGTCGTTCCGCAGGCAGACCTCGTCCTATTGTGTCTGCCTGGCTTTGGCATAGAGCCTACTTTGATGGCTATCAAGCCTTACCTCTCTTCCACGACCGCCGTCGGTTCCGTGGTCTCCAGCACGGGTTTTTTCTTCTTCGCGCATAAACATCTCCCCGCCCAGCAACCCCTTTTCGGCTTCCAGCGCGTACCCTTCATCGCCCGCACAGAAGTCTATGGCCATCGTGCTCACCTTCTGGGCTATAAGAAAGAGCTCTCCGTTGCCTTCGAGAACGATTCGGCAGGTTATTCGATTTTAGAAAACCTATTCCGCACACCGATTCGCCGCCTGAATAACTTCTATGAGGCAAGTCTCACCAACAGCAACCCCATCCTGCACACGGGTCGTCTCTTCACCCTCTGGCATGACTGGAACGGCGAAGCCATTGCCACGCCCATCCGTTTTTATGAGGAATGGACAGATGAGGCTTCCGCCTGCATCCTAGCTATGGACGACGAACTCATGTCCCTGACTCGCAAGCTCGGTATCGACGAACAGGCTGTACCCTCACTGCTAACGTATTACGAATCCACCGATGCCCCCTCGCTAACCCACAAGATTCGTAGCATAGCCGCCTTCCAGGGTATTCTGGCTCCTATGTGTCAGACCTCAGCCGGCTACGTCCCCGATTTCAACAGCCGTTATTTCATAGAAGACTTCCCCTTTGGACTCCGTTTCATCCGTCAACTACTTCACGAGCACGAGCTCCCCTGTCCACACGTTGATGAAGTGTATGCTTGGGGGATGCAAAAGGTACGTTCGTAAACGCCCACACGTATATACGTTTTTGGTGTTTCGATCATTCCTTTTTGGCCATTGTTCTGTATGTCAGAGAATTAAGGTGATGCTCATCCCTCGTTTTCGGTCACTTTTCGGTCACTTTTCGGTCATTTTCAATCACTTTTCGGTCACAAATCTATGACAAAAGTGATGACTAAGTGATGACCGAAAGGTGACCGAAAAGTGACTGAAAAGTGACTGAAAATGACCGAAAGATGACCGAAATTTGAGAGGACTGCCTTTCCTAACCATTGGTAGCCAAAGACTTATAAGAAAAGTGTGATCGAAACGCCCGGAAACACAAAAATACTCAGAAATTCACCTTGTAGTGCTGCTTGTATAGGGCATGGTTGAAAAAGGCGACGCCGTAAGTGTAGAGGTCGAAGGTGATTCCTGTGTGCGGATCTGCTTGAATGGCACGCCATATTTCCATTGCCTCCCGGTTCTCATGAATCCCCTCGCAGACCATCATCCCTTGCGGCGGCATTGCCACCGCATACCTCGCCGCTTCCCCCAGATATTCCCTCCCGATAAAGACGAACTCCGCCTTCATCTCTACCATTTTCCTCTCTCTCTTCGTATCCCCTTTTCCCCTTCCCGTGTTGGTGCTCAGCGGTTTTCCCGCTGAGATGATTTCTGCCCTCGGCACCGCCGCCCGCACATATTTCTTCGCCACTTCATCCTCCGTCAGCAGCACCACCGTCTTCGGCTCCGCGAAATTCGCGAGCCGGAAGAGCAACTGGCGGCAGGACAGGGGATACATCCGCCCCCACCGCACCCACCAGGGATGCAGCTGGGCCAGCTCCGAGTAGGCATAGTACGGAGTCGTCTCCAATACGACCCCTCGAATGAACGAGTATGCGAAGGGAGAATGCACGCCATAACCTTTTCTATTGCGGAAGCGTGAGACCCAAATCCAAGGCTTACGAACCAGTTTCATAGGGAAAAAATCCTTTTTTCGGCTGCAAAAGTAAGAAATAATTGTCAAAGTGCAATGAGTTTCGCCTATTTTCTGTACTTTTGCACCGGAATTCCCTTACAAAACGAAATTATGGAACCCATCACGACAAGACAATTAACAGCAGCTGAGATTCAGAAGCTGCAGGAGCAAGGCTGCTCTTCCGAGGACTGGAGCAACATCTATATTACCGATGAGGCCAGCCTGAAATACATCCGTGCCACACGCTTCTCAGGAGAAATCCGATTAGGACGTTTCGAGAAGAGCTTTGAGATGCCTGGCGGCATGCATAAGCACTCCGGCCTCTTCCATACCACGCTGCACAACGTCACCATCGGCGACGACTGCTGTATCGAGAACATCAAGAACTACATCGCCAACTATGATATTGAGAATGACTGTTTCATAGAGAATGTGGACATTATTCTCTGCGATGGCCCCACCAGCTTCGGTAATGGTGTCGATGTGGCCGTCCTGAATGAGACCGGAGGCCGCGAGGTCACCATCCACGACCGTCTCACCGCCCACGAAGCCTACCTCGAGGCGTTCTACCGTCATCGTCCTTTGCTTATCGACCGCCTGAAGCAGTTTGCCGCCCAGCGTACGGCGGAGCAGACAAGTTCCCGAGGAACCATACGTCACCACAGCACCATCGTGGACACTGGTTACATTAAAAATATGTACGTGGGCGCGTACGCGAAGATTGAAGGTGCCGGTCGCCTGAAGAATGGCACCCTGAACAGCCGCCGCGAGTCTCCCATCCATATCGGCTACGGCGTCATTGCCGATGATTTCATCATCCAGGACGGCTCCGTCGTCGAGGACTGCACCACACTGACCCGTGTCTACGTCGGACAGTCCTGTACCTTGGGTCACAGCTACAGCGCCTCCGACAGCCTCTTCTTCTGTAACTGCCAGGAAGAGAACGGTGAAGCCTGTGCCATCTTTGCAGGTCCCTTTACCGTCACTCACCACAAGTCCACCCTCCTCATCGCCGGCCTCTTCTCCTTCATGAATGCCGGTTCTGGTTCGAACCAGAGCAACCACATGTACAAGCTTGGTCCTATCCATCAGGGAGCTTTGGAGCGTGGTGCCAAGACCAGCTCGGACAGCTACATCCTCTGGCCTGCTCGCATCGGAGCCTTCTCCCTCGTTATGGGACGCCACTCCTCACACCCAGATACTTCCCTGTTGCCCTTCTCCTATCTTATTGAGAAGAAAGGTGAGACCTATTTGGCTCCTGGTGTCAACCTGCGTTCGGTCGGTACTGTGCGCGATGCCCAGAAATGGCCCAAGCGCGACCGTCGTGCCAAGGAAGGCCGCATCGATGCCGTGAACTTCAACCTCCTCTCGCCCTATACCATCGATAAGATGTTCCATGGTCTGCAGATTCTCACCGAGTTGGAACGCCTGAGCGGTCCCACCAGTGATGTATATGCCTACCAGAGCGCTAAGATTTCCAACAGCTCGCTCTATCGTGGACAGAAACTCTATCGTATTGGAATAGAAAAATTCCTCGGCAATAGCCTTATCTCCCGCTTGGAGAAAATCGACTGTTCCTCTGTCGAGAGCGTCCTCGAAGGCATCAAGCCCACCTCGAAGAACGGACTCGGACAGTGGGTGGACCTGGCCGGACTCATTGCTCCAAAGGAACTCGTCAAGGCCCTGCTCGATGACGTCGAGGCAGGTCGCTGCAACAGCCAGGCAGAGTTCGACGCAGCCCTGCGAACGCTTCATGCTGACTACTATGAACTCGAATGGACGTGGGCCTACGAGAAGATGCTGGAATACTACCAGCTCACCGACGACCGTATCACCATCGAAGACCTCATCGCCATCGTCCGCCAATGGAAGCAGAGTGTCGTGGAACTCGACCGTATGCTCTATGCCGATGCTAAGAAGGAGTTCTCCCTTTCTGCCCGCACAGGCTTCGGATTCGATGGTGCCAGTCGCCGTACCATAGAGGCTGACTTCGAGCAAGTGCGTGGGGAATTCGAGACGAATCCCTTCGTGACCGAGGTGCAGGCACATATCGAGCGGAAAAGCGTACTTGGAGACCGCATAATAGCGATGTTAGAGGCTCTGTAAGCCTTCGGTTTGGTTAAAAATGTTTAACAAACCACGTTTTTAACACCCGAAGCGTAAAACATTTCAGCCTTTACTCCTATATTTGCAGCCGACAATGTACATAATACGTGTCCCAAAGCAAGAAATCATTTCAAATTTTACTAACCCTTTTAATTAATCTAAAGTATGAAGAAAATTTACGTACTTATGGCAATGCTGTTTGGGCTTTTCGGTTCAAGCGCATTCGCACAGGACGCCTATGACCTTGGCTTCACTGTCGATTTGACAGCGTTGTCCAGCGCAGACGGCTACACTGTCGATGACCAGTCGCCACTCATTCTGGACGTATGGGAACAGTTGTATGGCGAAGAGGGCGAACTCAACCCCTGCTGTGATGCTGGCGAAGGTTCTGAGTGGGCTCTTTTAGGTGAAACCAAACCTGATGAAGTCACGAATCGTAACACGAACGATTTCTGGCATTCCAACTGGCACAATGGCAACCAGCCGGTTGGTAGTCATTACCTGCAGGTGATGATGACCGATGACCTCGATCCTGAGACTCTCATCATGTTTGCCTTCACACGTCGTAATGCTGACAATGACCATACTACCGTTTGGTTGGTGGTTGGTACCGATGACCCCGAGGCAACGAAGGAGGAGTGCGAGGAGATTGCACTAATCGAGACTCCTTTCAGCAGCAACACGGAAACCTTGCTGTCCACCCCCTTTAAGCGTGGAGAGTACCAGTATCTGCGTTTTTATTCCGAGGAACAGAAAGGTAATAATTCCGACAATTACAATCGCGGCTATTTCCACATGAGTCGTTTCAACATCTTCCCCGCTGTTAAGTTGGAAGAAACTGACGTGGCATGGAATAAGGCTACGAAGCTCTATGACGATTATAGTGCAGCTTACGATTCCTTCTATGGCCGCACGGGAACAGACCCCGGTGACTATAGCGAGGAAGCTGTGCAGGCATTCTTGGATGCATACGATGCATACGACAACCTGAACAACGCAACCGCAGCACAAATCCTTGAATGGTGCGATCAATTAGTTGCAGCCTACGATGCCATCGCTCCCACGAAGGTTCCCTTCACGGCCAAGAACCTTGCCAATGGTTACTACCGCATCAAGGGTGGCATGTTGTACACCAACGATGACGAAGATGTCGAGAAGTACATGGTTGGTACTCGTAATGATGGAAAGCTCTGGGGTGAATGGATGACACCTAACCTCGATGATGAAAAGGAAAGTATCCAAGCCCTTTGGAAGATTACTGCCGTCACCGACACCACCTTCGACGTACAGAATATGTACCACAAAGGTCGCTTCTTGCCTGTTACTCGCAGTGGAAATGTTGAAATGAGTCTGGAGTCCGATAGCCTGCTGGCCTTCGATGCCGTTGCTACGAATCATGACGAAGAGCCACCTATCAGCTATGTGAACATCCGTCTTGCTGGCCAGGAGGCCAACGGTTTTGTCTACCTCCATCAGGGTGGTCACAGCGATGGCTCTGGTGTCAGCGGTAACCTCGTAGGCTGGTGCACAACTTGGGGCGATGGTCCTAAGGCTTCTGAATGGTACTTCGAGAAGGTTGATGATGCCGAGGCTCAGGCAATCATTAATAGCTTCAATGACGAAGAAGATATCTGGAGGGCTGACTACATTAATATCTTGAAGCAGGCTCCCGATATGATCGAGGTGACCAAGGACGTCCAAAAACTGGTGGACGAGGAGAAGCCCGCCGTTTCAGACGAATATCCCATCACCAGCCCCTGCTCCGACAGCGCCGAGGGTCAGCACATCGAATACCTCTGGGACGGTAACACGGGTAACTTCTGGCACTCTGACTGGCATGGTGAATACACCAACGAGGATCACCACTATCTCCAGGTAGAGCTCCCGACCCCCGAAGATTATGCAAGTGCAGTCTTCACCTTCACACGTCGTAACACCACCTCTGGTAACCAGATTTACAAGTGGAATGTTGTAGGCTTCGATGACGATGACTTTGAGCTCGTACAGGAAGACGGTGAACTGCTTGCAGAAATCGAGACTCCCTACCATGCAGGCAACAACGCCGAGTCCTATATCTCCGATGTCTTCAATGCCAATAACCACAAGTACCTCCGCTTCTACTGCATGGGTACGAAAGGCAATGACGGTGCTGAGGCACAAAGTAAGTTCATGCACCTTGCCGAGTTCCAGGTATATCCTGGCCGTATCTATCAGTCGCCGACTTGTCAGTATGTCCTCATGGGTGACGTCGCCAAGAACTTCGAGGATGCTTACGAAGAATTCAAGGATGTCGATGCCGCTGATGCTACTAGGGAAAACTATGACAAGCTGAAGGGCGCTTACGATGCTTTCATTGCCAAGTATGTGAATCCTCAGGACCTGCGCGATACGATTTCTCTGGCAGAGAACCTGTTGGTATCTGTTGTTGAAGGTACGAACCCCGGTTTCTATCCCGTTGGTATTAGCTCAGTTCTGAAGAACCTTATTAGTAATGCAAAGACTTACGATGAGGCTGGTGCTTACACGAAGGCTCAGAGCAGCGAATTCCTCGCTTCCATGAAGGAGCAGATGGCCACGATTGAAGCTTCTCCTATCAAGATTCAGGAAGGCAAGTGGTATCGTTTCCGCTTCGGTACAGAAGAAGAGTATGACAAGTATAAGTGGAGCAAGGAAGGCAACTATCCTAACTATTACATTGTTGACGAAGATACCCTTGGAACGTACAACTATGGTAACTTTGGTAAGTATATCGCTGTTGCCTATAGACAGAATGAGGTTCTTGGTCAGAACGATGCAGGCGACGATGTGAATGGTAGTGTCATCGTACCCATTGCCAAGGAAGAAGTGATGTTCGAGAAGTCCATTCATGGTATTGACCTTGCAGCACTCGAAGATCAGGATATGGCACTCTGGCGCTTCGTGAACATTGGCGACAGCGCATACGCTATCCAGAACAAGGCCACTGGTCTCTACATCAATAATGGTGGTTCGCTGAGCGTACAGCCCGGTCTCTTCACCCAGCACCCCTCTGGCTATGGTCAGAATGCATTCTTCAACAAGTCTCTCGAAGGCAAGACCCACAGTCCTCTGCACCTGGCTCAGAGCCAGACCGTCCTCTGTGCTTGGGGTAACGAATCTGGTCAAGGTTGGACAGATTCCGACGGCCGTCGTGGTAGCTTCTTCGTAGAGGAAGTAGAAAACGTGGCTGCTGACTTCCCCACAAGTGGTATCTTACAGATGTCTCTCACTCCTGGTGACATCTATGGCCGCTGCCTCCCCGTTCCCCTCACGCTGCAGACTCCTGACGTGGCTAAGCTTTGGACGGTTGACCACATTGAGCGCACCGCCGATGCAGAGGATGCTGCTGTTGAGACAGTGAAGGTTACCTTCGCTCAGATCGCAAGCAATCAGGTCGTCGCTGGCCGTCCCTTCTTCATTGTTGCTGATGGTGACATGCCTGGTGAATATGACGAGTATGATCCCCTTATCGCTAAGTTCGCATTCACCTTCGACCTCGTCAACAAGCCTCAGACTTCTGGCTACCTGAAGGGTGTCTTTGATAGCAAGGAGATTCCTGTGAGGTTCCTGACAACAGGTACTGGTCACGAAGACGAAGCTCTTGAATGGAAGACTGCAAACACCAGTGTTAGTGGCAACCGCGTGTACATCACCGATATCGCCGAAGGTTCCGAAGGCTTCCTGCGCAAGGCTGAGTTTGAAATTGACTTCGATCCAGCTCTGCCTGATGGCATCAACACCGCTATCAAGAACATCAGTCGCATGGGTGGCATCTACACCATCGACGGTCGCTTCGTCCAGAATGGTAACATCAACTCCATCTCCAACCTGCCGAAGGGTGCATACATCATCAACGGCACGAAGGTCATCGTGAAGTAAGACATTCCATCTTAGAGGCGCAAGCCTCCAAGACCTCAGAATAGCAGGAGGGAAACGGCGACGTTTCCCTCCTGTTGCGTAGATAAACTACACCTTATAGATATAATACGCATGAAAACGGCCTTCGAAGAAGAAAATGTGTCGCAAAATTTGGTGGGTCACCAATAATGTTGTACTTTTGCAACGCTAAACCGTTAACAATAACTAACTAAAGCTACATTGGATATGAAAAGATTCTACTTATTTCTTCTTGCTTTCATAGGAGTCGTGGGAAGCATGATTGTCAGTGCAGCCGATTTTCCTACGGGATTGGTTCGGCTGAAAAGCGACCGTACTTCCTGGTACCTCTCGACAGCGACGAATGGCGCTGCCACCACCACGGAGAAAAACCTCAACACCCTCAATCAGGTATGGATTCTTCTGGCAAACGCTGATGGCTACACCCTCCGGAGCGCTAATACCGGCGAATACCTGCAAGCCGATTACACCACTCCCGCCAGCGGAAAGACCACTCTTTACATCCGCAAGAGTCCCAATGCCACCACTTCGAAGGCCTTGTTCAACGTCTCGTCGGACAGCAGCTTCGGCGGCAAGTTCCTGAACACCAATACTGGCCACGGTCTCTTCAGCTATTCGATGGACGCAGGCTGTGACTGGTACATCGAGGCTGTGGAGAACTACACGATGGAAGAGATTCGCGAGCGCATCATGAGCTCTTTCCCCTACGCTAAGGAACTCAAGGACGGTGCTTACTACCGCCTCATGAGCTACTACGACCTCGCCCTCACCGCTGGTGATGATCTTTCGGCTAAGAACGTCGATTCGCAGAACTACAATCAGTACTGGCTACTGACCAAGAACGGCACGGGATGGACCATCCAGTCTGTGGTCTCGCAGAAGTATATCCAGCACCAGACGCAGACCAGCGCGCCTTATCATTTGGGCGACACGCAGGTAACTTTCAACATCAAGCTCGTACAGGATGAATGGGACTACCGCTGGACCATTTATTATGGAAACGAGAAGTCAGGCCTTCATGATGCCAGCACTCAGGGACACAACGTGGTCTATTGGAGCACCGATGCTGCTGCCAGCGAATGGCACTTTGAGGAGGTGGAAATCGACCCGGATGAACTCGACAGGATTCGTGAAGAGCAGGGCATGTATGAGGACCTCGTGAAGAATAAAACCAAGATTCAGCTGAACCTTGACAACCTCTTCGAGGACAAGGCTTGCACCACCCTGAAGGCCGACATACAGGCACTCTCGGACGAGGCACTGGCTGCCAACGAAGACTTTGCCGCTTTGCCAGCAGCCATGCAGGCCATGGTGCTGAAGGTGAAGAACGATACGTGGCAGCAGTACACCGATAAGACTACAGACTACACTGCTGGCTACGAGAAATTCTTCCGCATCGCTGATTACAACGTGTACAGCAATTGTGACAAGATGGGCAACGCCGATAACTTCACCATGAGTAATGCCTTCGGCCGGCTCTCCGGTCCTACTGGAATCGTCGCCAATCCGGGTGACATCATCTATGTGTATGTCAACAACAACCCGTCGCCCGATTGTACGTTGCAGCTCGAGGCTGTGAGCACCGATGGCGTGCCCGGCAATCATTCCACCGGTTCGTTGACCACGCTGAAGGCCGGTCTGAATCTCCTCCGCTTCTCCGAGCAGAAAGTGCTCTATGTCCTCTACCAGCTCACAGATACGAGGAAGTACCTCAAGGATTATGCAGATATAACCGTCCACTTCGAGGGTGGTCAGCTGCAGGGTTACTGGGATGCTACTCGCGGCATGACCAATGCCGACTGGAAGCTGCTGCAACAGGATCTCCTCAAGGTCTGCAACTACCTCAACCTGAAGACCAAACACCTGGTATTCCAGATGCATGCTGACCTCGTCAAGCAAGCTGAGCCCACTGAGATGGAAGGACTGATGCGCATCTGGGACCGTGTCGTGGAGAACGAGGATCGTTTCATGGGTGTCGAGGACTTCGAAGGACGTTACAATAACATCTGGAACGCCTTCAGCGGAGCCACCTCCTACATGCATTCCACCACTCGTGGCACTTGGTATGATGAGAGCACTATTCCTACCGTGATGAATTATAAGAAGATGTCAACACAGGCTGGCAACCTCTGGGGACCCAGCCATGAAATTGGCCACAACCACCAGGGAAGTATCAATGTCATTGGTACCACGGAGAGTTCGAACAACCTCTTCTCAAACATCAATACGTTCGAATCGGGCATTCTGAACTCCCGCCGCTACTATCCGAGCCAGAACTTCGATTATATGGTAGAAGGAACCCCGTGGCTGGAGCGCAACATCTGGATGACGACGGGTATGTTCTTCCAGCTCTACCTCTACTTCCACGTACAAGGTCATGATCCCAACTTCTATCCTAACCTCTTCCGCCAGATGCGTAAGAAGCCCATCAACAAGTGGAGCGGTCCCGGCAGTCCTACTTCCTACGGTAAGGATGACTACCTGCATCTCGCCAAGATGATTTGCGATGTGGCTCAGGCTGACCTCAGCGAGTTCTTCGAGGCATACGGTATGTTCATTCCTGTGAAGATGCTGGCCGTTGGCGACTACAGTAACTATACCGTCACGACGACTCAGTCTCATATCGATGCTGCCAAGAAGTACATGCAGAAGTACGAGAAAAAGCTGGGTAACATCATGTTCATTGACGACCGTATCATCCAAAAGTCAGCCGACCCCGATAACATCTTCGGATGTGTTCCTGCCTCTGACGGTTTGAAACGTGCTAACGAGGAGTATCCTTACCTGATGGCATCGGAAAGAGCTTCATACGTCGGTGGTGACTACGAATCCTTCACCGCTGATGCTGCGCCCGTTACTGATGACTGGTACAAGCTGTCGAGCAACGGCAAGACCATCACCTTCCAGGGAACCAAGAACTATGCCGGCCACAAGTTCTATGATGCCGACGGCAACCTCATCTGGGCAACAAACACCATGAAGGCAACCCTGCCGAAGGTCGTGCTCGACCTCGGCATCGAGAACGTGACCATCATGACTGCTAACTACGATATGACCGACACGCCTTGCACCGACCAGAAGCCCGAAGACACTGTGAACGAACTGCAAATGGGTGCTGTGCCTGCCACGAAGCAGGTGTTCGACATCACGGGACGTCGCGTGGGAAGCATCTCACAGCCGGGTATGTACATCGTGAATGGGAAAAAGGTGTTTGTTAAGTAAATAGAAGACCCTCCCCCCGCCCTCCCTTTAGGGAGGGAGTAGTAACTTTCAAGAATAGGCTAATTATATGAAACGTACATGAGCGACTTCGTTCGCCAAAGGGAATGAAAAAGGGTTGCCCCTTGCACATAGTTGCAGGATTTTAGCTACCTTTGTCGCCACATAACCCCTTAAAGAGCGAATGACATGAGTAAGAACGTAGA
>JAFXTO010000013.1 GCA_017535725.1 Bacteroidaceae bacterium
AAGAGATCCATGCTGCCAGGCGCCTTGTCGTAAGCCCAAGTACCTTCGCCCTCGTTCATTGGATAGTAGTCCAGCAGTCCCGTCTCATAGCCCGTCAGTTTCTTCTTGCCGTAACTGTCGAGTTCGCCGCTTGACATGGCACGGTTCCACAGGCGGAACTCCAGCATCTCACCCTTATAAAGAAGATCTTTTGTATAATCGAAATCAGCACCCAGAACGATGTCCGACGAAGCACCTTCATAGCGTTCCTTCAGTTGCTTGCTGCCTATGGCCTTGCTACCGTCGTAGAACTTCACGGTAGTCTTATCGCCGCTTTGGTCGAGCACGTAAGCCACCTGATGCAGCATATTGTTGAACGGCACGATGGTGTCAGACACCAGCGTCTCGCCATTGATGGTAGCCGAGAGTTTCTTGTCGGCAGTCACTCCGAAGCGCATACCCTTCTCGTCGCCACCATGCGAGAAGACTGTCATCTCACGTTTGTCGACGGCTGGGTTCAGCATGATATCCACCGTGAAACTCTTACCTGTTAGATTGCGTTCGCCCTGCGTAGCAGCCAATGCATTGCCGTCGAAGCTCAACGATGTAGACGTTGAGATGTCGTTGCTAAGCAGCGTACCCAGCACCTCAAAGTTATTGATACTGCGCAGGTAGTTACCGGCAATAGGCTCCGAGAACTTAATCAGAATATCATCGCCTATGCCTAAGATGCCGTTGGTAGGCTCCGGAGTTCCGAAGGCCACAGGCAGGCGGGTATCCTTGATGCCTTTCAGCACCTCCGACGACCCCGTCAGGTAGCCACCACCATATCGGCAGTAGGTCACGGCGCGGATGTCGTAATACTGCTCCACGGGATCTATCTCGCCATAGAACGGGGCCACAATGACACCGCTGTTGGGTATCGTATCGGTGACGCCGCTGGCCTTGCTCTGCAGTTCCTTGTCGGCATAGTACGAGCAGACGTTCACCCAGTCTTTATCGCCTTGGGTCGAGAGTTTATACTGCAATTCGATATGGTCGAAGCTGGGCCAGTTCACGTCGAAGCCCTCTATGCGCACTGGCATGTAGTAAGCCTGTCGTTTGCCGTCATACGGGCTTTCGGTATTCATCACCCAGTTGTTGCTGGGCACGCTGACCTTCACCTTGCCGGCAGCAGGGATGAAGTGGGCCGAGAACTTCTGTGTGAACACACGTGCATTATCCTCGGGGTCCATCAGGCAGATGGACAAGTCCTCATAGTCGAACGCCTTGCTGGGATAGACGGTAATCTCCTTGGTGAACACATTGTGCTTGCCGTCGCTTCCAAGGGCGGGCCACAGCACGATGTCCACTCCGGCGCCTGTGAGGGGTGCTCCGTCAACACACACCCGGACGCCGTTAGGATTACTGCCGGCCTCCAGGAAGTAGTTGAACTGCATCGTGGCTCGTTCCGGATAGTCGGTCTCGTTGGCCATGTGCAGCACAAAGCGGGCTGGCTCGTCGAACGGCACGTTGCTCACCACCGGCTCCTCAATCCAGATATGCGGCTTGTCGGCAGGGATGGTGGCCACGTCGATTACCGTTCCTGGCTGATACCACTTCGTGACACGCTCTTTCTCGTAAGGCTGACAGGTCACACCACCAACGGTACGGAACACGAAGGAGGAATAGACCTTCACCGGACCGTTGGGCACAAAACTCACTCCAGGCTGCGGCCATAGCTTTCCTTCCCGTACATAGTCAAGCGTTTCCATTGAGACTTTATTGAATGTGTTCTGGCCATTGTAACTGGTCGTATCAACCGTATACTCAGTCTCCGTGCGATAGACATCCACTGTCAGGCTCGACTTGCTGGAAGCAGCCAGATTGAAGCCAATCTTCTTAGACTGAGTATCGGACACACCGAACTTATCATTAAAACTACCGTCTAAGATTAACTGGTGCTTATATGAAACTTTTGATCCTGGAACTGCTACAACTATGTCACTATAATCATATCCACCAGCATTTTTATTATGTGGATGTGCAATTACTGGTTGAAGCCCCTGTCCTTTGGATGACAAATAGGTTTCCACTGCCTTTAAAATATTCGCAACTACGGGGATCATGGCAGCACTAGAAAAATCACTGACACCAGGGTAGTGTACACTCCTAGTATTGGCTGAACTGGCAGCAAACGACTCACTGTACTGTATATTGGCTGCACCGTCGAAGTCATAGCGCTTCACCAGGTTGCTCTTCATCACGGAGATTTTCTCTTCCTCGTTGCTCGCCAGGAAGCCTACCCACGCCAGCACATTCTGGTTGATGATGGAGATGGTGTCCGTGGTGCTACCTTTGTCAGGAACAATCATGTCATACGCCACGCCGTAGTTTTCGTCATCCACCTCCACTTGGCTGATATACGTCGGCCGGCCCTGTTCGTTGGCCAGTGCCTTGGCCCTTGTCACGTCAGTACCCTTTGGCAGAATCATGGAATTACGCACCTTGTAGAGGTCGGGCAGCAGTTCGTTCTCGATATAGTGCTGCGAATGAACGAAGGTAGCGCCGATGGCGGGTGATGCCTGCATCACTTCGTCGCGTACCAGATAGACAGGCTTACCTGTGCCGTCGGTACCCTTGGCCAGCACCTTGGTAGTACCTACTGGCACCTTCACCTTGGTGACCACCTCACCCGTTTTGTCTTTCACCTCAAAGGTACCGCCCTCGTGACCCTTCACAATCTGATACATGCTGTCTGGGATGGCACGAACGGCCAAGGCATCCTGAACAATGACGGTCTCCATTAAGCCCATAAAGAGGTCGGCCTTACCGCCAATCCACTTCTGGCCGCTCTTGGTCTGGATACGCTCCGTCAGTTCCATATTATAGTTATACTGCCACGAATAGGCAAAAGCGGCAGTTAAAGTTACATCATAAGTATTATCTTTCTTTTGATGATGGATTTCACCAGCAACCTTACCGTTACCTTCCGGGGCTGCTACTATACCCTCATAAAATTCGGCACCTGATGTTACCGTTCTGGACAAATCGAACCCAGCCTCTGCTTCCACATTAGCATTATAGGAATAGGATAGTTTGGAACCAGCCTCCAGATAGGAGTAAGAACTGCCGCCCGGCGGGTCGCGCAGGATATCGAACAGGATGGGCTTTGATGCGGCAATCGCCTTGCGCCCTTCGGCCTTGGGTTTAGTAGCCATCACGAATCCCTTCAGGATCTGCCCGTCGAGGGGTTTGATGTCATAGTAACTGCCATCATACTCCAACGTGATATCCACCGTCTTCAGGGCATTATCACCCTCCAGCACGAACGTGGTATTGGTGGGCGTGAAGATATAGGAGGCACCGCCGTCCTCGTCAAGTTCCAGGTTGGACGTCAACTGGCTGTCGTCGTTGCCGATGAGGTAGTTCTTGATGCTCACCTTGCCGCTGTGCAGCTTCACAATATCCACCTTCTTGCGTTTATCGTTGTTCCAGTAATACTTCTCGCAGGCCTGCAGAATCCAGCCGTATGGCGAACTGCCCATGAAGACGGGATAGTCGAAGGAGTAGTGCATGATGCTGTCCTGCGCATTGGGCGTCTCCTTTGTATAATAGACGAGGTTCACATCCGACTTGCCGCCGATGTTGTCGGTGGCTGTCACCTTCTTCACGCCGAAGTAGCGCTCACCACCCGGGTTATACTGCGTCACCTCCACATCGGGTATCGCATGATAGATGCGGTTATAGACCACGGTATCGCCCTTGCCATTGAATGTCAAATCCACGGTCTCGCCCACCTGTCCGCCTTGGAACAAGGTGGCATAGCCCTGAGCCGACACCTCGATAACCTTGTACTTAGCGGGGTGCAATGCCACCTGATACTCACCCGTTTTCGGGTCTGGCTTGATGGTCAGCGTGTGGCGGGTGACATGCACCATGGTGGTGTCGGAGCATTCGCCTTTGGCGTTCTCCAGTCCAAAGGCTACCACGTAGTCGGCAGTCTTCACGGTCTCGTCGTCCTGCTTGCGGATGAGGTAAGAGGCATTGTCGCCCTCTAACTGCATCACAATCTTGAGCGAGTCGCCCAGGTTGTTCTTAGACAGCGACTTGCCCAGCGGCAGGGTGCCCTGGTCTTCGCCACCCACTACACGTCCGTGCAGCACCACGGTGGTAGAGTCCCAGAGAAAGACTCCTGAGATGTTCTTCACGAAGTTCACCTTGCGCGGGTCATCGCCTTCGCGGGCATCGGCATTAAGCAGATAACCCTCGTTGGCAAAGTAGTGCCCCTTCTTCACGGCCTGCACCTTGTGGGGACCCGACGGGATGCTCAGTTCGAAGTGTCCCTGCGTGTCGGTCACTATGGGCTGTCTGGAGGCATCGCAAATCTGCTGTCCGTCGAGCAGGAAGCCTACACCCGGCACAGGAATAGAGGTGTCGCGATAATACACATTACCCGAATAAACATAATAGGTATCCTGGTAGATGTTGTAGTTGTGTGTCCAGTTAGAACTTGTTGTAAACTTAACCAGTCCTTCTGCATTAGGCATCGTAAACGGATCGGTTGCTCCTTCGCGTTCTACCGTTATCTGATATGAGCCTGTGCCCTGGAATGGCAGGCCACGGAAAACATAGTAACCCACCGAGTCGGTATATGTTGTCCTGACGGTGGCACCTGCTATCTTGCCTACTGGCTCGCACTTCACACGGATCTTGGCCATGGCCGTTCCGTCGGCCAGATAGACATAACCGTCAATCATACCCGTAGGTTCACAATTGCCTTGCTTCTCAGCACCGTTTATCTTCACGCCCTCGCACTGGAAGATGCTTTCCACACGATAGTCGTAGGTCCGCTGTGCCAGCACCGTCTTGTCTTCATAGCTCGTCGGCTGCAGATTGGTGGCAATGGTATCGGTCCACGCGGCGTTGGCATCATCTGTATGCTCGCGGCGCAGGATGCGGAAGAAATCGCTCTCACCGCCATTGGTCTTCCATTCCAATTCCACGGAACTCTGCTTGGTCTTGGTGGTCAGGTCACTAATCTTGGCCATATTCTCATACTTGTACACCTTGTCAGCTTCTGTTTTGTCAACCTTGGTGACGGCAGTTTTGAGTGTGTCGAGGTCAGAGCCCACAAAGTGCATGGCTGACTTGCCACGAAGCGTGAGCAGGTCGAACGAGTATTCCACGCATCTGCGGGTCAGTTCCTGAGTGAACCCGTGTTTCCTGATGGCGTCCAAATTGTCTGTAAGCTCATAAATTCTGGAATCAATACCGTTCTCGCCATGCATGTTGACACGTAGCTGAATACGGGCTTTGGGGTCCCAGGTTACAATGTTATAGGCATTGTCTGTGGTGACGGTCATCTTGGGGAAGATCTCGTCGTCTGTCAACTCCCAGCCTTCGCCCAATTTCTCAGCCATATCACTGGCTTTGGTAGCATAGGTGCCGCCTTGTGCTTCGACAACATTCTGTTTCTTGTAAACCTTAGGCACAACCGTATTGTCGACGACTTCCCAATCATCATCACCCAACTTTTGTACCAGCGAAGCAGGCGCGAGGGAGCCGGCACCCATATAATCTTGGCCGAATGACGAACTCATGTAACCAAAGCCTATGTATGTCTTGTTGGAATAGTTATTGTCAATATTTGTGGTCATGCCATTCTTTATATTAGAGACTCCTCCACCAAGAACTTGTGTATAAAAGGCCAAGCCAGGATCGCTGAAATTATTGTAAATACCGGTTTCCAGATTATTGCGGAAAATATTCACGTTGTTATTCCAAACTACCATTCCTATGAACGGACTAACGTAACTACCAGGTCCCATATTGGTAATGGTACCGTCGAAGCGGCAGTCAGAGACGGAGATAGTTGCATCAACATTGACATAACCGATGATACCAGCGGCCCTGGTGCCATAGTTGGTGATGTTGGCTGAAACGCGTGAATTGAATATAAGGTTAGTGCCTCCGATGGCTCTACCTACCAGGCCGGCTGTATAGTCCTTGCCTATCACGGTTCCTGTGACACGGACATCGTAGATTGACGCACCTCGTATATAACAGATAGGAGCGGTATAATCCCAGTCTTCCCAATTACAATCTACATGAATCGTGTGGCCGTTGCCGAAGAAGCAGCCTCTGTAGGGAGCGCTTTCTTTCGTTCCAATCTGCACTCTCCCTATACTGATGTCGTTGGCCAGGACTGCATGCACCTCGTTGCCAAATGCATTGTCAACCATGGACTTTAACAGTTTCCAGTCATCAGCCGTATAGATGACGAAGCATTTTTTTGCATCTACTTCCAACATGCCGTACTGACGGGTGTAGAAACAGTTGTTGAGAGTCACCAGACTCGCCTCCTTACAGCGTGCGAACGTCTTACATTCGTCGGCCTTCGTAGAGATCTCTGCCGGTGCAAAGAGACAGTTGTCGATTGTGGCCTTGCCGCCATCGTCAACGAAGCCTATCAATCCAGCATTGTGGGAACATTCGGAACCCAGCAGGCTGCCATCGAAACGGCAGTTCTTCAGATGAATATTACCCTTGGGCACGTAAGCCACAAAACCAGCGTTGGTGGCATCACCGACAATAGTGCTGGATATGACTACCGAGGACTGACAGTTTTCAACGAGGTTTTCACCGCCGTTAGTCCGACCTATCAGACCACTGGAGAATTTCTTATTATTAGAGGTGACGTTACCATTGACTCTCAAATTGCGGATGGTGGCTCCATTGACATAGCGGAAAGGAGCGGTATAATCCTCAGCATTGCTGTAATTGACGGTGAGGGTATAGCCGTTGCCATCGTAGGTTCCAGAAAACGGACGATCGGCAGCACCTATCATCACCTGGCTTTCAACCAAATCGATATTGCTCATCTGGAGGATATTTATCATCTCCCCTCCTTCGCTGACCAGTTTGGCGATGCGTTCCCAGTCCTGACGGCTACTGACCAGGAAGATGGCCTGCGAGTAGCTGATGCCCTTGTCTTTCAGCTTCTTGATATCCTCATCGTTGCGCACGATGAAGCGACCCTGACTGTCGTTTTCTATCGTCGCCAAATCAAAGGCAATCTTAACGATGTGGGAATCATCATTCCATGTCTCTGAACGTTGCACAGTTGGATTCTGCAGCGTTGGCAACATGAACAACGAATAGATCTGATACATCTGATGACCGCTGCCTTCGGCCCACTGCCAGGTGGCTGTGGTCGAGCGGCGCACACGGTAGGCGACCTGCTTGCCGCAATACTCGTCGAGCAAGGTGGTATCAGTGAAGGCGTAGTCTTTTTTACCCTTCTGGTATGTCGTTTCCTGAGCGATGGTGCGCCAGTTCTTGTCATTGGCATCCGTAGTGCCCGTGACGTTGCGCTGGATCTCAAAGAAGTCATAATCCTCAATATCCTCCTCATTGGGTTCATCCACCTGCCAGGACAGCTTCACCTTGCCTTCTGTCGTCATCTCAGCCGCCAGGTTGCGGGGATGATGCAGCATCTTGGTGGACATCTTTTCTGAACTGATGGTGCCCGCATCCTTTCCCTCGTAGTCAATCACGGAAGCGTCGATATATACATCCTTCCACGGGCGGTCGGCAGGGATATAGGCCGAACCGGAGATGCTGCTGGTAGGAAGGTTGCGGCTATAGGCCTTACCGGTGATGGCATCGGTATAGTGAATGGCCATCGACTTGATTTTCTTGGCACTAACGCTATAGGCAAACATGAGTGAGTTCACGTTTGAGCGATCGAACGACAACATCGGCTCGAACATCGACACCGAGGTCTCCATGGTCTCAGGGCAGTCCCAGTCCAAGAGCAACTTGGAACTGTTGGCACTGGGGACATGCCAGTTGCCTGCAGCCCCCCAGTTGACTTGGGCCCAGACATAAATCTTCAGGTTCTTGCCACGCAACTCACGGGGTACTGTCCACACGACGGTGGTGGTATAATGGTCGGAATTGCTGCCGTCGGCATTCAGTTCATAGAACACCTGGCCATTGGTATTGTAGAAGGTCTTGTAGCCTCCTTTCACCGTTCCCTGCAATTCAAACTTACCACCTTGGGAGGCTTGGATATAACAGCCTTTTGTGTCCACATTCGAGTAATCTACACAGTTCCAGTCAAAGACGGTCTGTCTGGAACCGCCATCAACGATAATGGACACACGGCCCTGCTCCACACCATCGTTGGTACCGCTGATATTACCGGTAGGCAGGGTGAATCTCACCGCATCATTACCAGCCTGGTAAGCCGTGTAATTGTCGGCATTGTAGGTGTAATTGTCGGACATCGCCTCACGACTCACTGCCAACAGGCAGGCCAGCAGGAGCAGGCGTCCGAACACGCTACTTAGATTGTATTTAGTCTTCATTGCATCTATTTCTATTATAATAAGGTATGCTTGCAAAAAAACGAATTATACGAATTATACGAATCCATAAATCCCTGAAAACACGGGGGAATAGGAATTCGCTAATTCGTATAATTCGTTGTGGAATGAGGTTGTTAGCGATGTCACAGCCTCACGAGCGATGTGAGGCTACTCAAAGAACACGCTGCCAGAATTGACAACTGTATTTCCCTGAAGATCGAGGAACTCTGCAATATGGTCGGATTCGACCCCCAGAGCAACGAACAACGTAAGCTTTTCACTTACATGCGTGTATTGTTCACTGTTGCCCGATGTACGCACAACAGTAGGAATTACAGCAGGTCTGATGTAGTCGAAGGTCTCGCCTGTAGGCTGCTTGAAATCGCTTCTTGCCTTAGCATAACCTTTGTAAGTGATAGTCTTACCGGCCGGCACCGTCATCTTGATGTTCTTCACGATGAGGTCTCCGACGAGCTTGTCGAATTGGGCAGCTTTCTCGCCCTCCAAACCATACAGCCCTTTCACGAAATCTTTCGCATCATCATAGGTAGTCTGAGCCATTGCAGGCATCTTCTCAGACGTGTCGCCTTCCTTCACAACGACAGTTTTGGACTTGCCATCCACATCGGTATATTCCACCTCCAGCGTCATGTAGCCAGCAGCACATTGTGGCAGCACTGCGGTGAGGGTGAACTCATAGACGTTGGAAGTCTTCTGCTCTTGGGGGGTTTGCTCCTCATCATCGTCCTTGCCGCAAGAAGCAATCACTAAAGTGGCACCGCAGATAAGGATGGCGGCGAACATCCAATTCAAATACTTTTTCATAATATACTTTTCAACTTGTTTACTTGTCCGCTCGACCGTTGGTCGCTTGACACTTCAAAAACTTGTTTACTCGTTTACTTGTCAACTCGTCAACTTGTCAACTCGTTTACTCCTGAGATTGATTGGGAGAGAAAGTCAGAGTACGCTCAATAGTACGTTTTTCGAGCCATGATTCGAACTGTTCAACTTTCAGACCCTTGGCATACTGAAGGCTGGAATAAACTACAGAATAGGAACCCGTGGCATAACCCACAACACCCGGCACTACGAAGTCACTCTTTTCGGTGTATTCGGGACGGTTCTCGGCGACGACGAACTTATACTTGAACACAGCACTTTCATCCATCTTCAGATTCTTCAGCTGCACGTTGCGGATAATGAAGTTGTCGTCCGTATAAGTAACACCTAACTGGGAACCCGCAAAGGACAGAACCCTAACTCCAAAATTATCGGCGGTGGGGAACTTCTCTGAAGCATCACCCTTCTTCAATTGGAAGGTCTCTGTCTTGCCCTGGCAAGTGTAAGTAACCTCCATGTAGCCATATTCAGCCAGGTTCTTGTCGAGAACGGCAGAAGCATAGACGTTAAATGTCTTGTCTCCAGACTGGAGATTGTTGGGGGTGGGAGTTTCATCATCATCGCTGCCGCAAGACATAAGCGTTACACAGGAAATGAGAACGGTGGCCAAAAGCCAAAAATACTTTTTCATAATTGATAATTAATAAAATGTTAAATACTATCTACAAAATCGCATTGCTTTCAAAAAGCGCCGCAAAGGTACGAACTTTCCGCGACATAATAATATAATAAATAGAAAATCTTCCCTTTCTCATGTCTTTTCAAATGATAAATCAATTAAATGGAAAGAAAAAGCACAAAATAGACGGACCAAATCACCCCAACGATAAGAGAAAGAGATTGACGCTCGCCCATCAATAGGCCACACCTTATATATATAAGGTTACCTCATAATATATACTAAAAGGTTACCTCCCTAATGAAGATTCATAACCACATGACGCTGAAAGCGTCTCCGCTCAGTAGCCGGGGGGGTGCGAAGTACCCCCGGAAAGCCCGACGACAGAGAACATGCACCCTGAAGGGGTGCCCCATCGGAATACTTGACAAAACGGAAGAAACCGCAAACAGAGACGGAAGAGAAGGCAAACAGAGACGGAAGAGAAGGCAATTACATACGGATGCATAGACCGTTTGACTGCCGTCAAACGATTCATGCATCCGTATATCATAGTCAAAGCTGGTGGATGACTTTCAGCAGTTGTTCGCCGAGTCCGATGGTGTAACCTTGCTGGATGAAGACGACACGGTTGAAGGAGTCGCAGATGAGGAAGATGGGGAGGGAGGAGGAAGGAAGTTGAAGCTGTTCCACGACTTCCTGCTTGATAGTTCCTTGGAGGTCTGTTCCCCAGACAACAGTGGACGGCAGCAGGGCTGCTGCCCCAAGACCCCAGAACTCCTTGAAGTTAAAGCGGTTGGCCGACTCTGCATCATCGAAGAGGAGCACCATCTGACGCCCCCAGCGCTCGAAGTCCTGACGGACGAGGGCTATATCCCGCAGGGCATGGTTCGTGGGTTCCTGGTTGGGAGCGATGAGGCCGAGTACATAGTAGCCGCGACCACAGGTGGAAAGGAGGCTGGTCGGAGGAAGCGGGCTAGCGGGGGCTACGGCGGGGGAAGAGGGGGATGAAAGGGGGCTCGAGGGGGCTCCGGCAGGGGAGGTGGAGGGCTCGTCAGCTGGAGCGCGGAAGGACAGAGGTTGATAGAGGTTCTCGGCGTTGAGAGAACCGATGACAGCGACTGCATCGGTCGTGGTACGGAGGACGAGAGGCAAGGTGGTCGTCTCGCTTGGGAGAATGGTAAATAGCTGAAGATGAGCGCGGACGCTGCCATCGGCCAAGCGAACGCCCGTTATCAGGCAGTAGTAGCCGGCATCAAGGGTGACGCCGTTTTGGAATGTATTGGCAAAGGTGGCTTCCTCCGGGTAGGTAAGGAGCTGCAGCTGGTTCTGCTCATCAAGGCGGGAGAGGGTGAAGTGGGTGTAGTACTTGGCGTCGGGGAGGTGGGGTGTGGGGGTGTAGGTGAGGCGGAGGGTGCCGGAGGGAGAGGGGGGGAGGGAACCCTCGGGAAAACCCTCGGGCACGGTGGCCACGGAGGAGGAGGAGGAGGCGAGAGGGGAGGTGGAGGGGGCGTCGAAGGTGACGGTGTTCCAAGTGGTGGTGTAGTACTGGACCTTGCCGTTGATTTCGTTGATACGGGCGGGGATATTGAGGGCGCGACAGGCGGCAACAAAGAAGATATCGCGGCCGAGGGGGTCCGCGGTACGGGTGCGATAGACCCCTAAGGGTTGCATACGCAGGTGTTGCGGGTTCTGGTCATCGATGATACGAAGGCTGTCACGGGTCCAGGCGATGAGTGCAAAGACATCAGCGATAGCAGGCTGGCCAGCGGAAGCGGAGGCAGAGATAGCGGGCTGGCAATCGGCTGCTGAGTCAGAGATAGCAGGCTGGCCAGGGGAAGCGGAGTCAGAGATAGCAGGCTGGCCAGGGGAAGCGGAGGCAGAGATAGCAGGCTGGCCAGCGGTTGAGGAGGCGGGAAGGACCTGCGAGAGGGCTTTGCGGAGAGGTATCTTGTAGGGTGTTAGGCGCTCGCGCTCGATACGGGGTGAGAGGAGGTATCGCAACATTATATCCTGATTATCAGGTGGATTTTGAAAATCTGTTGTTTCCCGCGAAGTTGCTTTTCGCGAGCCTAGGGACGAAGGAGCCGCAAGCAGGTTGTCGAGGAGCACTGGGAGGGTGATGTCCTGCAGGTCTTTGTCTGGCAGGATGGAGAGGAGGGGCTCCACCAGGGCGGCACGGCCAAGCAGGGGTGCGGTTTCACGGAAGTCGGCGATGACTGCGTGATTGCCTCGGCTGCGCTGGTCTGGCATTGTGGCCTCGTAGGCGTGACGGATGCTGTCTTCGAGTGCAAGCCGGCGATCGTTCTCTGCACGCTGTTCAGGAGAGACGATTGGAAGAGAGGTGCTGACAGGAGGAGGGGTGACGTTGAGAGAAGTTGAAACGTTGAAAGATTGAAACGTTGAAACATTGAAAGGTTGACGGGTGAGCGGGGAGGAAAGGGAAATGGTGACGAGGGTGTCGGTGGCAAAATGTGCTTCCTGAAAGGCAAAAGTGGTGGGCGTACTCACCCAGATGAGCATATCGCCGAGGCCAGCGGTGAGGGAGGCACGGCCTTCGGCATCGGTTTGCTTGCGGGCGACGGTGTAGAATTCGGCGTAGTTATAGAGCTTGAACTCTACGGTGGCTTCGGGTACTGGGCGGTCGAGGCTATCGAGGACGAGGACAGCGAGGCGGCGCGTGGGTGCATAGTTGTTGGTGACATTGATTTCCGTGAGTGCGTGGGCCCGACTGACAACCTCCTCGGGGCCGTCGTAATTGCCGAAAACCTTGGTGTGCATCAACATACCTCGCGAGGCACTCTCATTGAACCACCCTACATTCAGGACAGGCTCTGGCTCACAGGCACCCAGAAACCACCATCTGCCATCAGCCCAAGCCTCCACCCAAGCGTGATTATCATCTGTATGAGCCCAACGAGGAGTATAGACCTGACGGGCTGGAATGCCGACACTACGGAGGGCGGCAACAAGGAACACAGACTCCTCGCCGCAACGACCGTAGGCCGTCCGGAGGGTGGCCAAGGGGCTGAGCGTTCGCGCATTAGTAGGGCGATAAGTGACGTGCTCATGACACCAATGATTGACCTCGAGGATGGCTTCCTGCATGGTGAACCCTTCGAGCCGGGGCTTCAACTCGCGGAAGAAAACAGACCTGCACGTGTCCAAATCCTCGTTGCTGACACGAGGAGGAAGGACAAAGTGGCGGAACTCGCGTTCGGGCACGCTGTTGCCCCAAGGCATCTCAGCACGGGCCTGCAAGGACAGCCGCACTTGTTCGATATAGTAATCACGAGGGTAGTCGGTGCGGTCGGGAAGCGACAAGTTCTCATACAGGAAATCGACGTAGGTGTCAACGGAAGGGGTGTTGCAAGCCGTCAACGCCAAGGCCATAAGCAACGAGAGGAATATCTGTTTCATAACGGGATTTAAGGATTTAAAGATTTAAGGATTTGAGGATTTGGGAATTTGAAGATTTGAGGATTTCGGGATAACGAAGGCGGCCACATCGTAATAACGAAATAACGGAATAACGAAATAACGAAAACAAAGGGAGCCGCAGGTCGAGATAACGGAATAACGGGACAACGAAGGCGGCCATATCGAAATAACGATATAACGGAATAACGAAATAACGAAAACAAAGGGGCCGCAAATCGAAAAAAATAACAGATTAACTCGCCATGTGATTCTTTCCTCTCCATGACCGTTAATCTGTTAATATAGGTTTATCAGTAAATCTGTCAGTTATCCTTTCTGCAGCCACTGGTCGGCCTCCTCGTACAGCTTCGTCAGGTACTCGGGACGACTCTTTCCAGGCAGTTCTTCGAGGATTGTGGTGCAACTGTTGATGTACCACTCGCCATTGATGCGCGTGAGTCGGTAGATGTACTGCGAGTCTCCCGTCTGGTTGAAGGTGGTTCCTGCAATCTCCGTCTTCACGGGGAAGGTAGTTTCAACGATGGAAACAGCACGATTACCATAGGTCCACACGAGGCAGGCGTGAATGTGGTAAGGGATATGGTCGGTGCGAGCTGCCAGGGCATCTGCAAATTCCTTGGCACTACCCTTGAACCACGAGGCCTGTACGGTGGCATCTGGTAAATAGCAGGTGAGCATCTCGTCCCACAGCTGGTTGTCACGGGCAAATCGCTCGAAGGTTAGAAGACGACGTACTGATTCCTTCTCCCTGCGGGATTCGAGTGCTACATGCACAGGACGTTTAAGGATTAAGTTGGTGTTCATATTGGTAACTAATTTTGCTATCTGTAGTTTGCAACTGCAAAGATAAGGCTTTATGCGTTCACAAGAAAGTATTTTGCCAAAGTTTTAACTTTTTTAACGCAAAGAGACCTAAAAATGGTGTCTCCCCTGCCCATTTTGACACAGAGGAGACACCTTATTATATTATACCTGCGCGCGCGAGGCGCACTGAGTGGACTTAATAGAAGATGTAGCGGTTGTCCTTCACGTTGGCGCGCTCAAAGAGCTCCTGCATGAAGCTCGATGCCCTACGCAGCTGCTGGCTGGCCAGCTGGGAATTGGTTCTCTGCTTGGCGGCATCGTCCTGTTTGGCTGTGCCCTGCTGCTCGTTGGCAACCTGGAAGGCATAGACTCCGGCCATACCCTTGACGCCCTTGACGAACTGACCCTTGGCGGCCTTGGCCACAGCACCACTCAGGCTGTACTCATTACCACCCACACTGCTGATGAAGACAGGTGAGCTGAAAGTGACATGCTTGATGGTATCGATAGGCTGAGCACCCGTCACCTTGGAGGCAGCGACGATATCATTGGCAGAAGCCAGACGATCCTGAAGGAGGGCGGCTTTCTTGTCGCGAAGGACTTCACCCTCAATCACAGTCTTGACGGATTCCAGCGAACGGAACTTACCATCGTTCTTGCCATCAAGGATGACAACAAGCAGGTGGTCATTGTTACCGCAAGCATAGATTTCGGAAATCTCACCAACCTCGGTATCCTTGTTGAAGATCCAGCGGAGGGCATCGCGAGTGGAGCTGATGCCAGCCACGTTGTGCTCGCTGGCAAACATGCCCTTGCGCTCCTGAACCATATAGCCACTCTTCATGGCGTTGGCCTCGATTTCCTCGGGAGTCTTGTTGCTGGCTACGAACTGAGAGAAGTCGTTGTAAGTCTTGTTGTAGGTATCGTTGGAGAAGTCGTAGGGACGCTTGACAATGGCCACGTCATACTTCTCGACCATATTGCGACGGTCTGTGACACGTGTGATAATGATAGCAGTGGGGAGCTTCACCTGCATGGTCGTGCCCACAGCCTGTGCGCTGATAGCCTTGATAAGCAGCTGATTGGCTTCGTCCAGAGTAGCACCCTCGTACTGTGAAGAGGAAATCCAGGTCTCTTCACCTGTCTGGTTGTACTTCTTGGCAATACTGTCGAAAGGCACGCCGGCGTTGAGAGCCGTCATGATGCTGTCGGCAGTCTTCTGAGCAGCCTCATCGACGCCGCCGATACCAATCTGACGGAACTGAACAGAGTCGGGCATCGTGGTCTTTGCGATGAGACGGATGATATTCTGGGAGTTGTCAGATGCGTTGAGGTAGGGACCCTTCTGTGTGCCCACAGCCATCGAGTCCAGCTGAGCAGCGATATCAGGAGCGATAGCGGAACGGCGGAGAGGCACGGGGCTATAGGAAATGGTGCTTCCGCTCTTGCGGACGATGGTGGCAACGTCAGCACCCTCGGCCTGCAACTGCGCTGCCACTTCAGCCATCTCGCTCTCAATCTGTTCGCGGTCTGCCTTGCTGGCGGTGATGTTCACGTCAATGTACTTGATGTCACGGGTGGGCTCATCAAGGCGGAAGACGTTCTTCATCTCCTCATACTTAGCCTTGAGGTCACGGTCTTCGACGGTCACTTCTTCGTCCTTCACGCTGCTGTAGGGGATAGCAGCCAGGAGAATCTCCTTCTCGTTGTTGCTGGCGCCGAAGGCATTCTGAGAGCTGACAGGATTGGCGATGAAGCTCTTGGCGAGCAGGTTCTGGAACTTCTGGGACAGCTGCTGGTTGCGGATATTCTTTTCGATAAACTTCCAGTAGTTGTAAATCTGGTTGTAGTACTCCAGGGCTTCAGCAGGCTGATTGGGCTGATCCTTCATGGCCTTGTAGTTCGTGAGGAACTGGTTCAGGGTCTGAACATCGAAGGCGCCCGTCTGGGGATTGCTGAAAGGAGTCTGAGCAAGCAGGGGGCTCTGACCGTTGCTGATGATGTCCTGAACCTCTGCATCAGTAACGCAAAGTCCAAGTTCCTCGGCTTCGTGCTGGAGGAGCTGTGTCTGAACGTAGGTCTGCCAAACTTGGTCACGAATGGACTGGGTCTGCTCCTCGGTGAGGTTCTCCAGGCCTGATGAGAATTTCACGACACTGGTGTATTCGTCCACGAGTTCGTTAAATTCCTGAATGTTGATGCTCTTGCCATAGACTTCACCTACACTCTGTCGGCTCTCGGTGCGAGAAGAGGAGAGTGCACGGACAACTTCTTCGGCAATGAAAGCAAACAAGGCCAAACCTACCACGAGGAGCAGGATTGCGCCTTTGCTTCTAATCTTTTGTAATGCTGCCATAATTGGTTTTTTTATGATTTTTTGTTATAGATTTCTCAAATATTGCTCAAAAAGCGCACGAAGGTACGAAGAATTTGTCAAACTACCACGCGTTTCGGCAGAATTTTGTCAAAATATGGGCTTCAGAAGCCAAAAAAGCCCCTATTCGTCAATAATTCGCAAGCGAACAAGCTCTATTTTGGTGCTTGTATTCTTAATTATCTTGAATTCATAGCCTCTGAACCGAACCACTTCATTGAGCTTGGGGAAACGCTGTATTTCATGAAGGATGAGTCCACCGATAGTCAGGTAGTCATCATCCTCGGGAAGTTTCAAATCCAGGAGTTCATTTGCCTTCTCAACCTCTAAGCGGCCCGACAGCTCAAATTCGCCATTGGGCAACCGCTTTGCCGTATAAGACTGTTGATCGTGTTCGTCCTCGATATCGCCAAAGATTTCCTCCACCAAGTCTTCCAGCGTGCAGATACCACTGGTTCCACCAAACTCATCCACCACCACGGCGAGGGAGATTTTCTGCTGCATCAGGGTCTGCATCAGTTTCTGGGCATTCATGCTTTCCGGCACGATGGGAACTTCGTGGATATGCTCCTTCCAGCTGTCCCCGGCTTTCAGGCGAAACATCTCAGAAGAATGAATGAACCCAAGAATATTATCCACATCGTCGTCATACACAATAATCTTGGAGCAACCGCTCTCTATGAACTTGGCCTTCAACTGTTCCAGGCTCTCTGTGATATCTACGGCAACGATTTCTGTACGCGGCACGATGCAATCACGCACCTTGCAACTACTGAAATCCAGGGCATTCTGGAATATCTTGACATCATCGTCAATTTCTTTGTCGTTGTCGGTCTGGTCGATGGAGGACTGGATGAGGAAGTCCAAATCGACCTTCGTGAATGCCGATTCATTGTCATCCTGAACAATCTTGAGTCCAAAGATTCTCAGCAGCAACTTGGCCAATCCTCCCGTGAACTTGGCGATGGGATAGAGTATTATATAAAAAAGGTATGCCAGAGGAGCAAAGAACGTCAGGGCACGGTTGGGATTGATTTTGAAAAGTGTCTTGGGAATAAACTCCCCCGTGACGAGCACGATGAGAGTGGACAAGATGGTTTGAATCAACAGCGCCACCCATTCATTTTGAATGCCCAGCGGCTCGATGACCGTTGGCTGCAACAGCCGTGCAATGAGGATACCATAGATAACCAACGCGACGTTGTTTCCCACAAGAAGCGTGGAAATGAAGCTGTTGGGATGATTATAGAAGGTAGCTGCCAGCCGTGCGCTGAAACTGCTCTGCGCGCGTTCCATCTCGAAACGGAGCTTATTGCTTGAGACAAAAGCTATCTCCATACCCGAGAAGAATGCCGAGAGGGCCAGGATTAAAACAATATTAATGATGAGAGCTGTCATTGTCGATGAATAGATGAGGGTATCGGTTTGTTGGGAGCACGCACCACGGTGGTATCTGCCTTGGACACTCCCGCAGCAGGCTCGGGCGAAGTCTCTTGTTGAGGTTCAGAATCAGAGACCGGCGTGAATCCAGAAGAAGAAGTGATGTGGTAATCTGTCATCTCCTCATTCGATCGGAAACGATCGCCTTCCAACTGCTGTTCGCTGTCGGGCTTGTTGATACGCATGAAGAGGTTGCTCCACATTTGATGTTCATTCATATCCCAAAAGAGTTCTTCGGAACGGAAAAGAGTGCCCTCACGGTTGAGGATGACCACCCTACCCCGCAATTCCCAAATGCGGTTATCATGGCAGTAGGCAGTGTCTGCCTGAACATACCATTGCACGTGGAAAGTCGTATCGAACTTCTCCAAGAAGAGCCCTTTGAGGAACGACCACTTCTGAGGCTGGGTGTTATATATGTCCCAGTCTTCTGCAACAATCTTATAACTGATAACTCCAGAATCAGAGATAAGATTAGAAATTCCCCGACTGCTCATGAAGGGGAGCGAGTCGTTGGGATTAATGGCAGGAGCTATGTGCTCGTGAGAGTTGTCACAAGCCGCCATCCCCATCATTATCAAGATGATAAGGAGTATTGAGTATCGAGTATGACAGGAAGTTCGCATGAATATCAATTGAACTTCCACTTCATGAACCACGGTTCGTTGAAGGTGAGACCTATATTTATACAGAAGATATTCTCTGTAATCATGGAGGATGAGCTGGCAGAACGGTGCGACCATTGAACACCAACGTTGACCAGCGAACGGCTGTTCCATCGGTTCATGATAGGCAATCCAATGCCAGCCGTAAGGCCATATTCCCTCGAGCCGTCTTGTCCATTTATCTTTAGATAGGGCGTGGAATAATAGCCGCCGAAGCGGTAGTTGATTCGCTTGAAATAGGAATTGCCATAACGGTCCGGGATAAACTCGGCTCCAGCATTCGCCTTGTAGCGATTGGAATAGCTCCCTGTACTCACCACATACTGCGTCGCATTGGCATCGTTGCCATTGTTGACGATTTTGGGAGTGACGCAGTTGGACCATTGCTCCATCGCTACGTCTGCTGCCACGGTCAGCATCTGCTTGTAGCGCCAGGCTGCTCCGAGGCTGTAGGTCATAGGCAGCTGGAAAGCCTTATTGGCAGTACGGACGATGGTGTCCCCATTCAGTGAGATTCGCAGCATCGTAGCCTCGCCTCCTATCTTATGTCCGACTCCCACCGTAGCTCCCAGCGTCAGTTCATTCTCCTTATTGATATTAAAGGAGTATTGAACGCCAGCATCCACTTTCCACGTCCTCAGACTGGCCGTATAAACGGTGAGGAGGCCTCCGTAGCTGGAGGTGTTCGCCGTTCCGTTCTCTGAGAATGACTGAGTTACCCCATTGCTGACGTCACCCCACAGGTATCCTCCATTTGCACCTACAGAGAAACCCTTGAAGGGAGACCAGCCAACACCTAAATAAATCTGACGCAATCCTCCAGAACCCGTATAGCCCTGGTCTTGGGTCACAATCTGGTTGGAATAGGGGTCGCGCAGGACGTAGGACTCCTTGGAGAATGTATAGCCAATCCTACTATAAGGAACGAAGCCCACACTCATTCCCAGTCCCGACAAGAGACGAAAACCTGCATTCAAGTTGTCAAAGGAAGTGTTGTTCGTGCTTTGGTGATTGCCGTTTTGAGCAAAGCGGTCACGCTGAAGGCTCATACTAATATCAAAGATAAAACTCAGAGAGTCGATGGCGGAATAGCTGGCAGGATTCTGGAAATTGACACGGCCACCATAACGCAGGCCCTGGGCAACGCCGCCCATAGAACGATTGAAACTTTGGGATTGGTCACTTACCAGGCCTATGCCAAAACGCGAATAGGGGGAGTTGGAACCATTGGACTGAGCAACAGCCTTTGATGGTGAGAAAAGCAAGGCCGTGAGGCCTACAAGAAGATAATATTTTAACTTCATTTTTGTTCTATTTTGATGCTCTGATGTAACCGAGAATATAGTTTAGACCCCTCGGAACCAAAAAATCGTCTGCAAAGATGCCACTTTTTATTGTGTCGACAAAATTAAATTCGTCTCCGCCCGTTAAAAAAACCAAAAGTTGAGGATATTTAGCCTTAAAGTGGTAAATATAGCCTTCAATCTCGTGCCTCATCCCCTCAATAACGCCTGCTCGGATAGCCGTCTCCGTATCATAACCCAACTCCGGCGTGTCTCCTTCTGCCTCCACCCGTGGAAGACGTGGAAAATAGTCATCAATGGCACGCAGCCTTGCATGAAGACCTGGCGCGATGTTTCCTCCTACATACACTCCACTGGCATCCACGAAGTCGAAGGTAATGCAACTGCCTGCATCAATGACGAGCAAAGGTCTTCCGGGATGAGCAGCCCAGGCGCCCACTGCAGCTGCCAGCCTGTCAGTACCCAACGTGGCTGGTGTACGATAACCGATGCGGAGCGGCACGGGTGTCAGCGAAGAGAAACGCACAACGGAGCAATGGAACAGTTGAATGTTCGCTTCGGCTTCCGCTGTCAGGTCCACGACAGAACTGATGATGACAGCTTCTGGATTCACGGGTTGGGGGAATCCCGATGCCCGCCCCTGGAGCAGCAGAGGGATGCACTCCAAGGTGTGTCCCTGCTCGATGACATGACCCCTTAATTGGTCGCCTTCGAACAGAAAAAACTTGCTGGCGGTATTACCTATATCAATAATTAACTTCATTTTCGGCCGCAAAGGTACATAAAAATGAAAAAATAGAAGAATGAAGAAGCGAAAATAAAATTAAATGTGTACCTTTGCGCCCGTTTATGAGACATTTTTCTCGCCATAGCGTTCTTTTGGCGTTATTTTTACTGCCATTTTCGCTCTTTGCACAGGTCGCAGAGAGTGCAAGACCTCTGTCAGATTCCATTCCTGCAAAGCCTGCACTGGATTCCACAATTACCATAAGCCTCATCACCTGCTCACCCGGACAGGAGACCTACGAGCTATACGGCCATACAGCCATAAGGGTGTCAGACAGCAGCAACCCTACAGGCATCGTCTATAATTATGGTGCCTTTGACTTCAATGCGCCCCATTTCATTTGGCGTTTCGTTCTTGGCGAGTGCGACTACCTGCTTTGGGCAGAGCCTTTGGAGATTTTTGCCATTCAGTACATCGACCGTGGTTCATGGGTCAGGGAACAGGTCCTGAACCTCACTCCTGAGGAAGCCACCCGTTTAAGGGACTCCCTGCGTACCGAGAGCCGGCCGGAGAACCGGGTCTATCGCTACAACATTTTCCGAAATAATTGTACCACGCGCGCACGTGATATTATAGAGGAATGCGTGGACGGGCGAATCATCTACCCTATGCGGCACCGCAGGAACACATTCCGCTCCATCCTTTACCAGTACACCGAGGGACACCCCTGGGCACGTGAGGGCAATGACTTGCTCCTTGGCTCGGACGTCGACACACTCATCACGGAGCGCGATGAGATGTTTGCGCCCTTGTATCTGATGCAATATGTGGACAGCGCCATGATTGATGCAGGTCGCACACACTACCGTAACCTCGTGCGCGAGAGCCGTATTCTCATCCAGCCCGATGAAACACGCCAGCAGGCATCAGCCGATGCACAGCCTGACTTTCCACTCTCGCCAAGGGTATTGGGTTGGATTGTCTTTGCTCTTGGACTGTGTCTTGCTGCCTACGAAGCGTGGCGCCGGCGCATCTGCTGGGGTGTGGATCTTGTCTTTATGACCTTGCAGGGATTGGCAGGAATCCTGCTTTGTTTCATGGCGTTGTTCTCCGTTCATCCTGCCGTAGCGTCAAATTGGCAGGTCTGGGTTCTCAACCCCATACCTCTCTTTTTCGTCTATGCAGTCGTGCAATCAGACCGAGCCCGTCAACGCAATGTATATCACACATTTGCGGCAGCCGTATTGATTGCCTTTATCATCCTATATTTCATCATTCCACAAAAATTTAGTGAGCTGATACTGCCTATGGCATTACTTTTGCTGAGTCGTGCTGTAGTACATCTGTTCGTCTATCGAAAATAAATGAAGTCTTCCAAAACCATCAACACGACCATAAATAAGACCTGTCTGCTGACCAGCCTGGTGGCTTTGATATCGATATCGAGTGTCGAGGTCCAGGCCGCTGAATTGCCCCGGCTAGTGGTGAATATTCTCATTGACCAACTGCGTACGGATTATTTGGAGGCGTTTGCTCCTCTTTACTCCGAGAACGGTTTCAAGCGTCTGTTGACCAAGTCTCAGTACTACGCCGACACCCAACAACCCTTTCAAGGTGCCGACCGCGCCTCGGCCACTGCTTGCATAAGCACAGGCGCAATCCCATACGATAATGGCATTCCTTCGCTGCAGTGGCTGTCCCGCCAGAACTTGCAGCCCATTTACTGTGTGGACGACCCCTCCTACGCTGGTCTTCAGACAACCGAAAAGACCTCACCCCGCTATCTTCTGACAACCTCACTCTCCGATGAGTTGGAAATGGCTACAGGAGGACGTGCCATTGTGTACAGCATTTGCCCCGAACGGGATATGGCCGTTTTGTTGGCAGGTCATGCTGCAGACGGTGCTTTCTGGGTAAACGACCAGACAGGAGCGTGGAGCGGGACTTCTTATTATGGCAAATATCCAGACTGGGCACAGACCTACGAGCGGCAAAAATCTATTTCCAGTCGCATCAGCAAGTTAGTCTGGACGCCCTATTACGATGGTGCCCTCCAGTCGTTCCATTATTACCAAAATGCCTCAGATGCTGATGGCCGCGACTTCAAGCATCAGTTCAAGGACGACCGCCGCTTTCGGCAGCTGAAGACCTCTGCACTCATCAACGAAGAGGTCGCACTGTTCATCGATAAATGCCTCTCTGCATCGGGTATCGGCAACGATGCCGTCCCCGACCTGCTCAATGTGGGCCTTTATGCTGGTAACTACGAGCACCAGAGTGTGTTCCGTGCACCATCAGAGTTACAAGATATCTACGTGCGCCTGGATCTCGCACTGGCACATATTTTCTCCAGTGTTGAACAGATTGTCAGGCGTGAGGATGTTCTTTATGTCATTTCTTCCACCGGCTATGCCGACAGCGATGCCGATGACATCGATTTCACGGGTAACCGCATTCCTTCCGGAACCTTCTCCATGCAGCGTGCATCGATGCTGCTGAACATGTATTTGTCCGTCCTTTATGGTCAGGCACAATACGTAGAGGCAACCTTCAACCAGCAAATCTATCTGAACCATAAGCTCATTGAGCAAAAACAGCAGAACTTCACAGATGTCCTGGCTCGTGCCGAAGAATTCCTCTCGCAAATGGATGGTGTACGCGATGTTTATACCTCTCAGCGTCTGGCACTTGGAGCTTGGGTCAAGGGACTCGACCGTGTGCGTTCGGGCTGGAACAGCAGCCGCTCCGGCGATATCATCGTGGAGGCAAATCCTGGTTGGCGCATCGTCAGTGAGCAGGACACAGAATATGTTAATCAAGGCGAGCCCTACCTCTCGTACCCTCTCTTCTTCATGGCACCTGACATACGGGTTGAACGACTCACGGCTCCTGTCTCTGCGGCAGCCATAGCTCCCACGCTGGCCCGCTGCCTACGTATTCGTGCTCCCAATGGCAGTCGCGAGATGCCATTGGTTATCAAATAAGTTCCATAGGCCTTATAAGTCCCATAAAGCCCATTAAGCCTATAAAGCCTATAAAGCCCATTAAGCCCACAAAGCCCATTAAACCCATTAAGCCCATAAAGCCCATAAAGCCGACAGGCTCCCATAATCCCCCCATAACCCCCTAATAAAATCCTCATAATAAATATGGAATTCATGCAATTTCTGCGCAAGCTCTTCGGAAACAAGAGTGACCGCGATATGAAACTTATTCAGCCGCTTGTTAACGAGGTATTGCGCATCTATCCTGAGATTCAGGCTCTTTCCAACGATGAGCTACGTGCCCGCACAAAAGAGCTGCAAGCACAAATTCGTGAAGCGGGCAAGCCCTTGCGTGCACAGATTGATGAGCTGAAAGCCACCATTGATCAGACGCCCATCGAGAACCGCAAACCCATTTTCGAGAAAATTGATAAACTGGAGAAAGATGTTCTCGAGGTTTACGAGAAAGTTCTCGACGAAATGCGTCCTGTTGCTTTCGCCATCGTCAAGTCAACTGCAGAACGCTTCACCAAAAACGAAGACATCATTGTCACAGCCACCGATTTCGACCGCGAAATGGCAGCACGCCATGACTTTGTGGACATTGATGGCGACAAGGCCATCTATCATAACCACTGGGTAGCTGGTGGCAATGAGACTGTATGGAACATGATTCACTACGACGTCCAGCTCTTTGGCGGCACCGTGCTCCATCAGGGTAAGATTGCCGAAATGGCAACGGGTGAAGGTAAAACCCTTGTGGCCACCCTCCCAGTGTTCCTCAACGCGCTGACAGGCAATGGTGTACACGTAGTTACCGTCAACGACTACCTCGCCAAGCGTGACTCCGAGTGGATGGGACCGCTCTACATATTCCATGGTCTCTCAGTGGACTGCATCGACAAGCACCAGCCCAACAGCGAAGCCCGCCGCCGCGCCTATCAGGCCGATATCACCTTCGGCACGAACAACGAGTTCGGTTTCGACTACCTGCGTGACAATATGGCTACTTCGCCGGAAGACCTCGTGCAGCGTTCACACAACTACGCTATCGTCGACGAGGTGGACTCCGTGTTGATTGACGATGCTCGTACACCTCTTATTATCAGTGGTCCCGTGCCCAAGGGCGACGACCAGATGTTCGAGGAGTACCAGCCGCTGGTCGAGAAGCTCGTGGGTGTGCAGCGTCAGCTGGCAACGCAGTATCTGGCTGAAGCCAAGAAGCTGATTGCCGAGGGTCAGGCAGAGAACGACAAGGAGAAGACCGCCGCAGGCTTCCTCTCCCTCTTCCGTTCCTACAAGGCACTGCCGAAGAACAAGCCACTCATCAAGTTCCTCTCCGAACCCGGTATCAAGAGCGGTATGCTCGCCACCGAGGAAATCTACATGGAGAACAACAACAAGCGAATGCCCGAGGCTGTGGCTCCGCTCTATTTCGTCATCGAAGAGAAGATGAACAGCGCCGACCTCACCGACAAGGGTAATGCCTGGTTGGCAGGGCAGGTCAACGATGATGACCTCTTCATCCTGCCTGACATCGCTTCGCAGATGTCTGCCCTCGAGGGCGATACCAGCCTCTCCGACGAGGAACGCATTCAGAAGAAGGACCAGCTCTACACCGACTACGCCATCAAGAGCGAGCGCGTGCATACCATCCAGCAGCTGCTGAAAGCTTACGCGATGTTCAACCTCAATGAGGAATACATCATCGTCGATGGCGAAATCAAGATTGTCGATGAGCAGACGGGTCGTGTCATGGAAGGTCGCCGTTGGAGCGACGGTCTGCACCAGGCTGTCGAAGCCAAGGAGCATGTGAAGGTGCAGGCTGCCACGCAGACTTTCGCCACCATCACCCTGCAGAACTACTTCCGTATGTACCACAAGCTGGCTGGTATGACCGGTACGGCTGTCACCGAGGCAGGTGAGTTCTGGGACATCTACAAACTTGATGTTGTGGAGATTCCCACGAACCGTCCGGTCATCCGCAACGATATGAACGACCGCGTTTACAAGACCCAGCGCGAGAAGTACAATGCCGTCATCGCTGAAATCGAAAAGATGCGCACCAGCGGACGCCCCACTCTTGTGGGTACTACCTCCGTGGAAATCAGTGAACTGCTCTCCCGTATGCTCTCGCTCCGCAAGATACCTCACCAGGTCCTCAACGCCAAGCTCCACCAGAAGGAAGCTGACATCGTAGCCCTCGCAGGTCAATCGACCAACGGCCTCGGTGCTGTGACCATCGCCACGAATATGGCAGGTCGTGGTACCGATATCAAACTGTCGCCCGAGGTTCGTGAGGCTGGTGGTCTGGCCATTATTGGTACGGAGCGCCACGAGAGCCGACGCGTTGACCGCCAGTTGCGTGGTCGTTCCGGTCGTCAGGGTGACCCGGGTTCCAGTGTCTTCTTCGTTTCCCTTGAGGACAAGCTCATGCGTCTCTTCGCCTCCGAACGTATCGCCAAGGTCATGGATCGCCTGGGCTTCGAGGATGGAGAGATGATTGAACACCCGATGATCAACAGCAGCATCGAGCGTGCGCAGAAGAAAGTGGAAGAGAACCACTTCGGTGTCCGCAAACGCCTGCTCGAATACGATGACGTCATGAACAAACAGCGTACAGTCATCTACGAGAAGCGTCGCCACGCCCTCATGGGGGAACGTCTTGGAATGGACATTGCCGATATGATTTGGGATCGCGTGTGCAGCATCATCGAAAATTGCGCCACACACGACCAGATGAAGGAACAGTTTATAGAACTCTTCGCCATGGAAGTACCTTTCACGGAGCACGACCTGGCCGAGATGAAGCGTCCGGACCTCGAGGAGAAAGCCTATCAGGCAACCCTCGACCGCTTCCAGCAGAAGACGGGCCGCATCGCTGCTGATGTCTTCAAGGTCTTCAAGCCTATTTTCGATGGTCCCAATGGGCAAGAGTGGGCCGAGCGTCCTGTAATGGTTCCAATCCTCGACGGTCGCCGCGCATATAATATAGGTGGCGTCAGCCTTCGCGAGACCTGCGCCAGCGAGGGTCGTGCCCTCGTCACGGCTTTCGAGAAAGCCATCATGCTCCACGTCATTGACGAAGCCTGGAAGGAGAACCTCCGCGAGCTCGATGAACTGAAGCACAGCGTGCAGAATGCCAGCTACGAGCAGAAAGATCCGCTGCTCATCTTCAAGCTCGAATCCGTGCAGCTCTTCGACAAGATGGTGAATAAAATCAACAACCAGACCATCAGCATCCTCATGCGCGGAACCGTTCCCGAACAGCAGACCCAGGCTCCCGATGACGCCCAACAACGTGCAGCCGAGCAGGAAGCTCGTCGCCGTGCTCGTGCCGCCGCCGCTCAACGTGCTCAGTATCAGACCAGCCGTGGAGGCACTACCGCTGCTCCGCGCTACGAACGTCCTGAATACGCACAGGGTGCGCCAGCCGACCTCAACGACCCAGCACAGCAGGCTGCCGCCGCTCAGGACACCCGTGCACAGCAACCCCGCACACCCTTCACCGCCGAGAAGTTGCCGGGTCGCAACGATCCATGTCCTTGCGGCAGCGGCAAGAAGTTCAAGAACTGCCACGGACGCAACCTCTAACCAAAGATTATTCCCGCCTACTCCTTCAAGCGGCGCGAACTATAATCGATTATCCCCGCCTACTCTTTTGAGCTGGCGGGGATATTTTTTTTCGATGTCAAAGGAGACGGGGAATGTTCAGGGTTCCGCCTTTAAGGTGGGAAGACCCCATCCATACTTCACAGCCAACATACGAATAGCGATGGCCACCGTGCAGGAGAGAACAGCACTCCCTTCTGGACGCCAACCCAGATAATGCAGACAGAAAATATAGACGATGCCTCCGGCAAGACAGCAGGTGGCATAGATTTCTTTGCGGAAGATGAGAGGAACCTCATTGATGAGGATGTCACGCAGCACACCGCCACCAGCACCCGTGATAACGCCCAAGCAGATGGCAGCCCATGTAGGCAAGCCCAGACCAAGGGCCTTCTCGATACCAATGACATTGAAGAGAGAGAAACCGATACAGTCAAAGAGGAACCACGTGTTGTTCTGACGCACCAGCCACTTGCGGAAAACGATGACCCAGAGGAGGCCAAAGAGACAGGTAAGCAAATAGATAGGATCTTCAAGCCAGAAAGGGGTCTTGCCGATGAGCAGGTCACGGGTGGTTCCGCCACCAACAGCGGTTGCAGTACCGACGATGAATGCGCCAAAGAGGTCGAACTGCTTAGCAGCAGAAAGACGTGCGCCGGACACGGCACCAGCCAACGTTCCTACCAGTTCCAGAATAACAAAGGTCCAGGGAATACTGAGCAGGACTCCCATATTCTGAAAAAACTGCTTAATGATTTCCATTGAAATTGACTTTTGAGTAGCCTACAAGGGCATCGTAACGTGCGCCCTGTGGTCGATGATAGACTAAGATAATATACTCGTTCTCTGTCTCGTAGAAGTCTCCTTCCGTACGAGCCGTCTGCCCTACCCCATCGGCATCAACCTGACGGAATTGGTAGTTATAGTAGCCTTGTTTGAGTAAAGTGGAACATTCATAGACGCCATGTACCTCGTCGTATGCCATGAGGCATTGGGGATTGGGAAAGGCTTCGTCCCACAGGCCGGTGACATAGACGTCACCTCCTGGCAAACGTGGAGAATGAAGGACAAAGTGGACGAAGAGGTATTCTGCCTGGGTGTCTGGCGACTCATCATCGTATGCGCGAATAATATAGGCACCGTTCGCGTCTTGATCGTAAGTATAGTTACGCAGGGGAGCCATAGGGAAGAGTATGGCATGACGATGAGGTTCCACCCACATCATGCGGTCAACCCCCATACCATTGAGCTGAACATCCAGAATTTCAAACTTATGGAATTCAGCACCAGCAGGGAAGATGAGTTCTCGGCGATGGGTCCACTCCGCACCAGTGGCTTTCTGGATATTGGGTGGCAGGTTCAGGACAGCGTTGTCCAAACGCCTGTTCTGGAGAATAACGGTACGTAATTCCCGCTGCGGATCGACGACCCTGCGCTGTCCATAGCTCACGGAGAAGGTTACTTGCTGATGGGTCTGGTTGAAGTCTATATCCGTATTGGTGCTTACATCGACACCCACGGACATCTCAGGCTTCAACAACGAGAAACAGGCCTCGAGAACAGGTTCGTCGCTGGCGTCGCGTTCGTCGGAATAGACAAGGACACGATAGTTACCAGGCAGTAGCAAGCGGACGTCTTCATTAGGAAATCCGAAACGATAGTGTGTGTAGAGGACGGTGGTATTGAAACTCGTCTCATAATCTTCTATGGGACGACCGTTGAAGCCTTTGAGATAGTCGCTCTCGAAGACTTCACGAGCAGGAGTCCAGTCGGCATTGCAGAACTCCACCTTATAGATATACCGCGTGTAGTCATGCGAAAGTTCATCGAAACTGATTTCCACAGGAGCACCCAAACGGGCGATGGGAGGCTGCAAAGGGTCTTCGTTCACAATAACACGCACAGTCTTTATTTGCTCGCTGAAGGAACGAGTCAACTGAGCGTGGGCACTGAATGTGACCACCAACAGGAGGAAGATGATGGAAAAGAAGTGTTTCATGGCGCAAAGGTAGGTAAAAAAGTTTAGGATTAGGGGTTCATGTTTGTAGTTTTGTTAGCGAAAGGCTAATTATGACTCATTTTTGAAGGGAAAAGACAATTTTCACCACACTTTACACCTTAAACAATAAACTTTTCCGTACCTTTGCACGCACATTAAGGAGTAAAGACAAGGAGTAAAGACAATGATTAGACATTTCATATCCATTATAGCAGTTGGGTTAGTGGCCTTCGTGAGCACCACCTTCCAGGCCTCAGCCATCACCTACCAGCAATCAGACAGCATCACTGTGGTGCGTCTGTTGCAAAAAAGCAAGAGTTTGCCTCAGGGAGAGAACCTCACGCTTTTCTTCGCCAACGAACTGTTAGGGAAACCCTACGTGGGCAAGACCCTGGAAGTAAACCCCAAAGAAGAACTGGCTGTAAACCTACGGGAACTGGACTGTACGACGCTGGTCGAAAATGTGTTGGCACTGGCACTGACAGCCAAGCAGCAGAGCACACGCTTCACCGACTTCTGCCAGAACCTCGAGCGTATCCGCTACCGCCAAGGGAAACTCAATGGCTACGCCTCGCGCAACCACTACTTCAGCGAGTGGATACAAAGCAACGAGCAGCAAGGCATCGTCACTGAAATCAAAGGAAAAAAGGGCGACAGCCGAGGAGAGTGCTACCCCTTCATAGAGACACAACGGCTGAACTGCACCTATATGAGCCTGCACCCCGACCGTTACCCTATGCTGAAAGATGATGCTGAGGCGCTAAAGCTGATAAAAGAGAATGAACGTCGGGTGAACGGACAAACTGTCCGCTACATTCCCCGCCGACTGTTAGGCAAGAATCGCAAAGAACTTGCAACAGTCCACGACGGCGACATCCTGGCTATCGTCACGAAAAAGGAAGGGTTGGACATCTCGCATATTGGCTTCGCTGTATGGGGAACCGACGGCAAGCTCCACCTGCTGAATGCCAGCCAGATACATAAGAAAGTGGTTTTGGAACCAATGACTCTGGAAGAGTACATGAAGAAACATCCTACTCAGCTTGGAGTAAGGGTGATACGGGTACGATAAAGTGGGTTAATAAGACAACACCTTAATCCTTAATTGGATTAATGTGTTTCATCTGACGCATAATCCACGTCTGCCGCTTCAGCATATAAGTCGAAGGATTCTTACTACTGAATTTCAAGGGATTAGGGAGTGTGGCGGCGATAAGGGCGCAGTCAGCTCGCGTCAGTTCTGAGGCTGACCGGCCGAAATGAAGTTGTGCCACCGCCTCAGCTCCATAGATACCGTCGCCCATCTCTATGGAATTCAAGTAAACCTCCATGATGCGTTCCTTGCTCCAGAATAGTTCTATCAAGAGGGTAAAATACGTCTCCAAGCCCTTCCTGACCCACGAGGAGGTTGGCCAAAGGAAAACATTCTTGGCCGTCTGCTGACTGATGGTGCTACCGCCGCGCTGCCGCTTGCCAGAACGTCGTTCTTCCCAAGCCTCGTTGATTGCCTTGAAATCGAAACCATCATGTTCCATAAAGCGCTGATCCTCAGAAGCCATGACTGCAACAGGAAGGTATCGAGACATAGAATCCATCGACACCCAATGATGGCGCAGGCGGACATGTTCCCCACGGCTCATCTGCTGTACACTACGGATAAGCATCAAAGGAGTCAGAGGAACGGGCAACCACCTGTAGGCCACGACAGAAAGGATGGATGTGGCGAAGAAGAGGATGACCGTCCACTGCAATATTTTCTGCAAGCGACGAAGGTACTTCATTCAAAACTTACTCTACCAGACCTGCCGACTGCCATTCCCGCAGGATTTTGGAAGCATCTTGCTGAGCAAGCTCTTCCGACACCTCATACTCTTGCTGGAGCAGACGAGCCAGTTCCTGCTCATCGAAGTCACGCCCCTCGACCGAGGACCACAAGTAGGCTGCACTCTCGTTCAAGGATATCAGTTTGGAAAAATCCATATTTGCCCGTCCGTGGGCCACTACGACCGTCACACCACAAATGGTCAGTAGTTCAAAACCGTCTTTGATTCTCATATCGTTTGTCTATAGATAAAGAGGTACAGGCGCCGCATCCAAACGGGCAAATGTACCCATCGTTTAATCTTTCTTATCAGTTTTGGGTCATCGGCCAGCATAACATGTCCACCAGGTCGGATGTACTTGGTTACCACCGCCCTCACATCCGCCAGCGTGCAATGTTCCACACCCTGCAGATTACCATCACCCCTCAGAGTCAGCTCATTGCCATTCCGTGCGATGATACGATGAAGGACAAAATGACCGGGAGCATACTCAGCGAGCACCGCATCTCCAACCTGCACGTCAGTGCATGGCGAAAGTTCCACCTTGTCCCGTAAGTGTTCGAGGAAGGGGCGCATACTGTACCCTTTGACCCAGATAATAGCCGCTTCTCCCTTGGCCACGTAACTGCATACGACAGGCAGGAAGGCTTCGTTCGGCAGCTCCCTGCGCAACAGGGTATCAGCTTCAGGGTCGGCATACTTCCTGCGATTAGCACGTCGCAAGGGGGTAGCCAACCAATAGAAGACTCGCGTTATGAATGCTTTCAAAGCCATTTAATCCTCAAAAAAATGGGACACAAAAAAAACTACACACTACACACCTAAACTTCCAACGTTAAACAACAGACACCGCTTCGTAGCAGACACGAGCCGCTTCCTCGTCCGGGCGGCAACCTAACCAATAGATAGGTGTAAGTTCCAGAATTCGGGAAAGGCACTTACAAATACCGCGATAGACACGGCTATCCCACTTCATGGAGCTGACAGCAGGAAGCAGGGCGGCAAATGCCTCGAGCACTTCCATCCGACGAATGGTGTTTTCCGGCTTTTGTTCTATGCGGGTAATGGCACCGACGGGTGCCCAGATATTACGGTAGCAAGGTGTCTTGCCGCTCCAAGGCGAACCATAGATGCGTGTTTCCCCGTCAACAATGCGAACCACGGGATTATCATCATTCATCAGGTCACTACCTGGAATATATTGATACCACAGATGAGTATGTGTGCTCTTACCGGTTCCGCTGGGAGCTGTGAAGAGGTAGCCATAGCCGCCGTTGCGGATGACTGAGGCATGAACGAGTAGCGTGTCCAACTCGGCTGCAGCAAAGGCGTATGCCATCATCAGGGCATTGTTCAGCCCGAACTGGTGCTGGCGAAGGGACTCACCCGTCAGGACGGCATGACACTCGCGGAAGTCAGCCGAAGCCATCAGACAACAGCTCAGATGACCGCCGTCACATGCAGGCAGGCTGATTTCAAAGCCATAGCTGCCATTGGCAGAGCGATAGACCCCGTGATTGGCACCACCACAGTCGAACTGACCTATTTCATCCATGCCACGGAAGTCAGGAGCAGAGCCCTCTGTGACCTCCATGGAAAAAAGGACATCGCCCTCATCCTCTGCCCGAAACGGCGAGAAAGAGGGGATGACATCCTCTGCCCGAAGGGACTGAGGCAGGATTATGCGGAAGCGATGCAGGGCAACCTGATAGGATTGGACACTCATGATTTCTTGTCTTTCCTTTTACTTTTCCTGCCGTATTCTGGCGGTGCAGGCTTCGAAGCGGGCTCTTCAGATGGTACAATCTCGTCACCAATCGTGATTTCCCGATATTCCTCAGCCTTAAAGGCAAACTCACCCTCTGGGATAATCATGTATCGCAAGTGGTTGACTCCCTCATAGCGTTTCTTTATTTTTTTCCACGTACGCTGCAGTTTGCGCAGGCTCGTGGAAAAGAAAACCGTGCAGATGGCATTGTCATAAGCCTTGTAATTTCCCATGAAATCCTGCAACTGCATACTATAGAGAGACCTGTCAACCAAAAACTTATGTTTAGGTTCTATCCAAGCGTCATCCAGTTGTTGGATGTTGGTTTGGCATGCAACGGAATCCGTGAACGAGGCACCAAAACCGAAGATATAAATCTTGCACATCTCAGGTTTCTTCTGAGCCTCAGCTTCCATGAAGCCGGCACAGAAGAAAGAGATGAGTAGCAGGGTGATGATTTTTCTCATTGCTTATCCCAAGTAAGGTTTCAGGAGTTTGCTCTTGGAGTTGTTGCGCAGGCGGCGGATGGCCTTCTCCTTGATTTGACGAACACGTTCGCGGGTGAGGTTGAAACGGTCGCCGATTTCCTCCAAGGTCATTTCCTGATGATTGATGCCAAAGAACATCTCCACAATCTGCTTCTCGCGCTCGCTGAGGGTACTCAGTGCGCGTTCGATTTCGCGGCTCAGACTCTCGTTGACCAGACTCCTGTCGGCCATGGGACTGTCATCGTTGACAATGACGTCGAGGAGGGTGTTGTCCTCACCTTCGACGAAGGGAGCATCCACCGAGATGTGACGTCCGCTCACCTTCAGGGTATCGCTGATTTTATCAACGGGAATATCCAGTTCCTCTGCCAGTTCATCAGGACTGGGCTTGCGCTCGTTCTCCTGCTCGAACTTGGAGTAGGCCTTGCTAATCTTGTTCAACGAACCCACCTGATTCAACGGCAGACGCACGATACGGCTCTGCTCGGCCAATGCCTGCAGGATGCTCTGACGAATCCACCACACAGCGTAGGAGATGAACTTGAAGCCGCGTGTCTCGTCGAACTTCTCGGCAGCCTTGATGAGTCCGAGGTTTCCCTCATTGATGAGGTCGGGCAGCGAGAGTCCCTGGTTCTGGTACTGCTTGGCGACACTGACCACAAAGCGCAGGTTGGCGCGTGTCAGCTTCTCCAATGCGGCACGATCGCCCTTGCGAATACGCTGGGCCAGTTCCACCTCTTCCTCCACGGTAATCAGGTCTTCGCGGCCGATTTCCTGAAGGTATTTGTCGAGGGAAGCACTCTCACGATTGGTGATACTTTTGGTAATCTTTAATTGTCTCATTCCTTTTAAAAGATTTTAAGCGTGCAAAGATATATCATATATAGTACCTAACCAAAAAAAATCTATCTTTTTTAAAGAAAAAAAAGCAAGGATGCAAAGTTTTTTGCCTTTCTTTGCATCCTCGCAGGGTTTTGTGTATCTTTGGCACAAAGTTTGCAAGCCGATTACTTCTTGTCGGAGCCCTTGCCGTCAGAAAGGTCGATGACAGCAGCCACGCGACGTCCACTCTGTGTCACGGCCTGAATCCAGAGGGTGCGGTCGCGGCTCTGGTTGGCCGAACGTACAGCTTCTTCAAAGTCTTCTACGGTGCGCAGTTCCTTGTCGTTGGCCTTCAGCAGGATCATGCCCTTGGTGATGCCGGCGTCCTTCATCTTACCGTTCTTCACGGCTACGACCTCGAGTCCGTTGGAGAGGGCGAGTTGGCGTTTGTTCTCATCGCTGAGCGGCTTCAACTGAGCGCCGAAGAGATCCATATCCAGTTCTTCCATGATTTCCGTGCCGCCCTGGATGTTGCGCAACGTTGCACTCCCTGTATAGCTCTTCTTATCACGGATATAAGTCACCTTCACCTTGTCACCAGGACGACGCTGGCTCAGGGCTTCCTGCAATTCAGCCATCTTGGAAACTTCCTTGCCGTCGATGGCTGTAATGACATCGCCCTTCTGCAATCCGACTTCGGATGCTGTGCTCTTCTCTTCCACGCTCTGGATATAAATGCCCTTGGTGGTTCCCAGGTCTACCTCGTTGTCCTTAGCCTTCTCGCTGTCAATATAATTGGTGACATCCATTCCTTGGACGCCCAGCAAGGCACGCTGCACAACGCCAAATTCCTTCAAATCCTTGACCACCTTGTTCATAATAGTGGTCGGGATGGCAAAGCCATAGCCAGAGTAACTGCCCGTCTGGCTGTAAAGCATCGCATTGATACCCACCAGTTCACCCCGTTCGTTGACCAGTGCACCACCCGAGTTACCTGCGTTGATAGCAGCATCGGTCTGGATAAAGCTCTCTACGCCATTGGCTCCGAGCGAACGGGCTTTGGCAGAGACGATACCAGCAGTGACCGTCGAAGTGAGGTTGAAGGGATTGCCCACAGCCAGCACCCACTCGCCAATCTTCAGGTCGTCGGAATTGCCGATGGTGATAGCGGGCAGACCCGTAGCCTCCACCTTCACGAGGGCGAGGTCCGTAGTCTCGTCGAGACCTATGATACGTCCCTTGTACTCCGTATTGTCATTTAGTTTCACAAGAATCTCATCGGCACCAGCTACAACGTGATTGTTCGTGACGATATAGCCATCGGTGGTGATAATGACACCCGAGCCTGCTCCCTGACGGCGAGGCTGGGTCTCGATTTCCTGTTCACGTCCCTGACCGCGGTTGCCATATCCGAAGAAGTCACCAAAGAAATCCTCGAACGGGTCACGGACGCGGACACGCTGACGGACCGCGTTCTGCGTCACCTTAATATATACTACGCTGTTCACCGACCGTTCGGCCGCTGTCGTCAAATCCACAAGTCCTGCCACGACAGGGACAGGAGCCTGGGCGGCATTGGGCATCTGCATCGATGCCGGCTGGGCACCAAAGCCGCTGGTTTCTAAATAAGATTCATCGGATTGTTTTAAACCAGTACGCATCACGGCACCCGTGATTACACTGCTGCTCAGCACCAGCGCTGCTGCACCAAGCCATTTCTTCGTGTTCTGTGTCATATCTTTAGTTTAAAGTTTAATGTTTAAAGTTTAATGTTTAAAGTATAACGTTTAAAGTTTAATGTTTAAAGTATAACGTTTAAAGTTTAATGTTTAATGTCGAATGTTTGAGAGTAAGAACTTACGTCCTTCACGAAATCGGACACAAAAGTAGTGCAAAAGTTTATAACTATGACGATTTGTCGTACATTTTTTCTTTCTTTTAACGTGTTTGGCAAGGAGGTTAACAGCGATTAAATTCGCAGACTGACATTTTTACATTTCTTTTGCCAGGAGGCTTGTGAAGCCTGCATTTCTGGCAGGAAGTGCAAAAAACTCTAAACTTTCGAGCTCCAAACCTCAAAAACTTTAAACTTTAAACCTTAAACCTTAAACTTTTCCGTACCTTTGCAGCTCCAAAAAGCAGTGGAACGGCTTGCCGCTGGCAAATCTCCTTTGGAGACGAGCGAGAGGAAAGTCCGGGCAACACAGGGCACTCCGCTACCTAACGGGTAGAAGTCCGCGAGGGCTTGCACGTGCAGAAGAAAACAACCGCCTTCCACCGAAAGCAACAACGTCTGCTTCCGGATGGACGGTAAGGGTGAGAAGGTGGGGCAAGAGCCCACCAGCCGTATGGTGACATACGGGCTGTGTACACCGGAGGTTGAAAGTTCGCGTATACCGGCAACGCGCCGACTGCGTCCTCCCGAGGGCGTAAGGGTGAGGGAGGGCTGCCCGCCCAAGCCGGAGGGTAGAACGATAGAGGCGTCGCGAGAGCGACGTCGTAGATAAATGGCAGGCACCCGCCTCGGCGGGCACAGAACCCGGCTTACAGGTCCACTGCTTTCTTTTCAGAAGCCCCAGCTCCTCCCTTGAGGGAGAGAAGCAAACACCTTAATATATATAAGGAGAGGAATAAATATCAAAAAAAGATGAAAGTATTTCAGCATTCAAAGGATACCGCTCTCCCCTCTCACAGGGAGGGGCAGGGGGGAACGGTTTCTGGTGGAGGCTGGTCTATTCTCTGGACAACCGACCCCTTGCAGCTCTCACGCTGGCGTCGCATGACACTTCGCACCATACGTCGGATAGTCATGTCCGTAGAATTATTCATCTCACGCAACCTCAGTGCCCACGCCGCTGCCCTCACCTACTCCAGCGTGCTCAGCGCCGTCCCCATCCTGGCCATCGTCTTCGCCATCTCCCGTGGCTTCGGCTTCAGCCATCTTATCGAGGAGAAGCTGAAGGAAAACGTGCGTTTCACGCCTGAGATGACACAGACCCTCATGGATTTCATCAACTCCTATCTCGAACGCGCCAAGGGCGGCGTATTCATTGGAGTGGGACTGATCATGCTCTTCTACACCTTAATAAATCTAACTACCAATATCGAGACGGCCTTCAACACCATCTGGCAGGTCAAGAACTCCCGCAATATCTATCGTCAGGCCGTCGACTACATCAGCGTCTTCTTTCTTCTGCCCATTATTATCGTCATCACCTCCGGCCTGCAGATTTTCCTGTTAGGCATCGGACGTTTCCTTCCCGACTTCACGTTCATCAATGCAACGGTGGAAGTACTGGTACAACTCTCACCCTACGCCCTGGCCTCGCTGGCCTTCATCCTACTCTATAAGATGATGCCGAACACCATGGTCCACTGGCGCGCCACCTTCTTCCCAGGCTTCATCGCTGGCATCTGCTTCATGCTGCTCCAGTGGTTCTACATTCATTCCCAGCTGTGGATATCTTCTTACAACGCCATCTACGGTTCCTTCGCAGCCATCCCCCTGTTCATGCTTTGGCTGCAACTGTCGTGGACCCTTTGTCTGTTTGGCGCTCAGCTGAGCTACGCCAACCAGATGGAAGCTGACTTTGCTTTCGAGAAATTGGTTCCCCACCTAAGCAACGCCGCCCACGACCGCGCCGGAATACAGGTGATGGAATGCCTCTGCCGAGCCTTCGACAGCAGCGAAGCCCTTACCGCCCAGGACATTTCCACCCAGACAGGGCTACCTATCTCGCTCATTAACTCCCTCCTCTACGAACTGACGGCCGACGCAGACCACCCGCTTGTGAGCGAGGTATTGCGCGGCCGCCGTCAGACGCCTTATTTCCAACCTGCACGTCCCACTAACCAAATCAATGAGCAGGTAGTGCTGGAGTATTTCTACCATTTAGGCGATGAACTGCCTAATTAAGCCCAATTTGTCGGCCTAATGACCGATTGGGGTTAAAACTGCCACCACTTCTTCTTGGGCTTCTGTGCCACAGACAACGGATCCAGTTGTTCCGTGAGCACCTGTTCGTAGGTTTTGTTGTTATGAATCATATCGTAGATGGTTCCCCAGTCCGGCAGTCCACCCACGTTGCGATCGTCTATCCACACATCAACCTTCAGCTTGCGTGAAAAATGCTGGTTCTTGGTGACATCCTCCTCTGGAAAATCGCGGTTCACAGCATAGAACTCCACGCCACGTTCGCGACACCACTCCACGGCCTGGTCTAACAATTCTCCTTCACGCACACTCCAAAGGATGAGTTTGTGGCGTTCCTCGATGAGCATTCTTAGCGTCTGAGTGGCAAAAGGGATTTCCTCGCCGATTTCGGGATAACGGTGACGGACGATGGTGCCGTCGAAATCTACTGCTATGGTCATAAAACAATGCTTGATAACGAATTTGGGCGCGAAGATACAACGATTTTCCTCCACAAACGAACCTTTACCGTTAAAAACTCTTAATCACACTATCCAAGACCTCAATTAGCCTTGTTCTTCCTACGCGCACGTATAAATAAATAAGGTGTAGTGGACATTGAAAGGAAAATGAGAGGTCGTTCGGAAGTGAAGAGCTAAGCGTACTATATTGTTAATTAACCTTAACGATTCAAACTTTTAACGCTTTCGAGCATACAGCGTATCACAATTAAGTGTACATTTGCCCGCCAAAAAGCCCGTACTGGGCTCTTTAATAAGTAAAAAGTCCAAAAGGAAACTCACATTTTTATTTACTAACTATTTATTTTTTTAATTAACTGCTTTATGAAACAAAAGTTACTCTCTCTCGTTGCACTTGCAGGTGCAATGTTCATGAGTACAAGTGCATGGGCTATCGACCCTCCCACAGAGGTTGAACCCGCCTTTACCACCAACTGGGTCGCTCCCGAAGACGGGGGCGTGTACTTCCTCTACAACGTCGGTGCCGACCAGTATCTCGGCGCTGGTAACCACTGGGGTACCCACACCGTCACCGCCACCTACGAAGAAGAAGGCGTTATTCCTCTCTATTTCTGGGATGCTGGCGTAGGCCTTTCCGGCGCTTCCGATCAAATGGGTGCTGGTATGATTCTCCCCATCCAGCTCACACAGACTGAGGATGGTACATATTACATCCAGCACATGGGTTCGAACCGCACAGATCGCTACATCACTTCTGAGGATGCT
>JAFXTO010000014.1 GCA_017535725.1 Bacteroidaceae bacterium
ACAATTTTTGCGTAGGTTTGCATTCAAGGTCGCAGGGGCATAGCGGGCTATGTCCCAAGAACTTGGAAGCAAAGATGCCAAAAAGAGGCAAGAGCAAACAAAGATAATTCATAGAGAATTTGATAATTAATAGAACACACCTTATACCAGGTGTCCCACTATCTCTTCGCGGTCGCCAGGCAACAAGTCGATGACAGGGATTTCGATCATCGTGTAGCAACCAGGTTGCTGACGCATGGAAGCACGTGCCACGTTGACCAACACCTGTGCCGTGAGGGCGGGGTTATTGATTTTCATATTAAATTCGAAGAGCTGATTGTGGGTCTGGCCCGAAACGCCCTTGCGAACCAGGTTCACTCCATGACCTACATCGTTCAGGTCCTTCACGCACGGCACCTGCTGCACGTGGGTCTCGTCATTGACAAAGTAGGGGTCCTTGAGGATGGCCTGCTTCACGGTCTCGAAGTCGGCACCGTCTTCCAGTTCGACATAGACCATGCGGCGATGAATACCTGTACCGAGGGGGATGGTGACGCTGAGGGCATCGCGCACACCGGCAATAGCACGCACAGCAACGCTATGTCCCATAGAACGGCCTGGACCAAAGTTCGTATAACTGACACCCTTCGGTGCCAAGCTCTCCATGAGCGTGCGAACCACGCTGTCCGAACCCGGATCCCAACCAGCGCTGATGATGCTCACCGCTCCACTGGCCTTGGCAGCAGCATCCAACGAGCGGCGCAACTGCACAATCTGAGTATGGATATCGAAGGAGTCCACGGTATTGATACCTCGAGCCAGAATGGCCTTGGCGTATGCCTCCACACTACGGGTCGGGGTGGCAAGAATGGCCACATCCACGTCCTCCAATTCACTGATGTCTTTCACCACCTTATATTCGGCCAGTTCTTTGGGGCAGTCTTCTGCTCCACGGCGGCGTACGATACCTGCAATCTCAAAATCGGGAGCTTCGATGAGAGCCTCCAGCGTGTACTTTCCAATATTGCCGTAACCAACAACGGCTGCACGAATCTTTTTCATTATGTCTGTGTATTAAGGGTTGTTGTACTTACTTGTTCTAAGAAATCGGCGCAAAGTTAGCAAAAAGCAAGCATTCGCACAAATTATTTAAGCAAAAAGCAAGCCGAACACCCCAATATGATGACTTAATTCAGAATTTCCTCTATTCCCTGTAACTCCTCGTCACTAAAGTCTGGACTACTGAGACAAGCCAGGTTACGTTGTACCTGCTCAGGGGAACTGGCTCCAATGATTACGCTGGTTACTTCCTTGTGGTGTAGAATCCAGGCGAGGGACATCGTGGCCAGCGACTCACCTCGTTGTGCCGCGAGGTCATTGAGAGCGCTGATGCGTTTGAGCACGACGGGGGTTAGAGCCTCGGCATTCAGGAAACGTGGGTCGTGGGCTATACGGCTATCGGCGGGTATGCCGTTCAGATAGCGGTCGGTCAACAATCCCTGTGCCAAGGGCGAGAAGCTGATGAAGCCCGTTCCGGCCTCGTGGGAAGCAGAGAGGATGCCCTCCTCCTTCGGACTCTGGTCGAAGAGGTTCAGACGGCCTTGGTAGATCAGGCAAGGAACATCGTGCGAGCGAAGGTAGTCATAACCATAGCGGGCGGCCTCTATCGGCCAGCGCGAGAGTCCCACATAGAGCGCCTTGCCGCTACGAACGATGTCCACGAGTGCCTGCAACGTCTCGTCGAGTGGCGTTTCCGGGTCATAGCGATGACAATAGAAGAGGTCTACGTAGTCCAGTTGCAGGCGCCGCAGACTCTGGTTCAGGCTGGCCATGAGGTGCTTGCGCGATGCCCACGAGCCGTAGGGGCCATCCCACATATCGTAGGCCGCCTTGGTAGCAATGAAGAGCTCGTCGCGATAGGACGCGAAGTCCTCTCTCAGGAACTTACCCAGTCGCAGTTCGGCTGCACCTGGCTGGGGACCGTAGTTGTTGGCGAGGTCGAAGTGGGTGATACCTGCATCGAAGGCGGCACGCACGATAGCGCGACTCTGCTCCTCCGGAGTCACCTCGCCGAAGTTATGCCAGAAACCAAGAGAAATCGCTGGAAGCAACACGCCCGAGCAACCACATCTACGGTACATCATCCCGTCGTAGCGGGAGGGAGTAGGATTATACTTTGACATTATCTTTCAATCAAATTTTCAATCTTTAATTCCTTAAATCCTTAAATCATTAAATCCTTAATTCCTCAAATCCCCAAATCCTTAAATCATTAAATCATTAAATCCTTAAATCTTTAAATCCTTAATTTTTTAATTCTTTATATTTTTAATTCTTCCTAGTGTGCCTCCAGCCAATTCTTTCCCCACCCAGCATCTGCGATAAGCGGCACACGCATCTCGATAGCAGCTTGCATCTCGCTGACCACGATTTGTTCCACACGTTCGCGCTCCTCGGGCACGACCGTGAAGTTCAGTTCGTCATGTACCTGCAGAATCATCTTCGAGCGCAACCCTTCTTCATGGAATCGGCGATGGATGCGCACCATGGCAATCTTGATGATGTCGGCGGCCGAACCCTGAATGGGCGAGTTGATGGCATTGCGCTCGGCGAAGCCGCGTACAGTGGCATTGGCGGAATTGATGTCGCGCAGGTAACAACGTCGGTGACAAATGGTTTCGGTATAACCTTTCTCCCGCGCGAGGTCAATGCTTTCCTGCATGAAGACGTGGACGCGAGGATAGGTCGCAAAATAATTATCGATGAGCTCCTTGGCCTCCGACCGGCTGATGCCCAGCCGCTCCGTCAGACCGAAGGCGGTGATGCCATAGATGATACCGAAGTTTGCCGTCTTCGCACGCCCGCGCTCCTCTTTGGTGACCTCCGAGATATCCCCTTTGTGGAAAATCTTGGCGGCGGTGGCGGCATGAATGTCGTGGCCCTGTCGGAAATCCTCGATAAGCCCCTCGTCGCCGCTCAGGTGTGCCATGATACGGAGCTCCACCTGCGAGTAGTCGGCAGAGAAGAACAATTGTCCGGGCTCTGGAACGAAAGCTTTGCGGATTTCCTTGCCGTCCTCGGTACGGACGGGGATGTTCTGCAGGTTGGGGTCGCTGCTGGACAGACGGCCTGTGGCGGTCACCGTCTGGTTGAAGCTGGTGTGGATACGCCCCGTGCGAGGATTGATGAGCTGGGGCAACGCGTCGAGGTAGGTACTGATGAGCTTCTTCTTGCCTCGGTAGTCCAGAATCTTGTCCACGATAGGGTGCTTGGAGTGGATGCGTTGCAGGATTTCCTCGTTGGTGGAGTAGGCTCCACCCTTGGTCTTCTTGGCATTCGGCAGGAGCTTCAGACGGTCGAAGAGTACCTCGCCCACCTGCTTCGGAGAATTGATGTTGAACTCCCCACCGGCCAAAACATAGATTTCCTTTTCGAGGTCGGCCAGCTGGCTGGTCAGTAGCACACTGCTTTGTCGCAAGGCCTCGGTATCGAGGCAGACACCCGTCCGTTCCATATCGGCCAATACAGGCATCAAAGGCATCTCTATTTCTTCGAACAGACGGAGTGCTCCTTCGGCTTCAAGCATCGGACGGAAGACATGTTTCAGGCGCAAGGTGATGTCGGCGTCCTCGGCGGCATACGGACAGACCTCTTCCACCGGCACCTCGCGCATGTTCTTTTGTGGTTTCCCACGTTCCTTCTTACCTATGAGTTCCTCGATATGGATGGTCTTGTAGTGCAGGTACACTTCCGCCAGATAATCCATCCCATGACGCATCTCGGGTTGCAGGAGGTAGTGGGCTATCATCGTGTCGAACATCGGCGCTGCCAAACGCACGCCGTAGTTCTGCAGGACGTTGAAGTCATACTTCAGGTTCTGGCCGATTTTCAGGATAGCAGGGTGCTCATACAGGAGCCTGAACTCATCGACAATAGCCTGCGCCTCCTCCCGATCTTCGGGGATAGGCACATAATATGCCTCACCCTCTTGGACGGCAAAGCTCAACCCCACCAGCTCTGCATCAATGGCCTCCGTAGAGGTCGTCTCGGTATCTAAACTCACTTCCTGAGCAGCAAGAAGTATATTTATAAGGTTCGCGCGCGAAATAGCGGAATCCACCAAGTGGTACTGTCCCCCTCCCCGCTCTCCCTCGGAGGGAAGGGTGGAATGTATCTGACCGGATGGGTGCTCATCACGAACGCTGACATCTGCAAAGAGGTCCAACTGCCCTCCGTTATCAGCAAAGAGATCCAACTGTCCTTCAACATTCATTGGTGTCCGCTCCCTCCCTAACAGAGAGGGCGGGGGGAGGGTCTGGGTCTTCTGTCTCTTCTTCTTCTCCGCCAGACTCCTCATCTCCAGTTCCTCAAACTTCCTGATAAGCCTTTCCGTATCGGCCTCCTTAGCCGCAAGCAGTTCCATATCCAACCGAATGGGTACGTCCACAACAATCCGTGCCAGCCAACGGGATAGTTCTATCTGTTCGCGGTTGCCTTCCACACGTTCCTTCAATTTACCTTTCAGCTGGTCGGTGGACGCAAGGAGGTTCGCGATGCTGCCGAACTGCTGGATGAGGGTGGCCGCCGTCTTCTCCCCCACCCCAGGACAACCGGGAATGTTGTCTGCGGCGTCGCCCATCAGCCCAAGGATATCAACCACCTGCTCCGGTCGCTGGATGCCCCACTTCTGGCAAATCTCCTCGGGACCCAGGATGTCGAAGTCGGCACCCATCGTCTTGGGCTTGAACATACGCACATGCTCCGATACCAGCTGCCCATAGTCTTTGTCGGGTGTCATCATGTAGGTCTCGATACCTGCGGCCTCAGCCTGAGCCGCCAAGGTGCCTATCACATCGTCCGCCTCGTAACCGGCCACCTCCAACACAGGGATGCGGTAAGCCTCCAAGAGCTCCTTGATGACGGGCACACCGAAGCGGATAGCCTCCGGCGTCTCCTCACGCTGGGCCTTGTACAAGGGGTAACGCTCGTGGCGAAACGTACCGCCATGCGGGTCGAAGGCCACACCGATATGCGTGGGATGTTCTTTTGCCAGCACCTCCTCCAGCGTGTTCACAAAGCCGAAGATGGCCGAGACATTCTCGCCTCGACTATTGATGCGGGGATTCTTAATAAGGCCATAGTAGCCGCGGTAGATCAGCGCGTAGGCATCGAGCAAAAAGAGTTTCATAGGTTGTGCATTCACTTTTGGTGCGCAAAAATAATGATTTTCCGTGATAAAAGCACCAAGAAACACCTTTTCTTTTAAAAAATGGCCTCCACAGGCGCACGATTCCGTGCCACATCCCCATTTTCACGTCCCAATCGAAGATCTCAGCAGCCCTTTTGGTGCCCGAAAGTGAAAAAGTAAACGTCGCGACCGGGCGAGCGGGAAGGACACATCATAGAAACAACGTGTGGGACGTGATGATGGTTTTCTTGTTCATTTATTTATTTCGTTTTATTTGTTTCTTCTATTACTAACGCACAAAAAGTGCGATTTATTTCATTGGAGTTGAAGATTTACAAAGAATTAACATCATAAGAAGGCCTCTTCCCCATACCCCTCCGTGTTTTAGTAAGGCTTTTGAATACAATTTTACCTCCAAAACAACAAAAAAATACCCCATTTTTATATTTTCAACTATAAAATTCACAAAATATTTTGCAGTTCAAAATATAAATCGCATCTTTGCGGTCGAAATTAAAACCCTTACAAATATGGAACTCGTTGAATTACAGCCCCTGTTCGATACCTATCATCGCAAGCTCTCCAAGATTGACCTGCGATTCAAGCGCTATCTCTATTCCCAAATCAACTGGGATGCCCGCTTCATAGGCATCAAAGGTTCTCGTGGCGTGGGAAAAACCACGATGCTCCTACAGCACATCCTCGAAAACTATCAGGACGTCGACCAGACTCTCTATGCCTCTCTTGACGACCTCTGGTTTGCCACCCATCCCCTTATGGACCTTGTCGATTGGGCCTACCAACACGGCATCATGCGCCTTTACTTCGACGAAGTTCATCGCTACGACCAATGGTCCGTCAACCTCAAGAACATCTACGACAACTATCCCGACATGAGCATTGTCTACACCAGCTCATCGCTCCTCATCATGGACAATGCCAAGGTCGACCTCTCGCGTCGCCAGACCACATACACGCTCTACGGCATGTCCTTCCGTGAGTTCCTTGACTACGAAGGAGCCCTCACCCACGATGCCCTCACCTTCGATGACATCCTCCAGAACCATGTGCGTTATGCCATGCAGATAACCCGTCAGATAAAGGTTGCCCCTCTCTTCGAGGCCTATCTCCAGCACGGCTATTACCCCTTCTATAAGGAGTCCGTCGAAGACTTCCTTCCTCGCCTTCGCGAGACCGTCCGAGCAGTCATCGACGATGACCTGCCTGCCGTAGAGAACGTCACCTTCGAGACCATCCAGAAGGTAAAGCGCCTCCTCATGATTATCTCCGAGCGAGTACCCTTCCAACCCACCATGTCCGACCTCTGGGCGGCCCTTGCCACCAACAACGAGCTGGGGCTCCGTATGCTCTATGCCCTCGACAAAGCACAGATTCTGGGCCTTCTCACCTCCAAGCCCAAGAACTATAAGTACCTCAACAAGCCTGACAAGATCTTCCTGGGCAACCCCAACCTCATGCATGCCCTCTGCCCCCGTGTCGAGAAAGGCAACGAGCGCGAAACCTTCTTCTATAGCCAGCTCATCGTAAGCAACGAGGTCAAGTACCCCAAGAAAGGTGATTTCTATGTCAACGACAAATACCTCTTCGAGATAGGAGGTCGCCGCAAGACCTTCGAGCAGATTGCCGACGAGCCTAACAGCTTCCTTGGCGTCGATGACACCGAGGTAGGCCACGGCTCTCGCATTCCCCTCTGGCTCTTCGGCTTCATTTACTAGCCCTCAATCCCTCTCCACGTACCTGTCACAGGTAGGAAACCCATTTTATCCAAAAAGAGAAAAAGAAAGCTTTCTGTCGACCTTGCAGATAGAAGATGAGGGTCAGTTCCCTGTCAACAACTCGTAGGGAATATCGTCGCAGAGCATGGAGCAGCCGGGGGATGCAGGAGCAGGCTCTGCCTGAGCGGTCATGGTCTGTTGCACGGGTACGCGAACGATACGGGTTTCGTAGATAGTGTCATGCACCACTTCGTGAATCACTTCGCGGATTATGGCTGGTTCAGGCTCACCCTCTCTTCCTGTGAGGGAAGGAGTGGTTATCTCTGAGGATTGAGCCTCAGCCAGTTCTTGAAGGTGACCACTCCCCTCTCCCATTGGAGAGGGGTTGGGGGTGAGGCCGCCTCCTGCGACATATCCAATAATAAGTGCTGCAGCCGTAGCGGCCCACCACAATGGTGTGGGTGTGCGGCGGGCACGGATGGGACTGGGAGCCACTTGAAGGTCGTTGTTCTGCTCGTCGCGAAGGTCGCGGGCCGCAGAGATGATATCAGAATCTTGCAGTTTCATAAGTATTGTTTGTTTTTATCTTCTCACACGAATAACCATGAATTAGATCCATGTAATTATCATAAAATATTTATGGTAGATTAATGAGATTTGTATTCGCAAAGCTCCTTGCGGATAATCGTCATTGTCTTGTGCAGGCGACTTTTGACGGTGCCGCTGGGGATGTCGAGGATGGTGGCAATTTGCGGCACGGAGAGCTCTTCCTCGTAGTGAAGAGAGAAGAGGAGGCGCAGGTGCGGCGGCAGGTTGTTAAGCACGGCGGCGAGGTCACGGTGCAAGGTCTCACGGTCCATCTCTATCTCAATGTCTTCGGTAGCCACGGGCTCTGCATCGAGTGTGGCGAGTAAGTCGGACTCGTAGGCATTGCGGCGATAGCGGTTGCGGCAAAGATTATAAGCGATAGTGAAGAGCCAAGTATCAACCTTGCGTCCCTCAGCGTAACGGTCGCGGGCCTCGAAGAGACGCAGGAAGGTGTCGTGCGTGGCGTCCGCTGCCGCATCTTCGTCGCCGCCTAACTGTCGGAAGAAGAAGCCTTGCAACCGGCGGGCATAACGGCGGTAAAGTTCCTCGAAGGCTGCATCGCTGCCAGCACCGACGCGCGACATCAGTTGTTCGTCGGTCTGCTGGCGTATGGGATGTAGGGAGAAGATATTCATTTCACCGGATCTGTCTTAAATAGTACTCTGGGGGCAGCATCGTCTGGAATATTGTGAGCTTTTCGGCTAAATTCATCGAAAAGCGTAGGATCTTCAACCAACTCGTAGTGCAAACCTCCCTCAGTGACTTCTCTAATAACAAATACACTGTTGTGTATGCCGACACCGAGATGTCCCTGACGAGTTAATCCTACGATGATATCTGTAAAGAGGCTTTTGAGCCAAGCGTAACGCTCGGGTGAATAGGTCTTGTAATAAGGCAAGAGGTCGTAGAGCAAGAGGAGATAGTTGAAAGCCATCAAGTCTGGTACTTGCGAAAAACGCTGGGTATTCTTTTTCACGGCGGGTAGGAACGACAGGCGCAGGTACTCTAAACGGTAACGCTCTTCCACGTTGCGGCGCTTCACGGCCTGATTGTCGTAGGGCTTGGCGGAGTAGTGCATTGTCAGGCCTTCGTTGTAGAAGCAGGCTTTCAAATCATCGGGCAAGCCTTTGTCGAAGATCAGGTTATTGATGCAATTGGCAGAAGTGTAGACCGGGCGTGTGGAGTGCTCGCAGATATAACGGATAATGAGACGATACTCTTCTTCCTGTTCTTCAGACCTTGCCCACGAGCTGTCGGGTTCAAAGAAAGCCATAGAGAGTCCTGCCTGTTGGAAGACAGCCTCGATGTAGGGACGAAAATGGGCCACGTTCTCGCAATAAAGAATCTTATCGCGGTGCACCCCAAGCACCAACTGAAGGATGAGTTTTCCATAGATGTCGCCCTCTACGTGTCCAATATAGATTGCGCCTTCGTCCATCCCCTGCAATTCGTTGAAGTGGTACTGCAGGGCCTCTGCTGGATAGTATCCGCTTTCGAAATAACGGGTGAGCAGGCCTGTGAGCTGCGTGGTGTCCAGCCCTGTCTTCTGTGTTATCAAGTACGATGCCCATGTCTCATAGTCATGTGCTTGTGCATCGACGGGTAACAGCTCAATGGCACGCTCGGCATATTGGTTGTGGACGCGGGAGTATGCTTCCAAGTCATAGGGCTCACCTACATTTTGCGAGTAGAAACTCTCATACGCACAATAGTTAAAGGTGTAGGTCTCAGGAATGGCCTTTTCCATACGCTCCACGACATTCTTTTGTTGTTTATATTCTCTTGCCCCCTCCATATTACCCCAAAACCTTACGGATCGTTCTCTGAAGATTTCAAACAGGTTGCGCCAAGCCTGTTCGTTCTTAGGATGAGCAAGGACATAGTCGTTCCATCGGTCATAAAGAGAGTCGAGTTGTAGAGTGTCCAGGCTCCATACATCTGACTGAATCAGTCGCATCGAGGGATCTGACAGGCGTTCTACAGCGGTTTGTGCACTGGTGCTGATGAATGCTGCAGCGGCCAATATGAGTGTGAAGAATAATCGTTTCATTGTTTCTGTTGTTCCGTTTTGCTAATGTTACTGTTTTGTGAAAGCCTTGTGACGTCAGATTTGCTTTTCTACTACAGCATACACACGAAACTTAGAAACGTTCACGGAAAGTGCACCTTTTCTCGCCATGGCAGAATAGAAGCAAGCTTCACTCTGCTCATTTGGCTTGACGAAAACGTTCACGGAAAGTGCACCTTTTTCTTTTAATCTGCGTGCTTCCTATAAAAGAACGAGCCAATGGAGAGTAGGATGATGAGCAGGGCGACGGCGTAAGCCCAGGGATGGCTGACGCGTGAGGTAGCGTGGATGACGTAGTCGTGGGGAATGAGACGTTCGCCCGTGAAGGGATAGCGGATGATGCCGTCTGGACTGAGTGTGCCCGTGCCTGTATCGGTGACGGTGCCTGGCATTTGGAGCGTGTAAGGCACGACGAGGGCGAAGATGGCCAGGCGCTGAGCCAACTCTTCGTTCAGTTCTTTGCCCATGGGCGTTTCATCGTCAAAGAAAGGAGCATAGGCATCAGAGTGGAAGAAGTTGCGCATCAAGTCTTCACTACCGAGCAAAACGTCAGCGCCGTCTTTCATCAAATAGTTTGCCAAAGAGTCCTGTAACTCCACAAAACGCTCTCGGCTAACGGGAGGAGCGGGAATGGAGTCGTAACGGCTGGCGATGAAGTCAAACCCAATCTTGCAGAAGTTGTCGTTGAGCCATTTGGTGACCTTCGTTTCCATCTCGCTCAGGCGCTCTGCAGCCTCAGCACCGGTAAGCCCTTCAATCAGGTTGGGCTCGCCTGTGAACCAGTAGCTGATGAGTTGCGCATCAGCGAATGGAAGCGGGAAGGCGTCGGCCAGACCCGCAATCGTCTCCGTGAAGTCATACTCCGTGTAGAACCAGCGGAAGCGGCGTTGCAGCTGGGCGCGACTCTTCAACTTGCTGCCATTGAGCATGAGGGGCATCTGCTCCGCCATTTCCTCCACGTTGTTGAACAGGTGGCGGAAGGCGGTAGTCACGGTGTCGCCCTCACCGATGTCGGTGTGCGAGTCGTGGAAAGCGTTGATGTTCAGACATTCGGGCATGGGTTGCGACCACTGGATGTTGCCTTCGCCCCAAGTGGAGTCGCGCTGAGCCTGCGTCATCACATTGCTGTAGCTGACCGCACGGATGCACGTGCCATCTTCGTTGATGATGGTATGCAACCTCACATGTTGATCTTGGCACGAGAGGCATAGAGCTGCTGCTACGAGCAGCATCAGATACGAACTAACGTTTTTCATTGATGTGTTTCTTTACAAAGGTGTAACTTAGGGTTTGCTGCCTTTCCTTCTGCATGGAACGCAGGTAGGCGTCCTTCAGGGCTTGGCCCTGAGGAAGGTCGGCAACGTATGACGCTGAGCCCTGCAGTGCTCGTTCGTCCGTGAGTTGCTGATAGATGAATAGCCCGATGAGCCAGGCTGCTGCCATGGTGAGAACAATGCGCACGACAGAGAGCATAAAAGACTCTGGAGAGTCCGGGAGTGCGGCGTGAGAGTCCAGTCTCGCCATGATGCTGTCCGTCAGCGCCTTGCTATCGCCGATAGTAGGCTGCTGCCCTTGTAGGCTGTTGAGTATATCGTCAATCTTATTCATATCCCATGTTCTTTAAGTGTTCACGTATGGTTTGCCGAGCCACGTAGAGGTTGCTCTTCACCTGTTTAGCCGTAAGTCCCGTAGCTTCCTCCACTTCTTCTGATGACAGACCTTCCAACTGGCTCAGCGTAAACACGAGTCTTTGCTTGGGGCTAAGGCCTTCGGCCAATATGCGGACAATGGCTACCCACTCACGGTTCTCCAGTTCCAGCTGTCCGTCGGCAGAGGCATATCGTCGCAGCACGCTTTCATCTTCAGGCATAGCAACGATGTGGGCGCGGCTTTTCAGATGGTCGAGACAGAGGCGGGAGACGATGGCATAGAGCCAGGTGGTGAAGCTGCGTCGTGAATCGTACCTGCTGATATTCAGCCACACACGCAGGAAGGTCTCCTGCACGATGTCCTTCGCCTCTTCCTCGTCGGCCAGCATCTTCAGCGCCACAGAGAACACCATCCCCTGGCACGTCTCGACCAACGACCGGAATGCGTCCTTGTCGCCCGCCTGGCATCTGGTGATAATGGCGTTGTCTATCTTGATCATCGTTTCTGAGTGCTTTTATTCGTGATACGACTGAGAAGCGCAAAAGTCAAAAAAGAGACAACACATTATTATATATATAGCCTCCAAAAGCTCCTCCTTTATTCCGAAGCCCTCCCCAATTATTCCCTGCAAATTATTTCCTGGACATTTCCCTGACATTTGCCAGACGATTGCCAGAATAGAGAGGATTGCGGGCTGGGAACAGACAAAAAAAACATTTTTTAACTTGGAAAAGAGCGCACCTGTCACCGGATAAAAGTGACAGGTCACATCAGTCAAAGAGGTGGCGGAAGTTGAGGAAGCCGTTGTCTGTCTGCGGGTTCTCTTGATCGCCGTCGTAGATGACGGTGGTGCGGATGATGCGGTCGGCAAGGAGGGGACGGACATAGTTGAGGTTATTGAAGAAGTCCGTCTGGAAGGTCTGTGAGGATTTGATTTCGTAGGCTTCCACCTTATCGATGAGTGTACGCATGATATCGACCTCGCGCTGGCTCTTATCCCTGTAGAACGAGAGCATTTCCTCACGACCCGCGTTGGTGCCGTGCTTCATGAAGTCGTTGACAATCATATTCTCGAAGAGATTGCCGCGCAGAGGATGCACGTCGAGCTGTTCGGTGGTGGTGATGCCGAGCAGGAAGGCGGCAAGGCCCGTGTCGTAGAAATACAGCTTTGGGGTCTTGGTCAGACGCTTGCTGATGTTGGCGTAGTAGGGCTGCAGGAGGTGGACGACGTAGGAGGCGTTGAGGATGCTCAACCAGCTACGTATCGTATTCACTGCCACACCGATTTCATTGGAGATGGATGACGCGTTGAATTCTTGTCCCACACGCCCTGCACACAAGCGAATGAAAGTTTGGAATGCACGCAGGTCGCGTACATTGATGAGCCGTCGCACGTCGCGTTCAATGTAGGTGGTGTAGTAGTTGGAAAGCAGCAGCGGACGTACCCCATCATCGGCAGTCCAGACAGCAGGATAGCCTCCATTCAGGATAAGCTGTGAGGTGCTTGCCTGTGGCACATGACTAATGATTTCCTGAGTGGAAAGCGGCAACAGCGTCATCACAGCTGTGCGACCTGCCATGGATTGTGTCACTTTCTCGATGAGCGAGAAATTGTTGCTGCCCGTGACGATGAAATGACGGTCGCTGCGCCCATGAAAACGGTCTTCATCCACCAACACCTGCAGGTAGGAGAACAATTCGGGATAGTTCTGAGCTTCGTCGATGATGACTCCCTGCGGATATTTGCCCAAGAAGGCCTTTGTGTCGGCCTGCACTTCGTCCATCACAGCGGCATCCTCCAGATTGGCGTAGGGCAGTTCTGGGAACAGCTCTCTACACAAAGTGGTCTTACCTGACTGGCGGGGACCTGTCAAGGTAACTACAGGCAAATAGCGGAATGCTTCCGAAATGGACGAAGACAAACGTCTGTTGATAAATGACTTATTCATTGCTTGGACAAATTTTCAGTTGAATTGCAAATTTGGCCGCAAAGGTAAAGCTTTATCTCCTAATCTCCAAATTTCAAGGACATTAAATGACTAATATTCCCAATAAAGAGCAAAATAAGTTTGAAATAAGAAAAAAGACGTCATTGCAACGAAGGCAACCACAGCGGTGATGATAGTTCTTTGCAAGCAAAGCGGCAGAGCCGAGCGCTTGAAGTGTCAAGCGACCAAGGTCGAGCTTTCTTGTTCATTTCCCTTCAAAGATTTCTTCAAGTTTTGTTTTCAGTTCCTTCCGATCCAAATCTGTAGAGATTACGATGCCATCGGGGGCGATGAGAACAAGAGTTGGAACTCCTGTAATTCCATACTTTTCGGAGGCGGAAGTCCGATTGCTCTGCGAGGCAATGGTCTCTCGCAGTTGCAGCCAAGGAAGCTGATACTTGTCAACGGCATTCAACCAACTATCTTTATCTTGGTCAATGGAAACACCAATGATGCGCAAGCCGCGTTCGCCAAACTCCTCATGCATCTGCTTCATCAAAGGAAATGAGGCAATACAAGGACCGCACCACGAAGCCCAGAAGTCAAGCAGTACGTATTGCCCGTGACCTGCATATTCGGCGAGGTGATGAAGCTGTCCGTCAGGCGTTTCCGCCTCAA
>JAFXTO010000015.1 GCA_017535725.1 Bacteroidaceae bacterium
AGTGGCTCGACACCTATGAAGACTCTGCCGCTAACCGCAAGGCCACCGATGAATTTGTGGCAGCTCTCGAGAAGGCTATTCTGCCCATCGATGGAGCTATCGAGTTCTGGCAGGGTAAGGGCATTGAGCTCTATGGTGCCGAAGTGGCTGCTCAGAAGCTGCAGGAAGCCAAGGATGCCAAGGCTGCAGGCAGCCCCATCTGCCCCTGCCGCGGATGCGCGCTGGAGAGCGAACTCCTTAAAGGCAAGGCTCATCTGGCCAAGCGCAGCCAGTGGATCATCGGTGGCGACGGCGCCAGCTACGATATCGGTTACGGCGGTCTCGACCACGTAATAGCCTCTGGTGAGGATGTTAATATCCTCGTTCTGGACACCGAGGTTTATTCAAATACCGGCGGTCAGGCTTCCAAGGCTACTCCTCTCGGCGCCATCGCTCAGTTCGCTGCTCAGGGTAAGCGCATCCGCAAGAAGGACCTCGGCATGATTGCCACCACCTACGGCTATGTCTATGTCGCTCAGGTCGCTATGGGCGCCGACCACGCACAGACCCTCAAGGCTTTCCGCGAGGCTGAGGCTTGGCACGGACCTTCAATCGTCATCGCTTACGCTCCCTGTATCAACCACGGCTTGAAGGCTGGTATGGGCAAGAGCCAGGCCGAGGAGCGCAAGGCCGTAGAGTGCGGCTACTGGCACCTGTGGCGCTTCAACCCCGCCCTCATCGAAGAAGGCAAGAACCCCTTCAGCCTCGACTCCAAGGAGCCCGACTGGAGCAAGTTCCACGACTTCCTCCTCGGCGAGGTTCGCTACCTCTCTGTCAAGAAGGCTTATCCCAACGAGGCAGAAGAACTCTTCGCCGAAGCCCAGAAGATGGCACAGATTCGCTACAAGTCCTACGTCCGCAAGACGCAGGAGGACTGGAGCGAGTAAGATTGCAAATTAACTTCTAATAATCAAGCGGCACACCTAAAGCGGGTGTACCGCTTGATTGCTAATAGGCTGAATCCTTAGAAATATGGTGTTTCCCGTTATTCCAAAGTCTATCGACATGTACCCCAAAAGCTTGAAAATCATCCTCTCATTATTGTTTGTTCTTGTCCATACGGTTGTCTATGCCCAAGAGACCCAGTATGACCAGATGAAGAGAACCATAAATGAAAATTCTCTGCCATTGGTCAATATGATAGTGGATGTTTCAAAGTTAGGGACTTCGTTTTTCGTTACAGGAAAGATAGAGATTACTGATTATCAGCGTAGAACCCTCGCTTCTTCAAATACGGTGAGATACCGTTGCAAATATAGAATACGCGGAGGTTCTTCAGTAGGATACGACAAGAAATCATTCGCGGTGAAGTTGTGTGATGTAGACAACAACGACGTGGATGCCAATATTTTCGGTATCAGGGAAGAGAATAGCTGGATTCTTGACGCAATGGCCATTGACAGGATAAGAATGAGGAATCGGGTTTGTTTTGATGTTTGGAACGAGACAAGTCACACCCCCTACGAAACGAAATATGGCAACAGGAACGGGACGAAGGGACTGTTCGTGGAGCTGTTCATCAACGGAGACTATCATGGCTTGTATTGCATGAGCGACAAGATAGACAGAAAGCTATTAGGTCTGAAGAAAGCCAAAGTGGATGATAATGGCGTACAAGTTCGGGGACTGCTCTATAAAGGCGTCAGTTGGGAGAGCGGCTATAGCCTAATTTCATACGATGAGGCTGACGTGAACACCGACAAGTGGAATGCCTGGGAACTTAAATATCCAGAAGATTATCCTTCTATCGATACGTGGCGACCGCTGATGGATTTAATTGATTTCTGCTCAATTACAACCCCGTATGACACTTTCAAGAACGCGTATCAAGACTATTTCTACACCGAGAACCTTTGTGATTACGTGCTCTTCACCATGGCGCTGAATGTAGGAGACAATGGCTACAAGAACACCTATCTCTCCGTAGTAGATATCAACAAAGGTCACAAGTACCTGCTCACTCCATGGGATATGGATATGTCCTTGGGCGGCTATTGGAACGGAGCCCATGACCCATCGCTTGCCAGCATCAACCGCTACGATAGGATTGCTCCTTTCTACAGGTTGTCAGATCAGAATCTGGATGGTTTCCAAGACTTGGAAGTCCGTAAATGGAAGGAATACGCTACCACTCATTTTTCGTGTGATAGCATTAACCGACGCTTGGACGACTATGGCCATCAGCTAACTGTCTCAGGTGCGTGGGAAAGGGAATATCAAAAATGGAATGGCAATCCGGTGCCGCTTCAGGAATCTATTTTCGACGAACTGGACTATGTAAAGGACTGGTACAGGAAGAATTACGACAACCTCTGCGCCCAATTCGACGCCCTCCTCCCGTCCAGCGTCCCTCACACCGCATCTAAATCCCCCGATGCTACCATCTTCACCCCTGACGGCATACCCCATCATAAACCAACCCGTAAGGGGCTCTATATCATGAATGGTAAGAAAGTATTTTTCAAATAGCTGGATTTAAGTTTCCACCCTCGTAACTGCTCTGGTCATTAGACGCTAAAAGCTTCTCCGCTCATCATCGGGGTGGAAAACTTTAGTTACCTACATTTTCACTCAAAAGGACGCAAATTGCAACACGTACGGACGAGTTCGCATTTACGTATATACGTGTTAGAGTTTACGTATATATACGTGTTTGCATTTTCGTCCGTACGTGCCGGCAATAGGTTCCTGCGGCCGTTTGTTCTGCGGCATTTCATGAGGAGTTGCGGAGTTGGACGTAGTTGTCGCTGTAGTCCTTGCAACCCTGCGGCAGCTGATGGCGCACGAGGGAGGGCAGGACTTGTACTCAGTCTCATCGTGGTCTCGAAATGAACGCATGACAACCTCCACGAGATTCGTCAACTGTGCCTTTCAGACACCGCTGGGGCCTATCAAATGACTCATTTGGCGCATAATTCGTAGTATTTGTTGTCCGAATACATGAACTGTACATCAGATAAGTGTGCCGAAAGTGCAGGAAAAGCCATTGGAACCTGCGGTCCGCACATGTCCTTGGAGGCCTGAGAGAGGAGTAATTTCACGATTTCTGTGCCTTTTGTAGGCTTGGGCATTGCTGGAACGATGCAGTCAAATATATTGTAAGTTGTTGCTTTCTAATGAATTAAACAGTTTACACTAATCGTTTTCATGGGCTTCGCAGTCTCAGTCTCAGAGTCTCAGTTGTTTTCAGAGGCACCTTGTAATTCTTCCTTTCTTATTTATATATTTAATTATCAATTAGTTATAAATTATAGAAAGCGGTATTTGAGTTGAATTGTGACACTTTTTTTCTAACTGAGACTGAGATTTGAGACTGTCTTTCCGTTACTCTTCTTTTATGTACTATAAATGTACTATAAAAAAGGTGGCTGCTAACCACCATGCTCAAGGCGTTAGCCTTGGCATCCCCCGCGCAGAACCACGTTCGTGGTATGCCCGATGGCACAAACAGCCTCGGCCAGACGGTTGAGGTAATGGAAGCGCTCGTAATCGCTGGCGAACGAAGGCAAGTCCTCGGGCCATGGGGCGAGGATGAGCAGCGAACCGGCGGCACAGGCCTCGAAGCGGCTGCGCTCGGGCTTCCAGTAGTGGCCAATGGGTTCGGATTGCACGTGTATCAGGCGCAGCCCTTGCTGCAAAGCCATGTTCTTTATGCGCTTCTCGCATTCCGAGATACCTGGGGTGACCAGCACGTCGCCGCTCTTGGCCGCAGCCATTAGGCGTTGGCGTTCTGTATCCCAGAAGTGGGTCTGTTCTGTAGGAATGCCGTCTGTCTTTCGATGAAAGAACACTTGGTGTTTCTCGGGCTGGCGCAACAGCAGCATATTGCCGAAGGCGCTGTAGCGGATGCCATCGATGACGATGCAAAGGGCGCGCTGGAATAGGCCGGGATATTCGCGGCGCATCATGAGGCGGCGGGGGTTGTCGCGCAGGTAGTGCTTCCAGTTCTCCAGCTGTCCGTCGCGCATGAGGATGTGGTCGTTGTAGTTGGGCTCGAAGAGGGCGGGGCGCTGCCCTGAGGCTGACGCCTCAGACACGGTGGCGCATGATGGAGCGCTCGTCCCTGCGGCGATGGCCGGGGTGCTTGCTGCTCCCGTCTGTCCGCTCGCCACTGTGGCAGGGATGCTTGGGGCTCCCGCTTGTCCGCTCGCCACCGTGGCCGGGGTGCTTGGGGCTCCCGCCTGTCCGCTCGCCACCGTGGCCGGGGTGCTTGGGGCTCCCGCCTGTCCGCTCGCCACCGTGGCCGGGGCGTCAGTCCCGGTAACTCCTGTCAACCGCCACCAGGCGCGGCTGACCCCGCCCTTGAATGCTCCGATGATGATGCCGAGGTGCTTGCCAGGGGGCAGCGGCGCGTTGATGCGCACAATCAGATGTATGTGGTCGGGCATGATGCACACCTGCCAGATGTCAACCATGGGATAGTAGTGGTGTATCTTCGGAATCTCATCCTTCATAACAGCCTGCCCAAGTGGCGACAGCTTGATATGTGGCGCTTCACCACCTGCTTTCGTTGTGCCTACAATCTCGCCAAAGACCGGTCGCCTGCCCGCAACCGCCATCGTCACCTCGTAGGTCCCTGGAATCGCATAGTCATGACCAAACATGCGGCGCGTCTGACAACTTTCTTCCATCTCTTTCGTTGTATTTTTATGATTACCCCCGTGGAGCAAGGCGTCAGTCTTGCTCAAACAATCATCCTTGCTCATACATCACATCAATCAGCACCCGCCAGCGTTGCTTCCTCTTGGCGGTATACACTTGCGTTAAAGAAGAGTACAGGCGAGTGACGCTCTTTACTTGCTCACGCGCGGGTCTTGCTTACGCGCTTGCTGGTGCCGATGGCTCCTGTGGGGCAGACGAGGCGGCAGAGGTGGCAACCTACGCACTTTGCTCCCACGAGGTGGGGCTGGCGCGTGTCGGCATCGAAGCGGATGGCCTGATGACCGCCGTCCATGCAGGACACGTAGCAACGCCCGCACCCCATGCACTTCTCGCGGTCTATCTTCGGGAAGACGATGGTCTCGCGGTCGAGGTCGGTGGGGGTGACGAAATTCGGCAGCTCCTCGCCCACGATGTCTGACAGGTTGGCAATGCCACGCTCCGCGAGGTAATGCTGCATGCCCAGGATGAGGTCGTCGATGATGCGGTAGCCGTACTGCATCACGGCTGTACACACCTGCACGTTGCGGCATCCTAACTGGAGGAATTCCAGCGCATCGCGCCACGTCTCGATTCCTCCTATGCCACTCAGCTCCAGCGTCTTGCCAAGGGCTCCGCTGAGCATGGGGCTCTGTGCCATCTCCAAAATATGGCGCAGCGCTATGGGGCGTACGGCACGACCTGAGAGGCCTGAAATGGTCTTATGGCCGGAGACTCTGGCGCGGTCACCCATAGTCACGCTCTTGATGGTGTTGATGGCTGAGATGGCATCGGCGTTGGCGAAGTAGGCGGCGCTGGCTGGTTGGTTGATTTGCGCGATGTTGGGCGTCATCTTGGGGATGACGGGCAGGGACACGGAGCGCTTCACGTAGGCGGTGTAGAACATCACCAGCTCGGGGTTCTGACCCACGTCGCTACCCATTCCAGCGAGTCGCATCTGTGGGCAGGAGAAGTTCAGCTCTATAGCGTCCACTCCAGCCTCTTCGGCCATCTTCGCCAGTTCTATCCATTGTTCCTCGGTTTGACCCATAATGCTGGCTATCACCACCTTCGTGGGGTAGTCGTGCTTGAGGCGGCGCAGGATGTCGAAGTCCATCTCTGTGGGGTTCTCACTCAGCTGCTCCATGTTGCGGAATGCGTAGAAGTCCGACTGTCCTTCCTGCTGCACGGCGTCGAAGCGCGGCGAGACCTCGCGAATCTCCTGCAGGCAGATGGTCTTGTAGAACACGCCTGCCCAGCCGGCTTCGAAGGCGCGTGCCACCATCTCGTAGTTGGTGCACACGGCAGAGGAAGCGAGGAAGAAGGGGTTCTCGCAATGGATGCCGCAGAAGTCGATGGCTAAGGAGGGGGAGGCCTCCTTGGTTGTGCAGGGTGCTGCCCCGTTTGTTGCGCAGACCTGCGCCTCCTTGGATGCAGGGCTCAGGGCTTTCGCCATCTGACGGATGCGGATGGGTAGGTCGTAGTGGATGCAAGCGTTCTCGGCTGCTTCCAGGTCTTGGTCGGTGCACTCGGCCAGCCAGCGTCCTGCCAGCTCTTCGTTGCCGAAGCGGATGGCGCGGATGGCGCGTGCGGGGTCTCCTTTCTTACATGCTTTGCTGCATGGGGCGTCGAGGCAGAAGAGACAACGGGCTGCTTCTTCCTGTAGGTGAATTTGTCGGTTTTGGTTCATTTTTGTATTCGGTTTAGTGGTTTTTATCTTCGATAGTTAAGTTTATGAGCGGCTTTTTCGCAATTACGGGGGCAAAGATACAATTATTCTTTAATATATAAGGTGTTTTCGGCGGATATTTTTGCGAAAATACTGAGGCAGGAATCAAAAGTCCGCAAATATTTGTCAAAGTATGCCGATTATTCGGAATAATCATGTACTTTTGCAGAAGAAAACGAGGCGGTATGAAGAATGAACAGCAACTCCTGTTTAAACGGTTGAACGAACGGTTTGTCAAGGCCTTTGTCACCTATCGGCTTTTGGCAGATGATGATCATGTCCTTGTGGGTCTCTCGGGCGGCAAAGACTCCTTGCTGCTTACCGAGTTGTTGGGACGCAGGGCGCAGATTCATCATCCCAGGTTTCGTGTCGAGGCGGTTCATGTGCGCATGGAGAACGTCAATTATGAGACTTCTACAGACTACCTTCAGCAATTCTGCGACCAGCTGCAAATCCCTCTGCATGTCGTCACTACCCGCTTTGAGGAGTCCGACCGTAAGCCGCCCTGTTTCCTCTGCTCGTGGAACCGCCGCAAGCAGTTGTTCAACCTGGCTCAGCAGCTGGGATGCAACAAGATAGCACTTGGCCACCACCGCGATGACCTCATCCATACAGCCTTGATGAACCTGACGTTTCAAGGTCGGTTCGGCACGATGCCGGCACGTCTCAAAATGCGCAAGATGCCGCTTAGCATCATTCGTCCGCTGTGTCTCATTGATGAATCAGACATCAGTCGCTATGCTCAGTTGGCCGGCTACCAACAGGTGGTCAAATTGTGTCCCCATGAACGCGCCACGAACCGCACCTCCATTGCCAACCTGTTTGCCGCAATGGAAGACCTGAATCCCGAAGCCCGCTTCTCTGTCTGGCAGGCATTGGAGTCGGCAGGGAAGTTGGTAGAGGAATAAATTAGCTGTGTTTTTAGGGCGTTTCTACGTAAAAGTTATTGAAATGTGCGACGGAACAAGAAAAAATCTGTAATTTTGCACCGCCAATGAATGCAAACATCAGAAAGCAATGCTCCGCAGATGCCGAGGGAATGCCATTGGCTGAACGAAAAAGCAATATGACGAAATGAAGAAAGACAATAATTGCAACCGTTCTTTTGCCCGCAGGCTGACATGGTGGGTGATGCTCGTGCTATTCATCATGATGAGTGCACTCGGATTGTTTATCTACAGGATGACGAAGAGCATCGTGATAGATTTCACAGGCAACATCTTCCACAGCAATATGCAGGCCTCCGCCAAATTCTTTAGCAACGTCACGTCGGACGTGGGCGAAGCCGTCACGAACTACATCTACGGAGTCGAGCAACACCTGAACCAACCCCAGCAGTTGCAGGAAATCATAAATCGCATGGTGAAATTGAACCCCCGCGTGCGTAGTTGTGAGATTCTTTACGTGGAAGACCATGCCGACGAGGAGTGGTGCCGCGAGGCGATGGCTGCCGACTCTGCCTACTGGACAGAACCTTTTTTCGACAGCAGCGATGGCAGGACACCTTTGGTTGCTTACCACCATCCCCTCCACGACCCACAGGGTAAGGTGGTGGCTTTCCTGAGAACCTGCCTCTCGCTGGAATTTATGACGCAGCAGCTGGAACGCCAGGACAGCATTTTCATAAATGATCTTTGGTTGGTGCCTGTGGCTCAAGATGGCAAGATATTCAATAGCTATGTCATTACGCGCGATGGCACCTACGTCACCCACCACGACCGCCGACGCATCCTCAAGGGACGTTTCTACCCCCATATCAAGGATGCCGATGAGCCAGGGACTGCCAGCAAGGTCATCAACGATATGCAGCAGGGGAAGAGGAGCAACTCGGAAACCGACCAGGTTCTGAAAATCAATCGCATTAATACTTACCTCTTCTATATCCCCGTGGAGCAGACTGACTGGGTTATGGCCGTGACGGTTTCCACCATTTCGCTTGACATCTTTGGTGTTCTGATGGGTGCTTTCATGCTGTTGGTCATCGGTGGTATGATGATAGTCATGTTCTTGGTTTGTCGCTTCACCATCAAGCGTGCTGTCAATCCCCTGATACAGCTGGCAGGTGCTGCCGACAAGGTGGCTGGCGGACAATTCGATGCCGAGTTGCCCGCCATCCGTAGCCGAGATGAGATTCAGCTGCTACGCGACTCGTTCGAGAACATGCAGCATTCCCTCACCGATTATGTGGAAGAACTCAAGAACGCCACCGCTTCCAAGACCGCGTTGGAGAGCGAGTTGAAGATTGCCCACGATATCCAAATGTCTATGCTGCCTAAGACTTATCCTGCATTCCCCGACCGACACGACATAGATATTTATGGCTTTATGATGCCGGCCAAGGCTGTAGGAGGCGATCTCTACGATTTCTTCATTCGCGACGAGAAGCTCTTCTTCTGCATTGGCGATGTTTCCGGAAAGGGCGTTCCTGCCTCGTTGCTCATGGCCGTCACCCGCTTCCTTTTCCGCAATATAGCAGCCTATACGCAGGAGCCAAACTACATCTCCGATGCGCTGAATCATGCGCTCAGCAGCACCAATGAGACGGGTATGTTTGTCACCTTCTTCCTTGGCGTTCTTGATTTGCAGACGGGATTCCTTAGTTTCTCCAATGCAGGTCATAACCCACCGTATGTGTTGTCCCGAGGACGGGTTGACGAGCTCAAGTGTGACACCAATATCCCTGTGGGTGTGGTGCCCGACTGGCAGTTCACCGCACAATCTTTGCAGCTGGCCGCAGGCGATTGTGTGTTCCTCTATACCGACGGTCTGAACGAAGCAGAGGACTGCCAGCATCAGCAATTCGGTACCAGCCGCATGATGCAGGTGGCCACCAATGCCTCCAGCCATCCCCAACGCCTCATCGAGGCCATGTCCACCGCCGTGAAATTCTTCATCGGCGACGCAGAGCAGAGCGACGACCTCACGATGCTGGCCGTGGAATACATCAAGCAGGAACATTCAACTGGTGATGCGGCGCATGACGAGACGGGCGGCGGGATATCCATGAATGAAGTGAAAATCGAAGGGCTGACGTTTGATGGATTGACTGATGACGAGTCTCAAAATCCCGAAACCTCGAAGAAGTAATCTTTATTTTCATAAGTAGATATTCAGAAATAATCTTTCATTCTCCACTTTCTCAATTACGCAACTTTCAATTCTCAAATATTCATGATTAGCGATAATTACATCTATATAGTCTTGGCGTTGGCCGCGCTGATACTGGTCTCATGTCTCATTCCCCTCTATGGCTTCTTGCGTAGCCGTTGGAATGGTCTGGCGTTGGGTTGTTGCCTGTTTCAACCTCTCATGCTGGTACTGTCTTTCTTGTTGATTTCGTGGATCACTTACATTCGTGACCGCAACTACCGCAGCAATTGTCGCGACAACGCGATGGTCACGTTGCGCAATACCGTAGTCGAAGAGGGCGACACGTTGTCATACCTCTGGTATCTGAAAGCGGATGAAGAATGTTACGAAGAGATTAAACAGACGGGAGACGATGAAGAGAACGACTCGGAACTATATGACGTTGTACTGCTTGATTCCACCAGCGTGGGCGTGGAAGACCGCATCGTCGTCACCTTCGACCGCCAGAAACGTACCGTCACCGCCACCGATGAGGATAAACCCATCGAGGTCGTTAGCGTGAATTGGGACGAGGTCGAAGAGTATTTTTCGCGGAACAAGGACGTTAAATAACGGTTTTTTAAAAAAGATACAGGGCTTCGTGGTTTCGCCGAACGAGAAACTATGAAGCCCTGTAGTGTTGTTTCTGCTATTGCATGTCCTCCGGTTCCTGCAATTCCTGCTGCTTCAGTAAGCGGTCGATTTTCTCTTCTAACTGGTCTATACGTTCAAGGAGGTCGTCGTTGTTGTCGCTGACCATTGCATCTACAAAGACGGAGTTGATGAGCGAGAGTCCGATGACCCCACCAAGCACCAGCAGGAAGACGAAATACAGACGGGTGAAGAGTACGCCCCAGGGACCGAATTCCTTGGAAAGCACGTTGGGGATTTCGTACCAACCCTCGATGGTAAACAGGCGGAAGACGCTGTAGATGGATTCCGTGGGGTTGCCGAAGTACTGCGGTGCCGCGTGACCAAAGAGGGAGGTAGAGAGCAGGGAGAAGATAATGATGATGATGAAATAGCCCACGAAGAGCGACATGGATTCACTCATAGCTTTTCGGAAGTTGCGGCCCAACTGCTCCACGCCCGGGAAGAAATGGATGACGCGGAAAAAGCGGAAGGCTCGCAACATCCTGAAGATGAGCAGGAAGGAGAGGTCTGTCATGTGCATGAAACTGAACCAGATGGAGGGCAACGAAAGCAGTACCAACGTGCCATCCAGACGGTTCCAGTTGCTGCGCCAGTAGCCCAGAAATCCCTCCACGCGCATCTTCAGCGCCATCTCCCCCACGAAAATCAGGGTACAAATTATGTCGATGAGGGTTAGCCACTGTGATTCAACGCCGTAAGCCTGAATAAAGATAACGGCGGAGTTGACGAGGATAACCCCCATCACGATTCGTTCCATGCGGGGGTATAGCTGTTCGGTCTTCGTGAAATTCATGTCGGCGAGAGCTTGTTAGTCGATGATGCGTACACCACCCTTGTCGGCGCTGGAGACGCTCTGTGCGTAGGCTCGGAGGCTACGGCTGACGGGGCGCTGTCGGCGTAATGGTTGCTGCGGACGTGCCGCCAGTTCCTCGTCTGTGAGGCGAACGTTGATGCTGCGGGCTGGTATGTCGATGTCGATGATATCGCCATCCACAATCTTGCCGATGTTGCCTCCGCTGGCCGCCTCGGGTGAGATGTGTCCGATGCTGAGGCCGCTGGTGCCGCCGCTGAAACGGCCATCGGTGATGAGCGCGCACTCCTTGCCCATGTGCATACTCTTGATATAAGAAGTAGGATAGAGCATTTCCTGCATGCCTGGGCCACCCTTGGGACCTTCGTGGGTGATGACTACGACGTCGCCTTTCTGTACCTTGCCACCGAGGATTCCCTCACAGGCATCTTCCTGAGAGTCAAAGACTACTGCGGGACCGGAGAATTTCCAGATGCTTTCGTCCACGCCTGCTGTCTTGACGACACAACCGTCCTGGGCGATGTTGCCGAAGAGGACGGCCATACCACCATCCTTCGTGTAGGCATGTTCGATGTCGCGGATGCAACCGGTGGTGCGGTCTGTGTCGAAGGAGTCGTAGTAGGTCTCTTGGGCACCGAGCTGGTTGCAGAATTTTCCTGCCGGGGCAGAGAGGTAGATACGTCTTGCTTCGGGGTCAACTTGCTCTTTCAGTATGGAATATCGCTCGATGTCCTCCTTCAGGGTCGCTCCGTTCACGCGCTTCACGCTGGTGTCTATCAGTTTACCCTTAGCCAGCTCTCCGAGAAGTGCCATCATGCCACCTGCACGGCCGCACTCCTGCACGCTGTATTTCTGGCTGTTGGGGGCAAGCTTGCAGAGGAACGGAGTCTTGCGGGATAGGGCATCGATGTCCTTCATCGTGAAATCGACTTCGGCCTCCTGTGCCACGGCCAGCAGATGTAATACCGTGTTCGTGGAGGCACCCATGGCAATATCCAGAGTCATGGCGTTGAGGAAAGCCTGACGGGTGGCGATGCTTCGTGGTAGCACACTCTCGTCGCCTTCTTCGTAATAGGCAAGGGCGTTCTTAACGATTTGTCGGGCAGCCTGTTGCATCAGGCGGACACGGTTCTTGTGTGTCGCGAGGATGGTGCCGTTGCCAGGCAGGGAGAGTCCAATGGCTTCCGTCAGGTTGTTCATGGAATTGGCCGTGAACATACCCGAGCAACAACCACAACCGGGACAAGCACGTTGTTCTACCTCGGCCAGCTCTTCATCGGAAACGGTGGGGTCTGCTCCTTTCACCATTGCCGCGATGAGGTCGAGGTTCTCACCTTTATATTTACCAGCCTCCATCGGTCCGCCGGAAACAAAGACCGCAGGGATATTCAGTCGCATGGCGGCCATGAGCATTCCCGGGGTAATCTTGTCGCAGTTGGAGATGCAGATCATGGCGTCGGCCTTGTGGGCGTTGACCATATATTCCACGCTATCTGCGATAATGTCGCGAGAGGGTAGGGAATAGAGCATACCGTCGTGGCCCATAGCAATACCGTCGTCGATGGCAATGGTGTTGAACTCGGCCGCATAGCAGCCCAGGGATTCTATTTCGCGCTTGATAATCTGACCGGCCTCGTGTAGATGAGTATGACCGGGCACGAACTGGGTGAAGCTGTTGACGATGGCTATAATGGGTTTGCCAAACTGTTCACGTTTCATGCCGTTGGCGACCCAGAGAGCGCGGGCACCAGCCATGCGGCGTCCTTCGGTGCAGACTGCGCTGCGAAGTTGATGTTTCATTTTTGATTAACGTTTTGCGTTTAGGGTTTCGTGTCTATTTGGGTGCAAAATTACGCTAAAGCGGTAGCAAAAGCAAATTTATGCGCCGTTTTGTATGTCGGGATGAAGAAAAAAACGTAACTTTGCACGCAAAATGACACACAATGTCGTTAAACATGATTCGTTAAACTTTAAACTACGGTGTTAACCGTACAAAAAACATGTCACAAAGATACCTCGTCGTTTCTTACCAGATGCTCACACACTCTGCTGCCAGCCACAAACTCCTCTACGAAACGCCTGCCAACAGCCCTGCCGCATTCGTCACGGACATGGGACTGATGATAGATGCCTTTGAACAACGGTTGTCACAACTGAAGGCTGGCGAAAGCTTTGATTTCGTGCTGAAAGCTGAGGAAGCCTTCGGACCGCGAGAGGAAGAACTCGTTCGCGCTTTGCCCCGCAAGACCTTCGAGATTCAAGGCAGGTTCATCGAAGAAGAAGTGTATCCTGGGGCTGAAGTTCCCCTCATGAACAACGAAGGAGACCACTTCATGGGAACTATCGTCAAGGTGACGGATACGGAAGTGACCGTAGACCTCAATAACCCGCTGGCCGGACGCGACCTCCAGTTCAAGGGACGAGTGCTGGAAAACCGCGAAGCCTCCCTGCAAGAGATTGAGCAGACGGCCAAGATTCTGTCTGGAGAATGTGGTTGCGGAGGTAACTGCGGAGGATGCGGAGGCGGATGTAGCGAAGGTTGTGGTGAAGGTTGTGGTGGATGCGGATGATTGAGGGTCAAGAATTTCTACATAATTAGAATGAACACTTTCGGAAACATATTCCGCCTGACATCCTTCGGCGAAAGCCACGGTGCAGCTATCGGAGGTGTCGTGGACGGTTGTCCGGCCGGCATTGAACTCGACCTCGACTTCATTCAGGCTGAGCTTGACCGACGACGTCCGGGGCAGAGCCGTCTGACGACTGCCCGCAAGGAAGGAGATAGGGTGGAAATCCTCTCGGGAGTGATGGAAACTCCTGGGGGGCAGGTCACAACTGGCCACCCCATCGGATTTATCGTCCGCAACGAAAACCAGCACAGCAGCGATTACGACAACCTGCGCGATGTCTTCCGTCCCTCGCACGCTGACTACACCTATTATATGAAATATGGTGTGCGTGACCATCGTGGTGGAGGCCGCTCGTCGGCTCGCGAGACCATCAGCCGTGTGGTGGGTGGTGCTATTGCAAAACTCTGCCTGCGCCGGCTCGGCATCGATATTAAGGCGTGGACGCAGCAAGTGGGCAACATCGCCTGCGAGCGGGACTGGACGAAACTGGACCTCAGTCAAATAGAACAGAACGACGTGCGTTGTCCTGACCCCGTTGTCGCCAAACAAATGGAAGAGCTCATTCTTCAGGTGAAGGGCGAGGGCGATACTATCGGGGGCATCATTGCAGGCGTCATCACGGGCTGCCCCGTGGGGCTCGGTGAACCTGTTTTTGGCAAGCTCCATGCCCAGCTCGGCGCCGCCATGTTATCTATCAATGCCGTCAAAGGATTTGAGTATGGCGAAGGCTTTGCAGGGGTCACCCAGCGCGGAAGTGAGCAGAATGACCTCCTTCGTCCTGCCTCCTCTTCAACCGATGCCGTAGTGCCCGAGGTGTTACCCGAGGGTCTGAACGCCCCCCTCCGCCCAGCCCCCTCTTCAACCGCGGCCGTAGTGCCCGAGGGTCTTTTCCTCTCCAACCACAGCGGCGGCATCCAGGGTGGTATCAGCAATGGCCAGCCAATCCCCTTCCGTGTGGCTTTCAAACCCGTTGCTACCTTGCTCCGTCCCCAGCAGACCATTGATATCCGCGGCAATCCCGTCACCATCAATCCCCGTGGTCGCCATGACCCTTGTGTCCTGCCTCGTGCCGTGCCTATTGTCGAAGCTATGGCTGCCATGGTCATTCTGGACGCCTACCTACTGAACAACAGACGGACTCTCCCCCCGCCCTCCCTTTAAGGGAGGGAGTAATTACCTAAACAAACAGATATTTATTCATCCTCTCAAATACATTCCACCCCCTCCCTCGAAAGGAGGTTGAGGGGTGGGTCTTATTAAACTATGCTCACATTTTCTATTGCCCTCGTAGCACTCATTCTCGGTTACCTCCTCTATGGCGCCTTTGTGGAAAAGGTCTTCGGTGTTCAACCCGAACGCGAGACACCTTGTCATCGCCTTGCCGATGGTGTGGACTATATTCCCATGCCCACCTGGCGTGTGTACCTTATTCAATTTCTGAACATCGCAGGAACAGGCCCTATCTTCGGTGCCATCATGGGCATCCTCTTCGGTCCTGCCGCCTACCTGTGGATTGTCTTCGGCTGCATCTTCATGGGTGCCGTTCACGATTATCTCTGCGGCATGATATCCTTGCGGCAGGACGGCGCCTCTCTGCCCGAGATGGTGGGCAACGAATTGGGAACGGTTGCCCGACAGGGGATGCGCGTACTGAGCATCGTGCTCCTCGTCCTCGTCGGTACGGTCTTTGTCACCACCTCTGCTGGCCTGTTAGCTACGATGACCGACGGCGCTTGGGGCATGGACATGGCAACGTGGAAATGGCTGTGGATAGGCTTCGTGTTCCTCTACTGCGTACTGGCGACATTGCTGCCCATAGACACACTCATTGGGCGTCTCTATCCCCTCTTTGGCGCCGCCCTGCTCATCATGGCCGTCGGCGTAGGTTTCGGCATCTTCGCGCAGGAGGGTTGGATTCCAGAACTCACCGACGCCCCCTTCGTCAGCCACCATCCAAAGGGACTGCCCATCTTCCCCTTCCTCTGTATCACCATCGCGTGCGGAGCCATCAGCGGTTTTCACGGCACGCAGTCTCCCCTGATGTCACGTTGTCTTGAGAACGAGCGTCGCGGCCGTATCGTCTTCTATGGTGCCATGATTACCGAGGGCATCGTGGCACTCATCTGGGCCGCCGCCGCAATTAAGTTCGCCGCAGCAGCAGCCCCCGAGGGAGCTTCTGAGGGCGCCTACGCCTCCCTCTCCTCCATCCTGACGAATGGCGGCCAAAGCTCATCATCCAATCCTGCCCTGCTCGTCAATATGATTTGTTCGACTTGGATGGGCCGCATCGGTGCCATCTTGGCCGTCCTCGGAGTCATAGCAGCTCCCATCACCTCGGGCGACACCGCCTACCGTAGCGCCCGTCTTATCGTCGCGGACTTCATGCATCTCAGTCAAAAGAAGATTGCCAACCGCTTGTTGCTGGCCTTGCCGCTCTTCGCCATCAGCGCCGCTCTCGTCTTCGTGAAATTCGATGTCCTTTGGCGCTACTTCGCGTGGACGAACCAGACACTCGCCACCTGCTTCCTGTGGACTGCAGCCGTATGGCTCCTACGCCGAGGCCGTAACTGCTGGATAGCCTTCCTCCCCGCCGTCTTCATGACCGTGGTCGTGACCAGCTACATCCTCGCTGCTCCCGAAGGTTTCCAGCTGCCGCAGACCGTCAGCCTCATCGCAGGCATCGTCTTCGCCCTCGCCCTGGCCGTCTGGTTCCTGCGTTTTGTTCAAAAGCAAAAAGCTGAGAAATAGCTTTAGCTATCGTTCACGGCTGGACTTCCTGCTCCACTTTCAGATTGCTTACCTTGCTGCGCAATGTAGCGTCTGTTGAGGCAAGTGGGAAACGCAAGGTGCGAATCATCTTAAATGGCTTGTTCTTAGGATAGAGACGCACGTCGGGGCCAAGGGTCTCGACGTGTTTCCCGTTGATATACAAGCGCGTCTCTTGCTGGTCTCCTTCAATGGTGATATGTTCTTTGGTTCCTGAATGCAAGGCGTGGCGGAACGAGAAGAGATAGCCATCGCGAGCGAAGCCCAGGCGTCCCGTGATGGGGTCTGCCAGGTAGAACTCTGCATCTGCGTTGCGGAAGAGTGCGGTGCCGCGTGCCTCTTCCTCGGCCTCGATATCGAAGCTTATGCGATAAGGCCAGCCGATGTGATGGATGGTACGTGTGGAACCCGGTTGAACGGTGGCTTCCGTGAGCACTACACCCTTGGCATAATGCCCCAAGTCGTTGATACCCGGTGCTTCGCTGATGGATGCTGCCAGCTGTTGCCACTCATCGCAAGTGCGTACGGTATCTGCCGCCCAAGTCTTCTCAGCAATGACCTGCAGGGCAGGGAATACCCGGTGATGGATGTCTGCCACAGCAATACCATTGCCCACAATGTCGTTCCAGACGGCGAACATTCCACCCTTGATCTGCGGGTCGCGCTCCTCGAAACGCTTCTGGCCAATCTGCGCAGGAGTCCACCTCTTATATAAATAAGGTATATTTAGGTAGTCGTTGTAATAGCCAGCAGCTGGTACGATGTAAGTCATTCCGTCTGGGATAGAGAGCATCTGATACCCGAGGCTGCGCATGGAATCGGGATCCGCATAACCGTTGTACCAGCAGTACATCAGCACATTGTCCACCTTCACGGGTGTCTCGCCCTTCGCATGAGTCAGCGCTCCCCAGAGGGCGGCCTGTTTGCCGTAGGATTCCACGGTGTGGATAAGGTGGTCGGTGAGCGTACGAAACTGTTCCACACTCTCCTGCCGGCTGTTGCTGTACTCGTCGGTCCCGATGTGTACACGTGGTCCGGCAAAAACGGGCTCTGGCCCTTCGAGATATTCTGCATAAAGGCTGTCGAGGAAGGGCGTGACGGATGGGTTGGAGAGGTCGAGGTGGTCCATTCCAAAATCCTTCGAACCCAGACTGGGACGGAAATGTGTGAAGGCAAGGCTGTGAGCCGGTGCATCAATCTCTGGTATAATCTCCACTCCCATTGCCTCGGCTTCGAGGATAAACCGCCGGAACTCATCCTTCGTGTAGCTTCCGTCTTCAGCAGTGAGTCCAGGGAAGCGCTCGCTCTCGAGGCGGAAGGCAGCGTAGGTCTCGTCCCAGTTGTCGTGGAAATAAGCGGGAAAGCCGTTGTCATTGAGGTGAACAGCAAGTGTGTTCATCTTGTAGTAAGCCATCGTCCGTACGAGTCGTCGCAAATAGTCCAGCGGGATGTACTTGCGTCCGCAGTCCATCATCAGCCCTCGCATGGGGTAGTCCGGGCGATCAGTAATCTTTCCTTTGGGGATTGATAAAGAGGAACTACTTCCTTGAAGTATCTGTAGCAGTGTCTGCACAGCATGGAAAGCACCGCGTTCCGTGGCCTCCACGCACATGTTCCGATTAATATCCATGACATAGCCTTCCTCGCCGAGTTTCTTTAGCTGCCGGTAGTCGAAGAGGATGTCCCCTTCGGCTGCTTTCTTGCTGGGAGCTACCGCAAGGTTCAGTCCTACAGCGGTCTGCAAGTCACTGGCCAGCGCCTCGGCAACCGTTCGCAGTCGTTCGTCGGCATAGAGGATTCGGCTTTGGGCCGTGAGGGAGAAGGTTCCCTCCCCGCCTTTCCATTCCCAGATGGCGGGTATGGTGAATGGTCGCGGGTTCACGGCAGCAGGAAGCCGCAAGGTCAAAGGAATCACCAATAGAAGCAGAACCAATCGGTTCGTTACTCCGTTTATAGGAAAAGACTTTCGCATAACTGTTGTATTTAAAGGTTTTAAAATCTGGGGACAAAAATACAACAAATAATCAATAGATGGTAATTATTCGGTCAGAAAAGATTGCATCGAGGCGGAAACAGGTCTGTTTTCCTTTTTCGGTGAACCTACTTACACAATTCTTGTGCTAATGTTTCCAAAAAAAAGACTGGTCGCAGGGTGGTGCGGCCAGTCGTCATTTCTATTAGCTCTTTGAATGGCTCCTTCTGTGAGGAAGGGATTACATTGCAGAAGAAGCGGTAGCTTTGAAGCAAGGGCTTACAGGGGATGGTACTGCACGAAGGCTTCCATGGCCTCGTAGGCAGCAAGTCCGAGGTTGTTGTAGAGTTCTGCGGTGGCGTGGTTGCGGTCCTCGGCGCGTTGCCAGAACAGACGCTCGTCGTTGCCTAAGAAGGGTGCTGACTCCATCTGGCTGGCGTGCTTGAGGATGGCATTGCGCTTTGCACGCAACTCTTCGGGGCTAATGGGAACAGCCATTTCGATGTGCTCAATCTCCCACTCAGCCCAGGCTCCGCGGTACATCCAGATGCGGCAGTTGTCCAGCCACTTGGCGCCTGCTTCCTTCTCGAGGTCAATGGCTGCGAGGACAGCATCGGTACAGACACGGTGGGTGCCGTGTGGGTCGGCAAGGTCGCCAGCGACGAAAATCTGGTGGGGCTGAACCTCACGCAGAAGGTTGAGGACAATCTCGACATCTTTCTCGGAGATAGGATTCTTCTGAATCTTGCCCGTCTCGTAGAACGGCAGGTTTAGGAAGTGTACGCGTTCGAGAGGGATACCGCTGTAGAGCGATGCAAGGCGTGCCTCGCCGCGACGAATCAGTCCCTTCACCTGCAGGATTTCGGGTGTGTCGAAGTCTTCGGGTTTCTTGTTGGTGATGAACGCCCGGAATTCCTTGTCGCGGGCATTGATGACTTCGTTCTTTCCTTCGTCGAAGAGCTGGTTAAAGCCCTGCACAAAGTGCATGAAGCGGAAGACCTCCTCATCGCCCACGGCGATGTTGCCACTGGTCTCGTAGGCCACGTGGACTTCGTGTTTCTGCTTCACCAATCGCTGCAGGGTGCCACCCATCGAGATGACATCGTCGTCGGGGTGTGGCGAGAAGATGATGATGCGCTTCTGCGCGGGCTTCGCACGTTCTGGTCGGTTGCTGTCATCGGCATTGGGCTTGCCGCCGGGCCAACCCGTGATGGTGTGCTGAAGGTCATTGAAAATCTTGATGTTGACCTCATAGGCAGAACCGTAGATAGTCAGCAATTCGCCCAATCCGTGTTCGCGGTAGTCCTTGTTAGTGAGCTTCAGGATGGGTTTGCCCGTCTGCTGGCACAGCCATACGATGGCGGAGCGGATAAGCTTGTCGTTCCAGTCGCAGGAGGTGACCAGCCACGGACGGCGGATGCGAGTCAGATAGGCCGCGCTGGAGAGGTCCAATACGACCTGCACGTTGTTGTGCATCTGTAGGAACGTGGCACTCTGGGCATCGGTCATCTCGCCCTCCACGGCATTCTTGATGACCTCGGATTTCTCGTCGCCCCATGCCAAGAGGAAAATCTTGTGGGCCTTGCGGATGGTGCTGATGCCCAGCGTGATGGCACAGACAGGCACGTTCTGCTCGCTACCGAACACCTTCACGGCCTCGTTGCGGCACGTGGGGTCAAGCAGCACCAGACGGGTATGGCTGTTGCGCTGGGAACCCGTGACGTTCATAGCGATATTGCCCATGCGCCCGATTCCGAGCAGGCAGATATCGATGCCGCCCATATCCTCTATCAGTTTCTCATAGGCCATGCAGTGCTCGTTGACACGCTCTTGTGGGATGGCGCCGTCCAGCGGGTAGATGTTCTGAGCGGGGATGTCCACGCGGTCGAAGAACTCTTCCTTGAGAATCTTCAGGTTGGACTGCACGCTGTCTGCAGGCAAGGGATAGTACTCGTAGGCCACGAAGACGACTACATTCTGGAAACTTAGTCCTTCCTGCTCATGCATGCGAACCAGTTGGTTGAAGACCTCCGTCAGCGTGGAGCCTCCAGAAATGCACAGCTTGCAAGCTCGGATTTCTCGCTGGCGCTGGCGAATGATGGCTGCCACTTTCAGCGCCACTTCCTGCGCACCTTCCTCTGCGGTGGCATAGATGTCTGTGGGCAGTTTCTCAAAGCGGGTGAGCACGGAGCGCTCAATGTTGCCGCCCGGTCGGTAGTAGCGAGGCGACACGCGGTCAAGGGTGATTTGTGAACTAAGGTTAGTTTTCATTATGATAAGTTTTAGGGAAATGATTCCTCAGAAGAAATAGCCGAAGCCGATTCTCAAGCCCACCGTGGAGGCATCTGCGAACTCGTCGAGGCACATCTTATAATAGACAGCAGGCTCGATGGTGACATGGCGGTTGAGAAAGAAAGTGTAGCCAATCTCTGGGGTGAGATAGCCGTGGTTGGCTTTGGCTTCACCCACATTGGTGTGGCCGTAGCTCAGGTGGAGACCCAGGGAGAGACCGTTCTGAACGATGTAATAGCGACAGCCGGCTCCGATTTCGAGTTCGTTCATGTCATCGCCCGGATGGTTGTAGCCAAAGCGACCAGTCACCATCCATGCGGGTGCAAAGAAGTAACCTCCTGTGGCGTCCAGTCCAAACTTGAAGCCGCCGTTCTTGTTGTAACTAAGTCCAAGGCCGGACATAGAGGTGTTGACATACCACTTACGTGCCTCGAACTGCGCACTGGCGGTGAGGCATACGAGAGCCATGATGAGGCTCAGGAACATTTTTTTCATCATATCACTTTTAATTTAAGAATAAGGTGTTTTGAATGCTTATAAAGGTATTTTGCCACAAAGATAATACCCTCTGGCCAAGTGGCCAAAGGGTAAGCTCGTTTTTTAGAATATTTTAACGGCATGCACCGCTTTTCGGCCTCCGATGTCCCAGAAAAGGGTGCCTTTTAGCGTGACCAGGTCTCCAACAGACGTACTTCGCGGCCGTCGAAGGCTGTGATTTCGAAATCTGCCACACAGGCGGGTATCAGGCACGAGCTTCCCGTACCCAACGGGACGGAGACGCCACCTGCCGTGACCATACAGGCTCCCGAGACGCATGATAGTGTGATGAAGGAGTCTTCCGACAGAAGGTTGCGCCGCAGGTGGGAAGAAGTCGAGACAACATTGACCACGAAGAACGGGCAATCCACGATGCACACAGCACCCTCATCGGTGGGTTGGTAGTGGGTGCGGTAATCGTCATATACCTTATAGTCGATGGCATCTCGCGCCTCCTCGGTATGGAGTTGGCGGGGAAGACCGTCCAAGCCTCGGCGGTTGTAGTCGTAGAGACGATAGGTGACGTCGGAACTCTGTTGGATTTCGCAGAGCAGGATGCCCCGACAGATGGAGTGAATGCGTCCGGCAGGGATGAAGAAGACATCTCCAGGGTGTACCACGTGGCGGGCCAGCGCATCAACGATACTGCCGTCGGCCACTTTCTGGGCATACTCCTCTGGACGAATCTGCTTCTTGAAGCCGGCCAGCAGCGTAGCACCTGGACGGTTATCTATGACATACCACATTTCCGTCTTGCCCAGCTTGCCGTGGCGCTTGTGGGCCAACTCGTCGTTGGGATGTACTTGGATGGAGAGGTCGCCGGCAGCATCGATGAATTTTACAAGCATCGGAAATTCTGTGCCGTGGATGGCGGCAATATGCTTGCCCATCAGTTCTGCGCCAAAGCGTTCAACCAGTTCGCTAAGCGAACAGCCTGCCAGCTCGCCGTTCTTCACCACCGACTCGCTGCCACGGACGGCGCTGATTTCCCAGCTCTCTCCGATATTGCGCCCGTCGGCCGGCTCACCTTTGAGTGCCTTCAGACGACTGCCTCCCCAGACGACTTCTTTCAGGTTATCTTGAAATAATAGTGGGTACATTTTAATCTGTTTCCTGTTTGCGGCTGCAAAGATACTGCTTTTTGATGACTTTGAATGCCTGTTTTCAAGCAAAAGTTGAACCTTTTACGTTCAAAAAAGTCGAAAATATGCAGTTTTTGCCTAAAAAGGTGGGATTATTGCCCAATAAGCACTATCTTTGTGCCCAATTCTTATTAGCAATACTCCAGTACATGGACAGAAAAATGCGCATCTTGACAAAACTAATCACCCTCGTGGCGACCGTCTTCCTCGCCGCAAACATCGCATCGGCCAAACAGCCAAATACTCCAAAGCGTGAATTCCGTGGAGCCTGGATTCAGGCGGTCAATGGACAATGGCAAGGCCAGGGACGGGATCGCATGCAAGCCGAACTCATCCGTGAACTCGACGCCCTGCAGGCCGATGGCATCAACGTCATCCTCTTCCAATGCCGTGTGGAGGGGGATGCGCTGTATGCAAGTCAACTTGAACCGTGGAGCCGCTACCTCACAGGGCAGCAAGGCACACCGCCAGCTCCCTACTGGGATCCCTTGGAATGGATGGTCAATGAGTGCCACGCCAGAGGCATGGAACTTCATGCATGGATAAATCCTTATCGGGCAAAAACCAAGGGCACCACGGCCTTGGCCACGACTCATTATGCCATGCAGCATCCGGAACGTTGCTTCCGCTATGGCGACCTGTTGCTCTTCGACCCAGGATTGCCAGAGAACCGCGACTTCATCTGTCAGGTGGCACAAGACATCGTGCGCCGCTATGATGTCGACGGCTTTCATATTGATGACTATTTCTATCCTTATCCTGTTGCCGGTGAGGTTATTCCCGACGATGCCTCTTACGCTGCATACGGCCAGGGTTTCAGCCGCGACGACTGGCGCCGCCAGAACGTCAACATCTTTATTCGTCAGCTGCGCGATGCCATCCGTGCCGTCAAGCCTTGGGTGAAGTTCGGCGTGTCGCCTTTTGGCATCTATCGCAACCAGCAGTCCTGGGAAGGAGGCTCCAAGACCAATGGTATGCAGAACTACGACGACCTCTATGCCGACATACTTCTTTGGGTGCACGAGGGATGGGTGGACTACAACATTCCGCAGATATACTGGGAAATAGGCAACAAGGCTGCCGACTACGACGAGCTCATCCGTTGGTGGAGCAATCATTGTACCGAGCGTCCATTGATTATCGGACAGGACGTGGTCCGTACTGTGACCAAACCCGATGTCAACAATCCTAATCAGCACCAAATGCCGGCCAAGATGGCACTCCAACGAAGACTGCCGGGAATCAGCGGTAGCTGCCAATGGTACGCCCGTGCCGTGGCCGACGACGAAGGGAGCTACGGCTCCTTGCTCAGAACCTACTACCACACTCGTCCGGCTCTGCAACCCCTGATGCCCTGGATAGACAAGAAAGCACCTGGTAAACCCCGAAAGGTCAAGGCCGTACGGATGGACGACGGCACGATGCACCTCTATTGGACGGAGCCCAAGGCAAAGAAAGAGATGGACGTTGCACGCCAATACGCCGTCTATGTCTTCCCCAAGGGCATGAAGGTAGACCTTAATAATATGAGCCAGCTCGTGTGCATCACTTCGGAGAACCATGTCCTCCTTCCATACGCTACAGGAAAGACCAAGTGGACTTATGTCGTCACCGCTCTCGACCGTCTGCAGAACGAGTCCAAAGGCGTGAAGAAGACCGTGAAGTTATGAGCGAGTCTGTAATCCATATTCAGGGAGCCCGCGTCAATAACCTCAAGAACATCACCCTCGACATACCCCGCGGCAAGCTCGTTGTCATCACGGGACTCTCTGGTTCGGGCAAGTCTTCTCTTGCCTTCGACACCCTTTATGCCGAAGGACAACGGCGCTATGTCGAGAGCCTGAACAGCTATGCCCGACAGTTCCTTGGTCGAATGAGCAAGCCCGAGTGCGACTTCATCAGCGGTATTCCGCCCGCTATCGCCATCGAACAGAAAGTTATCTCCCGCAACCCGCGCAGCACCGTTGGCACCAGCACCGAAATCTACGAGTACCTGCGTCTGCTCTTTGCCCGCATCGGTCGAACCTATAGCCCCGTCAGTGGTCAGGAGGTGAAGAAGCATTCCACGGAGGATGTCGTCCGCTGCATGCAGTCTTACTCACCAGGCACCCGCTTCCTTGTCCTCTGTCCCCTTCGGATTCCCGAGGGCCGTACCCTCGAACAGCAACTCCGCCAATACCTTCAGGAAGGCTACGCCCGCTTGGTAGTAGACTCTCCCTCCGCCCTCCCTGTGGGGGAGGGAGCAGACACCTATGGCATTTGGCGGATAGAAGATTTCTTGGCAGCACCACACCCCGTTCCTCAAAAACTTTATTTATTGATTGACCGCCTCTCTGTACCTGAGCAGTCACAGGTAACTGCTCCCTCCCTATCAGGGAGGGCGGGGGGAGAGTCCGAGTCAGAGAAGTCCGTCATCTCTCGCCTTGTCGACTCCGCTGAGACCGCTTTCTACGAGGGTGGCGGCGAGATGTCCCTCCGCTTTCTTCCAGCAGGCATCGAGCATCAGTTTTCTATGCGCTTCGAGGCCGATGGCATCACTTTTGAAGAACCTAACGACCAGCTCTTTGCCTTCAATTCACCCATGGGAGCCTGCCCTACCTGTCAGGGCTGGGGCAATGTACAGGGCATCGATCCCCATCTGGTCATCCCGGACTCTTCCAAAAGTGTTTACGAAGGTTGCGTGCTCTGTTGGCGTGGCGATAAACTCGGCGAGTGGAAGACCGAATTTATCCGTATGGCCGAGAGCATCCGTTTCCCCATCTTCAAGCCTTACTTTGAACTGACCAAGGAGGAGAAAGATTTGCTCTGGCACGGGCGATATCCCGAAGCCTCCCTCGAAGAACGCTGGCAGCGCCATGACATCTGCATCGATGCTTTCTTCGACAGCCTCCGCGAACAGCGCTACAAAATACAGAACCGCGTCATGCTCGCCCGCTACACCGGCAAGACCGAGTGTCCCACCTGTCTGGGCACCCGTCTCCGCCGCGAGGCCACTTACGTCCGTATCGCAGGCCGTGCCATCACGGACCTTGTTGACCTCCCCATAACCGAACTCATGAAGTGGGTTCTCTCCCTGACCCCTTCCGTTTCGGAATCTTCGCCATCCGCCTCGGCTGGCGTGTCTTCGCTTTCTGGCGAGGCTCCCCTCTCCGAACACGAAGCACAAATCGCCCACCGCCTCCTTGTTGAAATCCGCAACCGTCTGCAGTTCCTTCTGGATGTTGGTCTTGGTTACCTCACCCTTGGTCGCCGTTCCAACTCCCTCTCTGGCGGCGAGAGCCAGCGCATCAACCTCGCTACCTCCCTCGGCTCATCCCTCGTGGGTTCCCTCTATATCCTCGATGAACCCAGTATCGGCCTCCACAGCCGCGACACCGCCCGCCTCATTCACGTCCTCCGCCAGCTCGTGGACCTCGGCAACACCGTTGTTGTTGTTGAGCACGATGAGGATATCATTCGCGCCGCAGACTACCTTATTGATATAGGACCCGAAGCGGGTCGTCTGGGAGGAGAAGTGGTCTGGACGGGAGCACCCCCTGCCTCCTCTCGTCAGAAGGGAGGAATAGATACCTTTGACCCAAAGGTTGTCCAGCGCTCCCACACCTTCCAATGGCTCCTTGGCTTGGAGACCATAGAGGGCTTGTCCGCTGGCGGTGACCATTCTTCCCCTCGAGGTGAGGGAGTGGGCATGGTTCGACGTCCCTGGAATCGTTTCATCGAAGTCCGGGGAGCCCGCGCCAACAACCTCAAGGGAATTGATGTCCGATTCCCGCTCAATGTGATGACCTGCGTTACTGGCGTCAGTGGATCTGGCAAGAGCACCCTCGTTCGCGACATCCTGTACAACGCCCTCAAGCGTCACCTCGACGAAAGTGCAGACCGCCCAGGCGAGCACACCGCTCTTGAAGGAGACCTGGATGCCATACAAGCGTTGGAATTTGTCGACCAGAACCCTATCGGCAAGAGTTCCCGTTCCAACCCCGTCATCTATGTCAAGGCATACGACGAGATCCGTCGTCTCTTTGCCGAACAGCCTCTCGCCAAGCAATTGGGATTCACGGCCAGCCACTTTTCCTTCAACACTGAAGGCGGCCGCTGTGAGGAATGCAAGGGCGAGGGCACCGTGACCATCGAGATGCAGTTCATGGCAGACCTCGTGCTGCCTTGCGAGAGCTGTCACGGCCAGCGCTTCAAGCAAGACCTCCTCGACGTCCGCTTCCACGACAAGAATATCAATGATGTCCTGAACATGACCGTCAATCAGGCCATGGAGTTCTTTGCCTTGCATGGCGAGAAGAAGATTGTACGTCGTCTGCGTCCTCTGCAGGACGTCGGACTTGGCTACATCAAGCTCGGACAGTCGTCCTCCACCCTTTCTGGTGGTGAGAACCAGCGAGTGAAGCTTGCCTATTACATCGGTCAGGAGAAACAAGTACCCACCCTCTTCATCTTCGACGAACCCACCACAGGTCTTCACTTCCACGACATTCGCCGCCTGCTTGCCAGCTTCGACGCTCTCATCGACCGTGGCCACACCATCCTCGTCATCGAGCATAACCTGGATGTTATAAAGATGGCAGACTATGTTATCGACCTTGGTCCCGAAGGAGGAGCCGCTGGAGGCAACCTGGTCTGCTGCGGTACGCCGGAAGATGTTGCCGCCTGTCCCACCAGTCATACTGCCACCTTCCTCCGTCCCAAACTTGCGCTCAATTAAGTAGGTGTTCCTAATTAGTTTTTTTGAATACCTACTTAATAGAACACACCTTTATTATCTGCCATTAAGAGGTGACAAAAATAGGGGTGAAGTCATTTTTGCAGGTGGTATATTTAAATTTTTTAGCATTTTGTTTGGCTGTTAAACAACTTTTTAATATCTTTGCCCCGATTTTTAACAAAGATAAAGGATTTGATGAGACGTCGGCATGTTCTTTTCTGTCTGCTTCTCCTCCTGATTGCAGCCTGCTGCGTTGGAATCTGGGGATGGCAAATGTTGCGCGGCGACCGTTCGGACGTGGTGGTACACATTGACCGATTCGACCGTGTACTGGACGAGTACGTCTCGCTGGGCAGCGGAACAGCCTTGCATCGGATGAATACGGATTATCCGCGACAGACGAAGATGCTGATAGAGGACATCCTTGAGTTGGGCGAGGTGGAAGACCCCAACGTGGAGCGCGAACTGCGGCACTACTACTTGGACAGCACGGTGCAGGTCTTATTGGAGGAGGTTCACCGCCAGTACGCCGACGTCAGCGACCTGGAACGTGACTTCACCCGTGTCTTTAAAGTGTTGAAGAAGCAGGACCCCGACTTCCGCCCCCCGCACGTCTACACTCAAATCTCCTGCCTCGGACAGAGTATCGTGGTCAGCGACACCCTCTTGGGCATCAGCCTGGACAAATACCTCGGCACCGACTTCCCGCTTTATCAGGAATTCTATACGCCACAGCAGCGACAGCAAATGAAGCGCAGCGATATCGTCACAGATGCCGTCAGCACCTATTTGTTAGCGAGGAAAAATCGGAGTAGGACAAAGAAATTTGATTTCCAGAATATCGGAATACAGCAATACCAAAATGTAGAAATGTCAAGATAACAGCATGCTTCCTCCTTCCCTTTATCTCATCCCCGTGGAACTCGGCGATACGCCGCAGGAACGTGTGTTGCCCGCCTACAATCGGGAGGTGATTCTCGGTATCCGGCATTTCATTGTGGAGGAACTGCGGTCGGCACGTCGTTTCCTGAAACGGGTGGATCGCGACATCAATATCGATGAACTGACGTTCTACCCTATGGGCAAGCACGCCGATGCTTCCCGTTTTTCAGAATACCTGCGCCCTTTAGAGAACGGCGAGCCTATGGGGGTAATCTCTGAGGCTGGTTGTCCAGCGGTGGCTGACCCAGGAGCCGACCTCGTAGCCATTGCCCAACGTCGAGGTCTGCGAGTCGTCCCACTGGTGGGGCCTTCGTCGATGATTATGGCGGTGATGGCATCGGGTCTGAATGGCCAAAGCTTTGCCTTCAACGGGTATTTGCCTATCGACCCGGCCGAGCGTGTCCAAAGGTTGAAAGTTCTCGAGATGCGGGCTCAGCAGGAACGCCAAACACAGTTGTTCATAGAGACACCCTACCGCAATCAGAAACTCTTCGAGACACTTTGCCAGGTGTTGCAATCGAGGACGCGCATCTGTGTGGCGGCTGGTATCACGACCGAAGACGAGTGGATTCACACTCATACCGTCGCCGAGTGGAAACAACTGCAACTGCCAGACCTGTCTAAGATTCCGGCTATTTTCCTCATCGGGAAATAGAAGGGATGCACAACGCATGAACGGAAAGTTATTGTAGAATGAAAGCACGTCAGTCCCATATCGAAGTACTGCGCATCGTGGCTATTCTGCTCATCGTGGCCATGCACGCCATAGGCTGTGTGCTGACCACCACGAATGAGTGGAATCGCTTAGGTCTGACGTCTGTAAATGCCATCGGGAACATGGGCGTTACCGTGTTCATGCTGATTTCTGGTTATTTCGGTATTCGTTTCCGCTGGTCCAAGCTGTTGACATTATGGTTGATAGCTGTCTTCTATTCCGTTGTGGAAACGACCGCCGACTGGTGGTTGGGTGCTACGCCTTCTGCTTCGATGTTGTATAGTGTCCTGACGCCTGTGACCTCTCGGCGCTGGTGGTTCTTGACGTGCTATGTGGTCATCTTCTGCCTCTCGCCCGTGCTGAACAAACTGGTGGAAGTGCTGTCTCGCCGTCAGATACACTTCTTCTTGGGTGTGCTCATCTTCTTTTTTATCCTTTCGCCCACCTTGCTTCTTCATCCTCTGACAGGCGATGCAGAAGGGAAAGGTTTGGCGAACTTGCTGACGGCTTATCTCGTGGGGCAGTATATTGCGCGCTACGGTTTCCCTTTCTGGTTGCAACGCCATTGCGGTAAACTATTGGTGGGCTGCTTCTTGTTGGCTTTCGTGGGCAGCTATATGGCAGGTTGTATCCAGCCGTCGGCTACCATCGTGCTCTGCAAGGACAACAACGTGCTGATGGCTCTGGGAGCCCTGTCCGCCCTTTGCTGGACGGCGCGCCACCCATTCAGCAACGCCGCCGCCAACTGGTTAGGCGCCTTTGCCTTTCCGCTCTACTTGTCGAATAGGGGGGTACTGAGTCTGGTGCAGCCGTATTATGTCGGCCACGTTAACGAGTTGTGTATCTGGGGGTATTTTGCAGCGGCGATGGTCGTGGCAATCTTGGCGGCTTTCGTGTTGGAAGGGGTGCGCCGCCTGTTGCTGGATGGCCTTTGCAGCAGACTGGGCTGCTGGGCAGACCGTCACTTGCCCTGCTGATCGATGAACTCGCGTGGCGAGATACCGAAGTGCTTGTGGAAGACGGTGGAGAAATAACCTTGGTTTGAGAAACCTACGGTGTAAGCCACCTGCGTGATGTTCAGCTTACGCTCGCGGAGTAGGCGAGCAGCCTGTTCGAGACGGATGTTGCGGATGAACTCTGTTACTGGCATTCCGGTCATTTCCTTCATCTTACGATGCAAATGTGCGCGGCTGATACCAGCTTCGCTGCACAGCTGTTCCACGCTGAACTCGCTGTCACCGAGGTGTCGGTTCACACTCTGCACGATACGTTCCATCAGAGCTTCATCATTACCCCGTACTTCGGGCGTGTCCAAACGGTCGGCCATTGTAGCGCTGTTGCCGTAGAGGTTGCGTTGGTGCTTGCGGCTTTGAACGAAACTGCTGATGGCCCGCTTCATGTCGTCCAGCGTTAGCGGAGTGTCCTGGGTGTTGATGGCGCTCATCAGGATGTGTAGCTTTTCGCGGTTGACTTGATGCAGGATATGACGGTTGTAGGCGTATGCACAAAACGCTACACCTGTGATTATCAGAAGGGAGTAGATGCAATAGGCCAGAGTGGTCTTCCACCAGGGGGGGCGCACTTCGATGATATAGGTCTCGGTGGGGGTATAGGTGCCGGCGTACAAGGCTCGTACCTCAAGGGTATAGTTGTCCGGGGAGAGGTGACTGAAGGAGATGGCATTCTCCCCCTTGGCCGTCTGTTGCCATCGGTTGTCGCCCTTCATGCGATATTCGAAAGAGACACCTTCGGCCGTGGCGAAGTCCAGCAGCGAGAACTCCATGCGGAAGGTGGCATCGAGGTAGCTCAGTTTGAAGGTGCGGTTGTCCGACAGGGGAGCATCGATGACGTGACGTCCGTTGCTGAGGGTCTCTGTAGTCACAGCCTGTCCGCCCAGATAGAAAGCGGTCAAGTGAACCTGTGCCGCTTGTTCGCGGACACTGTGTAGGCTGTCGGGGTGGAAGAGGGTGATGCCGTCGGCGGTACCGAAGTAAATGCGACCATCGGCGGTCTGCAAGCCTGCACCTTGTATAAATTCGCGCTCGCGCAAACCATAGACTCCCACGTAGGCCACTAATTTTCCTTCCTTGGGTGTCCAGCACCAGACACCTTCGTCGGTGCTCATCCACAATGTACCCAGATGGTCTTCGGCGATGTAGCTGACGGTCTTGCTTCGCAGGGGCTCGGTTCCTGGTTCTTCCTGCAAGCCGTTTTTCTTGGACCAGCGGTAGATGCCTTTCGCCAAGGCAAGGATCACATCGCCCGAAGCGAGTACCCGGAGGGCACGGCAGTAGTCGGCATCGGCCAATACCTGCCACCCTTCGGTGGTGAAGGATTGGCTGACGGGGTCGTAGCAGCAGACACCAGAGGAGGTTCCCATCCAGAGGCGACCGCGGCTGTCGATATCAATGCTGAAAATCCAGTCATTGGCCAGACGACCGCGGCCAGTACTGTCCGTGGCATGCATGCTGAGATGTTCCGTAATCGTGCCTGCCTTGTCCATGAGGTAGAGGCCATCGCCAAAAGCAGATACTGCCAGACGGCCATCGGGCAGTTCGCGGATGATGTTAATGCGTTCGGTTTCAAAACTCGCTATGCGACGGGCTGAACTCGTGGTGGGGTCATAGTTCCAGAGTCCGTAGTTGGCGCCGAGCCAGTAGTTTCCCTGGCTGTCGAGGGTAAGGGTTTCGGCACCGGCGGGAGTCGTGGGATGTGCTACGATACGTCCCTCGTTGGAGAAACCATACACGCCGTCGCCCTGAACGGCACACCAGATAGCGGTCTGGGAGTTACTGCTTGCTACGGCAGGAACGATGGACGAAACGCCGGTACCCGTCTCATGGTGCTGTTCCAGGAAGCTCCACGTGTCGAAAAGCGGACGGAGCTGCAGGGGAAACATCAGCAAGCCTTTCTGCTGACAGCCAGCCCACAAATTGCCTTGATGGTCGATGAACAAGGCCGACACGCGGGAGCGACTGAGATCGAAGCCCGTCACCGAGAGGTCCAGGCGCTGCATATTCTCAGAGCCTGCAGGAATCCAGTAGAGGCCATCGCCGCGAGTACCTATATAGGTGTTGCCCCTTGTGTCTCGGACAGCAGAGGTGAGGAGCAGACCCTGTGGGGCCATGGCCCGCAGCTGGGGTGTCGGTTCCCACGATGGGACAAAGGCTTCATCACCTTCGGGGATTTGGCCCATCTGAGGTTCAGCGGAGAGGGTCTCAGGATTCACCACGAAACGACCGTAGCCAGATGTGCCGGCAACAATCCGTCCATCTGCCAGAGACTCCAGCGTCATCACACGTGGTTCCAGGCTATCTGGAAAGATTACGGGGAGCAGGCTGTCGGTGCCCCTATCATGGAGATAGAGTCCCCGTGCGGTACCCACCCAAAGCCGTCCTTCCTTGTCTGGATAGAATGCCGAGACCTCGGCCGGTGTCTTCTTCTGGCTGTTCTCTGGTACAACAATGGACGTGAAACGGTAACCATCGAAGCGGCACAAGCCACGCTCCGTACCGACCCACAGAAGGCCGTCGTCGGTCTGGCTGATAGCTGTTATAAGGGAGCTGCCCAAAAGGTTGGGGCTATAGAAAAATGCAGAGCGGGCTGTGGCAGTTAAAGTGGCCACAAAATATGCTGTAAATACTATCCAAAGAGATAAAAAGTAGCGTTTCATTTCGCAAAGTTAGGCAATTTTGCGCAACCTTCATCCTCTTTTACCAAAATTAACATACCAAACCCCTCCAATCATACGTTATTAGGGCTGATAAGTAACCATTAAGTAACCGTTCATAATTAGTTTGATGTATGTTAGTTCCCTCTTTTGAATACTACTTATCTAACTAAAGTTAGTTTCCTCTTTTGAATACCTAATCTTATCTAACTAATGTTAGTTCTCTCTCTTTGAATACCTACTTGTCTGCTTCTTCATGTTTCGGTTGTGATGCTACAGCAATATAAGCGGCCTGAAAGGCCATTAAGCACATGACCACCGTCGCCGTAGGAGTTACGGATCCCCTCATCGGGCACGGATGGCCTGAGGGCAATCCTCTAAAGGTCCTCTTCGCCCAGGGCATTGCCCTGGGGATAAATGCAGCGGTATATGCGCCCTAAAAGGGCAAAAGCTTTTTGGCTTGGTGCTGCTGTGGATTCCGTTCTCTCGCGCACGCGCGGGCACGAAAAAGTTGAAAAACCCGTCACTTCGTCACAAATGGAGAATTTTATGTATTTACTGATTGAATATTAGCTGCTTATAAGTGTGACGAAAGGTGTGACGAAGGTGATAATCTGGTGACGAAGTGACGAAAACGTGTCTTTTTCCTATTTCAGTTGACATTTTTCTGCTTTTTTCTGATGTGGTTGACAGTCGCTTACTGGATAAGTTGACAACCTGTCTTTTCCTAATTTCAGCTGACATCCTTCATATATCTGTTTTGGGAAACACCTGTTTCCTCAGCGCACTTTGACAGGATGTATTTGAAAATAGATATAGATGCATAGACCGTTCGACAACTGTCAAACGATTCACTCGTCCGTACGTGTTTACCTACACGTAAGGACGTGTTTGCGTTTTCGTCCTTACGTGTTTCCCTTCACGTCCGTACGTGTTTCCCTTCACGTCCGTACGTATTTGCATTTTCGTCCTTACGTGTTTCCCTTCACGTCCGTACGTATTTGCATTTTCGTCCTTACGTGTTATACACATTATATGTTAGTGCGTCCGTTCGGATACATTTCTTATCTTATCGGAATGTATCGGAATGATCGGATAGTTTTCGCGTCAACTTTTTTTCATTTCTTTGATTCTCGCATGGTATTATTAAACCTCACGCAGAGTGAATGGTCACACACCTTAATTTATGAGTAATTCGTGGAGTCATTCGTGATAAATTTGTGTAAAAAATCACTTTTTAGTCCTACTGGGCACATTATTTATTGCCTTTTTGCTTCTGTTTCACAGAAACTCCCTATATTTGCAGCGGATTTCTCCATCATGAGGAGTCCCAGCTGAAGCGGTCGGCACATCTTATCGTATTAAAACGAAGCGTTATGTCAGAAGGAAGTGAAAGATACATAAACCCATATACCGATTTCGGCTTCAAAAAGCTGTTCGGCACGGAGATGAACAAGGACTTGCTCATCAGTTTCCTCAATGC
>JAFXTO010000016.1 GCA_017535725.1 Bacteroidaceae bacterium
ATAATAATATATAATATAAATATAGAATCTCCCTTTTCCACGACCTATATGATTAAGCACACCTCACCATCATGAAGAGTTCACCTCATCCTATTAAAGAGCACATTCTCCAAGTGAAAAACGCAAATGTTATTATGTTATTATGTTATTGGCTAATGCCTACAAACAGCAAACATACAAAAACCACCCATGTTACTGTGTTACTGTGTTACTGCGTTACTGCGTTACTGCGTCCGTTCGTTTTCACCATCACGTATATACGTTTTGCCCAACATGTATATACGTTTACGTTCAAGTGAAGTAGAAAGATGGAGAGGTTTTATTGCTGTTTACGCATGGAAAAATGGATTCGGAGAGCTTTTTCTGCCATTTTGACATAAAAAAGTTTAAAACGCTTGGCTGTTCGGGCGGCTTTGTGTACCTTTGCACCGCAGTTGCCTTTCAGGAGGTTGCTGCGGAACGCATTTAATTAAGGTACGCGCGTGAAGATGACGACATCTGACAAGACACAGGCTGAGGTAGCCCTCTCCTCCACAACCAAGGCTGCTGAGCAGCGTCCGTTGCTGGGGCTCACACTCGAGGAGCTCAGGGACGTGGCGGCAGAGGTGGGCTTGCCTGCTTTTGCGGCCAAGCAGATGGCACAATGGATTTATCAGAAGGGTGTTGCCTCTATTGACGAGATGACGAACCTGAGTCTTGTGGCACGCCAGCGTCTCAATCAAAGCTACATCATTGGACGCAGCACGCCAATTACTCGTCAACAGAGTGCCGACGGCACCGCCAAGTACCTCTTCCCTACGCAGGACGGCCAGCGCGTGGAGACCGTGTTCATCCCTGATGATGACCGCGGGACGCTATGCGTCAGTTGTGAGGTGGGATGCAAGATGGCATGTCGCTTCTGCATGACAGGTCGCCAGGGTTTCCAAGGAAAGCTGACCGCCACTGACATCCTCAACCAGATTTATTCCCTGCCCGAAAGAGACCGCCTGACGAATATCGTCTTCATGGGACAGGGCGAACCGATGGATAACCTGGATGCCGTGTTGCGGACGACCAAAGTGCTGATGGCCGACTACGGCTGGGCGTGGAGTCCCAAGCGCATCACGGTGTCCACCGTGGGACTGAAGAAAGGACTGAAACGCTTCCTCGACGAGAGTCCCTGCCACCTCGCCATCAGCCTGCACAATCCGTTCCCTGAAGAGCGTGCCCAGATGATGCCTGCCGAGCGCAGCTATCCGCTCACGGAGATGATGGACCTCCTGCGCCAATATGACTGGACTGGCCAGCGCCGCCTCTCGTTCGAATACATCGTTTTCGGCGGACAGAACAACACCAATCGCCACGCCCACGAACTCGTACGGCTGCTCTCGGGTCTGGAATGCCGCGTCAACCTCATCCGCTGGCACGCACTTCCTGACGAAGAGTCGTTCCACGAGGCTAATCCAGAACGGATGGTTGCTTTCCGCGACTACCTTATTCATCACGACGTGCGTTGTACCATCCGCACCTCTCGTGGTCAGGATATTGATGCCGCCTGCGGCCTCTTGAATACGAAGGAAATGAAGAATGAGAATGAGAATGAAAAATGAAAAATGAAGAATGGAAATGAAAAATAATAATATGTCAGAGCAAATGTCTAAGCATACTATATCAGCCATTTACAAGTGGAAAGGAATGATGAAAGGTACTTCTTGTTCACTTCTCATCCTTTCACTATTCTCTCTCTTCCTGACTTCTTGCAAGAAAGAGTTTGTCATCCCCCGTGCCAGCGGACGACCCTATGAGGTCATGGTCGTCATGAGCGACAAGGACTGGCAGGACGTGCAGGGGCGTGCGCTCTTCACCGTTTTGGACACCGACATCCCTGGTTTGCCCCAACCCGAACGCTCGTTCCACATCTCGCAGGTTGAGCCCAAGCGCTTCGATAGCATCCTGAATATCTTCCGGAACATCATACTCGTGGACATCAACAAGCAGATCTACACGAAGACTTCCATGAAGTTCGCCCGCGACAAATACGCCATCGACCAGATTGTACTGACCATCCAAAGCCCTACACCCGAGGATTTTGCCGCTTTCTGCGATGAACACGGACAGGAAATCATCGACTTCCTGACGAAGATGGAAATGAACCGCCTCATCAAGGAGCTCAAGGACAAATATTCCAAGGTGACCGCCCTGTTGGCTCACGAAATCTTTGATTGCGAGTTCCATGCTCCCGAGGAAATCAAGAGCTACAAGCGCGGTGAAAACTTCTTCTGGACCAGCAGCAACGGCCAGTCGGCACTGGTCAATATCTGCATGTACAGCTATCCCTACGAAGGCCCCGAAACCTTCAACAAACAGTACGTGCTGGCCAAGCGCGACAGCATCATGGCGGCAAACATTCCTGGCACGCTGCCCACGATGCACATGGCCACAGACACCCTCTGTACCAACGTCAAGCCCATCGTTGTTCATAATCAGTACGCCATGGAGGCTCGGGGACTCTGGTACATGGAAAACGACGGCATGGGAGGTCCTTTCGTCAGCCACTCCCGAGTGGACACCACCCGCAACATCGTCATTGTCGTTGAGGGCTTTGTCTTCGCACCGGAGAAGATGAAACGAGGACTCATGCGCCGCCTCGAAGGCTCGCTCTACACCCTCAACCTACCCGACGAGAAGACGACCGACATCGTGACCACCCTCGAGGAAGTGGCCGTAACGGCCGAAGACCGACGTGCCGCCCGCCAGCAGAAATAAACGAAGATTGTTCAGCAATAAACAAATAATGCTCAGCAACAAACAAATAATATTCAGCAATAAACGACTAACGTTCAGCAATAAACGACTAATGTTCAGTATGGTGCTGTGTCACAGCACCTCCCAATCATAAAAGCAATGAGTAAAATAAAAGTAGGCATCACCCACGGAGACCCCAACGGCATCGGCTACGAGGTCATCCTGAAGACATTTGCAGATCCTGCCATGCTGGAACTTTGCACCCCCATCATCTACGGATCGCCCAAGGTGGCCAGCTACCATCGCAAGGCCCTCGATTTGCAGACGAATTTCGCAACGGTCAACTCTGCCGCCAACATCCAGCCCGACAACCTGAACCTCATCCCCTGTACTGCCGAGGAGGTGAAGATAGACTTCGGACAGGCTACCTCAGAAGCCGGAGAGGCGGCACTGGCGGCACTCGAACGTGCCGTGAAGGACTGGAAGGAAGGACTCATCGATGTTATTGTCACGGCTCCCATCAACAAGCACAGCATCCAGAGCAAGAAATTCAACTTCCCTGGACATACAGAGTACATCCAGTCCTGTGTGGCACACGATGACCAGCAGGCACTCATGATTCTGTTAAATGAACGTATGCGCGTGGCATTGGCTACCACCCACCTTCCCATCGCCAAGGTGGCATCCTCCATCACCACGGAATTGATTCTCAACAAGCTGCGCACACTCAACCACTCCCTGCTCTGCGACTTCTTCATCACCAACCCTCGCATCGCAGTCCTCGCATTGAATCCCCATGCAGGTGACGGGGGCCTTCTGGGCAACGAAGAGCAGGAAGTCATCATCCCCGCCATACAACAAGCCGAAGAGGAGAACATCCACGTTTTCGGTCCCTTTGCCGCCGATGGCTTCTTCGGAAAGAGGGCTTACGAATCCTTTGATGCCATTCTCGCCATGTATCACGACCAGGGACTGGCTCCGTTCAAGTTGCTCGCTATGGAAGATGGCGTGAACTTCACCGCCGGACTGGACTTGGTGCGCACCAGCCCCGACCACGGCACCGCCTTTGACATTGCAGGCAAAGGCGAGGCAGATGAGAATTCCTTCCGTCAGGCCATCTTCACTGCCATAGACATCTATCGGAACCGCATCGTATGGAAAGAGGAACGGCGCGACCCACTACCTAAACTATTCATTGACAAGCGCGACAAATCAGAGCGCGGATAACCTCCTCCCAACCAGTCGTGAATGTCGCTACTACAGCGACCATCATATAACATGGACGCCAAAGAACTACAACCCATCAAACAGCGCTACGGCATCGTGGGCAATTGCGAAGGCCTGAACCACGCCCTCGACATTGCCATGCAGGTGGCCAGGACAGACCTCTCTGTGCTCATCACCGGCGAAAGTGGCGTCGGCAAGGAAGTCATCCCCCGACTGATTCACGACAATAGCCAGCGCCGTATGCGCAAGTACTTCGCCATCAACTGCGGAAGCATCCCAGAAGGCACCATCGATAGTGAACTCTTCGGCCACGAGAAAGGAGCTTTCACGGGCGCCATCGGTGAGCACGAGGGATATTTCGGTGCGGCAGACGGAGGCACCCTGTTTCTGGACGAAGTCGGTGAACTGCCCCTGAGCACCCAAGCCAGACTCTTGAGAGTACTGGAGAGCGGAGAGTATATCCGAGTGGGCTCCAGCGAAGTACGCAAGACAGATGTGCGCATCGTGGCAGCTACCAATGTGAACATCCAGCACGCCATCCGCGACGGCAAGTTTCGCGAAGACCTGTTCTTCCGCCTGAGTACGATTCCCATCAAGATGCCTCCCCTGCGCGAACGAGGAGAAGATATCATCTTGTTGTTCAAGAAGTTCGCTATGGAGATTGCCGCTAAATACCAGATGCCCGATCGCATCTCACTCACCCCAGAGGCGGCAGAGGTCATGAAGCGCTACAAGTGGCCAGGAAACATCCGTCAGCTGAAGAACCTGACGGAACAGATGTCCATCCTCATGCGCGATAGTCGTGTGGTAACTCCTGAAATCCTTTCCGACTACGAAATCTGGCCGACCATCGAGGAAAAGGGAGGGCTTGTACGAGTGGGACCTTCGGCATCCGATGCCCATTCCTACCAGTCCGAACGTGAAATGCTGTTCCAGATGATCAATGCCCTGCACCGCGAAGTCAACGAGTTGAAACAGCAGATAGCCGCGGGCGCAGGTGCCAGCATCACACCTACTCCCTCCTACCCTGTCGTGTCATCTCAGACAACTCCTGCCACCGCACCTGTGGTGCATGTTGTCAATGATGAACACCGGCACCAGCAACCCGCCGAATCCACGCCCTACGCAGAAGAATATGTCGAAGAGACCCTCTCCATCGAAGAAGTAGAGAAGCGACTCATTATCAAGGCACTGGAAAAGAATCGGGGACGCAGGAAGAAAGCGGCTGAGGAACTGCATATCAGCGAGCGTACTCTCTATCGGAAAATCAAGGAATTCGGACTCGAAGAAATCTGACAGATAGAGGAAGAAGAAGGAATAGTGACAGATAATGGTTAGTGAAAATAGTACGAAACATTGAAATACAAGGATTTGATGAACTTCCAAGGTCAAAAGAAGCTTAGTTTCAAGAATAGGATTGCAAGTCTCTGCAAGGTGAAAGGACATCCGTTTGTTCCATTTTTCATGCTTTCACTTTTCATCCTTCTGCTCAACGCCTGCGCCATCTCCTACAAATTCAATGGAGCCAGCATCGATTATACCAAGACGAAGACCATCCAAATCGACCCCTTCCCCATCCGTTCTACCTACGTCTGGGCTCCCATGCAATCCATCTTCAACAACAAGCTGACCGACCTCTATGCCCAGCAGACCAAGCTCAAGCAGGTCAAGCGCGGCGGAGACCTCGTAGTTGCAGGTGAAATCACAGGCTTCGACCAATATAATAAAGGTGTATCGGCGGACGGCTATAGCTCGCAAGTCCAGCTGAAGATGACCGTGAATGTCCGCTTCACCAACACGAAGAACCACAAGGAAGACTTCGAGCGCCAGTTCTCTGCCACGACGGAGTACGACGCCACCCAGCAGTTGACGGCTGTGCAAGAAGAGTTGGTCACCCAAATGACGAAGGATATCACCGAACAGATTTTCAATGCCACCGTAGCAAACTGGTAAACTAACTGGTAAATCACATCAAAGCCATGCAATCTCTGACCACTTATATCAAGAATCCCGAACTGCTGAACGCAGAAGTCGTGGAGGAACTTTGGCAACTCGTAGACCGCCATCCGACCTATCAGGCAGCAAGTCTGCTGCTGGTGCGCGGACTCTATCAGCTGCAAGACCAGCGCTTCGCTGAGACCCTACGCAAAGTAGCCCTACAGGTTCCCGACCGCGAGAAACTCTTCGAACTGATAGAAGGCGAGCATTTCCACATCAAGGAGGGCGAACAGGCCAACCTGCGCGACAATACAGAGAGGCCAACCTCCGACCGCACCCTCTCGCTCATCGACACCTTCCTCGCAGATAAACCAGAGGAACCCCGCCCGCGACGTCAGCACCCAGCCGACGCCTCCGTGGACTACAGTTCCTATCTGATGCAGATGGAGGATGCTGTGCCGCCAACTGTTCCGGATGAAGAAACAGATACGACCGAGAAAGAAGAAATCAGCCCTGCACCACCCGCAGATAAACCTACGGAAAACGACAAGAAGGACGTCGAAGCAGACATCCAAGAAAACGTGGAGGAAGCAGATTCCGAAATCTTGACAAACGAAGACGACACCCCGGCCGAAGAAGCGCAGGACGAATACCCTGCGGATGATGCAAATGATGAACAAGAATCGCATCCAGAGGACTATTTTACCGAGACTTTAGCCCGAATTTATATTAAACAATGCAAATATGACAAGGCAATTGAAATTATTCGGCGTTTAAGTTTGAATTATCCAAAAAAAAGTCGTTACTTTGCAGACCAAATCCGATTCTTGGAGAAATTAATACTCAATGAGCGGTACAAAAACAAGGAAAAATAAACACTAAATTCATAAAAACAATGTACACACTATTCGTAATTCTTGTGGTCATCGCGTCCATTCTCATGTGCCTCGTCGTACTCATTCAGGAGTCCAAGGGAGGTGGTCTTGCCAGTGGCTTTGCCAGCGGCAATCAGTTGATGGGCGTTCGCAAGACCACCGATGTCATCGAGCGCCTCACTTGGGGTCTGGCTATCGCTATGGTTGTCTTCAGCGTGGCTTCCGTCTACACCATTCCTGCAGCAGGCAGCCATGGCTCCGTGATGGAGAACGCCGCCACCCAGCAGCAGACAACAGCTCCCACGAACCTCCCGGGCATTCCTGCCACTGAAATCCAGGAGACACCCGCCGAGGCTCCGGCCGAAGCTCCCGCAGCAGAGAAGCCCGCCAACTAAACCCAGTTAGAGCGCGTCAGATGCTTGCACAAAGGATGAAATTTCTCGCCTCGACTTTGTTCCTGGCAATGACAGCGCTGACCTTGCAGGCCAGCGCTTTCGTTTTACCGGCCCATTCCACCTTGCGTGTAGCCCGGGACAAGGGCGAGGATGCCGTCGTGTTCACCGCTTTCGACCTCATCCGATCTGACCTCGTGCGCGTGCTCGACGTGACCCTGGAAGACAACAACCAGCAGCCCCAGGCCATCATCGGTTCCGTACAGAGCAAGGTGGCACCCGAGCTACAGGCTTCGGGTATAGACCTTTCGCCCCTGTCTAAGGAGGCACAGTCATTCATCATCGCCATCAATGCCAAGGGGCAGCTCATCATTGCGGGAAGCGATGCCTACGGAACCGCCTACGGCCTGATGGAACTCTCGCGCATGCTGGGTGTTTCCCCGTTGGAATGGTGGGCGGATGTCACTCCTGAGCAAAAGGAGCAACTGACCATCCCCGACAATTATTTCAGCCATCAAACCCCGAATGTCAGTTTCCGGGGCATCCACGTAAGCGACATCGAGTGGGGACTTCAACCGTGGATAACACGCACGTTCGACCCCGCTGGAGCCTACACCATCGACCTAAGAACCGCCCGCTACATCTTCGAACTAATGCTGCGCCTGCGTTGTAACCTCTTTTGGTCGCCTGCAGACGACTCCTCGCGCGCGTTCTTTATATCTAATATAGGTTCTACGCTGGCCAACGCATACGGCATCTTCATCGGCACGGACGTCCATCAACCCATCGACGTACCGGGACTGGAGCCCCCTCTGATGTACGAGGACGATGGTTTCGGCTATCTCCGCCGGTTCCCCACCGAAGCAGAGAGCCAACGCGAAGGAGGATGCGGTGCCTACTACCACGTGTCCTTCAAGGGTGCTCCGCACGACTACCTGTGGCAATCCACCGCCAGCCCCTTCCTGATGTACCAACAACTCAGCGAGGCATACTACCACGGAGTCAATCAACTCTGGGTACTCAATGTGGGCGACATCAAACCCAGTGAGTATCAGCTCTCTCTGTTCGCAGATATGGCTTGGAACCTCGATGCTGTGCGCCAGCTCACCATCGGACGCCACCTCGAGGAGTTCTATGCGCAGACCATCGGGCGTGACGTTGCCCGCCTGATTTCCATCTACATGAAAGAGTTCTACCACCTCTCGTTTCAGTGCAAGCCAGAACATCTCGCAGGAACCCGTGTGGACGAACCTGCCAATGCAGGCACCGACTGGAACAGCGTGCGCGACCTGCCCTGGAGCGAGAAGAAGATTCGCCATCGCCTGACACGCTACGACCTCATGCAGCGCAACGTCCTTTGGGTGGCCGATTCCGTGAGGCATACTCACCCAGAACGCTACGACGCATACTTCGAGTTGGTGGAATACCCCACCCTGGCCGTCGTCAACCAGAACCTGAAATACTTATTGGCTCAGCTGGCACGCCACGGAAAAGCTTGGTTGTCAAAGGAATCCGTGAACGAGACCTGGCGCCGAAGCGATCTGGCTCACAACGAGGTACAAAAGCTCACGCTGAAGTATAACGCCCTGCGTAACAACAAATGGCAGGGTATCATGAGCTCCAACCCTGCAGCCCAACAGGTTTTCCAGCCCGTTCCCCATACGCAGGTACAAACCCCAATGGTCAGCGATGCTCCAACGATAGCCACGTTCTACGGTGCCAGCTACCAAGGTTCCAGCTTTTCGGGCGGCTCCGTACTTGATCCTGTGCTGGGGCTGGGTGCCAGCATTCGAGCCATGCCTATTCCCAAAGGTTGTAATCTCACCTACAAATTCAAACATAACTACCGCTCTACCGGCTTAGCGTATGTCACCGTCCGTCTGTTGCCCACACATCCTATCGAAGCAGAGCAACGATTCACCCTCTCGCTGGACGGAGGGACGGCACAGACCTTCACCTTCGACACGGAGGTAGGTAGTGAGCAATGGAAGCAAAACGTTCTGCGGAACTACGCAGTAGTGAACGCACGAATACCCATCACGAAGTCTACGGGCGAGCACAACCTGGTCGTCTGCGCCCTGGATGATGGTATCGTCATCGACGAAATCTTGGTCTACGAGAATCCTGTGGGCAACGAACAATAATAGTAATAAACTCTCAAGCGAATATACCCATGTTTGAAAATCTATCCGAACGCCTGGAACGCTCCTTCAAAATCCTGAAGGGCGAAGGCAGAATCACAGAAATCAACGTCGCCGAGACCTTGAAGGAAGTGCGCCGCGCACTACTCGATGCCGACGTAAACTATAAGGTAGCCAAGCAGTTCACAGACGCCGTGAAGCAGAAAGCCTTAGGGCAGAATGTGCTCACGGCCGTGAAACCGCAACAGATGATGGTCAAGATTGTTCACGATGAACTCGCCCTCCTCATGGGTGGCGAAACCGCGGAACTGGAACTTCGAAGCCATCCGGCCGTCATCCTCATGGCTGGTCTCAATGGTGCTGGTAAGACGACTTTCGCCGGCAAGCTGGCCAACATGCTGAAAGTCAAACGTCAGCGACACCCGTTGCTGGTCGCTTGCGACGTCTACCGTCCTGCCGCCATCGAACAGCTGCGCGTGCTGGGAGAGCAGATTGGAGTGCCCGTCTACATGGAGCCCGACAATCAGGATCCCATACAGATTGCACTCAACGCCATCCACGAGGCAAAGGCCAAGAGCTACGACACCGTCATCGTCGATACGGCTGGACGACTGGCCATCGACGAGAAATTGATGCAGGAGATTGCAGCCATCAAGGAGGCCATCAATCCCGATGAGACCTTGTTCGTGGTCGATGCAATGACGGGTCAGGACGCCGTGAATACCGCCACGGAGTTCAACGAAAGGCTGGACTACACGGGCGTGGTACTCACCAAGTTAGACGGCGACACCCGCGGTGGTGCTGCCCTCTCCATTCGTTCGGTTGTGGACAAGCCCATCAAGTTCGTCGGAACAGGCGAGAAGATGGAAGCCATCGACCCCTTCCACCCCGCTCGCATGGCAGACCGCATCCTCGGAATGGGTGACATCGTCAGCCTCGTGGAACGTGCCCAGGAACAGTACGACGAAGAGGAGGCACGACGACTGGAGAAGAAGATTCGCAAGAACCAGTTCGACTTCAGCGACTTCTACGCCCAAATCCAGCAAATCAAGAAGATGGGTAACATCAAGGAACTGGCCTCCATGATTCCGGGTGTAGGCAAAGCCCTGAAAGACATTGACATCGATGACGATGCATTCAAGAGCATCGAAGCCATCATCCTCTCGATGACCCCCTACGAACGGAGCCACCCCGAATGCCTGAACACCAGCCGCCGACGTCGCATCGCCGCAGGTTCCGGCACAGATATCGCCGCCGTAAACCGACTTATCAAGCAGTTTGACCAGACGCGCAAGATGATGAAGATGGTCACCAATCCCAAGGTAGCACAGATGATGGCCAAGATGCCGAAAAAATAGCCTAAACGTCATAGAACTAGTCCCCAGGAACGAATAATCTTCAAAAACAATGAAAACAGAGAACGATACATTGCACCAGCCGCTCTCCTCCCTCACGGGAGACGTCGGAGGTAGGGCTTATTCCCTCATCGACGGAAAGGCAACGGCCGCCACCATCAAGGCAGAAATCAAGGAGGAAGTGGAACGCATGGTTGCCCAAGGAGGCAAACGCCCTCATCTGGCCGCCATCCTCGTGGGTCACGACGGCGGTTCTGAGACCTATGTAAATAATAAGGTACGCGCGTGCGAGGAATGCGGTTTCCAAAGCACCCTCCTCCGTTTCGAGGACGACATCACGGAACAACAGTTGTTGGACGAGGTTCAGAAACTGAACGACGACCCCAACGTGGATGGCTTCATCGTCCAGCTACCCCTGCCTCGCCACATCTCGGAACAACGTGTCATCGAGGCTATTGACTACCGCAAGGACGTCGACGGCTTCCACCCCATCAACGTGGGTCGCATGGCCATCGGATTACCCGCCTTCGTCAGCGCTACGCCCAAGGGCATCCTGGAACTCCTGCGCCGCTATGAGGTCGAAACCTCAGGCAAGAAGTGCGTCATCCTTGGCCGCTCGAACATCGTAGGCAAGCCCATGTCCCAACTAATGATGCAGAAGGGCGTGGACGCGACCGTCACCGTCTGCCACTCGCGCTCGAAGACCTTAAAGGAAGAGTGCCTGCAAGCCGACATCATCATTGCCGCCATTGGCCAACCCGCATTCCTCAAGAGTGATATGGTAAAGCCCGGTGTCGTGGTCATCGACGTGGGAACCACCCGTGTACCCGATGCCTCGCGCAAGAGCGGTTTCCATCTGCAAGGCGACGTGGACTTCGAAGCTGTGGCTCCGCTGGCATCGCAGATTACACCCGTGCCGGGAGGTGTGGGTCCAATGACCATCTGCATGCTCATGCAGAACACACTCGCAGCTGCCAAGCACGAGTACTATGATTAGTCGTTTAGTTGACAAGCTTATGAGTTGACGAGTTAACAAGGTAATTTGCTAATTAGTTGACGAGTTAACGAGGTGATTTGCTAATTAGTTGACGAGTTAACAAGATGATTTGTTAATTAGTTGACGAGTTAACAAGATGATTTGTTAATTAGTTGACGAGTTAACGAGGTGATTTGTTAATTAGTTGACGAGTTAGCAAGGTAATTTGCTAATTAGTTGACGAGATAACAAGGTAACAAGCGGGAAATTTTTCCCGCTTATCGAGGTAAAATGCAAGAAAAATAGCTTCCTGCAGATATTTTCCTTCAAAAAGTTTGGCACTTTCAACAGAAAGCCTTACCTTTGCACCCGCAAAAGTCAATAAGGCCGCAGCTTCGGCTGCACATGGTGACTATAGTTCAGTTGGTTAGAGCGTCAGATTGTGGTTCTGAATGTCGTGGGTTCGAGTCCCACTAGTCACCCACCAAGAAGAGAATCCTGCGAGCATTCAAGTGTTCGCGGGATTTTTTGTTTAACAACAGACAAAAGCGAATAACAATGACGATGAAACGGATATCCCTCTACTGCGTGCTCTTTCTGCTGGCAATCCTGCCTGCGGATGCCGTACTGAAAGAGCGCGACCTGGCGCGCACGCTGGGTGTGCTCCGCGCAGAGCTGGAAGCGAACTACGAGAAGCAGCAGGCCTTCATGGCGCGCTACGAACAACAGGGAGCGGCTCAGCATCAGCAGTTGGTGTGGTACATGAACCAATGCGAGCAGATAGGGCTGATGCTCTACTCCCAGTCGACGGACAACACGTTCGATATGGCCTACGCCTGCCAGCAGGCTGTGGACCTGCACCGCCGCCTGAACGACCGCAGCGGAGGAGTGCTGCCCTACGAGAAGGTCATCGAACGCATGAAGGGCGAAATCGAGCGCTACGACGCTCTCATCACCTCGCTCAAGAGTATGCCTCCGGTGGACGAGGAGGACGAGACGCTGCTCAGCGAGAGCGACAGCATTCTGCTCAGCGCCATCGACTCCCTGCAATCGAAGATGGACTCTATCGGCACGGCCGGCGAGGCGATGCCTGCTCCACCCTTGCGCGGAATGGCGGTCTCCGAGGCGGCCAAGCAGGAACCCCTGTACCTCTCCGGCCAGCAACTGCTGGACCGCGAGGCGTGCCTCAAATACGCCCAAACCCTACGGGACAACATGCAGAAATTTCTCGAGAGCTTGGAGGCCGAGAGTTCCTACTACCAGAGCGTGAAGGAGAAGGTGCACCTGCTGAACTCCTTTGCTCAGTCGCGCTATAAGATGCTGCAAGACAACATCTTCATCAACGGCGGCAGCAACTACTTCGCCATCATCGCCTCCTTCCCCCGCTACTGGCGCCAGGCACAACGCGCTGCCGAGACCAAGTACGCCCCCTTCCCGAAGAAGGGTCGCAGCTACTCCGAGTGGCGCGGCGTTCCGGTGCTGTTCATCAGCGTCTTCGTGCTGCTGTACCTCTCACTGTCGCTGGGTCTGACCTACGTGATCATGCGCTGGCTGCTTCCCCGCCGTTGGCGCGGCGATGAGTTCAAGATCCGTCGCCGGATGCTGACCAACGTCATCGGCGTGGCTCTTTTTGCGGTCATCGTGATGGTGGTTCGCTCCTTCGTTCACCGCAACTTCATCCAGATGTCCACGGAGCTGATTATCAACATGGCCTGGCTGCTGGAAGTCATCTTCCTCTCGCTCTACATCCGTCTGAAAGGGCAGCAGATGCTGCACGCCGCACAGATTTACCTGCCGCTAATGATCCTCGCCTCGCTGGTCATCATGATGCGCATTGTGCTGCTGCCGAACAGCCTGCTGAACCTACTGTTCCCTCCCCTGCTGCTGGTCTTCACGCTGTGGCAACTGTGGACCGTGCGTCGCCACAAGGGTGAGCTCCCGCTGCAAGATGTCATCTATTCGCACCTGACCACCATCGTCATGTTAGCAACCTGCGTCACCACGTGGGTGGGCTACACGCTGCTTGCCGTTCAGATTCTCGTCTGGTGGACCTTCCAACTGGCCGCCATCACGACCATCACATGCTTCTACGACCTGATGGCTCTCTACGAGGACCGACACCACATCAAGGAGAAGGACATCACGCAGACGTGGAGCTTCGACCTGGTGAACCTGACGGTGGTTCCCATCATGGCCGTAGGCAGCGTACTGCTGGGCATCTACTGGGCCTCGCAGGTGTTCGAGATGACCAGCGTGTGCGAGAAAGCCTTCTACACAAACTTCGTCAACGTGCCCGACCTCATCCAAATGTCGCTCTTCAAGCTCTGTCTGGTGGCGGCGCTGTGGTTCATCTTCCGCTACCTGAACTACGCCATCCGTGAGTTCTACGCCTATTTCCGCCAGAAGGCTCACCCAGACGACACAATGAACATTACGCTGGCCAAGAACGTCATCGCCATTATCACCTGGGGGCTGTACTTCATCATCACGCTGGTCATCCTGCACGTCCCCAAGTCGGGCATCAGCATCGTCACCGCCGGCCTTATGACGGGTCTGGGTTTCGCCATGCAGGACCTTATCGAGAACTTCTTCTATGGTATCTCGCTCATGGCCGGTCGCTTACGCGTGGGCGACTATATTGAGTGCGACGGCATCACGGGTCGCGTGGAGAGCATCACCTACCAGAGCGTGCAGGTCATCACGGCCGACGGATGCGTTATTGCCTTCCTGAACAAGACGCTGTTCAACAAGAACTTCAAGAACATGACGCGCAACCACTCCTACGAGCTTATCAAGATTCCTGTTGGCGTGGCCTACGGCACCGACATCACCCTTGTCCGCCAGCTCCTCACGGATGCCCTCACGCCTCTCTGCGCCGCCACCTCCGCCACCACCGGCGAGCCCGTTGCCGACCCCGATCGCCCGCTGAGTGTCGTCTTCTCCAACTTCGGCGACAGTTCCGTGGACCTCTTCGTCTGTGTCTGGATGCGAGTGGAGGAGAAGTACGCCCTTGCCGCGCGAATCAAGGAGGCCATCTACACCACGCTCAACCAGAACAACATCGCAATTCCATTCCCGCAGCACGATATCCATATCATCAAGGAGTGATAGTTCACAACCTAACTTTTCCTCCTTGAACACGCAGCATCTTCCGTGAATGTCTGTGTAATGGGCGTCCACTGAGGTCGTAAGCCTTGTTACGCTGAGGTGTGGGTTCGACGGCCATCTGTTCCTCGATGGCAGCATCCTTCTCGTTGCCAATAGTAATGGAATAGCTTTCGCCTGCCTTCGTCTGAAAGGTCAGCAACGCTTCGCTCCCTGCATTGCACGCCAGCAATTGGTTGTCCTCATCGCGGACGCTGATCCATTTCTCCGCAGGTGCCATCAACCGACATTGTCTTCCAGCCATCGAATGGATTGTGGCCTGTGTGCCACTCTCATCCCAGCGCATATCTACTTCAAAACCTCCCTCCGCGCATATTCCCCTGACTTCCCCGCCCCCTGCCCACGATGCGGGCAGTGCAGGTAGCAGACGCAGCGTCTCGTCATAGCTCTGCAACAGCATTTCAGCGATGCCTGCTGTGGTGCCGAAGTTCCCGTCGATCTGAAAAGGCGGATGCGCCGAAAACAGGTTGCAGTAAACGCCTGAATTCGTAGGGTCGGTGCTCACGTTGTACGTGGCAGCATGCTTCAGGGCGCTGCGCAGTACCTCGTATGCCAGCTCGCCGTTGCCCATTCGTGCCCAGAGGCACAGCTTCCACGCCATCGACCACCCCGTGTTGCGCTCGCCTCGTAGGAGCATGCTGTTCCTCACGGCTTCCGTCAGTTCCTCATCACCGCGGAGGAGGCTGAACGGGTAGCGGCACATGAGGTGAGAGACGTGGCGGTGCTGCTGTTCGGAGGCGCTGGTGTAGTCGTAGTGCTTCCATTCGCGCAGCAGCAGGTCGCCTCGGCGGACGCCGTTTAGTTCCTCGCCATAGGCTCCTGTGTAGCGTTCCGTGTGCATCCCGTTGTCCAGTTCGCTGAATTTCCTGCGGATTTCCAACAACCGCGAAGCACTAAGTCCCGCTGCCTGTGCGCCCACGATGTCCACCGCTTTGAGCGTGAAGTCAAAGAGGTTCCACACACATTGTTGCGTGTGAGCTGTGCCGTCGTCCAACGGACCTTGCTCCGGGCTCCACTCCTGAGGTGCCACCCATAGGCCATCCGTCTTATCCCGAATCAGGCGCTTCATCCAGAAATCTACGGCACCAATCATCACCGGCAGAGCACGCTGCCGTAGGAAGGTCTTGTCCTGCGAGTAGACATAATGCTGCCACAGCTGCCAGCAGAACCAGGCTGGCGTGGCGCAACAGACGTGATTCGGATACCACGGATCACCGAAACCCATCGGCGTGTTGACAAACGAGCAGACCCATCCCTCGCTGACACCAGTCATGCGCTGGGTGTACTCCCGCCAATAGGGTTGCTCAACGGCTCCTGCGTATATGAAATTCAGGTATGGAGCCGATGTCTCCGCCAGGTTGGTGGGTTCGGCAGGCCAGTAGTTCATCTCCACATTGATGTCTGAGATAATGGCGCAGTGCCAGGGCGGTGTGTTGGAATCGCACCAGATGCCTTGCAGGTTACTGGGTACGGCGCCATCGCGGGAAGAAGCGATTTGCAGGTAGCGGCCGTAGGCGAAGCACAATGTTTCCAAAGCTCTCCGCTGCCTATCGGTAGCCACCTCGGCCTTCAGCACCAGCTCATCTGTCGGGAGGTTTGCTTCCGCCTCTGCCAGTTCGAACGTCATCCTGTCGTACAGCCGTTGGTAGTCCTCCACATGTTCTTTTCGCAGCCGGTTCCAGCCCCGCTCTTGGGCATCGGCAGCCCGCTGCTGAGCTGCTGAAGGTAGCCGTCCTGCGTTGCCGACATATCCCACTACCGCTGGGTCGTAGTTCGTCTCTATGGCGAGCACGATGGTCACTTCCGTGGCCCCCGCCACCCTCAGCCCTTCGCCCGTTGCTTGCAGTCGTGCTCCCTGATCCGCAGATACTTGCACGACGGTGGATGCAGAGATGGCTGTCAGCTTGGACCTCATCTGAATCCGACCATCCGCATAGTCAACCACCTCGTCATGAGTCCCCTCCAGCCTGACTATCAGCTGCATGACTCCCGCCCGCGTGGCCATCTGATGAATCACCAAACACCTCGACGGCCAGCTGCACAAGTACTCCCTCCGGTAGCGGACGCCAGCAGCAGACAGCCACTCCGCCTTGGCCACAGCGGTTGTCAGGTCCAAGGTAAAATGATAGTCGCTGACGACCTGAGGCTGCACTTCCTCCAAGTACAAATATCCCAGATTCTGATAGTTTCCATAGACCGTAGCGCTGCCGTCCCAGAACGTATTCTCGTTCAGCTGCACCACCTCCCGCTCCACGCCTCCGGCCACCATTGCGCCGATGTGTCCGTTGCCTAACGGCAGATAGTACTCCATCCACGCATTCTTCGCCCCATGACTTTCAGCCGGCTGTAAGTACCACAGCGTCTGTGCATTCTGTGGCCTATAATTGGTACTGCCTGTGACAGAAGGGGCTGCATTCGCTGTAGAACCTGTATAGAAGAGCATAGCGAAACCGAGAACTATCAACTGCTGGCCTCTTCGTTCTCTGCTCCACGTGCTGCGACCAATCAGATAACGTGTGATTCCCAGCCTGTTCGTGAGACGTCCGACAAGCAAACAGCAGGAAAGACACACTATCATGGAAACAACGAGGTATAGAAGTCCCGTCGGTTCCAAGTCGGCCAGGGGATTGAAAATCCTGCATACGTATGTAAAGACTGGCGAAAGTAGCAACAGAAGCAGAGTGCGACGACCCACGGCGCAGAAGAAGGTGCGTGTTTGGTTGCGGCCCCATCGGAATCCGAAAAGGATGGCCGAACACGCAAGGTAGGTAAGGCCTGCACCTGCTATGGTTGTGGACCAGAGTTGATCCTGGTAAAAGCCGATGATGAGCATCGAGGGAATGGCCAATGACGAGGGCTGCACAAAGCGAATGAAAGAGATTCCGCTCTGCCGGAGAACAACACCTGCAAAATAGTACATCCCATAGGCCAACGGGAACAATCGCAGCAATTGCCCGTAGGCATAAATAATAAGGCCCAGCAGCAGCAAAGGCGTCAAAAATAGTTCAAAATGAACCAGACGAAATACTCCATAATAAGTTATACCGCAGATGACCAGTAGTCGCAGATACCAGTACGGTCCTAATGGACTCAGGCACAATTTGTCCAGGAACATCCCCAAAGTCAATCCGTCCAAATGCTCCCTGATGGGTAAAACAGAAGCCAATAGAATATAGCCACTTTCAAAGAGCAGATAAGGAACAACCAGCCACATCATACTTCCTGCAAACTGCCTCAGCGATTTGTTCCAATTCATCAGATAGCCCGAGAGAAACAGGAAGGCTGGCATGTGGAATGTATAGACAAATTGCTTAGCATAGAGATGCCGGTCTGCAAACGCCGACAAGTGGAAAGCTATCATCAAAAGGATGAGTACCCCTTTGATGAAATCGATTTCCGAATAATTTGGTAGTTTCTTGCACATCTGGTAACTGTTTAAATTGTAAGTTCTTTGGCTTGCTTCAGTTGGCGATGCAAAGTTATGGATTTTCTTCTACTCTCCAATCCTTTCCACGGTGGAAAGTTGGTGTCTTTACCTCCCACTCCAACCTCCTCTGCCTAAACCTTTTAACCGCATCTTCTCCCTCCTGACTCATGGAAATATTTTGGGCAGGGGGGTGGAAAGGAGGGAGAAGAATACGGTTCAAAGGCTGATAGCCGCGTCTTATTTCTCTACAATCATTTTACGGGTTTGGATGATTTTACCATCAATAACGAGACTATAGAGATACATTCCATCCGAAAGTTCTCCTGCATTGATGAACACTTCTTGTTTGCCGCGATGAATAATATCGGCCCAACGGAAATGTCTTCTTGCCGAGCATAAACTGGATTCTGCCGAATACTTTTTCAGAAAGGAAATGGAGGAAAGGGACTGGAACAACAGGCAGACAGCCTATCGGGGATTGAAAGAACTTTATGAAATGGCTGGGCAGAAGGATTCGGCACTGAAATATGCCACCTTGCAGTGTGAAGCAGTAGACAACGATTATCAGCACAAGATAACGGCAGAGGTACAACGGCTGCAGACCGCCTACAACTATTCGCGCTATCGCGAAGGACTGTATCAGAGCCAATTAACGATAAGCCAGCAACGGTTGATGATAGCTATTTCTGTGGCTGTAGTATTGTTATTGATGGTACTGGTAGCCGTTGGAGTCGGATCCTATCGCAAATACAAACAGCATAGCATAGAGCAGCAGGCACTGCTGCAAGCTCAGATCAAGGAGCAAACTGCAGAGATGGAAAGTCAACAACAGGCTTTGGAGGATATGCAGGAACAATTGGAAACTTACAAAGACATCAAGGAACGTTTGTTAGACAAAGATGATGCCCACAAACTCATAGAAAGATGCATCAAAACCTTGCGCTCTCCCTCGGCTGACGAATGGAATCTGCTGGAAGCGTTCGTGGTACACTCCTATCCAAACTTCCTGCCTCACTTGCTCGAATTAGTCGGAAAATTGAACGAGACAGAACGCCAAACTGTTATCCTTATAAAATTGGGTGTTCCCAAAGGAAATATTCCACAGCTAATCGCCCGTTCCTCCTCTGCAGTAGCCAACATACGCCGTCGCCTCTATGAGAAGGCGCTCGGCGAGCAGCCCGCAAGTATGGATGTTGCTGACACTTGGTTAGAGAGCCTGTAAACTTTCCTGCGTGTACCCTCTATAGTTGGTCGCCCATTGAACTATAGTTGGTCGCCCGTCGAAGTATAGTTGGTCGCCCGTTGAAGTATAGACCCTTCTTTTCCTGCGCTGCATCGCCTCAAGACTCATCAATACTGGCAACGTTGGGGTGCGAAGGAGTTTTATCGTGATGAGGATTGTGTGGATTACAAATTGGATATTTAGAATCTTTGCATCCATAAAATAGGGAATATAAAATGAGCATCACTATAGGTCTTTTGATTCCTCTGCTGGGCACAATGCTTGGCTCTGCCTTCGTGTTCTTCATGCGAGACGAAATGTCGGCCCGTTTGCAAAAGATATTGTTGGGTTTCGCTTCGGGTGTGATGGTGGCGGCATCAGTGTGGTCACTGTTGATTCCATCCATGGAGATGGTAGCAGACAGCGGACGGTGGTCGGTTTTGCCCGCTGCCGTCGGTTTTCTGTTGGGTATGGGATTCCTGCTGATGATTGACGAGATGACGCCCCACCTGCATATCGGCACAGACAAGCCAGAGGGTCCCCGTTCAAGACTCTCTCGAACGGCTATGCTGGCATTGGCTGTCACCATCCACAACCTGCCTGAGGGTATGGCTGTGGGTGTAGTCTTTGCTGGAGCCGAAAGCGGAATGTCGAATATCTCGCTGGCCAGTGCCTTGGCTGTAAGCATTGGTATTGCAATCCAGAATATACCTGAGGGTGCCATCATCTTCATGCCCATGCGGGCGGCAGGCAATTCCAAAAGGAAGTCATTCTTGATTGGTTCTCTGAGCGGTGCCGTGGAACCCCTCGGCGGGTTGGCAGTAGTGTTGCTGGCCTCGTTCATGACACCCGTTCTACCCTACATGCTGGCCTTTGCAGCAGGAGCCATGTTCTACGTCGTTGTCGAGGAACTGATTCCAGAAGCTAACGAGGGAGAGCACTCCAATCTCAGTACCATCGGTTTCGCCGTTGGATTTGTCCTGATGATGGTGCTTGACGTGGTGATGGGATAAAAGAATACCTGTTATACCCAAAATCCGCAGAAGTTTTTTTAATGCGTAATATTGGGACATGAGCCCAATGGATTGCCCACATAACTGCAATAAGTAATAATGTTTTACAAAATATCGCACTTGGACGCACAATCTCCCCTTTCCCCAAAATCGCTTTGGCGGTTTGAATGTCCCACGAAGGTGTTTTCCTATCCGTAAGCCCAGATGAGGTCGTATGGCTTGCCTGAATAGACGTTGAGTACATTTTGCCTTGCCGTCCTAATCCACTTGGCCGGCACGGC
>JAFXTO010000017.1 GCA_017535725.1 Bacteroidaceae bacterium
GGACCAGCATCTCGTAGTCGAATGATGAATGTTTCTTTGCCATGGTGCAAAGGTAACACTTTTAAACGACATTTGTTCCGTTGTGGGAAGATTTTTTGGTTAGGCTATGGGGCTATCCACGGAAAATCACACCTGCGCCTAAATTTGTGGTTTCATTCACGAACAATTCATGTAAAGATTGAAAAGATGAATCCTTTTTGTCAGCAATTCGGCTGCAATCCGATTCTTACAACAATTATCCATGAATGTTAAGTAAATGTTCATAATTAGTTTACATAATAATATTTTCGAAGATTGACGGATGGATTCTCGGAGATTGACGTTTAAAACATTTATTCCCAGCGATTAAGATTCGACGTCAATCGCCATCAATCTAATCGTCAATCTCTATAAATAATTATACGTTGTTACTTATTTCGGGAAACATAACAAATAGCACAAATTGTATTGTAAGCAGGGCAAATAGCACCATTTTGGCCGCCTCGCCGTATTATCTTCCTCTTTTTCTTGGATAATCTGTGGATTAGCTGTATCTTTGCATCAAATATCAACCCACGATGATGCAAATGCAACGAAATATCCTGTGGCGAGTCGTTCTATTCCTGTTCGTCGCCACCTTCACCTGTACGTTCAGCTCTTGTGACAAGGAGTTGCCGGAGAATGTACCTGAGAATAGTCCCGACACTCCGACCAAGCCGACCGGCGAGGTGAAGTTCTCCATCGCCTCCACGGGCGGCACGGGCCAGGGAACGGCGGCGGCTCCTGCCGTGGTGCAGATGGGCGACACCCTCGACATGACCATCAGCCAGACCAGCAGCTACTCCGACCCCAACGGTAGCCAGTTCACTTGTCAGCCGAAAGCGGTTATCCGCCTTTCCTCCACAAGCGACACCCTTTATGTGAAGGATTTCAAGGTGCTGACCACCGTCAAGGAAAGCTCCAGGACTCCCTCTGAAACGCAATCAGGTGAAAAGCTCACCAAAAAGACGTTACAAACCTTCAATGTCGGTGGTAAAGAGGTCGTTTTTGATTTGGCATATGATATTTTTAATCATATCAATTCTCAAAACCAGAGTATTGAAATGCCATATGTCAAGGTGAACTCTGCCAATTATGGCACTGCCCAATTAGAAGAAACAAGAAGTGCTACTATGCCTCCTGCTGTTATGACGGGAATGAAAATTACCCCTCATGGGCCGCAAACGCGTGGTACTATTGTTGATTCTACGGCATTTGATGTAAACGTTGCGTTTAACTTGGAAATTGAAAGTGTCAACACTAAAGAGCCTCAAAAGCAGACATTATCGTTTGAAGTAGAGTTCTTAGCAGTGGTTGAATCTACAACCGAGTATCCGGATCCGGAGATGCAGTTCAGCTATCAACTCCAAGTTCTGGGCGGCACCAACAGCACAGCTTCGCCTTTTGTGCAAAATCCTGGAGAGACAATGCATCTTCAGTGGGTAGGAAGTAGCCAATATAGCTATTTTTTCATTCAAGATCGTACCAGCCAGACAATCAAGTACGAGCCAAAGGCCGAAGTAACACTTTTTGCACCTCAAGATACTTTGTGGGTAACCAATAAAGAAGAGTTGGAGCAACTTGTGGCAACTGATGCTGTAATAACCCAAGAGGGCACCTCCCCATTGGTAACAAAGGGACAGAAAACATTCAGCATAGCAGGAGAAAATCTCCCGGTTAACTGGAGTTATGACACTTATGATTCTATAAACGCCGAAGGGTCAGATGTGGCTGTGCCATATTTGGAACTTAGCGAACCACAAATTGTGAGTGTGCATGCAAAAGAATTGCCAAATGCAACTGTTCCCGGCAAACAGGCCAAGGTTTACGAGGTGGAAATACGCCTATCTCAAGAGCTCAAAAGTGTGAATACACCGGAAAGTCACGTTGAAACAATAGAATACATTGTGAAACGTATTGGTGTAATAGAGGTTAAGCTTGTGAAAGTGGTATACCGCAAAGATTGGACATGGGTTGATCATCATGATAATATGATGTTGGCTTATTACCCGATGGTACATCGTGACCGTATCTATTCGACAGGTGAAACCTTCACTGATACGTTTAGAGATTTCGGTCACTTGGCAGATGAGTATATACCTTTTGCAATTGGTGGAGAACCAGTGCAAGAAGTTTCAGATGGGGTATTAATACGTACCAGATGGCCTGATGACTACCGAGATAGTATTCTTATTGGGTATTATAGTGCGAGTGTTCCAAGTTTATCTAAGGTTTTTGATGTGTTTGAGTATGAAGGGGATATCCCTAAAGCAGGATACAGTACTTCACCTCCTGGAACATGGGATGAATATCAGGTTGGTAAAACCTACCAAAATTTGGATATATCGCTTGATGAGGTAGAAGTGGTTGGTGCAGATAGTGTCTCCACAAAACCCAGTGGTTGGTATGTTTATCGTCCGGATTGTGATTATGTGAGCTTTGTTTGTATCTATAATGACGAATTTCGTTTATTACAGGGAGAAATGCATATATCTTTTTATGACCAATTTTTGGTAATAGATGGACAGATGATAAACTTCCTGGAATATCGCGGACCAATGAACTTTAGCTACCACAAAGATAATATCACCATGCCTAACGGGGCGCCGGGGTTTGTTTATACCACGGAATTTAGGCGAAGATTCCTGGAAAAGAATTTCTATTTCTGCCGAATAGACTCAATCTACCAACAACAGCCTAATCCGGAGAATTCTAAACCCTAGTTTCTTTGACAACATGAAAAAACACCGCTGACCTTGTGGTCAGCGGTGTTTTTGTATAAGCCGCTATTTTTATTTAGGGAGGGAGCTGAGTGAATCGCCCTCGCAGGTAAAAGCCTTCCAGGCATCACCGACAAAGAGATAGAGCGTATCGGGCTCCTCGCGTGCGGCTTGTTGGGTTCGTATGGAGACACCCGTCTTCGGGAAATAGTAGAACCACTGATTGTAGTTCGTACCTAAATAATAGTCCATACCCTGTTTCTTCCAATGAGCCTCTATGTGGTTAAATGTGTCGAACCATCCCACCAGCTCGCCGTCTGGTCGATACACCCAAATCTGCTTGACGCCCTCCACCGTCTTCACACAGATAACAAAAATGCCATCGAAGGTAATTTGCTGGTAGCTATCTGGCGCAACGACCACGCTGTCTGTGCCCGTCACCCGTACTCCCTGCAGCGTCCATTTCCCCGCCGCATCCTTTGCCGCAAAAGTTTCTAACGTGGACGTCAGAGGTGTTGTCTTTGGGCCGCACGCTGCCATAGTCAGCACGACCCAGCCCACAACCATCCAAATAGTTCTATGTCTCATGTTGGTGATTTCCATCATTTGGGTGGAAGGAGGGCGGTGGCTACAGCGTGACTCCTGTCTTGAAGATGGCGAATTCGGCGTTGCCGTGGATCTCGGCGGTGGTGCGGATGCGTCCGGAGGCGACGTCGATGATGTAGGCGATGAAGCGCTGTAGCAGTTCTTCCATGGGAACGTCATCGAGCAGCACCCCTGCGTCGAAGTCTATCCACTGGGGTTTGCGGCGTGCCAACTCACTGTTGGTGGAAACCTTCAGCGTGGGCACAAAGGTGGAGAAGGGGGTGCCGCGGCCGGTAGTGAAGAGGACAAGTTGGCAGCCGGCTGCGGCAAGGGCGGTAGAGGCCACGAGGTCGTTGCCGGGGGCGGAGAGAAGAAAAATTCCAGAAGACTCTCCCCCCGCCCTCCCTTTCTGGGAGGGAGCAGAATGTATTTGACAGGCAGAAATCCCTTCAGAGTCATTGGTGACCGCTCCCTCCCTAACAGGGAGGGCGGGGGGAGAGTCTAACCTTTCCCCATATTCCAGTACACCGACAACGGGGGCGGTACCTGCTTTCTGTGTGCAGCCGAGGGCTTTTTCCTCGAGGGTGGAGATGCCTCCGGCTTTGTTACCGGGCGACGGGTTCTCGCCTACGGGTTGGCCGTGGCTGAGGAAGTAGTTCTTGAAATTGTTGATGAGGTCCTTAGTCTGCTGCAACACTTCGTCAGAGACGGCGCGGCGCATGAGGATGGTCTCGGCGCCAAACATCTCGGGCACTTCGGTGAGGATGGCGGTACCGCCCTGCTGCATACAGAGATAGTCGGTGAAGACACCCAGCAGCGGATTGGCCGTGATGCCTGAGAAACCGTCGGAACCGCCACACTTCAGGCCCACGCGGAGTTTAGATAAAGGAACGGGCACGCGCTCAAAGGTCTGTGCCTGCTCGTAGAGTTCCTTGACGATCTTAACACCAGTTTCCACCTCATCGCCCTCCACTTCCTGACAGACCATGAAGCGGATACGCTGGCGGTCATAGTCTCCCAGCATCGCCTCGAAGTCGCGAGGTTGGTTGTTCTCGCATCCGAGCCCTACGACGAGGACACCGCCGGCATTGGGATGAAGCACCATGTCACGCAGGATTTTCCGTGTGTTCTCGTGGTCATCACTGAGCTGGGAGCAGCCGTAGTTGTGGGGGAAGTACAAAATAGACAAAGACTCTCCCCCCGCCCTCCCTTTCTGGGAGGGAGCAGAATGTATTTGACAGGCAGAAATCCCCTCAGAGTCATTGGTGACTGCTCCCTCCCAGAAAGGGAGGGCGGGGGGAGCGTCTATTTTTGCTTTCTCCACAATCTGGCGGCAGATGCCATTGACACAGCCGACGGTGGGGATTACCCAGATGTCGTTGCGGATGCCCACTTGACCATCGGGACGGGGGAAGCCGAGGAAAAAGGAAGACTCTCCCCCCGCCCTCCCTTTCTGGGAGGGAGCAGAATGTATTTGACAGGCAGAAATCCCTTCAGAGTCATTGGTAATCGCTCCCTCCCTCGCTCGGCTCGAAGAGACGCTTGACCCTTCAAGAACAGGGAGGGCGGGGGGAGAGTCTGTTTCTTTTAGTGTGATTCCACTATAATCCAGCGTTCCGCTGAGGTTGGTGGCGATGTTATGGTGGTCCACCAGTTCGCCCTTGCGGATGGCGCGGGTGGCGTGGCCAATCGGGTAGCCGTATTTGATGACATCCTCGCCTTCTGCGATGTCTCGAAGGGCGAACTTATGACCCGCAGGAACGCCGGGCATGGCTTGCAGAGCCACGGCCACGGTGTCCAAGGGATTTATTTGAAGGAACTCTTTCAAATCATTAATAGATTAATGGATTAACAAATAATCTTTCAGCGTTTCAATCTTGAGTCCACTTGTTATGCTTTTGCCCTTACAGGGCGTCCCTATAACCCGTTGATGATTACCCAGGGCGATGCCCTGGGCTGGTGGCTTACAGTCCTTTCAGGACTTTTTAAAGTAGACTCAATCTTTCAACGTTTCAACCTTTCAACGTTTCAACCTTTCAATGTTTCAACCTTTCAACGTTTCAACCTTTCAATGTTTCAATGTTTCAACCTTTCAACGTTTCAACGTTTCAACTTTTCCACCGTTTTCATCATACCATCGTGCAGGATGTGGTCGATGCTCTCGGCGAGAAGGTCGGTGAGGCCTGGGATGGTGTTGAGGTCGCCGTGTTCGTGCCAGATGAGATCTTGAGCGGCGAGTACACCTTCAGCCACTTTCCGCGTGTCGCCCGTGGCCCACAGGTCGGTGAGGAGTTGCATGATGTGCGGGTCATCGTTGGGCTGGATGGGAGTGCCGTCGGCGCGCTGGCCACCTCGGTAATAAACGCAGATGGCGGCGAGACCGAGGACGATGCCGCGGGGCAAGGTGCCTTTGCGCTGTAGGAAGGTCTTCAGGCCGGGCAGGTCGCGCGTCTGGAACTTGGGGAAGCTATTGAGCATGATGCTGGTGAGCTGGTGGTCGACGAAGGGGTTGCAGAAGCGTTCCATCACATCATCGGCGAAGCGGCGCAGTTCGTCCTCGGGCAGGTTGAGGGTAGGCAGCAACTCATCGTACATCACGCGACGGATGAAGGGACCAATGACCTCATGCTGGCAAGCATCGCGCACGATGTTCAGGCCAGCGAGGAAGGCGATGGGCGAGAGCACGGTGTGCGGGCCGTTGAGGAGCGTCACCTTGCGTTCGTGGTAGGGCGATTCGTCGTGGGTGAAGATAACGTGCAGTCCTGCCTTATTTGCCGGGAATTCGCTGGCGAGTTGCTCGATGGACAGGTTCGGTGCGGTCTCGATGACCCAGAGGTGGAAGGCTTCGGCCTGAACGACCATCTGGTCGGCATAGCCCACCTGCTGTTGGATGGCATCGATGTCCTTTCGCGGGAAGCCCGGCACGATGCGGTCCACAAGTGTGGCGCAGACGTAACATGACTGTTCGAACCACGTGCGAAATACCTCGAAATCAGCACCGAGGTCTTCCTGCCACAGCTCGATGTATTGGCGGATGCAGTCCACGAGGTGATGGCCGTTCTGGAAGATGAGCTCGCAGGGGAAGATGATGAGGCCTTTCGTGGGGTCTCCATTGAAGGCACGGAAGCGGTGATAAAGCAGTTGGGTGAGCTTGGCAGGGTAGGAGGAGGGCGGCGTGTCGGCAAGACGACATTCGGGGTCGAAGGCGATGCCAGCCTCTGTCGTGTTGGAGATGACAAAGCGGATATCAGGCTGTGTGGCCAGGGCGAGGAAGGCTGCGTGGTCGGTGTAGGGGTTCACGGTACGACTGACGCTGTCGATGAGCTCGAGGGAGTTCACGGGCTGGCCGTCGATGAGGCCCTGCAGGTTGACGTGGTAGAGGCAGTCCTGCGCCTGCAGGCGGTCTGCCATCCCCTGGGCGATGGGTTGCACGATGACGACGGATGCGTCGAAATCAGTCTTCTGGTCCATCTGCCAGACAATCCAGTCGATGAATGCGCGGAGGAAGTTACCTTCGCCGAATTGTATGATGCGCTCCGGGCGCTTCGCCTTGGGAGCGGTGGTGGTGTTGAGGGGTTGGATATCGGACTCTCCCCCCGCCCTCCCTGTTAGGGAGGGAGCAGAATGATTTTGAGTTGATGTTTTCATTTAAAGTATGATTCTATTTGAGATAAGACGTTTTGGGTGTTGTAAAGGACTTCTTCATTAGAGAAACGCAGGACGTGAAAGCCCATACTTTCCAGATGTTGTTCTCTAACTGCATCATCTTCTTGTTGTTGACGCTCTGCATGATAGCCTCCATCCACTTCGATGACAAGGCCTTCACGCTGCGAGACGAAATCAACGATGTAATCACCTATAATATATTGCCTGTTGAATCGAGTTCCAACGTCCAATGTACGCAGTTCTTCCCACAGAACGGATTCCGCAAGGGTCATATTACGACGATTCTCTCTTGCAAAATCCTTCAAGAGCGCATATCTGTCAGGTGACGCTGATCGATAATCCATCTTAGTTTAGGCTGTTTCCCGAGGTGACAGCTCCCTCCCGGAAAGGGAGGGCGGGGGGAGAGTCTAAAATTCCACTAAAATCCTAAACACTTTTCCGGGGGCGGCATCCCAGTCGGCCATGGCTTGTGCCGCGGCTTCGGGGGCTACAATGCCAGAGATGAGGCGGGCGGTGGGACAGGTGCCGCGACGCAGGTAGCGGATGACGGCACGGAAATCGTCGGGCAGGGCGTTGCGCGAGCCGCGGATGTCCAATTCTTTCTGCACGAAGAAACGGGTAGGCAGGGGTACATCGCCGGGGGCGTAACCGATGCAGACGATGCGCCCCGTGAAGGCCACCTCGTTGACGGCACAATTATAAGTAGGTGTTGCACCCACGGCTTCGATGACCACATCAGGCCCTGCACCATTGGTCAGTTCCTGTAGGCGGGCGTGGACATCGTCCGTTCCGCTGTTGACGGTTGCCGAGGCTCCGAGTTCACGTGCCAACGCGAGTTTCTCGTCGTCGAGGTCCATGGCGATGACGGTGGCTCCGCGCAGCGAAGCACGAACGATGGCGCCGACACCAATCATACCGCAACCTATGACGAGCACGGTGTCGGCATCCGTTACCTGACCCCGGTCGACCGCATGGAAGCCCACGCTCATCGGCTCAATCAGCGCGATGTCCTGCGGCGCGAGGCCTTCGGCAGGAATGACTTTCTGCCAGGGCACGCAGATGGATTCACGCATGGCGCCGTGGCGCTGCACGCCCAGCGTTTCGTTGTGCTGGCAGGCGTTGAAGCGGCGACGACGGCAGCTGGGGCAGTTGCCGCAGGCCGTGTAAGGATCGACGGTGACCACTTGACCCACCATAATACTGGCGGGCACTCCCTCGCCCACCTGCTCGATGGTGGCGCTGATTTCGTGTCCAGGGATGACGGGCTTGAGTGCCAGTGCGTTGCGGCCGCGATAGGTGTTGAGGTCGGAACCGCAGAAGCCCACATAATTGATGCGCAGCAGCACTTCGCCTGCGGCGGGCTGCGGGGCTTGGAGTTCAATCACCTCTAAGCGATGGGTATCAGTAATCTGTAATGCTTTCATTATTATTATATGGTTTGTTAAATGTAGCGTTATTGCTTATGAAATATGAACGAAACACATTTGTTATTCTATGTCGTGGCAGTAGTTGACTCCGATGCGGTCGTACATCCGTTGCAGGTGAGAGAGGCGGGATTTGAAGTCATCGAAGTTCTTCTGATCGGGACGGCACCACTGCACTTCGCTGAGGGCATCGAGACGCGGCAGGAGCATGTAGAAGGCGTGCTGCGGATAGGCCACATACTCCGTCCAGAGGTTGGCCTGAGCTCCGAGGATAAACTGCTGTTCCTCTTCTGGAATGCCTTCGAGGGGCTCGAAGCTATATACCTTGGACAGCGGCAGATAGTAGCCTATAGCTGGCGGCTGGCGGTCGTGGTCGCGGAGCTGGTAGTAGTCGAGGTAGCAGTAGTCGGTGGGTGTCATGATGACGCGGTGGTGTTGCCGGGCAGCTTCTATGCCGCCCTTGACGCCTCGCCAGGACATGACGAGACCTCCCTTCGTGAGTCCTCCTTCGAGCACTTCGTCCCAGCCAATCATGTCGCGTCCGCGTTCGCCGAGGAACTGCCCTATCTGCTGGTTCATCCACGTCTGAAGCTGGTTCTCCACGCTATGCTCGCCGTCGTCCTTGAGACCCAGCTCCTTGATTTTGGCTTGGCACTTGGGGCACTTATGCCATCCTCCCTTCGGACATTCATCGCCTCCGATGTGGATGAACTTCGAAGGAAAGACGTCGCAGAGTTCGCCAAAGATGATTTTGAGCAGAGGTATCGTCTCGGGGTTGCCGGCGCAGAGCACCTGGTCGACGCCCCATTCGTTCTGCACGTCGCAGCGGAGGTTGGGATAGACTTTCAGGGCGCTTGCGATGTGTGCCGGCATATCGATTTCCGGGATGATATTGATGTAACGTTCGGCAGCGTAGCGTACCAGCTCGCGGCATTCCTCCTGCGTATAGCGACCGCCGTATGGCACACCGTCCCACAAGCCTGCACGGCGTAGTGGAGACTGTTCGCGCCATTGACCTTTCTCGGCTAAATCGGGTAACGCCTTGACCTCAAAACGCCAGCCGTCGTTGTCGGTGAGATGCCAATGGAACTGATTGCAGCCGTGCAACGCCAGCACATCGAGGTACCGCTTGATGAAATCGACGCTGAAGAAATGACGTGAGCAGTCGAGGTGTGTGCCACGGTATGCGAAGCGGGGTTCATCGGTAATTTGTGTATAAGGGAAGTCAATGCTGACGGACGAACCGTCGGCCGCACGCCTTGTGATGGGAAGGCTTTTGCGGAGGGTCTGCGCGGCGCGGAAGAAGCCGATGGGGTTACGTGCCTGAATCAGGATGCCGTCGGCAGCTACGGTGATGGCGTAGGCTTCCTGCTGTTGGGGTGTCGGTTCCGGCTCGGGAGTCTTCGCCTTCTTGCCTTTCTTTGCTTTTTTGTCGGCGGGGAAGCCCAAACTGAGACGGATGGCAGCCTTCTTGTCGTTGGGCGTCAGCGTGAGTTTCAAGCCCGTTAGCTCTTCCACCCATTGCTGCAGGAATGCGGCATTGCGCGCCACCTCAGGCTGTGTGGCATCAAAGGCGATTCCCATACCATCGTTGAGCACGAAACAATGTGTGGTATCCGTCACTTCGGTCTTCGGCAGCGGGATGATGCGGTAGTCTGCGCGCTGAGCCTGTGCCGGAGTGAGGAAGGTATGGTGAAGGATGAAAAATGAAAGAAGCAAGAGGGACGTTTTTCGTACACGAGTCCCCTCGGAGAGCAATCCTATGCTATACATTGTTAAATAACTATTGGCAGTTTAACTCCTTTGTGACTTCAGGGAACGATATCCGTAGAGAGTGACCATGAGGAAACAGATGAGGGGCAGGCAGAAGGAGGCGTTCACGGCAGGCCAGCCAGCCACGCTGCCGAGGTCGATGATGGCTCCTTGCATGGGAGGCATGAGCGCTCCGCCCACGATGGCCATCACGAGGAAGGCAGCACCGAGCGACGTGTCCTCGGCCTCCACATTCTCCAGCGCCACACCATAAATAGTGGGGAACATAATGGACATGAAAAGGCTGATGCACACCAGCGAATAGAGGCCTGCGCGCCCGTCGATGCAGATGGCACCGAGGGTACAAATGGAGGCGCAGATACCGAAAATCATCAGCAGGCGGCGCGTGTTGACGTAGCGCATGATGAAGGTTCCGATGAAGCGTCCTCCGAGGTTGAGTGACATCGCTACGATATTGAATACCTGTGCGGTAGCCTTGTTGATACCCAGACGGTCGGCGTACTGGATGATGAACGTCCAGCACATAATCTGTGCGGCCACATAGAAGACCTGCGCAAGCACTCCCTCGCGGTAGATGGTGTTGTGCCACAGGCGGCGCAGCGTCTTGCTTGCGTGCAGCTGGGTTCCTTCGCCCGTGAGTTTGGGCATCTTCGTCAGGGCAATGATTACGAACATCGCGAGCACCACGAGTCCGATGGCGACGTAGGGGTCACGGATGACAGCGAGGTCATGCAGGCGGATGTCAGCCTTCTCTGCCTCGGAGAGTGTGCCGAAGATGATTTGTCCGGCGGCATCGCGCTTGTCGGAGAGCAGCTGGGGCAGTACGATGAACGAAGCCACGGCCATTCCCGACAGTGAGCCCACGGGGTTGAAGGCTTGTGCGAGGTTCAGGCGGCGTGTGGAATTGGATTTATCGCCCAGCGAGAGGATGAACGGGTTGGCTGTGGTCTCCAGGAAGGCAAGGCCAAAGGTGAGGATATACAACGATACGCAGAAGAACGTAAACTGCTGGTACTGAGCCGCTGGAATGAAGAGGAAGGCACCGATGGCGTAGAGCGCCAGACCGATGAGTACCCCCACCTTGTAGCTATACTTGCGGATGAACAGCGCAGCGGGAATAGCCATGGTAGCGTAGCCGCCGTAGAAGGCGAACTGCACCATGGAAGCCTTGGCGGCCGACAACTCCATCACCGTCTGGAAGGCTGCCACCATCGGGTTTGTGAGGTCGTTGGCAAAGCCCCAGAGGGCAAATAGTGAGGTAATGAGGATGAAGGTGAAGAGGTATTTCTTGGGGACAAGAGACTCTCCCCCCGCCCTCCCTTTCCGGGAGGGAGCAGAATGTATTTGAGAGGATGTATTCATTTAAAGTATGATTCTATTTGAGATAAGACGTTCTGTGTGTCGTATAGGACTTCTTCATTAGAGAAACGCATGACGTGAAAGCCCATTCGTTCTAAAGCTTGTTCTCGAACAGTGTCATCTTCTTGTTGTTGACGCTCTGCATGATAACCTCCATCCACTTCGATGACAAGGCCTTCACGCTGTAAGACGAAATCGACGATGTAATCACCAATAATATATTGCCTGTTGAATCTGGTTCCAACGTCAAATGTGCGCAGTTCTTCCCACAGAACGGATTCCGCAAGGGTCATATTACGGCGATTCTCTCTTGCAACGTCTTTCAAGAGCGCATATCTGTCAGGTGAAGCTGATCGATAATTCATTATTCTCTATTTAAGAAGGTGACCGCTCCCTCCCTAACAGGGAGGGCGGGGGGAGAGTCTTGGGGGTCTAATACAACGGCCCGAAGTTCTGGCAGGCGCGGTAGTCGGCACCTTCCTTGTCCATGCCGAAGGCGTTCCAGGCGGCGGGACGGAAGATATCGGAGTCGGCGATGTTGTGCATGCAGACGGGGATGCGGAGGATGCTGCAGAGGGTGATGATGTCGGCACCGATATGGCCATAAGCGATGGCGCCGTGGTTGGCACCCCAGCAGTTCATGACGCTATAGACATCCTTGAAGCAGTCCTTGGTCGGGTCGAGACGGGGCACGAACCACGTGGTGGGCCAGGTGGGGTCGGTGCGCCTGTCAAGGATGTCGTGGGTCTTCGGGTCGAGTTCCACCGTCCAGCCTTCGGCCAGCTGTAGTACGGGGCCAAGACCCTGTACCATGTTCAGGCGCATCATGGTCATGGGCATGCCTCCCTTGGTGACGAAGTGCGAGCTGTAGCCACCGCCACGGAAGTAGTCGCGGTCGGCAGGCATCCAGCTGGTGGCCTTGAGGCATGCCTCGACGTCGGCGTCGGTCAGCTCCCAGTGGGGCTTCATGGTCGGCTTGCCATCGGCATCGGTGGCGGCACCGGTGGCATCGAGGGTGGTGGCGCCGCTGTTGATGAGATGGATGAAGCCATTGGCGGACAAGCCGCTCAGCACCGTGCCGGTGACGCGCTTGACGGCTTCGGGGCTCCAATAGGTGCGGATGTCGGAGAACATCACGCCGCGGTTCGTCAGCAGGTGACCGAAGAGCATGGTCATGCCGTTGAGGAAGTCGTTTTCGGTAGCGAGAATCTTCGCCTCACGCTTGCCGTTCCAGTCGAACGAGGTACACATCAGCGACTCGGGGAAGTCGAAGTTCGGCTTGTAGTCGGTCCACTGACGCTGGCCCTGCACACCGCCGGCAATGGCGTTGTGTCCCAGAGCCTCCTCCTTGTAACCCATTTCGAGCAGACGCGGATTGCCCTCCATGAGGTCGCGGATAATCATCATGGTCTTGACGGTGAACTCCCAGTCGGCATCTTTCTCGGCGCGGTTCTTGCCCTTACCCTTGCCGTTGAAGGTGGTCATGGGCGTGCCGGGGAAGAGTGGACGGTCTTCGTTGTAGTCGTGGCCTTCCTGCGGCTTGCAGTATTTCTCCACCCACGCCATGGCGCGCTGGAACTCCTCGGGGTCGAAGATGTTGAAATCGACGCGGCGCAGGATCTCGACGAGCGAGACATACTCTGTGCGCATACCTAAGTAATGCTGCAGGAAGTCGGCATTGACGATAGAGCCGGCGATGCCCATGCAGGTGTTGCCCAAGGAGAGGTAGCTCTTGCCCTTCATCGTGGCGACGGCCTGTGCGGCACGGGCAAAGCGCAGAATCTTCTCGGCCACATCGGCGGGAATCGTGTTGTCGGCAATGTCCTGCACGTCATGGCCATAGATGCCAAAAGCCGGCAGCCCCTTTTGGGCGTGAGCGGCCAAGACGGCAGCCAGATAGACGGCACCTGGGCGTTCTGTACCATTGAAGCCCCACACAGCCTTCGGGTAGTGGGGATTCATGTCCATGGTCTCCGAACCATAGCACCAGCAGGATGTGACGGTGATGGTGGAGCCGACGCCCTCGCGCTCGAACTTCTCGGCGCAGGCAGCGCTTTCGGCTACACGGCCGATGGTGCCGTCGGCAATGACGCACTCCACAGGCGAGCCGTCCCCATTGCGGAGGTTGGTGGTTATCAACTCGGCAACGGCCTTGGCCAGTGCCATCGTCTTCTCTTCAAGACTCTCGCGGACGCCACCCTGACGACCGTCGATGGTGGGACGAATTCCGATTTTGGGGTAAAGAGCGGACTCTCCCCCCGCCCTCCCTGTTCTTGAAGGGTCAAGCGTCTCTTCGAGCCGAGCGAGGGAGGGAGCAGAATGTAATTGACTGGTTGTATTCATGTTATTTAGTTTATTGTTTACTAATGTATAGTTTTCATTTTTTTAAGGTAACAGCTCCCTCCCGGAAAGGGAGGGCGGGGGGAGAGTCTTCCTACTCACTCATATTTTTTATATAAGGTAATTCGGGTAAATTGTTGAAACCATAGAACAGCTTTGCATTTTCACCGAGGAAGGCGGCCTTCTGGTCGGGGGTGAGCTCTGTGGATTTGGTGATGAAGTCGTAGGACATGCGGTAGGTGATGGCGGTGATGGTGCGGGGGTAGTCGCTGCCCCACATCAGCTTGTTCCATCCCACGAGGTCTGTGGCTTCGCGAATGGCTCGGACGGCGGAAGGGTAGGGGTAGAACTCGGGATTGTAGAGCCAGGTGATGCCTCCACTCTCCACCATGACGTTCTCATTGCGTGCCAGCAGAATCTGCCGCCTCCAGCTCTCGTTCTCCCAAGGCGGACTCTGTGGCTGGTCGGCCATGCCGAGGTGTCCGATGGCAATCTTCAAACGTGGGCATTCGGCAATGACCTCGCGAAGCTCTTCCACCTGCTTATCACCGTCGGCCAGGCACATGGAGACAATCATGCCGCGCTGTTCCATCATCTTAAAGACGGGCAGGAGTGTCAGTAGCGAGTCGTGCATACGATGCCCTGGGAAGGCGATGCCCTTCAGACCCGCCTCGGCGACGGCTTGTGCCTCTTCGAGATTCCAAGCCATTCCCATACAGAAGAAGCGGTCGGGGTATTGCTTCTGCACCTGTTCCAAATAGGCATTCTGGTTGCCGTCTATCACTTCCTGAACGACGACAGCAGCACCGACCTGCGCGTAGTCCATATTACTTAGAAAGACTTCGGCGGTGTTCTTGCCGTCAATCATGAAGGGAGGTAGCATCTGCCGTTCCTCGCCAAAGAAGAGGGAGCGGCTGCCGTTCGGCTGGAGGGAGTGGATGGCAAAACCATCCACCACAGTGTCTTGATGCAGCCAAAGATGAGAATGGGCGTCGATAATAGACTCTCCCCCCGCCCTCCCTTTCTGGGAGGGAGCAGAATGAATCTGACTGGATGTATTCATATTGTATTAAGGTGTAATGCTTTCAATTCCTAAAGGTAACAGCTCCCTCCCAGAAAGGGAGGGCGGGGGGAGAGTCTGTTTACGAGTTGCACCACGTCACTCTCTTCTGCTCACCAATAATCTCCTGCACCTCCTTCACCAACTGCCAGTCGATGGGTTCCTCGATGTACTGGAGATTGCGGCGGACATTGTCTGGATTGGCAGAAGAGAAGAGGGTGGAGGGGACGCGTGGGTTGCTGACGGAGAACTGCATGGCCAGTTTCTCGATGGGATAGCCCTTGGTCTTGCAATACAGGGCGGCACGCTGACAAGCTTCCACCAGTGGTTTCGGTGCTGGGTGCCAGCTGGGTACGCCGCGTTCAGAGAGCAGTCCCATCGACAGCGGTGAGGCGTTGATGAGGCCGATGCCGTGCGCCTCGAAGTAGTCGAGGTTGTCGGCTAAGGCGTCATCGCAGAGGCAATAGTGGCAGAAGTTGAGTACGGTTTCCACGGTGCCTTCCTTGCTGTGGTCGATAACCCACCGCAGGTTGGCCAACTGCAGATCCGTGATGCCGACGTGGCTTACCAGTCCTTTTTCCTTCAGCTCCACCAGAGCGGGCAGCGTTTCGTCCACTACCAGTTGCAAGCCACCGGGCAGCGAGGCTTGGAACTCGATGTCGTGGACATGAATCAGGTCGATGTGTTCCACGCCGAGCCGTTCCATGCTTTCGTAGACGCTCTCTTGTGCCCGTTTGCCGCTGTAGTCCCACGTGTTTACTCCGTCCTTGCCGTATCGTCCTACCTTTGTAGAGAGGATATATTTCTCCCGAGGAAGCTGGCGCAAGGCACGTCCCAGCACCGTTTCGGCACGGTAGTGTCCATAATAGGGCGATACGTCAATGAGGTTCATGCCTCCTTCGAGGGCTACTCCCACGGTATCTACCGCGCGGCCTTCGTCGATGTCGTGGAATACACCACCCAACGACGATGCTCCGAAACTCAGTTGGGACACCTTCAGTCCCGTCTTTCCCAATATTCTATATTCCATCTGTTTGGCGTTTATTGATTAACAATTCTCTCTATTTTCAAGCACCCGTGTTTACAATGGGCTGTGCGTTGTCCTCTCCGCAGAGCACCACGAGGAGGTTCGATACCATCTGGGCCTTACGGTCATCGTCTAAGTGCACAATATCCTGTTCCGTCAGCTGTTCTAATGCCATCTTCACCATCGACACGGCGCCCTCCACAATCTTCTCGCGGGCAGCGATGATGGCCGTAGCTTGCTGGCGACGCAGCATCACGGCAGCAATTTCGGGCGCATAGGCCAGGTAGTTGATACGCGCTTCCACGACCTCGATGCCGGCCATGGCCAGACGCTCCGTGAGTTTCTGTTCCAGTTGCTCGTTGATTTCCTCGCCTCCGCTGCGCAGGGTGATGTCCTGGGCGCGTGACTCGGTGTCGTCGTAGGCGTACTGTCCGGCCACCTGGCGCAGGGCAGCATCGCTCTGCACGCGAACGAAGCGTTCGAAAGCGGCCATCATCGACTTCAGGTCCGTGCCCACCTGGGCATTGGTTGCGGCCATGGTCTGTGAGTCAATCTCGAACAATGCCTTGTACGTGTCCTTCAAACGCCAAACCAGCACCAGTCCAATCATCACGGGGTTGCCCTCCTTGTCGTTCACCTTGATGGGTTCGGCGTCGAGATTGCGGGCACGCAGCGACAGCTTTTTTGTCACCGTAAACGGGTTTATCCAGTAGTAGCCCGTTCGGGTGAAGGTGCCCACGTACTTGCCGAAGAACATCACCACGCGAGCCTCGCCCGGCTCCAGCATCACGAAACCTGGCCAGATGAAGAGCGAGGCCACCAGCAGCAAGCCGCCACAGACACCAGTCTGCCATAGGAGGTTGCCAATAGTCATCACCAGCAGTACCATACCGCCAATCGTCAGCGCGAGGTTCAGGAACAACATGCCGAAACCATTCAACGTCGTTCCGGCGTAAGTAAACTCTTTGTTTGCCATTTTTCCAGAAATGATTAGGTTTATTGCTGAAATCCGCTGCAAAGATAGTTATTCTAATTATTACAGCCAAAAAAATAAGACCTTTTTTTGAGACATGGAACAATTTGAATACCTGATATCATCTTTGGAGGTTTCACGGCTCTTATGTCTTTGTGCACCCCTCTAAATGCCACATATTGGGCTTTTAAGTGTAAAAATTGCACTATCTGTGTTGTTTATGTGCTGAGAAATAATAAAAAGAGTTAATAAATTGGGTCGTATCAGATATTTTGCCTAATTTTGCAGCCGAAAAGTGGAGTGCGCCTTGCCGTGTACTCCTTATAGCGAAGTTACACCTTTATTAAATAATAGATGGAAACAACCCTCGTACTGCTCAAGCCCAGTTGCGTACAGCGCCAGTTGATTGGCGAGATTGTACATCGCTTTGAGCGCCGCGGCCTGCGCATTGCCGGAATGAAAATGATGCAATTGGACGATGCCATCCTCCGCGAACACTATGCCCACCTGGTGGACCGACCCTTCTTCCCGACCCTTGCTGCCTCCATGCAGACTTCTCCCGTTGTGGCGCTGGCCCTCTCTGGAGTAGAGGCTGTGGGTGTCGTGCGTGCCATGACGGGCTTCACCAATGGTCGTAAGGCAGATCCTGGTACCATCCGTGGTGACTACGCCATGAGCAACCAGCAGAACATCGTCCACGCTTCTGATTCCGTTGAGAATGCAGCCATCGAACTGAATCGATTCTTCCGTCCCGAAGAGATTTTCGACTATAAGAGCGGCGTCTTTGACTTCCTCTATGGTGTCGGCGAGGCATAATCCTTTTTTTCAAGAAACTCCCTAACTAAATCCAATGATAGCAAACGTCATTAAGAAAACAACGATTGCCCTGGCCTTCGCTACCCTCGCCTTGCCTTCTGCAGGACAGGATCTTCTGGCACGCCAGGCTCCTGTCGACAAGAAAATGCGCGCTGTGGATAGTGTAGCCATTCAGCGCCTGTTTGATCAAGAGAACATCGATAACCCCGCCGCAGAGCTTTACCCCGATTGGGAAGACCGGTACATCAATGCCTATGGAAATGTGGAGTTGCCGCAAGAACTGAAGATTGACTTGCGCCATTTCTGCATGCCGACGACAAACCGCATCGTCACCTCTAACTATGGCTATCGCCGTCGCTTCCGTCGTCAGCACAAGGGTATCGATATCAACGCCAACAAGGGCGACACCATCCGTGCAGCCTTCGATGGCAAGGTACGTATCGTGGAATTTCAGCGTGGTGGCTATGGCAATGTCGTCGTCATCCGTCACAGCAATGGCCTTGAGACGGTCTATGGTCATCACAGCAAGAATCTGGTGAAACCAGGGGATGTCGTGAAGGCAGGTACGCCTATCGGTCTGGCTGGTCGTACAGGTCGCAGCACAGGCGTTCATCTCCACTTTGAAACGCGTCTGCTGGGCGAGTACATCGATCCCGCTAAGCTTTTTGACTTCGAACATCAGGACGTTACGGGTGACTTCTATGTCTTCCGTGGCCGTGGTCGTGGCACCCTTTTAGGCAAACATGACCTCAATGCCTCCCTCCTGGAAGGTACCGAGTTGGCAGAAAATGTTGAAGCCAGCGAGGAAGAAGTCACCTACACATCTTCTGAGGAAGTCAAGAACAACCAGCGCGCACAGCGAGCTGCTCGTAACATCCGCACCCACAAGGTGCGTAAGGGTGAGACGCTGGGTAGCATAGCCAGGAAGCACAGAACGACCGTTGCAAAACTATGTCGTGCAAACGGTATCTCTACGAAGACAAAACTGCGCATCGGTCAGATCCTCAAATATTCTTAAGCGATACGCTGTCGTTAATTTAATCGTTCATGTCTACCGAAGAGCAATTTCGTGCAGTACTTGGAGAGTGCCGTGAGGTCTTCGCCAAGAAGCTCCATGACTACGGAGCCGCATGGCGTATTTTGCGTATTCCTTCGCTGACAGATCAGCTCTACATCAAAGCCAATCGTATCCGTTCCTTGGAACTGAAGCGCGAGGCGAAGGTTGATGAGGGTATCCGTCCAGAGTTCATTGGTATCGTTAACTATGCCATCATCGGACTCATCCAGTTGGAACACGGATTCGCAGATAAACCTGACGACATGAGTGTGGATGAGGCAATGGCTGAGTATGAGCGGTTGGCCGAGAAGTCTTTGCAGCTGATGCTGCGTAAGAACCACGATTACGACGAGGCATGGCGGGGAATGCGTGTTAGCAGCTATACGGACCTCATCCTCCAGAAGATATTCCGAACCAAGCAGATTGAGGAATTGGACGGAGCCACATGGGTCAGCGAAGGCATAGATGCCAACTACATGGACATGATGAACTATGCCGTTTTCGGCCTCATAAAACTCACTTTCGAAGACAAGTAGGATTAGTAAACCTACTATGACTGACACAGCAAAAGATAAACTCCTTTGGGTGGTGGTAAACACGTGCAGGTTGCTCGTGTCTATCACCTTTGTTTTCTCCGGGGTCGTGAAGTTGGTGGACCCCGTGGGAATGCAGTATAAGATTGAAGACTACCTAGCGGCTTTCGGCATCGTCTGTTCACCCGAAGCCGTGTGGCCCCTGCTGCTGGCGGTAGCTCTGCCGCTGCTGGAATTTCTGCTTGGCATTTACCTGTTCTTCAGCATTCGCCGACGTCTGGCATCGTGGACGGTATTCGGCTTTATGCTGCTCTACACTCCGCTGACCCTGTGGTTGGCGCTGACCAACGGAGTCGCTGACTGCGGCTGCTTCGGCGATGCCATACACCTGACCAACTGGCAGACGTTCTGGAAAAATGTTGCCCTGCTCGTGATGACGTTCATCATCTGGTGGAAGGGCCGCCACATGACGCGCTTCATCAGCGAGGGCACGCAATGGATAATCTCACTCTACAGCCTCTTCTACGGGCTCTTCATCGCAGGGTTATGTCTCTATTCAGAGCCCGTCATCGATTTCCGACCCTACCACATAGGTCAGCATATCCCTTCAGCGATGGAGTGGCCCGATGATCCCAATGCAACCCCTGAGATTCTGGACTTCAACTTCTTTGTGGAGGGGGAACCCGAGGTCGATGCCCAGACCGTTCTTGCCGACACATCCTATACGTTCCTCCTCATCTCTCCCCATATAGAATTGGCGGACGATGGCGATATGGATCTCATCAACGATGCTCATGAATATGCCCGCCGTCTGGGTTACCGCTTCCTCGCTCTCACCGCCTCGGATGACGAAGCCATCCGTCGCTGGCAGGACCTCACGGGTGCCGACTATCCCTTTGCCTTCATGGATGAGCTGGAGCTGAAGACCATAGCCCGCTCCAACCCCGCACTCATCCTGCTGCACGACGGTAGCATCGTTGCCAAGTGGCCCTCCCATGCCATCCCCACCGAGGAACTGCAGGAAGCACCCCTCTATACCCTGTCGTTGGCTCATCCGGAACTCGATAGCTACAGGAGCAGTCTCCTGCGTCTGCTACTGTGGTATTTGCTACCACTTTTGGCACTTACTTTTATTGATCGCTTCGTTTTCAGCCTTAAATGGTGGCGAAGAAAGCACCAGACAGCTAAAAACGATTAAAAAGTTGCGGAAAAGTTTGGCTCTGCGCTCACTTTGTCGTAAATTTGCACCCGCAAAGAGGCCATAGGCCTCACGAGCACTCACAAGTTCTATCAAACAAACCCATAAATAAAGATAACTATGAGAAAGAAAATTGTAGCAGGTAACTGGAAAATGAACCTCACCCTGCAGGAAGGCCTCCAGCTGGCCACCGAACTGAAAGAAGCTCTCGCTGCCGAGAAGCCCAACTGCGACGTCGTCATCTGCACGCCCTTCATCCACCTCGCTAAGGTCGCTGATGTGGTCGAGGGGACCGTTATCGGACTTGGTGCCGAGAACTGCGCTGACAAGGAGAAGGGTGCCTACACTGGTGAAGTAAGTGCTGCTCAGGTCAAGAGCACGGGTGCTCAGTATGTCATCCTCGGTCACAGCGAGCGTCGCGCCTACTATGGTGAGACCGCTGAAATTCTGAAAGAGAAGGTGAACCTCGCCCTGGCCAATGGCCTGAAGGTTATCTTCTGCATCGGCGAAGTGCTGGAGGAGCGCGAAGCTAACAAGCAGAACGAAGTTGTCGGTGGTCAGCTCGCTGACAGCCTCTTCGACCTCACCGAGGAACAGCTTGCTAACGTCATCCTCGCCTACGAGCCCGTGTGGGCCATCGGCACCGGTAAGACAGCTTCCGCAGAGCAGGCTGAGGACATGCACGCATTCATCCGTGGCTGCATCGCTGGTCGCTTTGGCGAAGCTGCTGCAGAGAACATCAGCATCCTCTATGGTGGCAGCTGCAAGCCCAGCAATGCCCGCGAAATCTTCTCCAAGCCCGACGTGGATGGTGGCCTCATCGGTGGCGCTGCACTCAAGTGCGCCGACTTCAAGGGAATCATCGACGCTTGGAACTGAGAAATGTTGAAAAGTTGAAAGATTGAAAAGTTGAAAGGTTGAAAAATTGAAAGATTGAAAGATTGAAATTGAAAGATTTGTTGAGATGATGAAAATGAGAATATCTTTGCGTTTGTTTGTCCTTGCCTGCTTGCTGTGGGTGGGTGTGCTGCAAGCTCTGTTCTCTTCATGTCTCCACGTTTCAATTTCCACATTCCAATTTTCAACTGCTCAAGCTCAAACCTTTACCGAACACCTCACCCGCAGCAAGTCGGGTGAGGCTTCGGTAATCCTTCACCACGACGCTGAGATTGAAGCGTTGGTGAATGGTCATAAAGTACCCGCCTCCACACCTTCTTCTCCAGCACATCAACAGGGTTCCTTGCCCGATGCTGGTATCACGCATGTCGATACCCTCTCGGGTGCTGGCGCGCTCCCAGGACAGCAGATCTCACAAGGAAGGCGCTTGAAGACCAACGGCTATCGCATCCAGGTGTATGCAGGGGGCAACAATAGGCAGTCTAAGGGTGAGGCCTATCGCATGGCTGGACTCGTACGTTCCACTTTCAGTGAACTGCCTGTCTATACCAATTTTATTTCGCCTCGCTGGACATGTCGCGTTGGTGACTTCAGGACTCGTGAGGAAGCTGTGGATATGCTGCGACGTATGCGAGAGACACACAAATTCCGAGAGGCGACTATCGTCAAGAGTCAGATAGTCCTTCTTTATTAAGATGAAAGAACGAGAGGAACAACTGGCAGCGCACTACGCTGAAATCCTATCCTTGTTGGGCGAAGACCCCTCGCGCGAAGGGCTCCAGAAGACACCCCGTCGTGTGGCGAGGGCGTGGACGGAACTTACCCGAGGCTACGACGAGGATCCCGTGGCCATCTTGCGTTCGGCACTCTTCAAGGAGTCGTACCACAACATGGTCGTCGTCCGCGACATCGAATTCTATTCGCTCTGTGAGCACCACCTGTTGCCGTTCTTCGGGAAAGTACATATTGCTTACATCCCCAACGGCGAAATCACCGGCCTCTCCAAACTCGCCCGTATCGTTGATACCTTTAGTCACCGCCTGCAGGTGCAGGAACGTATGACTCAGGAAATCGCACATTGCATCGAAGAAGCCCTGATGCCGCAGGGGGTCATGGTCGTCGTCGAAGCTCGACACCTCTGTATGCAGATGCGTGGCGTCGCCAAGCAGAATGCCATGACTACCACCATGCACCACATCGGCGCCTTCAATGATCCTGCCATCCGCAGCGAATTCCTCAACCAACTTTCATAAATCGGAACCGCACATAGGGTAATATAATTAGGAGGGAAGTGAGCTTCAAGCTCGCTTCCCTCCTACTCAAATAATATGATTGTCGTTTCTTATTCGACTTACATCATGCCACCCATACCCGGGGCACCGCCCATCGGCATTTCGGGCTTGTCCTCTTTGGCATCACAGATGACGCACTCGGTGGTGAGGAACATTCCAGCGATGCTGGCGGCGTTCTCCAGAGCGACACGTGCCACTTTGGCAGGGTCGATGATACCGGCAGCGCGCAGGTTCTCGTAGCGGTCGGCACGGGCGTTGTAGCCGTAGTCGCCCTCTTCGGTCTTCACCGTGTTGACGACGACGCTGCCTTCGAGGCCTGCGTTCTCGACAATCTGGCGCAGAGGCTCCTCAATGGCGCGCTCAACGATGCGGATACCTGTGGTCTCGTCGGCGTTTTCGCCCTGCAGACCTTCCAGTGCCTTGATGGCGCGGATGTAGGCGACACCACCGCCGGGGATGATACCTTCTTCAATGGCAGCGCGAGTGGCGCAGAGGGCGTCGTCCACGCGATCCTTCTTCTCCTTCATTTCGGTCTCGGAGGGAGCACCCACGTAAAGCACGGCAACGCCGCCGCTCAGCTTGGCCAGACGCTCCTGCAGTTTCTCCTTGTCGTAGGAAGAGGTGGTGTTGGCAATCTCGTTCTTGATTTGGTTAATACGATCCTTGATGAGCTGGCTCTGGCCGTGGCCGCTGACGATGGTGGTGTTATCCTTGCTGATGGTCACCTTGTCGGCGCTACCCAGCATCTCGATGGTAGCCTGCTCAAGCTTCAGACCCTTCTCCTCGCTGATGACGACGCCACCAGTCAGGATAGCGATATCTTCCAACATGGCCTTACGACGGTCGCCGAAGCCAGGAGCTTTCACGGCGCAGATCTTCAGCTGGCCACGTAGACGGTTGACAACCAGTGTGGTGAGGGCTTCGCTGTCCACGTCCTCAGCGATGACAAGCAACGGACGGCCTGTCTGTACGGCGGGTTCCAGGATGGGGAGGAAGTCTTTGAGGTTCGAGATCTTCTTGTCGTAGATGAGGATGTAGGGGTTGTCCATGACGCACTCCATCTTCTCCGTATCGGTGACGAAGTAGGCGCTGAGGTAACCACGGTCAAACTGCATACCTTCGACCACGCCGATGGTGGTGTCGCGACCTTTGGCTTCTTCGATGGTGATGACGCCGTCCTTGGAGACCTTCTTCATGGCCTCGGCCAGCAGCTTACCGATTTCGGGGTCGTTGTTGGCGCTGACGGCGGCCACCTGCTCAATCTTCTCGTAGTCGTCGCCTACCTGCTCGCTCTGAGCGGCAATGCTCTCCACGACCTTAGCTACGGCCTTGTCGATACCGCGCTTGAGATCCATGGGGTTAGCACCTGCGGTGACGTTCTTCAGACCCTCGCGGACGATGGCCTGTGCCAGTACGGTGGCAGTGGTGGTGCCGTCGCCGGCATCGTCGCCAGTCTTGGAAGCCACGCTCTTGACGAGCTGTGCACCAGCGTTCTGGAATGCGTCGGACAACTCAATCTCCTTGGCGACAGTCACGCCGTCCTTGGTGATCTGAGGAGCTCCAAACTTCTTCTCGATGATTACATTACGACCTTTCGGGCCAAGTGTTACCTTGACGGCATTGGCCAGTTGATCCACGCCCTGCTTCATTAACTCGCGGGCTTCGGTATTGAATTTGATTTCTTTTGCCATGATTCTATTTAATGATTTAAAGATTTACGATTTTATGATTTGTGAGAACTGATTTAATGACTCTATTCGAGGAAAAAAATCCTTAAATATAAAATCCTTAAATCCTGTAATCAGGCGAGTACGGCCACCACATCGCTCTGGCGCATGATGAGGTATTTCTTACCTTCGTGTTCCAGCTCGGTGCCTGCGTATTTGCCATACAGCACTTGGTCGCCAGCCTTCAGCACCATCTCTTCGTCCTTGGTGCCTTTGCCAACGGCCACTACGGTTCCCTGTAGGGGTTTCTCTTTTGCGGTGTCGGGGATGATGATTCCTCCGATGGTCTTTTCTTCAGCAGCGGCGGGTTCAATCAGAACTCGGTCTGCAAGGGGTTGAATCTTCATAGTTTTTGTTTTTATGAGTTATAAAATAATAAATGTATTTTTATATGCGCCAATGCGCTCACGCCCCAATCCATGCGAAAGTCGTGCCAGAATGATACGAACTGACAAGATGTCAGCATTCAGGCGTTGCGATGCTGCCAAAGCTCGTAGGAATTGATGGCATTCTGCCATAGGACGTAGCATCCGGCACCGATGGATGCCACGGGTGTCAGATACGTATAGGCAATCCAGATGGCCAGTCCGGTGTTCTTCTGGAACATCGCCTGACCGGTACAGATATGTTCGCCGTAGACCTTACCAATGCGGCGGCCCGTGAAGAACTGGAAGAAAGAGGTAAGCAGCGTCAGCAAGGCGATGACTGCCAGGAGCCCTGCGCCGGCATTACAATGCATGATATTCCTCATGGTGATACCCGAAGTGATGGATAGCGACAAACTCCAGCAGTAGAACCCCAGGTCGGGAGTGCGTACAAACCATTCATAAAGGGGCTTTACCCAGTGACGCACCATGGCACCAAGCAGTAGGGGCAACAGCAAGACGACAGCCAGCCGCTTCCAGATGGTGAGGAAGGCGGGGAGAAATGGGTATTTGAAAAATGATAGATGAAAAGCAGAGAGTGATGCTTCGTCAATCGCTAAGGGATAATGGTTAACGTGGTGTGGCTCTACGAGGGGGAACACGGCGGGAATGAGCAGGGAGGTCACGGTCGAAGAGAGGAGCACGAAGGTGGTCATCTGTGTCAGGTCTCCACCTAATTTGGCCGTCACGACCGGTGAAGCCGAAGCACAGGGGGCGATGATGCAAATGAGCACCGCTTCAAGGACGAGCTTCATGGTTTCCTCTTGCTCTTCCCTAAAAGGGAGTAACAGGATGGCAGCTACCACCAACGCTACCAGCATCAACTGTACCACCAACACGACGCCCTGCCAGCGATGTAACTTCATCAGGTGGAAGTCAACTTTGGAAAAGGTGACGAACAAGGTTAGGAAGATGGTCAGGGGTAGCAGCGTCTCGAACACCGGACAGAGCGCATCGCCCACCTCGTCTAACTCAGGCACATAAGCGAATAAGAAGTACAGGCCGGCACCGACGGTGATGGCCACAGGAAGAGTCCAGTTTTTGAGAAAGGAATAGACCCATCTCCCGACCCCTCCCGTAAGGAGAGAACATGACTGGTGCGGAGGGGATGATAGGGTCATGGCTTCTAATTGATTATCGCAGGGGAGGGCCTGTTGATGGTGATTACTTGAGAGCAATGTTCCACCACGGCGGGGCGGTGGGTGATGAAGAGCAAGGTTGCTTTCGAGGCCTGCTTCTCGTTGTGCTCGATGAGGTTGTTGAGCAGTTGGCGTTCGGTATGGAGATCCAGGGCGCTGGTGGCTTCGTCCAAGAGGAGGATGGTTCCTTTTCTCAGAAGGGCGCGTGCGATGGCGATGCGCTGTGCCTGTCCTTCCGAGAGCCCTGCTCCATCTTCGCCGATGATGGTGTCTAATCCGTCGGGTAAGGTATGTACGAAGTCCGCGCAGGCCAGCTGCAGCGCTTCCATCATCTCTTCCTCCGTCGCCTCCGGATTTCCTAACTGCAAGTTCCAGCGCAGGCTACCGCTGAACAGCGAGTTGCCCTGCGGCACATAGACGAGGTTGCACCTCGTCCGCGCGCAGACAGGAACACCATCCGCCCTTGCCTCCGGCTCTCCACCCGGCTGGGAAACCGCCGCCCCTGCCTCCAGCTCTCCAACCGGCTGGGAAACCGCCGCCCTTGCCTCCTGCTCGCAACTTGACTTTACCTCCGGCTCCCCACCCGGCGGGAAAACCGCCGGGCACTCTGTTTCTTGCCCGCGTTGGTGCCCGGCGGTTTTCCCGCCGGGTGATGTCTGATACATCACCACCCTCCCTTCATCGGGCTTCAGCAGCGCCAATATCAGTCGTATCAGCGTCGTCTTCCCCGCTCCCGTCTCGCCGAGGATGGCCGTCGCCGTACCTGGCGGGAAGTCATAGCTGACGTCGTTTAGTATCTTTCGGCTGTGTTCGTCGTATGCAAAGGTGACATGTTCCACCCTGATCCCGGCTCCTCCCTCGAATCGGATGGGATCGCCGTCTTCTTCCAGGGGCGTCTCTTCCAGTTCCATCAAGCGTTCGGCGGCCGTGAAGCTGCTGATGATGGTTGGGATAAAGCGCGTCATCTCCCGGAAAGGACCCTGTATCTGGCCGCACAGCTGGATGAAGGCCGTCATCATACCGAAGGTGATGGTCCCGTCGGCCAGCCTGTTGGCACTCCAAAGGAATGCGAAGAGGTAGGCGCTGCCGAATCCGATATTCAGTACCAGGTTGGAGGTTGAGGAGAACAGGGTGCGGTGACGCACCTGTTGGCGAAGGATGTCCTGTTGCTTGCGCACCACCTTCAACATGGTCTCCACACGTTCCAGTGTCTTCAGCACCAGCCGGTGTTGAATGCTCTCCTGCAAGATGCTTTGGATGCGGCTGTCGGTACGTCGTACCTCACGGGTAATCTCACGCATTCGTCGGATATACAGGCGACTCAAGAGGATGAACACAGGCAGGATGACTGTCACTCCTACGGCCAGCATCGCGTCCATACTATATAAAAAGAGGAACGCGCACGCGAGGCGCACGAGCACGGCCAGCATTTGTGGCATCGTATCTGTCACCACTTGTACCACCGTCTGGCTGTCTGATACCAGTCGGTTCAGCACGTCGCCGCTATGCCGCTGTTCCTTGCCGTGCCATTCACTGCGCAGCAGGTGCTCGAAGATGCGGCGTTGCATCCGGTTCTGGGCGTTTACCCCTAAGAGGGCAGCTATCCAACGGCCTATGTAGCCCAGCGTCATTTGCAGAACCATGATACTCACAAGCAGGGCCCCAGCGTTCCACAAGGTGGTGGGGTGGGGGAGCAACCCTCCCGTACGTGTCACACCCGTTGCCACATCAATCACCTGTTTCGTAGACCAAATGAACGCGAAGTCTAATCCCACGCGAATGATGCCGCTCGTCGCATTAATCAGCGACTGCAGCTTCACCTTCCGGAAAATCTGGAGGAACCAGAGCAATATGGTTAAAGTAGGATACTGGACTCTCCCCCCGGCAGGCCCAGACCCCCCCCCCTGCCCCTCCCTGTGAGGGAGGGGAGTAAGATGTATTTGAGAGGAGGCCTTTGTCACCATAAAGATGAAATAATCTGTTTTTGAGTTTCTTTGGTATTTACTCCCCTCCCTCACAGGGAGGGGCAGGGGGGGGGTCTGTAGGGAGGGGCAGGGGGGAGGGTCTGTAGGGAGGGGCTGGGGGGGTCTTTACACCCTCACATCCGTCCCCCACATCAGCTTCTCGCGCAGGGTGTCGAAGAAACTCTGACTGGGGCGTTTCAACACCTTAATACTATAGGGCGCGCGGCGTACCGTCAGCTTCACGTCCTCCGAACATTTCTCGCTCCTTCCGTCTATGGAGACCAGGAACCGGTGATTGCGGGCCGAGACAGACAGGGTCACCACGGCATCATCGGTCAGCGTCAGGGGGCGCACCGTCAGCGAATGGGGTGCCACAGGAGTCAATCCTATCGTGTGGCAACCGGGCTGCATGATGCTACCGCCCACGGAGAGGGCATAGCCCGTGCTGCCCGTGGGGGTGTTGATGATGAGGCCGTCGGCCTGATACGTCGTCAGGTATTCGCCACCCACGTCCACGCGGATGCTGATCATCGACGATACGTCGCGTTTCAGTACGGCTACCTCGTTTAGGGCAAAGGGATAGCCTTCGGGCTCTCCCTTGTTGTATTCTAACTGGAGGACACAACGGTCTTCCACGGCATAGCTTCCTTCGTAGATTTGCTCGATAGTGCCCGGCAGTTCGGAGGGCGAGATGTCGGCCAGGAACCCCAGCCGTCCCATGTTGACTCCGAGGATAGGTATCTCCTTGTTGCCAACACGCCGTGCGGCTTCGAGGAACGTGCCATCGCCACCCATCGAGACGACGATGTCGGCGCTGAAGTGGTCGTCGCGAATCAACGTCACCTGCTGCGGAACGGCAATCTGGAGGGTGTCCGCGAGATAGTGGTAGAAGGTCTCGTCGATGAACAACTCGGCTTCCCGCTCCTCCAACAGGCAGAGCAACTTCTGTACCGAGGCGGACTTCTTCGCCTGAAAGGCATTACCGAAAAGGGCAAAACGGAGCTTTTCCATAGGTTTTTGTATTATTTTTGCCGCAAAAGTACACATTTCTCTCGAATTATTTGTAGTTTTGCAGCAGAAACAATGCAAAAGCGTGTAAAATATGACAAAACTCAGCGTAAATATTAATAAGGTAGCCACCATCCGCAATGCCCGTGGTGGTAATAACCCTGATGTCCTGCGTGTGGCACAGGACTGTGAGCGCTTCGGTGCCCAGGGCATCACCGTTCACCCTCGTCCTGATCAGCGCCACATCCGCTATCAGGACGTCCGCGACCTGCGTCCGCTCCTGACCACGGAGTTTAATATCGAGGGTAACCCCATCTCTGAGTTCATAGCCCTCGTCCTGGAGAACCGTCCCACGCAGGTCACCCTGGTGCCCGACGGCCATGACCAGATAACCTCCAACCACGGCTGGGACACCCGTACGCACCTCAACTTCCTCTCCGATGTCACCGCTCGCTTTCACGAAGCTGGCATCCGTGTCAGCATCTTTGTGAATGCCGACGAGGAAATGGTGGACTACGCCGCTCGTGCCGGCGCCGACCGTGTGGAACTCTACACCGAGCCATACGCCGCCGCTTATGAAGCAGACCGCGTCGCCGCCATCGCTCCCTTCATCCGCGCCGCCGAAGCCGCCCGTGCCTTCGGCCTCGGTCTCAACGCTGGCCATGACCTCAACCTCCAGAACCTCGCTTTCTTCAAGCAGCAAATCCCCTGGACGGATGAAGTCAGCATCGGCCACGCCCTCATCTGCGACGCCCTCTACCTCGGGCTCGAAGAAACCATCCACAGATATTTGGCACAGCTTCAGACCCACCCCTCACCCTCCCTGTGAGGGAGGGAGTGGTCACCATAGTCCATTCTTAACCTTCAAAATATTCCACCCCCTCCCTCACAGGGAGGGTGAATCGTTAAATCGTAAAATCGTTAAATCGTAAAATCGTCAAATATAATGGTTTACTTATTCTTCGCCACTGGCACCGAGGAGATTGAAGCCCTCGGAACTGCCGACATCATTCGCCGTGCAGGCCTCGACCTGCAAATTGTATCTATCACCGACGAGCGCATCGTCACGGGTGCTCATGGCATCCGTGTCGAAACCGACGCCCTTCTGGACGACATCGACTTCTTCGACGCCGATATGCTCATCCTTCCAGGAGGAATGCCCGGTGCTGCCAACTTCGCTGCCTGCGACAACCTCTGTGAGCGCATCCGCGACCACGCCTACCTGGGCCGTCCTGTGGCCGCCATCTGTGCCGCTCCCTTCGTGTTGGGCCGTCTGGGCCTGCTCGACGGTAAACGTGCCACCTGCTATCCCGGCTTCGAAGGTGAACTCGCAGGTGCCACCTATACGGGTGCCCTTGTGGAAGTCGACGGTCAGTTCATCACAGGCAAAGGCCCTGCCGCTGTCTTCGAGTTCGGCTACGCCATCGTCGAACGCATGAAGGACAAGGCCACAGCCGATGCGCTGAGCAAGGGGATGCTGTATAAGTAGTAGACCCACCCCCCGCCCTCCCTGTGAGGGAGGGGGTGAATACCAAAAAAGCTCAAAAGCAGATTTATATCATCATTATGGTAACAAAAGCTTCCTCTCAAATACATCTTACCCCCTCCCTCACAGGGAGGGCGGGGGGTGGGTCTACAAGAGGGGCTGCTGTTGGTGGGTCTGCTATAATAGTTGCTGGAGGCAAGGGTTTGCGCATGGGCGCAGACCTGCCAAAGCAGTTTCTGCCCATCGGCGGGCGTCCTGTGCTGATGCATACGCTCGAGGCATTCGAGCGTGCTATTCCAGGTATTCAGCTTGTCCTCGTCCTTCCCGCCGACCAACAGGACTTCTGGCGTGACCTTTGCCTCCAGCACGCTTTCACCCTCCCGCATACCATCGCCACCGGCGGCCCCACTCGCTTCCACTCGGTGAAGAATGGGTTGAAATGCCTTGGCCTCTCCCCCAACCCCTCCCCTATTAGGGAGGAGAGAAGCCTCACCCCTAACCCCTCTCCAAGGGGCGAGGGGAACTTTTGGGAGGAAAGCTTGGTCGCCGTCCACGACGGCGTGCGCCCCTTTGTCTCTGTGGATGTCATCCGCCGTTGTTTTGCTGCCGCCCGCGACCACGGTGCCGCCGTCCCCGTCGTCCCCGTCGTGGAGACCCTGCGCCAGCTCTCCCCCGCGGCCTCCTCTTCTCCTTCTGCCCCCTCTGCCTCATCTCCCTCTACTTCTGCCTCGTCCATTTCTCCCTCCTCCTCTTCTTCCGCCTCGTCCATTTCTCCCTCCTCCTCTTCTTCCGCCTCTCCTTCTTCCTCTTCTCCTTCTGCCGCCTCCACCTCTCCCTCTTCTCCCTTAGTTGGTGCGTTCGGCGGTTTTCCCGCCGACGTTGCCGCCTCCTCTTCCCGCACTGTTGACCGCTCCCTTTTTCGCCTCGTCCAGACGCCGCAGACCTTCCAACTCCCCCTCCTCCTGCGCGCCTACGAGCAACCCTACCGCGAGGCCTTTACCGACGACGCCTCCGTCGTCGAGGCCCTCGGCCATCCCATCACCCTCGTTGAGGGCAACCGCGAGAACATCAAGATTACTACTCCCTTCGACCTCGTCATCGCCGAGGCGCTGCTGGGTTCGCTTCCTTCAGCTGTCTGACCGCTCGGTCAATCATGTCCTGCGTCCCGCTGCCATCGCTGACGTACTTCACCACCATCTCCGCATATTCGATGGCTTCCTGCGTTTGGTGGTCGATGGTTTTCCCATCGGCACCCTTTTCCTTCGCCTTTGTCAGCAGCGGCAGTAGTTCATCGAGGTCTTCGAGTTCGGGCAGGTTACCTGGCCGCATGGTGTTGAGGGCGGCATTCAGTTCCGTTGTCATGATGTCTATGGCCTCCTGGCTCTGGCTGCATTCAGCGTCGTCGTAGAGGGCGCGTGCGCGGTCGAACTGTTCCATCAGCCGTGCGAATCCGTGCTTGGCCCACGGAGCATATTCGGGTACCTTCACCGCCATCTCATTCCATCGGTTTTGTGCATCGCGACGGCTGCGTGCCAGCTGCATCGCTTCTTTCAGGCGGGTGTCGTCGATTCCCGAAGCGGATGCTTCGGACGCTACGGCGATCGGTTCGCCGGGCAGCAGGATGCGGAAGTAGTGGGTGACGTGGCGGTCGGCGGCGTAGTCAGGGACAAAGGCAGACTCTCCCCCCGCCCTCCCTGTTAGGGAGGGAGCAGAATGTTTTTGACTATCAGTTATCGTCTCGTCTTTAAAGGTGACCGCTCCCTCCCTCGCTCGGCTCGAAGAGACGCTTGACCCTTCAAGAACAGGGAGGGCGGGGGGAGAGTCCGTGAAGTCCAGGGTCGCCTCCTCCCACGTCTTGATACCTTGTGCCGCCATCACCAACGGACCCTGCATCAGCGCTCCGCACCATTCGGGCTGGAAGCGGGTCTTGGGCTCATTCTTGCCGGTGGCGGCCACCTCCATCTTGTCGGGGCCGAAGTCGATATGGCGGGTGAAGGGCATGATGACCTCCACCTTATCCTCCTTCGTCCAGCGGCGCAGCGGCAGGGTGACGTAGCTGCACGGCTGATAGCGGTTGGCCACGCTCTCGCCGTTCACCTTGATATCGAATCCCTCGGTGGCCCAGTAGGGCACGCGCAGCTTCAGCACAAAGAGCTTCTTGGCTTCGGGGAAGGTGAGGGTGCTTTGTTCGGCCGGCCATTCGCAGTCCTGCTGGATGGTTACCTTCTTTGCGTCCCAGCGCGCCGTTGTCGGCAGGTAGAGTCCCACCCACAACGTGTCGGCGCCCGTGAAGTAGGCGGCCTCCTGGTATTTGACGTGGTTCTCCACACCCGTACCGCCGCAGCAGGTCGATTGCGGGGTCTCGTTGCCCCACGGCTTCGAGGCATTCAAGCCCACGGCGTACTGGTAGAGGACGGCGTAGCGGTTGTAGTTCAGCGACCCGATAATCTGGTTGTACAGCACCCGCTCGTAGTAGTCCATATAGCGGGCGTCGTTCGGTTGGAAGCAGTTGAGGTCCTTGGTGAGTTTCGCTAAGTTGTAGGCACAGCACGTCTCGTTCAATGTCGGCTCGGGATAGGTAGAGCGGTCGCGCCAGTCGGTACCCACGTTCGTACACATCGAGAGGATCTGTGTGTAGGGTTGACGGAACATCTCGCCGTTGCCCACGCCGCCCATGGCATAGCGGTAGCGACCCTGTATCATCGTCCAGAAGTTCTGAGCGAGGTTGTAGTAATAGGGATTGGCGTTGCCGCGATAGGCGCGCAGGGCACCCGTCACCATCGGGATATGCTGGTTGGCATGACGGGTGCGGATGGCGTCCACGTTCTTGGCCAGCGGGCCGAAGAAGGCTGGGCTGTCGAAGTACGTCGAGGCTTCCAGCAGGCAATCACTCTCTGAAGCACTCCCCTCGCTGACGGGAGAGGGGCTGGGGGAGAGGCTCTTTACCATCTCCGACAGCCGTGCTAAGGATTCCGCCATGCCGCCTACCTCGCCGGCGATGTACATATTCCACATCTCGTAGCGGTTGCCGGGCTTGGCGCGACGTTCCTCCTGCGTACCCTCGCTCTGTACGAAGGTGCGGTAGTGCAGACGGTTCCACACCCAGAGACCCATGTCCTTGGCTATCAGTAGTGCTTTTTCTGCTATGGCTTTGTCGTCGATGTAGTTGGCGATGTCGATGAGTCCCGCCAACTGCTTGTGGACGCTGTAGTACGGAGCCCACACCCACTGCTCGTTGTTATACGCGCGGTACATCTCTATCAGGGCGCAGTGCTGGGCTGGTATGGCGTTGAGGTAGCCATAGCCGTAGTGCGCGTAATCCTTTTTGTAGTTGTCGAAGTCCGCCCACGTGCCTTTCATCTCGCGCAGCTCGCCTTCGGGTGCGAAGTCGCGTGCTTCCCAGTACCGTCCCAGCGCCTTGTCAAAGACGAAGGTGCGTTCCTGACAGGCGCGCAGCTCGTCCACCATCAGCCGGATGTTCTCCTTCAGCTGTGCCTTCTTCGCCACATCCGTGCAGGAGGCGTAGGCCATCGCCATTGCACTCATGTAGTGTCCGCTGCCGTGGCCCTTCAGCTTCGTGGTGGGGGAGTCCCAGCCATCGGCCTCGGGATAACCGTCGGTAGGCAGGCCGTAGGTGTCGCGGTAGTTATAGAGTTGCTGCTTGACATCCAAGGACAACAACTGATCGATATCCATCTCGCGGTTGTGTGTTAGGCGGTTCTCGCCGTTGATGCGTACCTTGTTCAGGGGCAGCGGCTCGGCGATTGGGGTGGGGGAGGGAGTGGCGTACTCGCCTGCTACCACTTGCACCTGTGCCGTGACGGGATAGCCCTGTGTCGTCGTGTTGTCTCCGGTGATATATCCTTTCACCTCATACTGCTTCCCCACGGGATTTTGGGTGGCGTCGGCCTGTGCCTGCTCCGTGGCAGGAGCGGCATTTGTCCAGCGTACCTGCCGGTATTCCTTGGTGCCGTCGCTGTAGGTCACCCACAGCTGGTAGGGCAGTCGGGGTGCTGTGCCCACGGGAGCCTGAACGTTCACCGCCTCGGTGGTGCGGATAGTCTTGTAGTCTTGGGAAGATGCATTGGTGCAAACCAATAACAAAAGAGTCGCAAATAATGCCTTCATTGTCGCTTTCATTAGAATTTTGCGACAAAGATAATCATTATTTGCGACTTCTGTCTTATAAAGGATGATTTATTTTTCTTCCTCTACCTCATATCCGTAACTTTTCACCTTTTCGATGAGTTCTGCGGGGTCGTGCTTGCCTCGTACTACGGCCTCCCCCCTTGCGAGGTTCACCTCCACATCCTCCACACCCTCCACGCTTCGGATGGCCCGCTCAACATTGGCCTTGCAGTGGTTGCACGACATGCCCGAAATGCGGTAATGCCCCACCTCCGGCTGCCCCACCTCCGGCAGGCCCTCCCCCGGTAGCCCCGCACTCGGCAGGCCCTCCCCCGGTAGCCCCGCACTCGGCAGGCCCTCCCCCGGTAGCCCCGCACTCGGCAGCTCCACCCCCGAACCCCTCCCGTCAGGGAGGGAGGAGGTCTGCTCGTGGTCATGATGGTGTCCGCATCCACAGCCACCGTGCCCATCGGTTTTCCGATGGGCCTCCCAGAATGCATTGACCAGCAGCCCCACCAGCAGCACAATCCACACCCAGTCCCACACACTCAGGCTATGTGCGCAATGCCCGCCCAGGTCAGCGATGCCGCTCTGCACGGCGAACCACTCCTGCGGCAGCAGGTAGTCGATACCCAGGCCGAAGGCGATGGCGCCGACGATGATAGCTACGAGGTAGAGTGTCAGCGTCCGTCGTCCGAACACCTTGCCGATGACGAGCATCGAGGCGGAGTTCACAGCCGGACCGGCCATCAGCAGCACCAGCGCAGCCCCGGGCGTCAGACCCTTGGCCATCAGCGACACCGCAATAGGTATCGAGCCCGTGGCGCAAACATACATAGGTATAGCCACCGCCAGCACAATCAGCATATTTAGCAGCTTGTAGTCATGCAATGCGGCCAGCCACTCGTTGGGCACCACCACCGAAATCAGTGCTGCTATCAGCAGTCCGACCACTAACCACTTCCCCACATCCTGCATCATATCCACGAAGGCGTAGTCGAGCGCCCCCTTTATCTTGCACCAGACGCCCTCTGCCTCATGACCTTCATGATGGTGATGATGCCCGCATCCGCATTCCACTTCTTCCTCATGATGGTGATGATGTCCGCATCCGCACTCCACTTCATCCTCATGATGATGGTGTCCGCATCCGCACTCCACCTCATCCTCATGATGATGCTCTCCGCAGGCCTCCCCTCCCTGATGGGAGGGATCGGTGGTGCCCCTTTCTCCTTCCTGGCCGTGGCCGTGGTGCCCGTCGGTTTTCCGACGGGACACCAACCATCCCCCGAACATCGCGGTGAACAGCGCCGCTAACGGCCGCACGATGGCGAAGGGCAGACCCATCAAGGAGTAGGTGGCGATGATGCTGTCCACGCCCGTCTGTGGGGTGGCGATGAGGAAGCTGGTGCAGGCACCGTGGCTGGCCCCTTCCTTGCGCAGCCCTACCGTCGTGGGTATCACGCCGCAGGAGCACAGGGGCAGCGGTACACCGATGGCGGCGGCCTTCACCACACTCTTCATGTTATTCGGTGCCAAGTGCTTGGCATACAGCGAACGGGGAACAAACACGCGGAGCAGTCCTGCTATCAGGAAGCCCAGCAACAGATAGGGAGCCATCTCAGCGGTCATCATGACCAGCGCATCCCAATAATGTTCAAGAAATTCAAGTACCATAATTATTTTAATTTTTCGTCGTTTATTCGTTTAATCGTTTAATCGTTTTTTCGTTTTTTCGATTATCCGTTTAATCGTTTGAACGTTTCGGCGGTTAATCGTTTAACCGTTTAATCGATTATTCGCCCAACCTTTCAACTTTTCACGCCGCAAAGGTACTGCATTCCCTGTGCAACTCGGTTGCAAACAGCCCTTTCAGGCAAAAAACGCGGAAAAAAAAGAAAAAAATCAAAAAAAGACTACACACTACACACCAAACTCTGAACTTTTTTGTACCTTTGCACCCGCAATCGCGAGAGCCTTGCTCAGGAGAGATGCCAGAGTGACCGATTGGGCCGGACTCGAAATCCGGTGAACGGCTTGTCCGTTCCGGGGGTTTGAATCCCTCTCTCTCCGCTGATTTATTCGCGCAGCTAATTGGACTACAATTGGTTGCGCGATTTTTAAAAACGATAAGGAATATGAAACTTGCTGAAGCATTAAGTATCCGAAAGGACTTACAGAAGCGCATCCAACAGTTGGGACAGCGCATACAGAACAACGTGAAGGTACAGGAGGGTGACGAGCCGAAGGAGCAGCCCGAGGAGCTGATGGCAGAACTCGATGGCTGCCTCACCAAGTTACAGGACATTATATGGCGCATCAACGCCACGAATATGCAGACCAAGAACGGCGAGGGCAGGACGCTCACCGAGCTGATGGCTCAGAAGGATGTGCTCACCATGCGCATCAGCACCCTGCGCAGCGTCTTCGACACGGCATCCTCTGGCCAGGACCGCTATTCCCGCTCTGAAATCAAGATGGTGACCGTCATCGACGTGAAGGCTCTCAGCAAGCAGATTGACGAGTATTCGGCACAGCTGCGCAAGCTCGACATCGAGATACAGTCATTGAACTTCCAGACAGAACTGGTTTGATATTCTTTTTGGCATCCGCTTTCATAGGGCGAACCGACCCACCTATTGGTACGCTGCCCGGAGCCGACGGCACTCTGTTCGATTCAGGAACTCTTTCACGGCGCAGGCTCAGCACGACCTCACTCGCATGCACAGCTCATGCAGCACGAAGCATTACCAACCGGTTGACTATGATTGGCGGATGCCTTTATACTGACGCTATGAATGCGGCTTCATAGCGCTACGAATACGGCTTCATGCCGCTACGGATATAGGTTCATGGCGCTATGAATATAGGTTCATGCTGCTATGTATGCAGGTTCTGAGTTAGAGGTCCTGTGTGTATCGTGTTTTGTGTAGTGTGTAGTCTATTTTGAAAAAAACTTTTTTTTTAAGTAGGTGTTCATAATTAGTTTTATGTATTTTTGAATACCTACTTCAGAGAAGACCTGCTTGCATAGTTTATTTTTCAACGTTGTTGTTATCTCTTTTTTTCAACGCCGAGGCGCAGAGCCGCAGATTTTTTCGAGACATTCCAGGCTGTTTTCAGAGCATTACAGCTGGCCCTCACGCGCTTATTGTCGATTGCTGCGACTAAGTACGCTCGGCTTTGCCGCTTCTTCGAGCGACAGCGAGTCTGAAGAACTTGTCTTGCACTCTCTGAGCGCTGAGAAGTCTACTTCGATAACAACACTCAGTTGTTCTCTTTGTAGCCACCTATCGGTGAGGTCGCCGAAGCAGTGGGAACGCTGCGCGGGTTCCCGCTGCGCGGAGGTCGCGGAGGCCTACGGACTCTAAACAACTCTAAACTATTGAACTACTCTACACTCTAAACTAATAAAAGCGCAGCTCTCCGCGCGTTCTGCAGAGCACAAACCTCGGCTTTGCCGTTTGTGCGCCTTCTGCGTCCTCACCGAAGGTCAACTGCTATGTCTTTGCTTCCTCTTTTCTTGCAGAACCTCTGCGTCTTTGCGCCTCAGCGTTAAAGATAAAATTAGCTTCCATAAAACAGACAGCAGCTACACTTGGATAAGGTGCAGCTGCTGTCACTTTTTATGGATGGGTCTAATGGGGACTTTGGGTCTAATGGGGACTTTGGGTCTTATGGATCCCCATTCACCCCTTACGGCGTCGTATCACCGATTTTCACCTCGGTGTCCCTCTTCACGCTACCGCTATCACCGCCGCCATAGACATTGCCCATGATGGTAGCGCCGTTGAAGACGTTGACCTGCGTCCAGACGGAATTGGAGAACAGATTAGCATCCAAGCCGGATATACCACGGCTGGCGCCATACACCTCACCGCCATAGACTGGGTTGTACTTCCATCCTTTGGTTGTGTCGAATGGCGTGCCAATGGTGACAGCACCCGCTCCACCGATGTTGACGGTATTCTTTGACCACCAGCCCTGACCGATGGTTGTGACACCGGGGGCAGGATTAGCGGGAGCTGGGATGCTAGCATAGGTCGCATCACGCTCTGTTGTACCAACCTTGTAGGCCGTTTCCGTTCTCGTGGGCGGAACGGCAGGAGGACCGACGCTGGCCAGCGAGCCACCGCCATAGACATTACGGTGGATGATACCGCCGAGGATGTCCACCGTCGTGAAGCGAAGCACGCAACCGGCATGTTGGCTGTAGTCCTCTTCCTTAATGGGCATTGAATAATATTCGATACCTTCAACGTTATCATCAATTTTTCCATCATAGTTGAAGTCGAACTTATACTTGCCAACACCCGAGCCTGCGCCATAGACATTGCCTCGGTGCAGCCACTGCGCGTCGTCGAGATTGGTGGTATAGCTATCGTTTTTGTCTTTGAGTACTGAGGGGCCATAGGGCAGACCTATCTCACCGCTATTAACCACCACGAAGGCATCGCGGCGTACGCGACCGTCCTGAGCACCACCATAGACGGATCCGTAGATCTTCGGGCCATACGATTCCCAGTTGGCAGCATCCTCCTCAGATAATGCCTTGAACGCATCGCCTGTGATAATTTCTCCAACAGCATGAGCACCTACGCCTTCGCCATATTTCGTCTTACAGCGATATTTGCCCTCACCGATGGTGACGTGCGTCTCATTGACATAGCCGTTGAACCATTCGGGACAATAGAGATAGCGATAGGACTCTCTGAGGTTGGGTGTAGCCTTACCGCGACTACCACCAAAGACGTTACCAGCAGGCAGTTCGTCCCACAACGCCGTGGAACCAATCACGCCGCCAAAGAGGTTCACATAGGTCTTGCCGCTGCTGAGGAAGTAGTCGGCAGGGGTCACAGGTTTATTTAGGGAGCCAGGTGCACCCGTCAGGACAATAGGTTTCTCCGGATCAAAGTCTTTACTTGGTGTCCACAACACATCGTCAATCGTCTCACCATAGCCTGTTGAATAGAAGTCGTCAGAACCGCCGGCATAGTTACCGACGCCCACGGAAGCCATATAGCCGCCGCCCAACACATTGTTCAGCACTCGACCGTCGACCATCGTGAGGTGCGTGTTGCCATAGACCTTACCTGCTGTCCAGTCGAAGAGATCCATATCGTCACTCTTCTTGGCAGGCGTTCCAGCCTTCGGCTGTACAGCACCATCTCCAGTCTCGACATGTGTCAGCGTACCCTTGTACAGACCTTCACCGCGGCCACCGCCGAAGAGCGAGTGGCTGACGAAGCCGTTGGTCAGGGTCACATGGGTATCGCCCATGACGTGACCGTTCTCACCGCCACCGAAGACGGAGCCTTCGATACAATCCTCGTTATAATGCTCACTACCCAACAACGTTGACGGGTCTTCATCGTTATATGGTAAATCTACGGTCACGTAACTCTCCTTGACGTTGGCCAAATGTGCCATGATGTAGCGATTGCCGGCATCACCCTTGGAGCCGCCGTAGATATTACCGTTGTCGAGACCTACGACACGGTCGCTGCCCATTCCGATGTGTCCGCCCTTGATATCAACGGTGGCTACACCGGTGTTTTCAGCATACTCGAACTTATACGGCCAGCTCAGGGCGAAGCTGGTGGTTTCAGAGGTGTGCTTAGCCAAACCTGTTCCTCCGTTGTCTACGATTGTCGTATCACTGGCGTTCGTGATGGTTCCCACCGAAGCAATGGAGCCACCGCCATAGACGTTACGGGCAATCAGGCCGCCCTTCACCGTGACTTTGCTATTGCCAAACACGGCACCACCCCACGGGTTGTATAACTCGTATTTCTTTTCGCTTTCGCCCGAGCCGACTTTATAGGTGTAGGTATCCTGACCGCAACCGGCGCCATAGACACCACCACGGTTGTTGTCCACTTCACGCGTCTTGGTATCGATTACGTTACCTTCGCCGTCCTTGATTGTTGCCCAATAGCCCGACACAACACCCACGGTACCGCTGTAGATGTTGACTTCTGAGTTCGCACGGTTGTGACCGTTCTCACCGCCGCCATAGACGTTACCGGTAATCAGAGGTGTAGCGTAGGTACCTGCGCCATCAGTACCGATATTGACAACGGTGTTGTTGACCCAACCCACCTTGTTGTAAGGATCGTTATTAATGGCAGGATCTGCCAAAGCCGAGATATCACCGCGCGACGAACCATTGACCATACCGTTGTCACGACCGGTGATACCGATGGTGCCGCCCGTGATGTTGATGGTGGCCGTACCCGTGCCTGTAGTCCAGTCGTAAGGAACGCCAGAGGGGATGTAGCTGGGATCCGATGCACCTTCTGTTCCTTCATGGGCAAGTCTGAAGGTTCCTACAGAACCCAGAGCGCCGCCGCCATATATATTATGGTATATGGTCGGTGAACTCAGGACATCACCAGCTGCCTTGCCGGCGGTTGGATGCGCCTCCACCCAAGTCGCGTCAGCTACCGTGTTCTGAATAGTGATGTTGGTATTACCCTTGACCTGTCCGGTGTGGAAGTGGCCCACGTTGCCCTTACCGCCACCATAGACATTTCCCATCATGGCACCGCCGAACTTCACGTAGCCAGGATTATCGCTATCCATGGCTTTCACTTCGGCACGACCTATCTCGCCGCCGCTGATGGTGACGTAGGTATCACCACCAACAAGAGCCATCTCGCCACCGCCGAAGACGCTGGCGCGTACCTTGGTGTCGCCGCTGATATCCACTCTGGTATCGTAAACCACTTTACCGCCATGGTCTTTGTCCTTGGATAAGTCGTGTTCTTCACGGCCTTCACCACCGCCATAGACGCTGCCATAGGTGTATAACACATTACTGTTACCACTTGCGGGGTAAGTACCAGGAACAGCAATTGTCGTCTTCACAGGCGTTTCTCCGGTAATCTCCGTACCGATGGTACCACCTGTGATGATGATTTCAGTTCCAGTGACCACATTATTTCCATCTACTATGATAGGATCTCCGTTATCATCCAGCACTTTATGGGTACCGAGGACAGAACCCATCTCACCGCCACCATAGACGTCACCCATAATCCACGGGTCGCCGCTGATGGTCACCTTGGTGCTCTTGACACTACCCAGCTTGGTCCATTCGACAGGAGTCGTAGCAGTGTTTAGTTCACCATTCTCATCATAGGAAGAAATCGGGTTCGTACCATCCAATTTGAAGAATCGTCCCATACCTCCGGCATAGACATTGCCACCCTTGGTATGCAATACTCTTCCGTTGGAGGTGTCGAAGGTGGTATTGGGCACATTGTAGTATTTCTTCCAAATTGTCCAGTCTGAAGGACTCCATTTTGTGAAGTCTGTATTCAAGGTTTTACTTAATTTAGTATTAACTTCTGCGATATTAGCCTCATTCGGAATTTTAAACTCATTCGTATTACCGATAGTACCGCCAGTGATGTTCATGGTGACGTATCCACGCTTGAAGTTGGCAACCTCGGTGATCCCGTCATCAGCGTAATTATCAGGACGCATCGTTCCATACTTGTCAGTTTCTGTAGCCTCGTACAGTCCGTAGCCCACAGAGCCCAGACGACCGCCGCCGTAGATAGAGCCCAGCATCTCGCCGGCATAGATGTTCATCGTCACGCTACCACCCACGTTACCAGCTGTGTAGGCATCGCCTGCGTAACCGCGACCGCCACCGAAGACGTTACCGTCCACGTAGGACGTGCCCCACGTGCCAATCTTAGGACCATAAGCATCCACGGCCGGTTCATAGCCTTCCGCGCCTTCCGTGCCGACGGCATCCTTTGCGGGTACGCCGATGTTCATCGTGACATCACGCAAGACGTGACCATCCTCACCACCACCGAAGGCGGAACCGTAGATCCATCCTCCAGAGATGTTGACTTCCACATCCTGCACATTGGTCTGTTTGTTGAACAATACACGTGGATCACCCATACCGCCGCCGAAGAGGTAGCAGGTGACGGGGTGAGCGGCAATCTGCCCTAAAGTACGTGGCACGCCAATGGTACCACCTGACATATTGATGGTACATTTAACATCCACGTTGGTCATCTCGTTACCGCCATAGACATTGGTCAGGATATGTCCACCCTTGATATCTACTACGGTATTGCCACCAACTTCACCAGCCTTCCAGTGCCATTTGCCTGCGGCGTATGGGAAGTAACCGGATCCACCGCCGAAGACGTTGCCATAGAAGGTATATCCGTTGGTTGCAACAAGTGCACCACCCTTGGATTCATATTTATCTGCAAATACATCGTGGGGGGCGTATGGCGATTCATACTTCCAGCTGGCGCACTCAGGCAGTGAGGAAGTGTAGTTCGTCTCACCATCTTTGTATAGACGTCCATCAGTCCACTCTTTTGAAGTGTAGCGACGATTGATGCTGTACGGACTTCCAAGGTACGTACCGTCATCCGCCATCTGCACATAGCCATTACCAATCTGGCAGTTGTCTTTAATGGTCACATACGTATCGTGCTGCACAAATCCTTGCTCGGCACCGCCGAAGACATCACCCTTGACGAAGGCGTTGTCGCCGATGGTCACCTTAGTCTGGGTGGCCAAACCTAAGGACTCGATATATGTCAAGTACTTGGCTTCCTTATTATCGCCATAATTAGCGGTACTAAAGAAATCCTGCGCATTGTTAATCGTCGTACGCCACGGATCGCCAGCCCAGGCGTTGCCATCTACACCGATATAAGGCATGGCTCCTTGACCAGCGCCAAAGACATGGCCTGAGTTATCGGGACCGCCTACCTTTGTCATCGTCATATCATTGGGACCAATCTCAGCATTGTCCTGGACGATGACGGTGCAGTTGCCGCTCTTCTCGTTCTTCAACGACTCCGGCAATCCAGTATTTGGATTAACATTGTAGCGGCCTACTGAGGCAATCTGGCCACCGCCATAGACGCTGCCTTTCACCTTGGCCTGACCCTGGATGGTGACAGTGCTGTTGCCACGAACCAGAGCAGAGTAACCGTGGGTGACAACGCCCTTACCGGCACCGAACACATCGCCTTCAATAGTGGGTTCGTTCGTCTCGTCGTCTTCATATCCTATCGTCACCACCGTGTTCTTCTCCACACGGCCAATCTCACCGCCGCCATAGACAGAACCTTTAACGGTACCGTTGGCAATAGTGACGCTCGTACCGCCATTACTGTCAATCAGGCCGTCGCCGTCGATGCCCACCATGGCCGACTCACAGAAGAAGGCTCGCTCTCCTTCAGCTATTGCTTCACCCTTGCCACCGCCGAACACATTACCGGTAATCGTGGCTTTGTTGCGGGCGTTGAGAGCTTTATTACCCGTCACCTCATGTTCATTAGCGTCGAACCAGGCCCACTCGGCAGCAGTCTTGATGTCGTTGGTGTTTAGGGCACCGATAAGTGTGGCATTATAGGCATTGGCTTTAGCTGCTGTCAGTGTTCCTGTGCCGTCATTTGCAACAGCACCTGTTAATTTCGCATTGTAGGATGCTGCATGGGCTGCAGAAATTTCAGCAGTACCATCTGTAGCATAAGCAGCCTCACCCGTTAAACCTAAAGCAGTATTAACCGCTTCGGCTTGTTCTGCTGTTAGTTCCGTACCACTTGCAATAGCTCCAGACAATGTAGCGTTGTATGTATTGGCCTGGGTAGCATTGAGTGTTGTGGGTTCACTCGGTAATGCATTTGTTAACGTTGCATTATATGCATTGCACTCTTCCTGGGTGTACGTCACGGCAGCTGCTGTCTGCCTATACGTGAACTTGTCACCACTGGTGGCATTCTCTGTTTCCCAGATAGGATTGCCGCTGTTGTCCCATCGTGCTATCCACCGGCCCGTACCTATTTCTATAGAGGTGTTACCCTGGACATCAGCCAAGTTACCACCACCATAGATATGGCCGATTTTACCGATGGCCAGTTCGGCATCAACCGTACTGCTTGGTACATTGGTTACTTCATAGGTGTAAGTGCCATAACTATCGTTTATGGTGTGGGGGCCCTTCTCGTAATTCATGGTGCCACCCGTTCCTGTCGGAGGCTTAGCAACATAATCTCGAGTTATGATACCTGGCTCCATATTCACATTGATGTACGGGCTGCCAACCACGAGAGCTTCATAGCCACCGCCATAGATGGTGCCTATTTCTGTAGCAGAGATTATATTGATTCGAGGATCATGCTTGGGGAAGCCATAGAGACCTTTTTCGATTAACTTATCCTTTTTTTGATTTTCCGTAGGATTGGCTCCTAATTCATCTAAGGCTGCTTTCAAGTCTGAATCATACTGTGCTTTGGTTCGAGGCAGATAAATGGTTTTTCCATTATCATCTGTTCGTCCACTATCGTAATAACCATAGATAGAATAGCCTGCCTGATAGCCGCCACCGTACAGTTCGCCGATGATAATGGGTCGGCAGCTACTCTCCTGAACATTGATAGTGATGGAACCATTGATTTTGCCTGCTCTATCGTTACCACCAAAGACTTTGCCGAAATGACCATTGGTAATATTCAGCACCACATCACTATTCACATTGGAACCATAAGACGTTGGGAATAACTCAGCCGTATATTCGGTACACTCCATGGACAAGACGGTTTGAGCATCGACTTCAGCGTTCTTTCCGGCGCCGTAGGACTTATCGACGACAACCGCACAGTCTGAAGTATTCTGATAGACCGACATGGCCAACGTACTGATGTTTCCTCTCTCGTTACTACCGCCGTATGCGTAGTGAATACGTCCACCAATGACATCGGTTTTGGCTTCACCTTCGCCGTACATATAGTAAGCTTGTCGGTATTCCTTGTTGGTGGCATTGCTGTTCTCAATGGCCTTATACGGATCGGCCTTCGAGCCAGAACCATGCGTGCCAACGCTATAGCCTGTTTCGCCGAATTTGACATAGTGCCTAAAGTTATCGTAACCCACGTTGGCACCTGGGTTCTCATACCAAACCGTATTTTCACCTTCCTGAATAGAATAGTTGTCCTTACCGTTACCGCCGCCGAACACCTCGTCTATCTCGTAGGCAGCATTGATGGTGAGGCTGGTGGCAGGCACAGGAGCAGCATTACCACCACCATACACCTGCTTGATGCTGGTCAGGTCACAACCATCGATAATCACCTCCGTACGTGCCGCTGCCTTGGTGGTCGGGTTATCAGAATGAGCATCCGTAGGATCATATTTGGCCAGGTCACCGCCACCATAGACGGCCAGAACATCGTACTTGCTCTCACCGATTAAGTCTATCAGGTTTGCAAGCGCTTGTTCTTTTGCTTTTTTTGTTGCATCATCAGTGCCACTGCCTGCCAAGATACCCATGTAAGTCGTATATGGAGTAGCGCTGGTATTTATACCCGCATCTGCAGCGAGATCGGACAGCTTCTTTCCATCGAAGGTATAAGTGCTATAATTGTCTATCGTATAATTGGAAACAAGATCGAATTTCTTGTATTTGTCACCAATCGTTGATGTTCTCTTATGCTGTGTAGCATGCACATGCACCTTCGCATGTCCCTTCGGCGTACCGTTCAGGTCGTTGCAACCAAAGATTTTCTGCACGCTACAACCCTTCGACGTACTGGGCACCACGGTGATGGTACCGTCGGCTGCCGTCGTACCGTTCAGCTCTACGGTGGTATTGCCACCTACGTCAGCAGCAATGCCGTCCATTGTGGCACCGTCGGTCCGAGTACCCTTACCGCCGCCATAGGCATCGTGGGCAATGCTACCGCCAGTGAGGTGAACCTCGGTATCCTGCTTCACGCGACCGACCTCGCCGCCACCATAGACATTATCACCTATGGTGCCATCCTTGACATACAAGTAAGACCAGATGACGGTAGCATACTTGTCGGGATCGTAGCTCCCGTCCGAAGTGTCAAATGTAGGATTCGAAGCCAAGTATGCCTCGCCGGGGCCACGACTTGCAGCAAACACACTGCCGTCAATCTGGCCGCCATTGATGTCAACCCGAGAGTAGGACTTAGAACCATGACTGCGAGCCGGATTATCCTTAACTGCAGGATAATCTTTTGAAGTTGTATTGAACTCATCAAAGCCCTGCCCTGTATTTGGAGGACCGACAGAGGCCAAGGCACCGCCGCCATAGACGTTACGGGCAATAGTACCGCCATTCACCTCTACCCATGAGGTGCAGGTCACAGAACCGGAGGAGTTGTTAACAGCCATAATGGGGTTATCACTATCATCTTTCTTGCCTGTATCAAAGGTACCAATACCCGAACCGGCTCCGAAGACATTTCCGCTTCGGCCAGCGGCATCGACATCCTGACCAGTAATATTTCCTTTATAGATATGTACCTCAGTGCTATTGCGCACATGTCCGTCCTGACCGCCACCATAAATGGAGCCTTTGATGGTGGGGCCGGTAGCGTCTATATCCGATGACGAGGAACCACCGATATTGACGATGGACTTGTTGGTATAGCCGAGGAAGAAGTTGGGCACATACCTGTAGCGGGGTGAGCGCTTGCAGCTGGCTGCAGACCTACCACGGCTGCCACCGAAAACAGAGCCGTAGGGGATGCCGTCAGCATTGGTAGAAGCATCACCAAAGCCATCTGAACCTACAGTACCACCATAGATGGTGACCGTGGTCTTACCGCTATTCTGGAACTCCCAAGCATAGTCCTTATTGTTGGTCCCAGATTCAGGTGATTCAGGATTGAATGTGCTTGTCCACAGGTTGCCAGTGAGCGTCTCACCATAACCGGCGGTTGAGTAGTCATCAGCACCGCCGGAATAGTTGCCCTTACCCACAGAGGCCACATTGCCGCCACCATAAATGAACCAGCCCACAGAGCCGCCCTTCATGATGACTTCGGTGTTGCCATAGACCTTGCCGGCCGTCCAGCTGTAGGTAAGCTCGGACGATGCTTTGGGTTGACCTTCAGTGGCATTGTCGGGATCCCACAGCTTAGTCATGTATTTGCCTTCGCCCTTACCGCCACCAAAGACGCTGCGTGCAATCGTTCCTCGGTTGATGATGATCTTGGCATTTTCTTCGACGTGACCGTCCTCGCCGCCACCGTACACCGTACGTATTTGTGGGTTGTCAGAGCCGCCTTTTGTTCCAATCGTTACCTGAGTCTCGCGGACGTTGGCACAGAAGGCCTCCGTATAGCGTTGCTCAGTGATGTCATTTTCACCGCCTTTGTTGAAATCCACCTGGCCCTTGCCACCGCCATAGACGAATTGGCTCACAGTGCCACCTGCCACGTTCACCGTAGCAAGGCCACCTACAGCACTCGAATTAGGCTTGTTTGCCACATACGTGAACTCGTACGGCCAACTGAGGCCAAAGTCATAGAGTGTCTTTTTATCTTGGTCTTGAGCATCGTGCTTCTTGACAGTCAGATACTTGTAGCCAGTTACGCCCGTGTCATCACCCGTTCCCGTCTTAGAAGCCCGATAGTCAATAATACCCACGCTGGCCAGCTCACCGCCGCCATAGACGCTCTGACCCACGGTACCGCCGAAGACGCTGACCGTGGTGTTTCCACCCACCAAGCCAGCCCATTGCAACGGCGTATAGACATAATCAAGATCTTGCCATGCCGCCATTCCTTCACCCTTCCAATGGACGGTGACAAGAGTCGGTTCTGTCTTGTCACTACCATGGCCACTGCCATAGACACAGCCGTCAATCTGAGGAGCTGTGCTTGGACTATCAATGGTGGGCGTAGTACCAACGAGGGTGCCACCAATGGTGACGTAGGCATTTTCACGCACAGCACCGAACTCACCGCCACCATAGACATTGCGATAGATATGTGTGGTGTTGCCAGTGATATTCACCTCTGAGGTCTTTGACTGTCCCAATTCTGGCCAGATGGGGTTCGTCGTTCCATCCAGAAGTTCGATACGTCCCATACTGCCGCCGAAGACGTTGCCACTGTGAGCTATATCAAAGTAGCCCTTATCTTCTTCCGTACCCTCTATGCCGTTACCGATAGAACCACCACTGATGTTGATCTTGATATGGCCATGGGTGGTGTCTTTTGCATCACCAACACTCTTTCCGTCGGGAAGATCATCACTTTCTATGTAGAAATCTTCCTGAAGCTGTCCATAATGCGGGCTTTCGGGATTGACGAAGAAGGTTCCCACCGAAGCCAGACGGCCGCCACCATAGATAGAGCCGAGCATGGTGCCACCCGTGATATTCACGGTCACATTGCCACCCACGGAACCGGCTGTCAGCGCATCGCCAGAGAAGCCACGGCCACCACCGAAGATGTTACCATCTACGTAGGAGGTACCCCATGTGCCAATCTTAGTGGATCCACCAATCGTCATTGTCACATCGCCCAGCACGTGGCCATCCTCACCGCCACCAAAGACGGAACCATAGATGATGCCACCACTGACAGTCACATTCGTGCTGGCCACATTGGTCCAGGTGTTGAAGAGAACGCGCTGGTCGCCCTTACCGGCACCGAAGAGGTAGCAGGTGACGGGGTGATCGTGAATCTGTTTCAAAGTGCGCGGCACACCGAGGGTTCCACCCACCATATTGACAGTACACTTGCCTTTCACATCAGTCATCTCGTTACCGCCATAGATGCTGGTCAGGATATGTCCGCCGGTGATGTCCACAACCGTATTGCCACCCACGACACCTGCGTCAGGATTCCACTTACCCGATTTATAGGGGAAGTAGCCGGAACCGCCGCCGAAGACGTTGCCGTAGAACGTGTGACCGTCGTCACCCGTAGTATTGGAATATTTATCGTAAGGATCATGTTTCTTGTCAGCGGTGGCTGCTTTACCATAGTCCCAGCTGGCACATTCGGTAAAGTCAGAAGGATTCTCACCGTTCCACTGTGCTGTTGTATATCGTACATTCTTGCCTTTACCATTACCAATCTGGCAATTGCCAGCTATCATCACATGGGTATCCTGACGCACATGACCATTCTCACTACCGCCATAGACGGAGCCCTTGATGAAGGCGTTGCCGGCAATGGTCACATCGGTTGTTTCGGTAATACCAAGTGTCTTGATATACTTCAGATAAGCCGTTTCCTTGTCATCTCCAGCATAGCTTTCCCACAGATATTGACCAGAATTATTCATGTAATAGCGTCCAGCACCCTCTGGGCCAACACCCTCGTAAGGAAGGACACCTTTACCTCCGGCAAAGACGTTGCCATCGAAAGTTGGCATAGTCATATTGTTGGGACCAATCTCAGCATAACCCTGGATGACGACGGTACTCTTACCACCGCACTTCAATCCATATGGCATACCGATTTCCACACCATGTGTATCATCCGTAGCAATCCAATAACGACCCAGCGATGCCAACTTTCCAGCACCATAAACACTATGTCCTACCTTGGCATCACCCTGAATGGTGACCGTACTGTTACCACGTACCAGACCCGAGTAACCGTGAGTAGGCACACCCTGACCGGCACCAAAGACATAGCCACCGATAACGGGGGATTTCGCGTTTGCTGCCGCGCCATCTCCGAATCCGATGGTTACCTTCGTATTGCGCTCTACACGGCCAACCTCACCACCGCCATAGACATTACCGCCTGCTGTAAGATTACCGCTGTTATCGAAAGTACCTATTGTACCATGGCCAATGTTCACTGTCGTTCCACCTTCTTTTAAAGTATATGTTGCAGATTCGCCTTCGCCTGTAACAGTAGCGCCATCATCTACAACACCCACCATGGCCTTCTCGCACTGGAAAGAGTTTGCTATGCCCTTACCGCCACCGAACACATCACCGCCGATCTTGACATCGTTCACACCAAAGGCTACTGCCTCGTATGTTCCAGGGGTCGCGGATTCCTTTGCACAGATATTTACATAGGTATTGCCCTTCACGTCGGCCAGGTTACCACCACCATAGACGTTGCCGGTGATATTGGCACCAAGGACATCATTTTTGTCTTCGTACGAAACAGTGCGGGCTACTTGTTGGCCTTCTACTTCATCATATATTAGCTTGCCTTCATTATCATACACAAAGCGATTACTTGCATCAATAAATTTACCATTTCCATCTCGACGTAGAATTTTAACTGATTTCTCCGTTCCGATATTGACAATCGCATCGCCAATAACATTACCTTCGTTGCCACCACCAAAGATATAGCCAATGGTTCCGATAGCATCATTAATATATGTATGACCCTCTGTCACATGCACATTGGGAATGACATCTCCTGTATAGCTGGCAGGACGTAATAGTTCAGTATTTACCATCGAGCCCTTACGCATGTTGATGTTGACCTTCACATTACCCTTCACGTCTGATTTCAAACCGCCACCATAAATGTTGTCTATGCGGGTAGCGGACTTGATGTTTATCGTGATAGAACCCGGGGTAGTGATTTCGGTGCCATCAGCCTTAATGCCGGGATAAGCTGCCTCGTTACCGCCGCCGATGAGATTATGGATGATAATAGGCTTACAGGCATCGGTCTCCTCAATGTCGATAGTGATGTTACCACCTATACTTCCTCGTGCGTCGTTACCGCCGAACACATTTGTATAGAAACCGCTGGTGATGGTCATGTTCACATTACCAGAGATATGCGCATTATAGGAGCCGCCATGCACAAACTGTACGGCATCTGCAGTACCGCAACCCGACAAAATATAATTCACATCTCCAGTGACGTTGCCCTCATTGCCAGCACCGAATATGCGGGTAATACTCAAATCACATTCTGCCGTTTCGCCTTCTTGGGCTCCTTTCGTAATCTGTGGATCGCCGAGTACGTCGCCCTTCGCGTCACTACCGCCAAAAAGGTCACCAATTCTGCCGCCGCGAGCAACGATTTTTGAATTACCGTGAATCATGGCACCGGCATTAGCCAGCCATGTGCCGGCACTGTTTCTGACGGGCATACTGCCGTTACCGCCGGCAAAGGCATAACCGATGTCAAATGCACCTTCTATGGTAACATCGGTGGTAGGTACGGAAGCAGAGTTGCCGCCGCCATAGACTTTCTCTATACTGGTGTCCGAACAGCCATGAATAATAACCTTCGTAACCTTGTCCGCAGCGGGCAGGTAACTTGCCATGTTTCCGCCGCCATAGACAGCCTGGACTTCATAGTCACCAAGGGCGTGAGCTCCGCCGTCTTCTCGCTTGGTGCCCCAAATCTCCACCGTCACATTGCCCTTTGGCGTGCCGTTGAAGTTATTGGCACCAAAGATACTTCCTGTGGTGGGAACAGTAGGATAGTTCTTTCCACCGACAACAATGTTTTGCGCAATCTCACGCGTGAAGGCTGCACCTGTGCCGCTGTAAGTGGTCTTGTCTTCGGAATTGTTTACTCTGACAGAAACGTCGCCATAGACAAACACTGGTGTTTCGGTGTTACCCAAGCCGCCGCCAAAGGCATTACCAATCTTACCTCCAACAAGAGTGACTGTGGTGGTGTTGCTGGCAGAAGTCTTTCCATCAGCCCATGCTGTCTCAAAGATTTTGTAATACTTTGCGCCTTCTTCGGCCTTTGCATCAGGCGTTGATACTAAGGTATATGTGTCACCAACCTCTTTATAGAGTCCGGTTACAACTGTTTCGTTAGCAGTAATTTTTGTAATCTGCTCATACGTCTTGACGAGTTTTGATACGTCCCAGTTCGCCGTATTGGTATTGGCCAGTGCACCGCCGCCATAGACATTATTGGTAATGGTACCCCCCGACACTATGACATTCACGCTGCCTGTGACATCAGCCTGACTACCGCCACCATAAACATCGTTGCGAATCACTGATGTGCCAGAGATGGTGACAGAGGTATTACCTGTCACAACAGCAGTTGAACCGAGACCGCCGCCATAAACATTATTAACAAAACCTCCAGACACGGCAACAGTCGGATTGCCAGTGTAAGCGGCGAGGTTACCGCCGCCAAAGACACGGCTGATGGCACTTCCGTTTTCAACGGCTACAGTACCTTCGATGTTCACTGCCACCGTCTGTTTCGGAGCACCATAGAGGTTGTTGCACCCAAAGACATTCGCTGCCTTACCATTCGATACCGTCACCGTAACAGGACCGTTCACATCGGCCTCGACAGCTGCAACAGCATCAACTGCTGCAACAGCGGGAGTCGTTAATGTAAAGTAATTGGTGCCGTCAGCAACTTCAGTGCCGTTTGATTTGAATTCACCTGCGCCGGTATTTGAAGTATAATACGTTTCACCATCTGTTAAAGTAGTGCCATTGGCAACGGCAGTATAAACAGCAGGTGAACCTGCACTTCCTGCTACACCCAGTTGTCCCAGACCGCCGCCATAGAGGTTGCCAAGGATGGTGCAGCCATCTCCGGCGCCATTCATGGTAACAGTGGTGGTATAGGTCTTTTTGGTCTCATTGTCCTTATCATATTGCGTATTGGTCTTGGCCAGCGCACCACCGCCATAGACATCGTGATTCACTGTACCACCATTCAGCGTAACTTCCACTTTGCCATGAACAACACCAGCCTTGCCACCGCCATAGAGGCTACCTTTGACAGTACCCTTGGTCAGCGTGACCGAGGTACTGGTGACAGAGGAGTAGTTGTCGGCTACATCAGTGGCTGGAATAAGGTTACGTCCTAACAAATCCAGCTCACCGCGGGCTGCACCATAGACGTTACCATCGTCATGGAGGCCATCAACACCGATGGCACCATTGGTATTGATGATGACGGAGGTGCTGCCCAGGACCTTACCCATGGAGCCGGCACCATAGACATTGTTAGCGATATTACCGCCATTGATGGTGATGGAAGTGTTGCCACGGACAATACCTGCATTAGGATTGTAATAGTTTCCATGGCCATCGTGAGTTTCTTCACCCGTGGAATAATACTTGTCCGTACCGCAACCGGCACCATAGACATTGCCGCGATATGCATAGTATTCGGCTGGATTACCGACCTTACCGCTGTACATGATTACAGAGGCATCATGATAGACATGACCGTTCTCACCGCCACCGTAGAGTGAACCGTGGAGGGTGGGACCGGTTGCAGAACCGTTCGTACCAATGGTAACCTCAGTGTCATGAACCCATGCCAACTTGTCTTGAATAGACTCAGGATCATCAATATCACCTCGTGAGGAACCGAATACCATACCATTATTATGGCCGTCAATACCGATGGTACCGCCAGTAATGGTGATGGTTGCTTTACCTTTATCGTCCGTCCAGTTAACTGGGAAGCCAGCTGAAGGCACGGAGTACGTGTCCTTGTTATCATCCGTAGAGAGGTCGAAGGTACCTACGCAAGCCAATGCACCACCACCATATATATTATGGTATATGGTCGGTGAACTCAGGACATCACCAGCTGCCTTGCCGGCGGTTGGATGCGCCTCCACCCAAGTAGCGTCAGCTACTGTGTTCTCAATCGTGATGTATGTATTACCTTTGACAAGTCCGAAGCCGACACCTGAAGCGCTACCGAGGCCGGCACCATAGACGTTGCCAAACTCGGCACCGCCGTAGTACTTATATTCTCCCGGCGTCGCAGTCTCTTCTCTATCCTTACCGATAGTACCGCCGCGCACGGTGATATGGGTATCGCCACTGACCTGCGACAGCTCACCGCCGCCATAGACGCTCTTGGTGATAGATGCTTTTTCAATAATAATTGTGGTATTGCCGGTGACCATTGCCACATCGACATCGGTGGCCGTTGTAGCCTGGCCCTTGCCAGCACCAAATACATTGCCGGTGATAATGGCGGGCTGTACGTCCGTCTGTACGCGATCGGCTACAGGAATCTCTGCGCCCATGCTGGTTCTGTGCGCCATCTTCTCCACCGTTCCAATGTTCACAGCTGTGCTGCCATCTACATTGGCCAACTTACCGCCGCCATAGACATTGGAAATGGTACCCACCGCCTTGCTGTCATTCACTCCATCGTTGTCACTATCCACATCCGCGGCATACTTACCGGGAATCATGTTGATGTTCACCGTGGGACTGCCATACATGATGGCACCCGCACCGAGGCCGCCACCAAAGGCACCGCCCAAATCGCTGCCCGAGGTCTTACCTATGCGGGTACAGGATACCACATTCAATATGGGGTCGGCGTAGGGGAGCCCTTCGGCAGTCTTATCCTCTGCCGACAATGCGTCATAATCCGCCTTGGTTCTTGCCGTTCCATCATTCTTATAACCATAAATAGAGTACGCTGCCTGGTTACCGCCGAGGTAGAGGTTATCAATCTCCAAGGGGTCGCAACCCGTCTCTTCGATGGTCAGTGTGATGGGGCCTTGGATGGTACCGCTCTGGTCGTTACCACCGAAGACGCCTTCGAACGAGCCACTGGTCACCACAAGGTCGATACCGCCTTTCACATTGGCTTTTCTTGCGCCGCCATAGACATTTACCATGTTGTGCACACAACCCAGAATCAGCGTCACACTACCGTCCTGTTCTGCCTCATTACCTGCACCGTAAATCTCCTTGATGTCACGCACTGTGCAGCAGTCGTATGAGCTATATGTGGTACCAATCTCCGGCATGAGGATCGATGTTCCTCCGCGCACGTTACCCTTGGTGTTACTGCCGCCGAAGACGTAGTGGGCATGACAGCCCACGAGTTTCGTCACAGCCTTACCGGAGCCGTAGGGCGTAGCGCCGTTGTTATAGAAACCGATGTTGGCACCCGGATTGCTGAAGGCTGGTGTGCTCTTACCGTTACCACCACCGAATACATAGTCGATGATATAGCTACCCAAGATCGTCACATCGGCAGCCGGTACGGCAGCAGCATTACCACCACCATAGACATATTCTATACTGGTCTTGTCGCAACCCTCGATAATCACCTCAGCACAAGCCTTATTCTTCTTCTCGAGTTGGGTAGCATAATCATCATCACTAGGATCAGGCAGCGTGATTGTAGCATCCGTCGGGATATAGTCGGCCTGGTTACCGCCGCCATAGACAGCAGACACGTCGTAAGTAGTACGGTCGTCACGGGGCGTAGAACTATTGCTCTTCAGATTATCTTTCTCTGAATCGACATTCACTGTCTTCTTCACATGCACCGTCACATGTCCCTTCGGGGTACCGTTCAGGTTGTTGGCACCGAAAATCTGGCCGGTGAGCGGTGTCTCGTTACCGTCGTACTTAAGCTTCGCACCATCGAGGAGCACCTTGACATCACCACCCACAATAGCAGCAACAGCTGTCTCTGCATCAGAAGCTGGAATCTTGGTCTTTTGTTCTGTAGTTAATACTGCAAATTGTTCTGCTGTCAGCTCTGTTCCTTTTGCAGTATTGTACTCCGTAACATTTTCATATAAAACTAAAGCTTGTGCGCCCTTTTCCTTCCGGCCCAGACCGCCGCCAAAGACATTACCGTTAATAGTACCTTTTATCAGTTTGACATCTGTGTTAGCTTCTGCCGGGGGATTGATTAATGCATTGACATTGGTATTACCCAGCGCACCGCCACCATAGACATGGCCGTTGATGGTGGCACCGTCACCTGCCTGACCCGAAAGTCCAATATTCACCTCCACAGAGCCTTTCACCTGCGTAGGCTCACCAAAGCCGCCACCAAAGACGGCATTCGGAATGGGGTCAGCGAGAGGTGTTGGACCCACCGTACCACCGGTAATCGTCACCTTGGTATCTTTCTCCAGCACACCATTGACGTTGGCACCGCCATACATGGCTGTACTCACCGTACCGCCTTCCATTGTGACGGTGGTAGAACCGAAGTTCTTCGCCACGATATCCTTGGCAGGGTCTTCATCATCACGACCCAGACCGCCGCCGAAGACGCTACCGTTCACATTACCATTGTAGATATTGACCGCTGTGGTCTTATTACCGTCTGTTGCTGCGATGTCGGTGGGATCGCTCTCATAAGTAGCTCCCTTGGTTGCGTTCACATTACCCAAAGCTGAGCCGCCATAGACGCTACCCTGGATAGCGGGTGTACCGGTACGACCGCTGTCCGTTCCATCCAGATTGAAGCTCTTGCCGATATGTACGGCCACGTTGCCGGCGACCGTCGTTCCGGCACCCTTACCGCCACCATAGACATCACCGCTACTATAGTTTTCTTTCGCAACGCTTGCATCTTTTGCATACCCGACAGTTCCACCCGTCAGCATCACCACAGCATCTCCACCCACATCGGCCGTGTTACCACCACCGAAGACGTTCAGGATACCATTCCCTGCTGCCGTAGCCGTAGCCTGGATATCGATTCTGGTATTGCCGTTCACGGCCGACTCATCGCCACCGCCGAACACACCGCCGGTCTGTGCACCGGTGTCACTGCCGTCGGCTTCGAAGATCTTACCTTTAACCAGCGTGTTGCCCTTGATCGTCAGGTCTGTTTCATCTACCTGACCGAGAGCAGTCAAATCCACATCGGTATAGAGGTAATTCTTTCCGTCGACAGTAGCCATTCCGTCAGCGCCATTCGCAGGCAGATTCGCAACCTGCTTCCATTCATAGACATCTGTTCCCGACAATGTGGCAGGTTCGAACATACCAGACGTTCTATTAATGTTAGGTGTCTGCGTAAAGCAAGGGGCTTTTCTGACGAGGACCTTCGGCAGTGTGGCAGAATAACCACCGCCAAACACGTTACCATCCACTGTGCAATCGTCAAGCACCGACGTGGCCTTACCAGCCACCTTTCCCAGGCTGCCGCCGCCATAGAAATTCTCTGTGACATGACAACTCTTCAACGAGGAAGTCACATCGTTGCACGTGGCCAACGTGAATGAAGCAAACTTCACGAAGAAGCGACCACCCGTGTTACCTTTACTCCATATAAAGAACTCATAGTCCATATCGGTGGCCACACCAGGACCTTTCTTACCATATTGGGCATCAGTACCACCGCCACCTTTTGAGTTGGTCGTCGCACCGTCAAAGTATTTTCCACGATCGGTAGTGTAATGGCCTTGAAGAGTAGTGCTCCAGGCTGGTGTCGTATTATCGTAGTACTTCTTTCGGGAATAAGAGGTTCCACCATAGCCGCCACCAAAGAACTTAGTAAACGTACAGCCTTCCGCATTGGTTGTTACAGTCTTGCCAGTTTGCATGTCACCGAACTTAGGACCGCCGCAATAAATACCCACATGGCTGTTGAAAATATCAACGCGGACATCGCCCGTGATAGGTCTGGCTGCATTCACACCACCGCCAAAGAAGTTTTCGATATCGGCATCGTAGATTAACCAACGAACGTCACCGTTGATGGCTTCCTGGGAGGCACCTGCAGCCTCCACGAAGTGACCACCACTGATATAGCACTCGGCATTGTCGGTTGTCACCGCGGCATCCTGGTTATAGGTTCCCGTGAGGTAGAAACCGTCATAGTCGCCACCGGTTACAGACACGGGTGGATGAGGTGTCGAATAGGCACCATCACTGTGTGTACCCAATCCGAATTCATGGAACCATGCGTTGCCTCCCACATGGATATATTGAGTGTGTCCATCCACTGGACAATTCTGAGTGGAAACGAACTGGTCGAACACGCCGCCAAGGAGAATAAGCGGCTTGTCTTGCATGTCATTGAAAACACCAGCAACATCGCCAGGTTTACCATAGCCCTTGTTCTCGTATTCAAACTGAGTGAAATAGATCAATGTGGTATTGGTAATCTCGAACCAGCCTTTGGTTCGGAAGATACTCACATTAGACAGATTAGTTGAACCATTAGGCTTTTGAGCCTGAGCCGTACCCGGCACGTTCAGGAAATCGAAACGGATGGGACAAACGGCATAACGGTCGATATGGTGATTGATCAGACTATAGTCCGGTTCATTGTCTTCGTCCAAGTCAATGGACATGATTGTCAGTTTCTTGCTACCATCGGTGGAAGGCGAAGTGTTCAGATGATAGTTGCCCACCAGCACCACGGCATTGTCATAGACCGTAGCTCCGCTGAGTGCATTCAGTGCATTGGTCATAGATGTATGTACCGTTTGATCTGTACCGCCTATATTTATCTTTCCGTTATTGAATGTCTTGGGTAACTGGGAAACGCTTTGAGCACCATAGCCACTATTATACACCACATCCAAACGTTCGTCTGCGAGGAAGGCGGCTGTGCCCCAATACGGTTCAATGGTGATAGAGGTCACCCCATAAGGCACATCGAAGTAGGCACCCTGCGAGAAGATACGGCCACTCGTACCAAACAAATCCTTATCGGTACTATTACGATCAGCGAAATTGTAACCGCCCCACTTGTCACCCGTGTCAAAATGAGCTGAGCCATCTTTAGACATACCTGTTATCTTCCAACCGGTCACCACTTTGCTATTTCCTTCAGAATCCGTCGTATAGTTACCCGTACCTACCTCATTGTAATAAGGCAACTGCACCTTGTCGTAATTGAAGTTGTAGTCATCGAAGTCTTTATCGGTGCGAACAAGGGTTATTGACGACTTACCCGCCTTGATGGCAGCACCAGTCGGACCACCAGTACCTACACTGATATTCACGGTCAAATCACCAATCTTACGACCTTTGTTACGGTTCTCCTCTGTGTTGGTGATGGATGCACGAGTGACATTTTCACCCGTTTCCGCATCAAAAGTATTAATGGGGTCATAGTTGATGATAGACGGATAGGAGTCTTGTGACTTCAAGATTGGATAAGGTGCAGCTGTCTTGTCCAGCACCCACTTGGCCATCTCGTTATCCTTGCCTTGTCCCTTGCTGGCATCACCAGTTGCATAGTAAGCGGCCAATCGCCTGTTGCTGTTCAACAGCTGACGGTATATCTCGAAACGGGTCAGGTATTTATCTTCTACAGCTAAGGCACAGTTGTATTTATTGTTGGTAATATGGCTTGTTGGCAATTTCTCATAAGCATAGTAGTTGAAGGTGTTCAGACCGCCGTGCACGTTATTAATATTCGATCCGCCATAGACGGGTGATTTGTTGGAACCACCAGTGATGTCGCCATAGAACATGCAGTTCATCACCATGGTTCCCTTTCCCGCGTTTATCATGGCTGCAGTAGTAGCCACAGCATTATAGCCCACAATACCACCCACATCTGTGCCGTTTGTGATATTGGCATAGCTGTAGCAGTTGATGACGCGCGAAGAGCCATCAAGATAACCTACGATACCGCCGACAAAGTCATCACTGGCGCCGATAGTACCACCGTTGATACCACAGTTGTAGATACGGGTTGCGCCTGTTGCATAATTGCAAATGGCACCAAGTGCTGTCTTGTCTTCTTTATTTATAGTAACTGTAGAACTGCCACTGCTGACAGAAGCACTCTCGATAATCACATTCTTGATGGTAGCGCCATCGGCATACGCAATGAAAGGTGCAGAGACACTGAAACTCTTATCTATCTGACCTTCGATGGTGCCCTTAAAGGGAGATGCCTTAGTACCGATAGAACCAGAAGCGGTGAAGTCGTTTGCCAGCATATAGTAGCCACCCATGGCACTAATCTCCGACGAATTGTGAACAATCTTAGGCACTGGGGTGAGCGTAAAGACCTGAGTTACTGAGCCGTTAGGCTTTGCAAGGGTTGCGAACGACTGCATTACCTTGGTATTGTCGAAACGGGGCATCAGGATCATATTGCCGTCATCGTCTGCAACAACCATAAAGGTGGCATTGGTGATTTGCATCTTCACCTGGTCGAGACCGATAATGCCATGCTGCTTCTCGTTCAAGTTTTCCAGAGTGATACCGCTCGATGAACCTGCCCACTTGTTGGTGATGATGGAACTGCTTGTATTGGCAGTGAAATAACGAGTCTCTGTCTTAACACTCTGTATCTGTACGTTGTAGGGGTCGAAGCCATTCTGGCCAGCAGCGAAGTATGCGGCTTCGGTCGCTGTCTTGGTCAATTCTCCGTATTCTCCTTCGTATTGATAACCCAACTCTTCGTCGATATCGAAGTTGGGCCTCACATACCATTGCATTTCCTCAGGTACATCCGTGACACCCGTTAGGTCCATATTGGTTGAAGATAGCGACGTGCCGTCAATCTGTGCATACTTGCCGTCCTGCTTAATCAGGTAGGGGGCCGCCGATGTGGCTCCCTTGGTGGCGGCACCAGCGTATTTGCTGGCATAATCGGCTTTCACATCGTAGGTGACATACCAGTCACGTTCCTTACCGTTCACGAGGGCTTGTGTGTCGTAGTTAGGAAGGTTCGGTTCTTGACCAGAAGCGGTTATATCAGCCCTACCCAACTCGTCTGTGGTGTATTCAGTGCCATCTGAATTCGTAGCATAGTCAGAGACGGTGTACTTATGATAGCCAGGGACCTTGGTACCAGTCTTCCAATAGTGGTATTTCTCAACCATCGGGCTGCTGTACTTATGAAGCTCGGCATAGCGTGCTGCACGTTCTACTTTCTGCGCATCAGTCAAAGTAGCAGGATTACCTGAAGGCAGCGGCAGACGGACAATCTCCCAGCCGTGCTGGTCGAGCAGGATGAGCATAGGCTTGATCTCCGTCTCCACGAACTCGAAATAACCGTCACCCATGCCAATGGTTTGGAAAACGTGCTCTTCTTTCAGAAATTTCTTACTCGTGGTAGGTGTGCCACCTGCGCTTGCGGCATCGTTGTTATGCATCCAAGGTTGCGAATTGGCCCAGGCCTCATAGACATGCCAAGCAACAGTCTCTAAGGGGGATTCTTTCACGGTCACTGTCTCTAACTCCGTCTTTTGCGTGGCGCTCAGCGTCACATTACGACCTACCTGTGTCACCTTGGTGGTCAGCTTACCCTGCACCGTGGGGTTGTTCTTCCAATACTGCTCAAAGGAGTTGACGGTGCGGCGTTCTGTGGTTGTCCCATTGGATATAGCATCCACAGTCACCAACTTCAGGCTTGACAACGATGATCCTAAAATCATATACTCCGTGGCATCACCGTTGTCGGCTTCTGCACTCTCAGCTCCTCCTGTCACCAAAGGATTATCATTGGTAACACCTGTCACGATGTGAGTGGTTGCTGGGCTTCCATAGCTAACAGCATAGGTCTTCAGATAGGAGTGGAAATTGCGAGTGTTGTCATCGTCAATCTTATAGTTTGTCTGTGTCTGGTAAGACGAAATCTTCACATGGTAGGGATCCAGATCGGCAATGGTATTCACACCAGGCGTGAGTTTCTTTGCCGGCTCAATATACCACAGCCAACGTGTACGTTCGCTGGCGCCGCTCGCCAACTGGTCTTCCCATTTTTTTGTGCCATAGACATAGAGTCCACCATCGCCATTGCTATATGGGAAGACAGCCTGCCTCTTCTCGGTCATTACTGCATCTGCCGACTCCTGACAGAATTCATCACCAGCAGCAAACTGAAGCCTATAGGCCGTATTCACTTTATTATCAATGCCGAGGCTGTTGCGACCGTCCAGGTCAAGAAGCGAATTATCGACATCATAGGTGACGTAGATGACATTGCCATCACCTAAATCTTCAATACCATCGATTCTGTCACCTTCGTCACAGGTATATGTGTCTGTTCCCTCATTATATGTAGCCGCCTTGTAGAATTTATAGGTACACAGCGGGTTCTGCCACGCTGCTGGCAGCGTGAGACTACCCGTATAATCAATACCACTTTCAATCTTCTTGTTGGCCTTGTCTATCAGGAAGAATGAGAGCGGGAGTGCAGCAGGGGTCACAATCAGGCTGATGGTCTGGCCTGCGGCATTCTGCAACGTGACGGTGCCTGTTCCGTTTTCACTCACGATATTCTGGGGATCAGAGCCCTTCATGATGAAGGTTTCCGAGGCTCCGAGTGTCAGGTTGGGCGAAGCATAGTGTAGGTATTTTTTCGTGTCCACATTCTGTACGAATACCGCATAAGGGTCGTTGCCGCCGAAATACCACATATAAGGCCTTGTGGTCTTGGTCGCAGTCTTCTTGGCTTCATCGGTCTCCCCTGTTGCAGCTTCCTTATCCACAGGTTCTCCACTATTGTCATCATAAAGGAATTTATAACCACTTTCATCAACCTTGACATTAAAGGTTCTAAAGGCCCGCAAATGCAGGAACTTGTCCATCAGATGATCTGTGGTGTAGGTCACATAGATGTCGGCATCGCCTGACGGCGTAGCGGTGATTTTGTGCTCATTGTCGAGATTGTTGGCATCAAAAACGCCATCCATCGTGTAGAACTGTATAGTCTCATTAGAGATATATGCACTTTGAAGGGCTGTTGGTATAGAACTATAGCCACTCAATGGTGTCCCTGCTGCCTGTTGGAGGGCCTCACTGCTGATGGCAATCGTATTCGAGCGATTGACGATATGATAGGTGTACTTTGGCAGTGAAAAGGTTACAACTGCAGATTGCGCAGTGCGATCTGTTGCACTGGCTGCGACAACCTTAATCTGGTTTAATGCCACATCTGGAATGAATGGAGCCGTATATTTTAGTGTTGGCGCAGTTGGGTCGTCCCCAACAGCTGGCACCACAGGGTCTTCCCCGTCTAACCTATAATAGATGTCCACACCAGGCGTAGGACATGTAATCGTAACTGTTCTTGTTCCATCTGTGGCCTGCGTGATGACAGGGTCAAGAGAGAAATGAGTGGGAACAAATGACCAGGCAGACGTACCGGTGGCTCTTACCTTCTGCACTCTCAAGGTGGTACCGCTCCTGTCCATGGTGCTGAAGTTATTCAGCGTCTGGTCCCGCACCATCTTAGGAACAATGAAATAGTAATCCTCCGAGGTTGACCGCGCCCAAGCGAACTGATAGCGCTGGAGCTCATCCCCCGTTCCAAGGTCTGCGCTGGTCTTGAAAGCGGCAGCATTGTTGCTCGTACTACCACCTGTATAATAGAGATATTTTCCCGTCTGTGCGTTGAGAATGTAATAGTAGGTCAGCCAGTCTGCATCGGTGGCGTCAGCGGCCTTCTCCAGATACCAATAGGTAGTCTCATCGGCAGACGCTGCTGCAACCATCGTGGCATTATCGTTGTCTGCTGCAGGTGCCTTCACATAGAACTCATCTCCACTGCAACGCAGCTGATAATGCGTTCGCGAACTGCCATCCGACACCGTGAAAGGCACCATCGTGTTGAGGGCACTCTTTGTGACGAACTTCCATCGGGTGTTGGCAGATTTAGTATTGTCTACAGAATAATTAGCAGTATTTATAACACCGTTATTGGCATTGTTTGTATTCTTATTGATAAGAATATTCTGCCCGTACGGGTATATATTATATGTTCCAGCTGTTGGTGATTCTACTAGCTTAAACTTGAACTTGTTATCGTTGGCATTTGAATAGGTATCCAGATAAACATTGCCGCTACCGTCACAGCGTAGGTATTTGCTGTTTGCATTGTTGACAATATAATAATACTGTACACCATCCTCCACACCAGCACTCTTGAAATACCATTCCATAGAGGGGCGGAACAATGATGTAGTATTGACCCGAAGAACGCTATTATTGTCTGGATCTCCGGGAATCATATAGAAATGGAATCCCTGATGGTCGCCCGATGTCCAATTGTTGTTCTGGCTTTGTATTAAACGCTTGTGCGTTGTTCCACAAAGAACAGTGGGAGTGAAAGTGGCAATATTTGACTCCCAATCTTCTCCATACGCAATGGCCCTAATGGTTGTTACGTTATCTGCAGGGTCAAAAGCTTCCGTATAAACATCGCCATTGCCATTTGTTCTAGATGGCTTAGTTCCATCAGTGGTATATTTAATAGTAACACTTCCCGTTTGCGCCGCCGTAATTTCAATTAGGTCGCTTGAATTGAATGCAATAGTCGGACGAGTGATTACGTCTTCTAGATAGAATTTGCCATTGGCGTCATTTTCGGTAAAGATACAGACAATACCGGCCGTATTTTGATATTGATTACCTGATGTACCAGGACCACCCCCCTTGCCACTATTACCAACAAGATTCTTATAGTGACCATTATTGACTGTTAACCATTTATGATCAGGGTGTTCAGTTTTGTTATCATGGTCTAATTCATGACCATCGGTTATTCCCATAGGTTTGATTACCATATGAGAATTATTATAGAGATATATAGCAAATAGTGCTTTGTCACCTAGAGCAGCAAGAGCTTCGTCTGAAGCAACATCTTCCAAGTGTACACGAATACGGTCCGGGTTAGTCGTTGTGCGAATTTTACCATTGGACACCAAGTATTTACTGTCTTTTTTGTGTTTGATATAGTAATAATCAGAATTAGAAGCCTTTTCTATAATCCATACTGCTTTAGTGGCATCATATACGCCATCACGGCATTGGTAAGTGGTAAGAAACGGATTATTGTCACCAGCTTCGAAATCATCAGTAGCTTTATACGAACACCATCCTTCTGTAGGGCACAGATAGAAATTATTGGCAGGGTTACTGGAATCGTATGTATACTGATTATCTTTAGCACCCACTCTTTGGGATAAACTGGCTATATAGTATGTTCCCGAATAGTCGGTCTGCGCCCACGCCCCCGATGCCCCGAAGGTCATCAGTGCCATCAGGAATAGTATGTTCTTTACGAATGAATAGATGTCTGTAAACTTACCGTTAACATGCATATTTCGTATCATATCTTTATATGTTGTTTTCATTTTGATTCTTCATTCTTTATTCTTCATGAGAGAAACTCATGAACACACTTTCCACCAGCTGTCCTTGGTGCGGCAGAGGGCCTGCGCCACGCAGTTCATCGCCTTACAGAGGGGCACGGTGACTTGTTCGTCCTTGCCTCGGTATTGGAATTTCCAGGGGCTGACGAAGAGCAGGCGGCCTGAGACACAGAGGGCGAGGCTTTCTGCAGAGGGGTGATAACGGTCGGTGAAACCGTTGTCGTGGATAACAATCGTGGGAAAACCACGATGCACACTTTCGTTGATGATCTCGCGCTCCTTCGGCGAGATGCATGCCGAGATGAGGACGGCACCCTGTGCCGCCGCATCTAAGCAGCGTGCTTTCTGTTCGCCGAAGCGGGCGGTATCGCGCCGGTGGCAGACCACCGGCAGGAGGCGGCGCTCCGTCAGGAGCGCGCGGTTGCCGAAGGTGTCGCAGGTGATGAAGCGCGGGTTCCCCGCGGGGGAGGAGGGGGTGTTTGAGCCCGCGGGGGCGGATTGACCAGCGGGGAAACCGCTGGGCACAGTGTGGCTGGCGGTTTTTCCGCCTGCTATTCCAGTTGGGGTCTCTGTGGTGATGAGCAGCTGGTCCTCGATGGCTGCCAGAGCCTCGACGGTGGCCAGATGCGGTGGGCATTCGCGCTGCAGATAGCCGCGAAGGGCGGCGGGGGTGAGCGCGGTGGCGATGCCGCCGCGACGCACGGTGAGCTGCTCGCGGTTGCTCATGCGAAGCAGGCGGGAGCGCGGGTTGTCCTTGATATATTGTCGCTGGGTAGCGAGCTGCCCGCCGTGCAGGGGCATCACATCGCAGTAGCCGGAGGCGAAAAGCGAGGGGCGACCGGTGGACGCGGTGCCGGGGACCTTGAAGGTGGCGGGTTGCGCGGAGGTGGCGGGCTGCGCGGCGGGGGAGGAGGAGACCACCTGCGGGAAAACCGCAGGTGCACCAACCACGGCTGCAACTCCGGCTGCATCCTTTTGCGCCGCATCGTTCCCGGCTGCATCCTTTCTGGCTGCAACCTTTCTGGCTGAATCAACCCCGGTTACATCCTTTCTGGCCGCATCATCCCTGGCCGCATCCTCCCCTCCGATAGCGGGGGCATCTGGGGCTATTTGGGGCGCGGCGGGGGATGGGGTGCTGAATGCGCCTTTGTTGGTGCCAGCAAGTTTTCCTTGCTGGCTTGCTGCCTGCTGCCCGGTGATCTCCCAGTAGTGGCGGTTGCAGCCCTTTTTGAAGCCGGCGATGACCTGGCCTAAGGTGGCCTGCTTGCCGTTCTGGGTGATGAGGGTGCTGTGGACCTCGAGGATGAAATGGAGGTGCTCGGGCATGATGATGTAGTCCTGGATTTCAATCATCGGGTAGTGGGCAGCGATGGCGGTGAGCAGTTCGTGCTCCACCATCTGCCCGATGGGGGAGAGGGTGGGATGGGGCGCCGAGGGAGTGCCATCGGGGGCGGAGAGGTCCCCCACGATGCGACCGAGGGGCTGACCCAGTGCCTCTGCCACATGCAGGGTGATGTGGTAGAGGCCGGGGGCGCTGTAGTCATGAGCCGCTGCGCGGCGGGTCATGCGGTGCTGGGTGGGGTTTCTCTTTTCCATTTTATATCTCCCTGCGGGAAAACCGCAGGGCACCAACGATGGGTGAGTTATTGGATTTATTATCGGGTGGGTTATCTGATACTCAGTTTCTTTCTGTTCACGATGTAGATGCCAGGCATGTTGACGGGGGTCTCGATGGTCTCACCGGCGGGCAGTACGAAGTTGGCGAGGGTGATACCGGCGGCATTGACGATGCGGATGGTGGTGGGCTCCTTCATGTGCGAACGGGTGACGATGTTGCGGCCACGGGAGAAGATCTCCAGGTAGCCGTCGAGGGCGCTCTCAGGTGTTTCCTCGAACTCATCGCCGTTGGTGCCGCTGAAGACGATGCTGCTGGGCAGCATGCCCTTCACGTGGGCAGCGCCTGGCACGTAGAAGTACGGACGGAAGGCACTCACTGACGGTGACACATGGTTCTTGTCGTTCTTTGTAGTCTTCACGCCTGTGCGCTTGTAGTAAGTGGTTCCGTCAGTCCAGGTTGTTGCTGGCCTACCTGTTTGGTCGTAAAATAGTGTTCCTTTTTCTTCAGCATCAAATTTATCCTTGGTATACTCATAACCTGCATCGTAAAAATAGGTATCCGGATCATCATTCAGCTGGACATATGCATTACCTTCGCTGTTCAGCACATAATTAATCTTAGTATCCAGTTCCTGATTCATGTAGCTCGGCTTGAAGTAGTAGTCGGTGCTGCTATTATAGGTGGCTATAGTGCCTGTCATCTCGTCATCGCTCACGCCGATGTGTTCGTGCGTGTCGGAGGCGAAGGTGATGGTCTGCTTGTCCAGACGCGGGATGCTGACGGCCGTGTTCTCGGCCTCGAACTTACCGCTCAGGTCGAACTCGTAGTACGTCTTATCGGGCAGGCCGAGGATATACGGCTTGGCAGCAGACAGCAACGGATAGTTACTATACGTGCGCGAACCTTTATAATATTGGCGGTACTGCAAGTAGATATCGGCGTTCTTGTCCTTCTGGTCGTGGACGTCTGTGTTCTGGTAGTAGTAATCCCAGAGGAAGGTGTTGGTGACGGTCTTGTTGGCGCCTGCAGCATTGGGGTAGTGGAAGTCGGCCAGCAGGACTTTCGTCTCGCCAACCTGCTTCAAGGTGCTTTCATTAGTCATCTCACGCAGCCAGTATTCGTGGCCCTTCGTGGTGCCGTTCTGACTCTTGTCGCTACCGCTGTAGAAGTGGGTAATCTCACCCTTGTCGTCCGTCGTCACGAGCTCGGCAGTGAACGGGATGCTGACACCCTGCCAGCCCTTGTTACGATCCACGAACTCTTCGTCGGCAGGCATACGCTGGTACCACATCCGATGGTTGCCATCGAAGTCGTAGGCGATAGGACAGTTGAAGTCCTGCTTGTCCACGAGCAGATGGTCATCGGTGGCTTTGAGGTCGCTCTGTACCAAGTGACCATGTACCATTCCTGACGGGGCTTCACGTACGAGACGGTAGCCGTCGGTGTTATCGTAGTAGGTGGTATACTCAGGATCCTTGAAGTATGTGGTCAGCACACCGTGGGTCTTGGCATTGGCATAGCCGTCCGTGGAGGTCTCAGCAGGTGCATAGACCAGCAGGTTCTGCGTCTCGTCGCAGTTCTGGATGCTCGTCAAGCCGTCGTCGTCGAGCAGTGGCGGATAGAACAGACCAGCCTGATCACCAAGCCCATAGGTTCCATTGATCTCATTAGTCCCATTATGTCCTGCGAAGTCGATGGCCGTCATACCCGGATGATGAACCTCGCGCGGAAGAACAACTTTCTCAGGATGGCCAGCAGCCACTTGTGCCTCATTAGCCTCAATCTGTGCGTCGGACAGTTTCTCCTCCTGAGCCAGATAGACCGTCGGGTTGAAGTGGTAAACACCCATATTCTTCGAGCGGTAGTAGGCCGGAGCACGATAGACGCGGTTGGCGTTATCGCCGTATGATAGGCGTCCGTCCTCCCTGGCGACAGCCGTAGGTACATCCTGATGGGTCTGTGCGCCATAGCCGTAGGTCAGCTTCTGGCCGAAGAAGATGTAGTCGTCCGGCCAGATGGGGAAGAAGCTGCTCTCCACTGTTTCATTACCATCCTTATCAGTGACTGTCCAGCTATAGAAACGCTCATCTTCCGTGTCTGGGATAACACCTTTGTCGCCACCGTCATAGCGGAAGTCGCCGTCGGCATAGCGGTCCTCCACATACATGATGACGTTCGACTTGTCATCCACATAACCCGTAGAGCAGAGGTCTGCATGGGTGGCATAATAGTGGTTGTTCTGGATTGCCAACTTATCATCGTCACCGATGGTGAAGTAACTATATCTCTCAGTGCCTGATGTCACCATCTTGTCGTTGTAGCGCTTGTAGAGGTAGAAGTTGTTCAGGTCGTAGGCCAGCTCGCCGTTGTAGAAGGCGTTGGCGGACTTGGCCGTAGCCTTACCACGAGCACCACCAGATGTGATGGTCTCTTCATCATCATGAACGGCAGGATTATCACCTTCAATGTTACCATAGAGGTTCTTGTTACCATTCCAGAAGTAGGAGTTGACCACCTGATAATCTTTCGTGTAGGTTGGGTTACCGAAGACGGCGTTCGGCTTGGTTCCCAACGGTGTTGTCGCACTGGTCTTCACCCAGACGCTCTCCACATAGCCAATACCCTTATCTACTACACCGGCCGTCTGGAACGAACCAGTTACGCCGAGGTTATAGACATCACCACAGAGGTTGTAGAACAATGAGTGGTCGAGACCTCTGATAGTGTGGCCGTCGCCGTGGAAGGTACCCTTGAAGCAGACATCATCCGTACCAATGGGTGTCCAATCGTTGGTTTCCGGATTATCTGGATAGTCAATATCCGTGCGGAGGAAGAACTCGAGGTTCTGTCCACTCTTCACGCCGTTGGTCGCGTCGGTATTCAGCAGGGTATGATCCACTAACTTCGTATTAGCAGGACTTGTAGCTGCCGTAATCTTGCCATCATCGACGGTGTAGCCATCACCGGAGGCACTGATGAGACTCAGGTCATAGAAGTCCTTGAACAGGTCGAGACCATTCTTGCTGCCCTCGGCATCCTTGCTGTAGTCATTGATATACACCTTGGAGTCGCGCTTCAGGCGGCTACGGTCGTAGTCCACATGCAAGTGGTAGTCCTTGTCGTTCATCACCTTCTTCAGGTCGTGGTAGTTAGCCACGCTGACAGGTACATGGTTCGAGTAGGTCTTGCCCAGATAGGTCTTGGCATAGTATGACAGATAGAAGCCATCCTGATACCAGTAGAGCGGATCTTCCGAAGGCGTATAGGGCACACCGTTGATATGGCTCTCGGCATCCGATTCTTTTGCGAACACTTCCCATCCGCCACCGGTGATTTCGTAGGCACCAGGGGTCACGGAGGGTACGCGCATGTAGATGCTGGTGCCCGGCAGTACGGTGGAAGGCGGATTGATGTCTTCAACCGTAGGCACACCACTCTTGAAGTTGATGTGGATGTTCAGCACATGGCGCTCACTGATGGGGGTGATGTGCGTACCGTCGGCATCACTCTCCTCGTAGTCGTACTTGTAGATGACCGTGATAATCTTCTCTGTGGAGAGGTCGTTGATGTTGGCATCGCGGCTCACAAACAGTGTACTGGTCTCCATCGGCGACACACCGTGGATGGTGAAGTTCTTCTGCTTGTTGGGCAGGTTAGAGTAGTCACTGTATTTGATAATTGTGCCCGCTTCAACCCAGTCGTATGTAACACTCTTGCCTTCTATGGTTGCTGTTGTTTGTGAGATTCCACCTGTGGCACCTACGGGAGTCGGCACAGGGGGAGTATCGTCATATCCTCCCTTCTCATTCACCTGATACTTCTCGCGGCAATAGTAGAATGGGAGCGGTTTACCTGAGCCATCTTTTTCAACTTGAGCTTCAGTGAAGGTGAACGTAGTGATAAAATTCTCCTTCTCGGAGTCGGACAGACTAGTATAGGTACCACTGTCGATAGTGGAACCGACGGCATACGGTTTCTCGCCGTGTACGAAGGACTCATTGACAACATAATAGGTGCCACCTAATGCATCTACCGTGATGGGTGCATAGTGGTACTGCTCATTGGGCAGGGCTTCATAGTCGGTGCTGAAGAGTTCTTGATCAACAGCTACGGTGTGTTCGACCTTATTGGCATCCTTATAGGTCATTGCCGACGTACCCTTATACGTCGCCGTGTAGTCGATAGACGTCGCAAGTGAGTAAGTGGCCTTATTGGCTTTGGCACCAGTCAAGTCTTTAGTAGCAGAGTCGTACTGGTACTTCTTACCAGAAGGATATATGAGATTTCCATTATTGTCCTTACTATAATCTGGATCGATGAGCAGGTCGAGGGCATCGTAGTTGAAGGTGAAGTTCTGGCGGTCTGTTTCCGACATAGCGCTGTATGCCTCCAGTCCACGGTAGTTCTGGCCCTCTTGGTAGTAGCTGCCGCCATAGAGGCCTGCACCCGTACAGATATAAGCCGGTACAACCAGGTCTTTGATGTCCTTGGCAATCGCCTTCTGTGCAGCGGTACCATCCTTGAATCGGTTGTAATATGTCTCCCACTGTGTTGCCGATATCAGGTCGTTCACATAGATATACTCTGTGGCAGAGAGCTGGATGGTGGCTGTGCTGATGTATGCCTGTTCGGTGTATCCGCTGATTTCGGCAGCTACAGGTGCACCTGGATAGTAATGGTCGCTTGAAGATGTGTATTCTTTAGTCACTACATAAGCTGGTACGAAGGTGCCCTGATCGGTGCGAGAAGAAACGGCTGGATACATCTGCTTCAGACCATATACATCGTCGGCATCTGTATAGTCTTCGTCGTTGTTGGAATTATAACCTTCGTAGGCGTGGTACTCCTTCTGTGAGATGATAGCCTGTGTGTCATACCTCTTCTGTCCGTAGAGACCGGTGGTGTTGGGAGTGTAGGTAGGACCGTCTTCGTAGTTGGCCTTTTCCGCTGTCGTCAGTTTCTCGTATGCATCCAACTTAATCTTGTCCGCCAACGACGAACCGCTCTTCGGGGTGTACCACTCATCCCAGACACTCGGGTTGGTGATATTGTAGGTGAGCAGGTAGCCGGTGGTATGGCTTAGGTTGTTGGACGAGCGGAAGACATCGGTGAACGGTACTGCCATATCCTGCTCTATGCCATCCACAAGTTTCGTGTGTGTGACATCAGGATAAATAGGATCACCGTGCGAGTCTTTACTAATCAAATCCTCGTATTGGCTCTTCAAGAGCACAGTGCCAGCAGTATAGTCTGTACTACCTATCTTACAGTCTTCAGTAACAATATAAGTGTCGCTCACAAACAAATTCCTTTCAGCTACAGGCAACTTGTACCAATCCCAGTAGCTGATGGGGTCGTTCAGCTGATAGGTGACATCGTTGATGACCAGTTTCTTCCCGTCGGTGAGCGGTGTGTTGTTCGATGCATCGGTATAGGCTGAGTAGTAGGCATAGAGGTTCGGCTGCACATCCATCAGCGTCATGGTGCCGTGGGAGGCGGCATTGATGGTGAGGGGTATCTCTACCGCCTCGCTATAAGCATTGGGTGAGCCGGTGTAGGCCGAGATGTATTGGTCATAGACATAGACCGAACCACTGATGAACCAGTAGTGGGCGGGCACGCCACCCGAGTCTCCTCCATGATTTTTGTTACCATATTTGCCATTGTACTTACTGCCAACGTTGTAACAGTCGTCGATAATGGTATGCGAGCTGTGGATGAAGTTTCCGGAGGTCTGCCATTCTTTCTTATGATCTTCACCCTCTGCTTCTTCCCAGTTGTTATATTTGGTGTCGTAAGTATAATTCCACTTGCTGGCAGCACCTTTGTTCAGGGCCGTCAACGTGGTGTTAGATTTACCCGTACCCGGCACACCATGCTCGTTCCTTGCATAGACGAATCCACCGCCGATACCCTGGGAGACATTGATTAGGTCGAGCTCGATGACGCCCGTGATGGGACCCCAGTCTTTCTCGTAGAGGCCCTTACCAGTGCCCTTCTCGGTAGTCAGCTCCAGATAGACGCCCGATGCCAGTGCCAAGTGGTTATGGCAGATACCATTATTGCGCCTCTTGTCGTCCTTATGTGCTTGCTTCCAAGCATAGAAGGTTTCGCCTTTAGCTTCAAGTTCTGGATAGTTAACAAGGTCGGCATTGGTGGTACGTTCGTCAGAGAATTTTACATCACTGGTGAGGGCACCAAGGAAGTTCACATTGCTGTAGATTCCGAAGTAGTTGCCGTGGGTGTAGTTGGGGTTAGCAACGGTTTCTCCCTTCACTTCAATCGTTGTCGGGTCGCCAGCGATACTAACCTTCTTGTTCAGTGAAACCTCGCGGACACGGTTGATGGTGTAGTTGGTATAGTCTGCCACCTCAGGCACACGGTCCTGAGCACCCTTCATCACCATACGACTGCCGAAGACACCGCAGAAGTCGGCGCGCTGGATGGTGTTCATGATACGGCCGGCATAGACAGACACGACACCGTTCTCCTGCCAATAGGTGGGATTGGGCACTTTCTTGCCGCCCTCAGTGACAATAATGTCGTTTGAGCCATCCTGTACAGACGTTCCGTCAGGTCGGGTAAATAATGCCAGCAGTTCGTCGTAAGGCAGGTTGGAACCTACCGTATAGGTGGTTTTTTCATAGTCGGTACACTCTTTCAAGCACTTGTACTTCAACTCATAGTACGCCTTTTCACGCTCTGGCAGTATCTTATAGTCATCATAGGGCAGTTGCGAGGCGATATGATAGTAGTCGGTACCGTAGTTGGTGATGTTCAGCTCGCGGTAGCCATCGACAAAGGTCAGGTTACCGTCGCCGTACAGACCGCCGGTATGACCGGTTCCGATAGTTATCAGGTCGCGGTTATAGACATCGTGGATGGAGGCGGTGGCATTGCCATAGACGGTGGTGGCGTTGGCATACATCGAGCTACTACCTGCAGCGATGTTACCACCGGCAAAGACGGCATTGTGGATGATGATACCATAATCATCAAGACTGCCCCATGTGTTATCTTCGTTCTTTCCTTTCAACCTATGGAGGTCTGCGGTAGTCACGTATTCACCAGCCTTGTAATTTCCGTTGCCGAGAGACGAGCCCGTGCCTTCAGATATATTGATATCCACGTAGGCCCGAGTGTGGGGCTCCACAACGACCTTACAGTCTTCGGTGAAGATATTCCTGTCACCATCCGTTAAGTAGACAGGGGCATCACTCGGACCATATTGGAAGTAGTAGCCTTCATGCTCACCATCATAGCGATCACCAATCTTTTTTCCAATGTACAGTTTGTCATTATTCATATAGGCGCTATACACCGTTCCTTCGTCACAGCCACCGAAGACGTTGCCGTAGCCGTACGCCATGCCTTCCTCGGTACCGATCTCGCCACCATAGATATTCACGCGAGTCTGGCCGAAGATATAGCCCTTGCAGAACAAGCCGTCGGCTTTCAACTGTTTCACCACATTTTCATCCATATACATGGTACCGTCGCCGCCCCAGCTGTCCTTACCACGGCCACCGCCGAAGACATTGCGCAGCACCTTGCCGTCGTACATGTTGACCTCGGTCGTGCCGGCCCTGAAGATGGTGGCATCACCATTTTCTAAACCACCCTTCCCGAGACTAGTCTTGTTCGCGCCGCGACCAATCGGACCGACCTCGCCACCGCCGTAGAGACAACCGCGCACCTGTCCGCCATACATATCGATGATAGCATTATCCACATAGCTGTTGACGACATAGCCACCACCATATACATTACCTGAGAGGTCCAGGTCGCCGGGGGTTTTGTCCTTGAGTTCCTCGTCGTAGGTCAGCTTGTAGTAATTGCTGCCGCTGGCTGTTTCCTCGCCAGTGGCGGTGAACTTGCCTGCGCCTTTATCGGAAGTATAGTAGGTGCCTCCCTCTGTCAGTTTTGTTCCATTTGGAACGGCAACGTAACCTTTATAACGATAGCCGACGTAGCCGTTGTTTAACGTCACATGCGAGGTGCCATAGACCGAGCCGCCCTCGCCGCCACCATAGATATTACGGGTGATGGCAGGAGCACCGCCCTCGAAGGTGTTGGTGCCAGCCTTTCCGATGACCACATTGGCCTTGGCAAGACGGTCGCCTGTGAATGTAGTGGTGATGTTGCCCTCATGGTGACCAACATGGCCTTGGTAACCACCGCCATAGACATTACGTACCGTACCACCTTGCACGTAGGCATTAGCACTGGCCACAAAGCCTACATCGCCAGATGCTTCGAAGATATTGTCGAGACCACCGGCACGACCGCCGCCATAGACATCTTTCTTGACCTCGCCACCAAGTACGGCAACGTAGGTGTTGCCATAAACATCGCCAGTACGTGCCTCTGAAGCATTGCCCAAACCACCGCCGTAGGCGTAGCCTTCCAAAACAGCACCCTTATTGACGATAACGTTGGTATTATATTTCTTGCCATCCAATAGCTCTGCCGTATTGTCATCCAACTCAGCACGTTCACTGACACGGTCAAGGTTGGTAGCAGAATTATTGTTATAGTTGTCAAAGTCGTCATTGGGCGTGAAATAGCTACCCAATGTCCATGCATTTTTCCAGTCAGTATGCCAAGCATCTAAAACTGTTCGCGTATCCGATGGGTCATCAGGATTGAACAGAGCGTCACTCTTCAGACTCTCCTTCTTGCCATTAACAATATTCCAGTACTTATTCTGACTCCAGACCGGATCTTGTTCTGAAATCTGCTGTGAAGGCTGATCAAAATAGCTATTCATATACACCTGTATGCTCTTAGAGTTGAGCACATGTCCCATCTCACCGCCGCCATAGGCTTCATAAACCCTGGCGCCATCGAGCAGGTTTACCTCGGTGTGTTCCGACCAGGTGTCGATACCTCGTCCGGCACCATAGACGGTGCCCGTGTAGCCCTTGTCCTTGTTTGTCCACACGGGTGATGAGATGTTGACCTGCGTGAAGAGCGAACGGCGCTCGTTGTTGTTGCCGCCATAGATGGCACCGGACATCTGGGCCTTCTCGCTCGTATTCTTGTAGTTCACCTGGGTCTCATAGACATCGCAAGGCGGTAGGATATACTTGCCGTAGGCTCCGCCGAAGATGTTTTCAATCTTGATGGTGGATTCTGCAGGTACGTTAACGACCGTGCGGCGTGTCACGCCTTCCTGGTAGCTGCCTCCAAAGGCATTCTTGATATTTCCGTGGAGCAGGTCAACGATGGCGGAGGCTTCATCAAGGTTGATGGCTGTACCCGACTCGTCAACAGTCTTGCCAGACTCCGAGTCGAAGGTGTACTTCATACCCAGACCATTATAACTGCCGCCACCGAAGGCCTCCAAATCACCGAATGACTTGATATCATCTGAGATGTCGATGAGCACATAGCTTCGGTCCTGCGCCTTGTCACCGTCTCGATTGCCGGGGTAACCAGTGCCGCCACCGAAGACAGCCTTAAGTGCGTTCTTTGCATGATCCTTCGGACGGATGTTCACGAAGGAACTGTGCTGAACGGGCATGGCAGACCCGACGCCGTAGAGAGCGGTATTAGCATAGTTATAGGAGCCGTAGCCACCGCCGAAGATGGTATCTACGCGTCCTTCGAGGTATTCGACATACGTCGATGACTTCAGCACATCGAGCTCTTCGCCATCCTTGAAGCCATGCAATTGGGGCATATCGTCAACATCGCGCAGACGAGCCTCGTAGTCGTATTTGTCCTCGTACGCGCCTAAAATAGTGCCGCCGAAGTCGTTACCGCCATACACGATATCTCGAATCCACGGGAAGCCGTCCTTGTAGCCACCACTGCCGTTGGGCTGCCGTCCAATATATACCTCCGTGTGTCCCAGAATGTCGGCATCGCTGGCACCGCCAAAGGCATCGTAGATGCGGCCGTTGCCCAGGTTGACGTAGGTGTTGCCGCAGACGTCGCCTTCGTTACCGCCACCATAGATATATTCTGCCTCGGCGAGGTTAGGAACAACATCATCATTAGAATTGGCCGAAACCATTCCGGAGAGGTTCACCGTGGCGCTGTAGGCGGGGTCGAAATCGTAATCCCCCTCATCGTTCTTCTTGCCGACAACACCCTGCTCGCCACCACCATAGATTTGGAAGGTATAGCCGTTGGTGTGGTTCACGGTGGTGCTGCCCCACACCTCAGTCTTCTCACCATAGCCGGCACCGAACACCGACAGGGCCACAGCTATCAGGTCATCGCGCTGGTCTTCGAGTTCCACGCCAGAAGCAGGGTTCCCAAAGACACCATCAGGACTATTTCCGAAGACCTTGTCCTTATTCAGCATTTCCTGATTGATATTGATGACCACATTACCGTTCACATGACCGCTTTCGTAGCAGCCGCCATAGACGTTGCCGCCAAGCAGACGGATATCAGAATCTGATGGGTCTCTTGCTACTTCTACGAAACCACCCTTCTCATAGAACTCATCATCTTCTCCTACTGTTTTACTTGAACCTGTTACCTCATGTTTTGTATAGGAATCCGTTTTGGTGTAATATGTCGCATAACCTGCAAGTACAGTACCGGCTACTATTTCCTTATAGACGTCACCTTCGCCCTTAGAATAGAAATGATCTGTATCAAGAACTGTATAAGCTGAACTCCCTACTGTATGTTCGGCGTAAATAGGGGTATAATATTTCTCACCCTCTTCCAGCTCCGTACCTTCTTCTATTTCGAAATAAGCATTGTCGTCCCATTTCTGGGTGTTCCACAAGAGCTGTGTAAAGCTATCGTTCCAGCGCAGCGGCGTGATGGTCAAATTCTCCAGGTTGATTTCAATGCGGTCCTTGATCTTGTCGCCTTCTTTGTATCCGTCTTCTTCCTGCTCGTCCTCGGTTCCGATAACACCGCCCTGATAGGCCGCATTATATGTACCTTTCTTCACATCAGCACTGTTACAGCCACCTACGAACTTCTCGTAGATATTCAAGCCTTCCTTAATGGTCAAAGACTCCTTGCCCTTGAAGGTCATACTACCCACGTTACCACCGCAATAGAAAGAACCGACAAAACTCGAGAAGGGGACATACGTGTCGGGGTCGCCTTCGGTCTTGCTGTCAAATACCACGCTGGGCTTCAGAGGCATGGCAACGCCCGTCATATACGTCCTGAATACACTGGCGTCACTGCCATCGCCCTTCAAGTTCAAGGAACTGAAACTGGTAACGCCACTGGCGTCGCCACTTGTAAAGTAATTACCGTCGTTGTCCACGTAACCGGAATAGTACTTCAGATTGTCATCTTTGATCATACCCTCACCGTTGTTACCAAGGAAGACATTGTCGGCAATCACGTAGGAACCAATCTTCAGTTCCACCTTCGGATCGTCATCTGGGTTAGACAGCGATGCGCAGTTACCACCCAAGAATACAGAACCTTGGATGACGGTATATCCTTCAAGAGTAGCGTTTTTACCCTTTAGGCGGATAGACACTTGCTCGGCGTTCGGACGGAACGCATTGAGAGCCGCTGCTGAGGTCTTACCATTCAGGTCATAGTAGAAGTCACCGAAGACATCATGGTTCTTTAATTCTTCATTATCTGTATAGGGGTAGTTACCGTTGCCGCCGCCATAGACGTCGCCATAGACGGTCGTATAGATACCGATGGCATTACCGCCATACACCGTACCGGTCACGTCGTTACCGCCATAGACATTATTTATATGTCCCCCGCGAACGAGGGTACGTGCCGACAGTTCGTTGGGGAAGTAATACCCCGGCAGGTTCACACAGGGCTTATATATTCCGCCCACCGTTGGTATCACGTCGGCCATACGGCAACCGCCATAGAGGTTATCGACGATGAGGCTGGAGTAATCAGGAATCTCAAGGAGCAGACCTTCGGGACTGGTCATGTTACCTCGGTTACCACCGCTATACAGGTTACGTACCTTGCCCGCCAGCAGGTTCCACGTAGGACGGATACTCATCGCCGCCTTGTTGTTGCCGCCGAAGAAGCGTCCTATCTGGTATTCACCGCTACTGGGGTGCGAGAAGGTGGTATTGATACCCATCTCCTTGAAGCGGGCATAGCTGAGCAAGTCGATGGCGCCAGAAGTGCCTTCGGCAACTTCTAAGCCAGTGCTATTAGTCCAAATATGGTTCACCACCGCACTGGGGTTGTCGATATGGATAATGTTCTGCTCCTTCACCGTGGCATCGTTGCCGCCACCGTAGGCATAGACGATAGAACCACCCACAACCTCCAGATAGGTCTTGTCCAGTTCTGGCAACTGGAAGCCCACCTCACCTGCGTCGGTTACCACCTGTGCCAAGGGCGTGGTATGCTTATCATCCCACCTATTATATATGGTATGGGTCACCTTGCCGCCTACAGGTGCTGACTGTTCATAGTCAAAGTCACCGTTACCGCCGGCAAAGAGCTGACCGATATAAACTTTTTTGGCATCAGTCGCAGGCTTGACATCGGTAGTCTTCTTGCCGTAGGCTGCGGCCTCTGGATTGTTAGCTGCCGCGGCAATCTCTTCTTTGGTATAATGGTCTGTAGTTGCTTTTGTGCTTACGCGCACATAACTGTTGAAGGTGTTGTCAACGGCGTTAAGATTGGGATTATCCTTTTTATAATCCTCACGCCACTTGTCCCGTGTTTTTCCTGATTCTGTTAATTGTTCGGTAGTTGGTTCGGGCAAGACGGCCGTCAGTTCAGTGGGCACTTCCTCCTTCACTGCTTTTGCGGTGCCAATGGCACCTGCAATGTCGTTACCGCCATAAACTTGATTGATAAGAATATAGTCGGTGGCGTTCTCGCCGTCGATATGTACGAAGGTGTTTCCGCCCACGTTGGCCATTCGGGCACCGCCGAATACCCTGCCATGAGGGTCTTTCAGCGGACGCTCGGCATCAGGATCCAGCACGGCACCGATGTCGCCGGCCTTCACGGTCACCTTCGTGCTGCCCTTCACCTCGGCGTGGTTGCCGCCGCCATACACATTACCACCAATCTTGATCTGCGCCTGAACGGAGAAGGGGCAGGTCAGGAGAATGATAAATAATAAAGGATAAATGATAAATGATAAAGCCCTATAGACCCTATTCAGCCCATGATGCCCATTGGCCCCACGAAGCCCATTGGCCCCATGACGCCCACAGGCCCCACGAAGCCCATTGAGCCCATCAGCCCCATGAGCCCTCTGGACCCCTTTGGCCTCCAGAGCTCCGTTCTGCTCATTCGGCCCATTCCTATATAATTTATAATTTATCATTTCAATCTTTCAATTTCCAATTTTCAACGGCCTTCGTTAGTCCGTTATCACGTTATTTCGTTATTACGTTATTCCGACAATTCATCGGCCGCTTTCAACTTGTCAACTTGTCAACTCGTCAACTTGTCAACTCGTCAACTTGTCAACTCGTCAACTTGTCAACTCGTCAACTTTTCAACCTTTCAATCTTTCAATCTTTCAATATTTCAATTTTTCAACCTTTCAACCTTTCTTTCAATTCTCCATCACCACCGTCGGACTCTCCAGGTCTGGTTCGGAGAGCATGTAGAGGTAGGTGGGTTTGATGGTCATTGTAACCGTATAGCGTTCACCGCGATGAGCTTCGTCCTGGTTACTCAGGCTGTGGAGTGTCATCGTGTTCGTGGCCCGGCAATTCTCGCGGAGGAGGTTGCCCTGGGTGTCATAGACATCATAGACACTCGTCAGGTCAAGCGTGGTGATGTCACTCGGCATGAAGTGTCCGGTAAATGTCTGTTGTGTGGTCAGATCCACACCAGCATCAGAGGACCAGAACTCGATGCCGCCATCGATGTCCAAGGCATCAGCTGTCGGGGCATAGCTGATGTCCGTAATGGGATCCCCGCCAACGTCGTTGGACTGCAGCGTGATGGTGATATCGCTGTGGTCCTTGCTGGTCGTCGTACCAACCTGGGTGCTCAGCAACAGCTTTTTCAGCTTGATGGTGCGCAGCGTTGCATAGTCTGGATGCACTTTCATCTTCATACGCAAGGAGGAATAGAGGTGGTCGAAGAGCAGGAAAATGAAGTTCTTGGGCGCTGCATCCGATGTTGGCAAAGCATCGACGGAGAAGTCACCTCTTCGTAGGCCCGTTACGGTCTCTTTGTCTGTACCCTGTTTGGCACCAATCACCACGCATAGGTCCTTGGGCATCACGGTGGGTACGTTCTCCAGTTTCATGATGGCCCCCTTGTTGTATTCAGCGTTTTTCTCTTCATCGGTAGAACCGCCATTGTAATCCGTGATACTATACTTGATAGCAGGCAAGTGCGGTATATAGCCATAGAGGTAGTAGATCGATTTTTGGATGTCTTCCACACTCGTGCGCCACTTTCCGCTGCTATAGAAGAAGGTTCCTATCATAGACTTTGAGTGTATACCAACAGTCGGATCCTCATTGTTCCTTGTAAAGGCGATTCCAATGGACTGTATGCCATCCTCGTATGCCATATAGTTTGTCGGCACCGCCCAAGCCCTCGTGGTCAAATAAGCACCATCAGTCCCCTGCGTCCTATTAGCCCTCTGAGCTCCATTAGCCTCCTCAAACCGCGTGACATAACTGTTCACCTCCACCGGCACCGACGTCGTCGACTCCATCGTCATCTCCTTCGTGTCGTCGTTGGAGCAGGCGCAGAGGAAGAACAGGAGAATGAAAAATGATAAAGACCCCAGAGCCCCACGAAGCCCACAAACCCCATTCAGCCCATTAAGCCCATGACGCCCATAAGCCCCATTCAGCCCATAAGCCTCATGACGCCCGCTGGCCCCATGATGCCCATTCAGCTCATTATCATTCTTTAATTTTTTCATTCTTTAATATTTTTCTTCGGCCTTCGTTAGTCCGTTATCACGTTATTTCGTTATTACGTTATTCCGACAATTCATCGGCCGCTTTCAACTTGTCAACTTGTCAACTCGTCAACTTTTCAATATTTCAATATTTCAATTTTTCAACCTTTCAACTTTCAACTTACCAGTTATACACCGTATGGTCTTTATTAAACTCTGACCACGGTGTCACCGCATACTCGACCCAACCAATCTCCACGCCACCTTCCTGAAGGATCTTGAAGATGTAGGTGTAGCTGTAACCTGGGAGCCAGGTCATATATTTTGCTGGCACTACTGCCGTTCTGTCTGTCCCGTTCACGTTGACGCTCAGCGTGTAGCTGCCCTGCGTGTTGTTGGGCAGCACCGTGTACCAGCCTTTGTCTGATTCGGTGTACTTCTTGCTGTCGTCCTCCAGGTCGTAGTCCTCGGTGAAGGCCGTAAGAGCCTTGTTCACTTCGGAATCCGGGTCACTGTTCGCCTTTATCGTGTACCACTCCTTGGTCTCTTTACCCGCTAAGGGGTAGTGTACGGTCACTGTGCCTCTGCGGGCAACCTTGTCGCCGACCGTTGTCGGCGCAAAGCTGACTCCTGTCAGGTTGATACCCTCTCGTGGGTACGAGTATTTAAAAATGAATCGCACGCGCGCGTAAGGCTTCAGAAACTCCAGCACCACCGGCTTGCCGAACAGCTTGTCAGGGTAGGCCACCTCGTTGCCAGTAGAGAACCACAAGTGCGAGAAGTAAGGCGTCGCCTCCATCGCTCCTGTGCTCGAGGCGTCAGCCTCGAGTGTGATCTTATAGGTCCCATAGTCCCCAGAAGTCCAATAATTGACCCCATCGGCCCCATAACTCCCACTAGTCCCACTCAGCCCACCTGTCACCGCAAAGAACCGATACGCCTTGGCGCTCCAGTCCCAGTACTTGATGGTCTGTTCGGGGCTCGACATCACATACTCCCAGCCGTTGGTGTTCGTAGTCGTGGAAGCGGCGCTGCCGCTGTGCCAGACTACCTGGTAGCCCGGGAACACCTCCTGCTTGTCGTCGTAGACGTCAGTCTTAGCTGTGTATCTCATATTCTTATAGCCCCACACCGTGAAGGTGGTGGTGCCGGTGCCGGATTCGTGCAGCGGCGTTCCGGCCCTCGTAGCAGCCCGAGTGCCCTTCACTCCCTGACTCACATCCTGTGCTTCGCTCTCCTGGCCGCTGAAACTGATAGGAGTGCCGGTCTCCACGACGGGTGTCGGCTCCGGGGTGTCGTCGGAGTGGCTGCTGCAGGCAGAGAGGCAGGTCAGGGAAATGAAAAATGATAAATGATAAATGAAAAGTGAACAATGATAAATGATAAATGATAAAGCACCACAGCGCAGCCCACGAAGCCCACTGGCCCCATGACGTCCAAAAGCCTCATGACGCCTATTGGCCCCATTCAGCCCATTCAGCCCATTCCTATATAATCTATTATTTATCATTTCTTCTTTCAATTTTAACTTCGTTGACTTTTCCGCGGCCTTCGTTATTTCGTTATCACGTTCTTACGTTATTTCGACAATTCATCGGCCGCCAATTTTTCAATCTTTCAACGTTTCAACTTTTCAACGTTTCAATGTTTCACTTTTCCACTTCTCAATGGTCCCAGTCTTGCTGCTGAAGCTGGCACCAATTTGATAGAGGGGACGAGGGTCGGCGTCGTATGCGCGTGCGTACGCGCGTTCCTTTATTTGATTTAAAGCCTCGTCAGCGGTGCCGTCGAGTTTGAACTCGAAGATGTAGATGTACTTTGGCGTTTCCACGATGCAGTCGGCGCGGCCCTCGCTGAGTTGCTTCTCTGTATAGACCGTGTAGCAGCTGATGAGACGCATGAGCAGGTAGAACGTGTAGTGGAAGTACAGCTCGCGGTCCTTCTGATCCTTCTTTGGCCGCATGCTGTAGGGCGTCTCTGCCAGGAAGGCGGTGAACAGCTTCCGCACCAACTCGAGGTCACCTTCGCGCATGGCGCGGACGATCCTTTGTGTCCAAGAGGCGGCTTGCTCATTCAGCTGCAGATAGTCGTTGGCCAGCAGGGTGATGACGCCTTGCCTAACCTCATTATTGGGGTAGTCGAGCTGATACATCTCAAATTCGGGGTCGTAGCCCTTGACGGTGAGGTAGCCTGCCTGGAAGATCATAGGCAGCGGCTTGGCGACGTCTGCCTTGTAGTTAAGGAATTCGTCGAGCGAATGCTCACCGCTGGTGTACGTCATGATGTCTTCCTGGCTATGTCCCAGCAGGCGCACAAGATAGGTTGGCGTGCCGGAGGTGAACCAGTAGTCCCTCATGTCGAGCTTGGCAAAGGTGTTGAGGATGCTGAAGGGGTTATAGACATCCTTCATCCGCTTGCTAAAGTGGTAGCCGTCGTAGCGCTTCTTCAGCAGTTCCTTCGTCGCTTCCTCGTCTGCTCCCAGTTCCTCTGCCAACTCGCGTATGGGTTCTTCGAATACCGTGTACAACTCGTCCTCGGTGATGCCGAGCAGGGTGTCGTAGCGGTTGTCTAACGAGATGTCGTCGGGCTGGTTGAAGCCGCTGAACATCGACACCTGCGAGAACTTGGTAATACCCGTAAGCAGTACAAAGCGCAGGTGGTCATCGGTGGCCTTGAAGATGGAGAAGAAGGCTTTCAGCAGTTCGCGGTTGCTGGCAAGCTGTTTCTCATCATCAGGGTTGCCTGTATCCAAGAGGTCGAGCAGCGGCTTGTCGTACTCGTCGATAAGTACTACGACCTGCTGACTGGTAGCTTCGTGCAGACGCGGGATGAGCGTTCGGAAACGTAATGTGGTGTCGTCTGTCTTGAAGCAAGGTAGATTATATTTGACCTCTGTTTCCCGTATCACCTGATTGAGATAGTCTCTTAAGCTGTTCGGGATGTTCTTGTTAATGCCGTTGAAGTCAAAGCTAATCACCGGATACTTGTTCCACTCCGTCTCCAGCTCCATCATCTTCAGACCTTCGAACAGATCCTTGCGACCCTCGAAGTACGCCTTTAGGGTACTGACTAACAGGCTCTTGCCGAAGCGACGCGGGCGCGCCAGGAAATATATGTGGCCCTGGACCATCTTGTAAACCAAGCCGGTCTTGTCCACATAGACGAATCCTTCCTTGCGGATCTTCTCAAAGCTCTGTATGCCTATCGGGTACTTCATTCTTTTAAGATCAATTCTAAATTCTGAATTTTCCTTTTCCTTATTGTTTTCGTTTATATCGCCCTCCGGCTCCCCGCCGAGGCAACACCTCGGCGGGAGGGAGAGGGGATTGGGGGTTAGTACTTATCAACTACCTTGATGACTTTGTAGTGCTTAGTTGGAGCCAAGTAGTATGAACTTACATCTGTTGACCCAGTTACGAAACTGGAAGTATCAACTTCTACATCACATGCAGCTGTAGTATAATACTTTGTACCTGCTACATATGTACCTGTTGCCTGTACTGCGGGCTTTTCATACTCAAATACATAGACACCTGCAGCGCTCGTAGTCTTTGTCCAGTACTGATTCTCACTAGCGGTTCCATTTTCAGCAATTGTTGTCTTGGTAGAGCCATCAGCAGCTGTATAGTATTCTTCATCTGCAGTAACAGATGTTCCTGTAGCTACAACGGTGAATGTCGCAGCGGCAGGTGAGAACTTCGCACCGTTGATGCTGATTGCTTCTCCACTATAAGAATCACCAGCAGCAATTTCACTGACAGCGGTCAAACCAGTAGAGACATCAAATACAGCAAGCTTCTTTCCAAGAGCATCTGTCACAACTTTAGTTGCAGATCTATAGTACGTTGTGGTACCATCTGCATAGGTGCTAGCTGTACAAGCTGTGTAAGTTCCAGCTGATTCTGTATAATAACCATCAAGGAGAGTTCCCTTTGTGAGAACTGTACCTCCATCATATCCAGCAACACCCTTCATCAATGCATTAGCAATAGAAACTTCTGTAAGCTCTTGTGCGGCACCAGCTTCGAGAGTTGCTGTATAGAGTTTAGCATTGGTGCCGACAGTCAATGTCGGGTTGGTAGAACCATCCTCAACAGCTACATAAATGGTGTTGCCTGCCAGGTACTCATCATCAGTGATGACAGCAGATGCTTTAGCATAAGATGTGATACTCGGCTCGCTGACAGTGGTGATGTACTCTACCTGACCATCGTCTTTAGTAATCTCAATGGCATCGAAGGTGATGGGCCATAAGCCGGCAGGGCCTAAACTCGGATTAGTCACACCGTTAGTGTTGTTGCTAATCTTAAACAGATAGGTGTATTTGTAGTTGGGCTTCCACTGCAGATACTGAGACGGGACCTCTGCTGTAGCACCTTTTACTTTAATGGTCTCACCAGAAACAGGATTATAGAGCGTGTAGTCACACTTCACCTTCATGTTGGTGGTGTGAGCAGCCTGAAGCATAACAGTAGTAAAGGTGCCGCCATTTGTATCCCAAGTAGGAGATGTAGAAGACTTACCAAGAAGGTTGGAAGTTGTGATGGTGTTGGTATTCGTACCAAGGATAAGGTCGGCAGCAACGGTTCCGCTTGCAGAAACAAGAGGCTGATTGAGGGTAGCCGTTTCTTCACTATAGGTTACAGTCAAAGTTCCAGCATAACCAGAACCCTTAATGTTCGGGCAAATGGCACCAAATGCATCAACGTCTGAGACCTTAGCTTCGACATCAGATGTAACATAGAAATGGATGTCAGAGATATCATAGCCAGAAATGGTTTCATAGATACCTGCACGAACTTCAGAGAGTGCATTACGGAACCTCAAAGTCACATTACCACCATAAGCATTTGGTGCATTGCGGTCTGTTCCTGCACTCTGAGTGATGACTGTGCGGTCGCTGAAATATAACTTAGTGAGGTCTGCAGCTGCAGTGACTGTGACGGTATAGCCTTTCTCAGATGCCTTGTCATCGTCATCAATATTCTTTTGAATCTTGACATAACCATTTTCAATGTCCGTCTTACTGCTACCATCAAGCTTGGATGCAGACACAGCCGTAAAGGTGTAGCTACCTGCACTATAGTCCCAATACTTGATTGTCTGGGCAGAAGTACTTCCCGTTACTGCTGCAGATGCAGAGGCCTTATATGTTATGTTGGCTGGATAATTACCACTGTGTGTGTAACCCACATACTCCCAATCCTTCGTGTTAGAGGTGGTGGTGTAGGCGGAGTTAGCAGTGTAGTTCACCTGATAGTTGGGAAATACAATGTGACCAGCAGAAGGTGCATCCTTTGTATCAGATGCTCCTGTACTCTTCTCACCCCATACGATAAACTGATTGCCAAGGTTGGCTGCAGAGGTGGCATGGTCGCTTTCTGCTCTCGTGGCATTCTTCAGCTCCAGCCCGAATTCGATAGGCCTTTCGCCTGCCGCATTCAGCGCATTCTCGTCCCCCACGAACTCGTCGTTCATGCAGCTGGTGAGTGCGACACTCACCACGGCTGCGAGGTATAATATCTTTTTCATAATCTTCATATCGTTATGTTTGCAGTTTCTATAGTGATGGATTATATATCGTTTAACTTGCTCCGAGGCACTGGCCTCTTCGCGCGTAGATTATTTTTTGATGCCCTACCGAGGAGTCGCGGTTCTATCTTTCGTTATATAACAACTTCAGCCCTTGTCGTCTATAGAAGGGAAAACGAGTGTCACTTGATACGAGGGTCATGTCTTCTGTAATGGCGTGTGAGATAATCATGTGGTCTGAAGGATCGTTGTGAGCCATGGCATCATTAGTCCTCAACCTTGAGAACGTCTCCAAATGCTCTTTCTTCAAAGGCAGAATCTGCACATAGAATACATCTTCTATAGCTTTCACCATTTCCTCTGCCGTCTTCCATTTCTTTGTGCCGAGACGTTTCTTCTTATAGGCTACCACCAACTCCTTCACCGATTCTGCACTGATGTATAGCAAGGTGTCGGGTTCATTCAGCACCATGAGCACATCATTGGAGAGTGAGTCCGGGTCTAATGCCATAAAGACAAAAATATTCGTATCAATAAGTATTCTCATATAAATTACGTGTTCAGGAAAGTGGGATCATAGACAATGAATGCACCCTTGTTTCTTCTGAATGCTTCAATGCTCTTGTTTCCTGCGGGCATTGCGACATTGAGTGCCCTATTTTCCTCAGGTGTGAGTTTCCTCCGTCTTCTCACTACCTTCTTGATAGCATCTTTCGTCCTTGTTTCCATATACTTTCGTTTTTTTGAGTTGTTATTCTTTCTCTGTGCTCCGAGGCACCGGCCTCTTTGCGCGTACATTCTTATTATTTGTTCTCTATTAGCTCCAGACCCTGGTCGCGGTAGAACGGGAACTTGCCATCGGCTGAGATGAGAGGGATGCGGTTGGTGATGGCGTGGGATATTATCAGATGGTCTGATGGGTCGTAGTGCTCTTGTGCCTCATTGATACGTAGCTTTGCGTAAGTCTCATAGTGCTCCTTGTGGAGATAGAGGATACGGATATTGAATTCGTCTTCCACAGCACGGATGACATCCAATGGACTTTTCCACCACTTCTGGATATGCGGTTTCTTGTTCCATAGTTGCACAAGCTCCTTTAATGACTCGCTACTGATACAGATATCATTTTCGTAATCGTCTATGATTGCAAAAACATCAGGCGTTAGCTTGTACTTTTCTCTGGCGCGCCAAATGAAGATATGTGTATCTATGAGGTATCGCATACAGTCTTAGTCCAAGTTGGTTATCATTCTTACTGCGTCATCAAGGGCTGCTATGTCCTCTTCGGTCAGAGGTCCCCAGCCTCTTTGCTTGGCATACCACTCAATCTGTTCTGATCTGTTTTTGAATCTTCTTTCTTCCATATACTTTCGTTTTTTCTGTTGTTATTCTTTCTCTGTGCTCCGAGGCACCGGCCTCTTCGCGCGTACATTTTTTTTCTTTCTTTGGTACCTACCGAGAGAGTCGCGCTCGAGCTTTGCTTGACACTTCGATCGTCTGGATTACACTCCCAGCACTATGGCGGGGTCTATATTTAGTTTGCGGCAGATCTCGCGTCCGGTCTGTAGCGATGGCTCGCTCTTGCCGGTGATGATTTTGTTTATGCTGGCAATGCTGATTCCCAGCATTTCGGCCAGTGCCTTTTTCGTCAGCCCCATCTCATACATCCGCAACTGAATGGCTTCCATCAGAGATGGCTCCGTGAGGGGATAGTGTTCCTCCTCATAGTCTGCCACTAAGTCAGAGATTAGATCCAGTTCCAACATATTCTTGTCGGTCGCAGGGGTATCGTTGTGGCATACTTTCAGCAGCTCTTCAATGCGAGCCAGTGCTGCCCTGTATTGTTGCTCATCTTTTATCTGTGCCATATCATTAAATGTTTTCAATGTCCTTTATTCTGTCATATTCTGCATGTGTCCCGACAAATCTCATATAAACTTTCCCGAATATGAATATCACAACTGCCACGATACGGTAGTCATTGCCCTTTATGTCAAAAACATAGCGGTCGTTCCCGACATAATCTGCCGAATTGAACGTAGACTTGATGTCTGCAAAGCTTTTCCATTCGGCCTTTAGTGTCTTTTTGTACCAATTACGCAAAGCCACTTCCGAATCAGGATGTTTAGCTATGAAATCCCGTATAATTGCAAATGATATTACTCTCATTTTTTTTCTTATTTCTTGTTCTCTATCAGCTCCAGACCCTGGTCGCGGTAGAAACCGAACTTGTTGTCGTCGGAGATGAGGGGGATGCGATTGGTGATGGCGTGGGCGATGATGACATTCATGGCGTCATGTACACTCCATATTTTTCACATGTAATACTACCCTGCATTTTTTCTGCAGTTTCCATTCTTTTCTTTACCATGGCCTTTCTGACCTCTACAGGCAGGGCCATCCACCAGTCGTATTCCATATACTTTCGTTTTTTAGTTATTATTCTTTCTTTGCGCTCTTGAGGCACCGGCCTCTTCGCGCGTACATTATTTTTCTTTCTCAATTGTCCTGTCCCCTTCCCCCTCCTTGGGGGCTTGGGTCGGCTATTTCAAAGTTTCTACAAACTCTTGTATAGTTACTAATGTGATAGGTGGGAAACTCACATTGTGGAGTATGGTGTCCTCCAATGTTCTTGAAGGATGCGCTCAATGGCCTCGCCATACAGCGTTCCCTCCTCCCAGAGGCGGTCGGCCTCCTGCTGAACCTTCTTGGCATAGAAGTCAGCCAGCACATCTTTCATCTCAGATACCGTCTGCTCGCTTCCGCAGTAGTTGAACAGCTCTAAGAGGTGTAACTGTACAGGGTTTATAGTTCTTGTAGTCATATATTAGTTTATATGTTGTTTATTGTCTTTTACATCACATCCTCGCTTGTCAGCTCCATCTCGAAGTAAACAGAGTGTTCATCGCAGGACCACTCATGCCACTGAGCGAAGTTGCATAGACGAAGCACGTCCATTCCCAACAATGCGACACCAGATTCTGAGTTACACACATAGATGAGTGTGTCAATGGTGTCCTCATCAGAGAATGACAACCTACACATCTGTGCTTCCATTTCGAGCGGTGTCCCATCAACCATAGTGAAACTACAGTTGCCAAGTGAGGGAAGTTCAAGTCCCTCAATAACCGATTTCGGAATGACCGTCACAGCTGCTCCGGTGTCAATCTTGGCATCAATCGTACGCTTTTGTCCAGTCAATGGATTCTCCAGGCTGATATACACGTACACCTGTTCGTATGGTGCGTTTAACTTTAATCGGAGCATAATTTCTGTTTTTAGTTCCACATCTTACAACTTTGGGCTCTGGCAGACCTTCTGGCCGTCCGCCCACGAAAGCGACGTATCCAAAGTCTGGCACTATTTTCTTTTTTTCTTCCATAATTGTAAATGTTTATGATTTAACATTTGAGGCACCGGCCTCTTCGCGCGTACTTTATTTTCTTTCTCAATTACTCTCTTGTGCATTTCTGAGTTTTTGACTCAGATTTGACGCAGAGGGCGGGGCTTTCTTAGAGCAAGTCGTTTGCTCGCATCCAACGTCTGCCCGAGGGGGTTAGGCAGTAGATCAGGAAGAGGATGCAGGGTATGCCTATTACTACGAATCCTAAATATACTCCCATAATCAGTCTCCTTTCTTTTTATTGGTTAATACTAATCCTACTATCAGTGCGGGGATGGCAATGACGAATGCCAAAATGTAGATGAAGTTTTTCTCGTCAAGATCCTTGAATAGCGACGTTATTATTACACCAGTCATCACGTATTTGGAAATGTCGATAAGGTACTTACCGAGGTTTTCTTTCCATGTGCCACCACGCTTCGGTTGCGGCTTCTTTTCAGAGTCCGCCCCTGCGGCCTCCAACTGTTTGCTGGGCTGGGGCTTCTGGGGTTTCGCTTTGTCTCTTCTTGTTGTCATCTTTTTCCCGCGCTATGCGCGTACCTTATTTTTTTCTTTTTTCTTTGGTACCTACCGAGGAGTCGAACCTCGGTAGGTATTATGCGGGAGTCGCGCTCGGCCCTTTGGGACGCTTGACACTTCAAGAACCGCATCAGAGTTGGTGTTCTCGACGGGGAGTGGGGGTGGGTGGCTTCGACGCTTGACCTTGGGGTTTCGATTTCGACGCTTGACCTTTCGGGTTTCGTTTTCGACGCTTGCCCCTTCGATACCCCCCGACGAGCTTGTTTTACCTCTTATCATTTACTCTCTTGTGCATTTCCGAGTTTTTGACTCAGACTTGACAATGAGGGTGATGATGGAGAGGGGAGGGATTATACAACCTTGATAACCTTCACTGCGTAAGAGCCATTGTTGCTGAAATATTTGTCAAAATAGAAAGTACCAGGTACAGGAGTGGCGTCTCCATTTACTTCGATTATATTAGCATTGTCTTTAGCAACTACAACCACTCCTTTAGGTAGTGTTGTTCCAATCTTATTAACCACACTAATATATGAATAAGTTGTTGTACCAGTGCCATTCTTTGTCTTTGAGAAATATAAATGAGCATCGTCTACTGTTACATCAGTAAGTGAAGCTGCAATTCCATCCAGAGCAGAAGGAGCGAGGCTATAGTATTTATCTTTTGATCCAATTGCACTACTTGAAGCTGGAGTAATTGGCTCAAAAACAGTTACTTCTGTTTTGTCTGAATAAGGTGTTGACGAACTCCATTTAGATGGTGACGTCCATGAGTAGTCATAGACATAGGCATAAGTGCCTGCACTAAGGTTACCAATAGCAATCTCAGCTGCTTGACCTGCAGTTACTGTGATAGCGTTATCATCAACACCATTCGCAATACTAGTAACAGCGTTGTTAATATTTGCATTATAGGTAAGAGTAATACCATTACGACCTTTCACATCAGCATTGTAATCGCCAATTACAGCATCGCGGTTTTCAAGCGCATCCATCACCATAGCCTCTGTTGCGTTATCGTTATCTAACTTATAGAGAAGTGAAGCATGGTACTTAGGTGCTTGTGCAGCATTAAGTAAAGGAAGTGTGCTCTGATCAACAGTTCCAACAAGTACTGCTGGTGAAAGATTGTTGTCCATTACCTGAACATATAACTTCTCACCAGTATGATTATACTCGTTAGCTATAGATGAGGCATCAAAAGTACCGTCTGTTTTAGTATTATGTCCCTGCTGATAGGTCGTGATAGTAGGTGTGGAAACTGTGGTAATTGTTGTCTGCTCACCACTTGCATCCGTAAACTCAGCCACAACAGCATCGAAGGTGATGGGGAACAAGCCAGGAGTAGTTTTATCATCATCAGTCCAACCATTGGTGTTGTCAGAGATTTTGAATACGTAGGTGTAAGCATAGTTAGGCTGCCATACAGTAAATTTAGAAGGAACCACAGCCTTAGCACCATAGACATTGATAGTCTCTCCAGAACCGTCGGTTGCAACGAGCGTATAATCGATACGAAGCGTAAGGGGATAGCTTGTGCTTACAGGGAATACAGTCTTATAATAAGCTGCATCTTTATCACCTGCAAATGTTGCATAAGGGAGTGAACGACCCAGATAGTTGTTGCCAACTGCCTCATAAGAATCTTTGCCTACATATCTATCCGTAGCAAGAGTGCCAAATGTTTTTGTTGTCTCTCCTGCACCTGCCGTCACTGTTGCGGCTGCTTTATTGTAGTTGTCATTGATGGGCGTTTTATTATTTGTACCTAAATTGGGGAAATAAACATCAATAAAACCTTCAGTAGCAAAGCTGTTACTACTTTCACTAATCAGGGTTGCATCTGTCGTCGGGGCTACAAAACCTGTTTGTCCTAACTTGACAGCATCGTTGTCTACAGTATAGAATTTTACGCTTCCAGCCTGTACAGAGTATCCAGGAACGGTCTCATAAAGGGCAATGCGGACCTTAGAACCGAGGTTCTTAAATTTCAGGATTACCTCCTTACCATAGTTTGCCTGTTCCACTGTTGTGATGTCTGAGATATAGGCGTCTTTAAGAGCATCAATTGATGGGAGGTCAAAGGAATAGGCCACTGCGCTACCATCAAGAGCATCACCATACTTCATAGCTGTTACACCTATTGTCTTAGTGGTTTCATTAGAAACTTTAGTAGGAGGAACTGTTTTAGTGTAAAGGACTGGAGTGTATTTACCTGTCGAGAAAGCCAAGAAGTCATACTGGTCTTCACTGTAGTCCCAGTATTTGATGGTCTGAGCGCTTAGACTAGACAACTTAATAAAATGATCATCAGCTATTGTGTTAAGATTAGGAACCGCAGTAGGATCTACACCAACATACTCCCAGTTTGCCGTATTCGACTCTGTCTTTCCAGCAGTATTTTCTACGTAGTGTACCAAGTAGTTGTCAAAGACAAGATTGTCAGAAGGGTATGTAGCACTCTCACTACCCTTTGTACCTGTCACATAAAAATTGCTACCGAGCAGGTTTGCAGCGGCGTTGCCATAGATGTCAGCACGTGTAGCATTCTGCACGTTGAACCCGAAGAGGATAGCATCGGTCTCTGTGTTAGCGACGGTTGGGGAGTTTTCGGTCCCGATGAACTCGTCGTTCATGCAGCTGGCTAATGTCATGGTAGCCACGGCTGCGAGGAAAAATAATTTTTTCATAAGATAGAAAATTTAATAAATGAATAAATAAAGTGAGCTTTTGAGTTTGTTTCTTTTTGGGTCTCTGAGGCTTGATGGAGGCTCAGAGGGGAGGTCATTTTTTGTTAAACAAGAGGCTAAGGCCTTGTCGTCGATAATATGGAAACCGGGAATCGCTGGTCATAGCATGAAGTTTGGGTCATAAACGATGAACGAGCCCTGGTGTTTCAAGGCTGCTTCCACATACTTGTTCTGTGGAACAAGAGTGGAGTTCTTGACTTTATTCTCTTTAGAAGAGGATTTTCTCCTTCTTCTTGTTACCTTCTTGGTAGCGTCTTTTGTTGTTTCCATATTATTTACATTGTTACATTGTTTAATTTTTACATTTTTTCGTGATAACGTTTTAACGTTCTAACGGGATAACGTTCTAACGGGATAACGTTCTAACGGGATAACGATTATTCGTAATAACGTTTAAACGTATAAACGATTTATCGTAATAACGATTTCGCTTTTTGGTTGATGAGGTAGTACTGTCTGTTTCGTAGTAAATGTTTTTAGTTGGCGTTAATGACTTATATTTATTGAAATATGATGATGTTGTCTTTGCGTGAATGATTACTTTAATATATGAGTGGTTTCTGGGAGAGATTTAATTATCTTGCACTGGTGCGTCTTTGTCTTTTTGTCGTAGTTGATGCCTACGAGGAGGAGGGGGGCGGGATGCTGGGCTATCTTCTCGGGATATTGCTTGCGGAGGATTTGTTCGATGGCCGAGTCGGCATCCTTGTTGAATTTCAGTTCCAGCACGATGGCTGGGGACTGCACGTTTCTGCGTGGTATGAGCACGATGTCTGCGAAGCCCTTGCCGGTGGGGAGTTCGCGGTACATGATGTAGTCGTTGCGGGCGTAGTAGTATGCGATGCTGAGCACGCAGGCCAGCGAGTTCTCGTTGTTGTAGCTGAGAATGCTGGTGTTCTCGTCGTGCGCCGCATCCACGCCCCGTGCCACCGCCTCTTCGTCGCCGTCGAGGGTGGCTTGCAGCAGTTGCTCTGAGGCCTGGAGTGCGTTGACGACGCCGTCCCAGTTGTTGGCCTTGATGGCATTCTCCATCTCGTAGCTCACCTCCAGGTTGGGTATGTAACACTCCTTCGTGGTGCGGTCGTAGCTGAGGTATCCCAGATGGATGAGCACCGTCAGTACATCGTCGCGGTCGTAGATTTCCGACAGGTCGTTTCTGAATCCGATGGTGTTCACCTTGCAGCGTCCACCCGCCAGCATCTGTATGATGTTGTCTTTCAGGCCTTCGTAGTTCATACGTATATAGGCCGCTATGGCATCTACGGCGCCGGTTCTGCCCCAGTAGCTCTCGCACCATTGCTCCTGTATGGCCGTCATCACGGAGTTGGGGTTGAAGATGGACGTTATATTGCCTATCTGGTAACCGTCGTACCATTTCTCCAGTTCGTCGAAGTCCATGCCGTGCTTGTCGGCCAGGGTACGTACTTCGTCCTTGGTGAATCCGAAACATAATCCCATGCCGCCGGGTTTCATCATGGAGTATTCCTGAAAGTTGTTCATCGCCGACTCTGTCTTATATTTCTTGATGGGTAGGATGCCAGTCATGTATGCTCCGGCAAATACCCTGTAGGCATCCTGACTCTTGAACATCCGTCGCAGCCATGCCACGTAGGCATCCATGGCCTTTGTGCCAGGGGCAAACTCTCGGCAGATGGCATCCCATTCGTCGATGATGAAGACGAATCGCTCCTGCTTCTCGATGCTTACGCGTAGCAGGTAATCCATGAGCCCGTCGGCCTGCTGCACGGGTACATCGGGGTAAGCCTTGCTCACGTCTTCCAGGAGTGCTGCATCCATTTTCCCGACGATATCGTCGTTCTTGTACTGTGATACGAAGTTCGTCGTGTCGAGGTAGATGGCTGCATACTTGTTCAGGTGCTGCTCGAAGGTCGGGTCATTGGCTATTGCCAAGTCTGCGAACAGGTGGCGGGAGTCGCACGAGTGGTCGTAGTAGGCATATAGCATCTTGGCCGCCATGGACTTGCCAAAACGTCGGCAACGCGAGACGCAGCTGAACTGGCGCTCGCTGAAGAGCGTCTTGTTCACCACTGCGATCAATGCGGACTTATCCACGTACTCCCCGTTGCGGGCAGACTGGAATCCTGCATTACCTATGTTTATATACGTGCCCATGAAATGTTAGAGTCTTTTTACTTGAATTATCTTTTAATTTATGAGTCGTTTCTGTGAGAGATTATATCATTTAATTGGTGATTATTCTTTTTTTCAGATTTTGAGGTGCACGGCGCATGTCCCAAATGTCTTCGATGACTACCATGTCTTTTGCCTCGTTATACCAGTATATGATTTTAAATCGTTTGTTTATGGGGATGGTTCTGTATGTTGTTATGCTGTCCTGCAGTAATGGCTCTTGGTATCCCATGTTTGGAAAGAGTTCCAAGTTCTTTTGGATTTTCTCTATTGTCCGAACCGTCTTTTGGGCTACGCGAGCACCAAATTTTAGCCGTCCATCCATATAGAGTTGCCTTTTCCCTCTATGGGCTTTCATAGTCAAGATTACCTTAGCCATGGGAATTCTTTTTTTAGTTCTGCATCCGATTCTTCGGCTGTTACATATTCTCCTCTGAGATACTGTTGGTGGGACTCTTCGATTCGGGCATGCAGTTCTTCGAGGGTGTAGGGTGGCAGACCGCTGTCATAGGTGTCCCAGAGGGCATCGTCGTCAACGTCTTCGTCGCTGGCCACTTCCTGAGCTATGTAGCTGATTAGGCACTTCTTGTCTGCCGTGCTCAGGCCACTAATCTGGGTGAGAAGACCGCTGCTTAGCAGTTGGTCGCTCATCCCGTAGGTCGTTGCCACTGGCTCACAGACCATATCATAGTCTTTTTCTGTTGCTGCCATATATATAATGGTTTAACTTGTTGTTTACTGTTTCTTGAATTCTTGATTCTTAGTTGAGTTGATTAGAATACTGCTGCTGTGCTCACCACTTTTTTGAGAGCGGAGACGGGAATGCCGACCTTGGATAGAAGCTCCTCGAATCTGGAACGTTCTTTGTAGGGGATGGTCAGTTCGTATGTCATCATCTCTTCTGCGCCTTCTGCGGGGATGGGCTCAAAGGCATAATATGAATCATGTTCTGGCAAATACTCTTCTGGCAGGGCTGATGGCTGAATCAGTCTGATATGGTGGTAGCAGATGTCATTGTTTACATCAACGGAATAGAGATACCCATCGTTGGGATTGTCAATAAGTTCGCGCAACGTGATTTTCTTCCCGATGTATTTCTGCAGGTTAGCCAGACTGACACGCAGCACCAACCAACGGTTGTCGCTGTCGTCCCTGTCCACCCAATAGAACAGGTAGTCATCGCCTTTGCTGCTGACATAGTGTGACAGCAGGGGACCTTCGAAGTAAATCAGGTCGGCCACCTTCTTGAATTGGCTGAAGTCATATTCTATGTTATATCCTTCAATGCTTTTCATCTTACTTGTGAGAGATTATATCATTTAATTGGTGATTTTGTTACATTTCGAATTCCGGGAGGGTGACTTCTTCGAAGTCCTTGACGACGGCGTTGAATCCGCTGCCGCCTCGTCGGGTGGGGAGTGGGACGGTGTCCATGTCGAGTTCCACGGTGATGACGCCTCCTTTGTATCGTTTTCGCACCTGGTCGGTGACGTCGAATACGAGGGTGGAGTCGGTGGCGTTGTTGAAGAGCATGCCTACGCCGAGGTAGTGGCGGTGAATGTCCTTCACCTCTTCGGCTCGGGATATGATGTTGGCCTCCACGGTGGGTATGCCGAATGTCATGACCCTGCCCCCGATGATGTCCACGTGCTCGGCGGCCTGCTTCTGGGCGTCGGACCACTCGTGGCCGTAGGCGAGGAGTGGTACGTCCTTCTTGAATCGGACGCCGTAGGTGGCGGTGATGGCATCGTCGCCGGCGCGCCGCGTGTTGAGGGTGGTGCTTCGTGCCATGCCGGAGAGGTCTGCCGCTCCGTCGATGCCGCTGACACGTCCCCGGTTGTGGTGGATGATGACCTGCGTGAGGTATATATAGGTGACTGGCATGAGGACCATGTTGAGGGTTCGGACGTAGACGTTGCGTTCGGCGTCGTAGACGAATCCGTCGAGGTTTCGGTTGATGTCGATGTCCTCCTCGTAGGCGGCGAAGAGCGGTTCGGGCTCGTAGTAGGCCTGGGTGAAGCGCGGCGCGTTGTAGCGTGCGGCGCGCATGGAGGGGTTGGTGTATGCTGTGACGCTGTCGAGGCTGGTTGTCTCGTCGAAGTGCAAGCTCTGTACGCCGTCTATGGACTGCACCTGGTTCCAGACGAGTATGTCCCAGAATCCCCAGTTGTAACGTTCCTGGAAATGAGTTCCTTCCACGGTGTTCTCGATGACGCTGGTGTGCGGGGCGGCGGGCACGTCGGCAGTGAAGTAGCGGCGGAGGTTGAACACGGTGGGTTCGATGTATCCGAGTTCCCCGAACATGTTGCGGTCTGCCTCGTCCCATCCGTAGTACCATTCGCCTTTCCAGTCGTAGTTGATGCCGTAGGCGATGTCGTAGTCCCAGTAGACGTTGAGGTCGAGGTCGATGACGGGGAGGAGGAAGTCCAGGCTCTCGTCGCGCCAGGGCAGGTGCAGCTCCGGCTCACGTACACAGGCAGTTAGGGTCCACAATGCAGCCATCGCGATGCCCTGGCGCAGTACATATTTAATAATATGCGCGCGCGTACCGCTCTTGACATACGTCCTGCCGTCCGGGTTGACCCGGGCGGGATGGATGATGTTATGTAGGCTGCGTGGTTGCATGGGGGGGATGATGTTATTTTTCGTTTAATCGGATAATCGTTTAATCGAGGAGGTTTTTTTATTGGGGGGCGGGGGTTATTTCGATTCCTTTTTCCCAGGAGCGGAAGCTGGCGCCTTTCTTGCGGTTGCGGCGGTAGAGGAGGTCGTAGCTGAGGGTGATGCCCACGCGTGTGGGTCCGAACCAGGTGAAGCGGTACTGTCGTTCCTTGAACAGGCTGGGGTCCCCGTAGTATTTGTAGTAGTAGAGGTCGTCGTGCGGGTAGTCCTCGTAGCCCGGCACTCCGATGTACTCATATTGGTAGGGGTCGTACTTGCAGGCGAAGAACCCGGCCTGTATGCCGAACTCCAGTCGCCAGTGTCCCTTGCGGCTGAGTGGCAGTACGTAGCCCAGTCCTATGCCGGCTCCCAGTCCTTCGCCGACCCATCCTCGGTTTTCGTCGAAGCAGATGCCGAAGAGTCCGAGGTGCGTGTAGGCCTGGAGGTAGAATCCCCGGAAGGCGGCTCCCTTGCCGGGCGGGTTCCGCAGTATGTCGCCGGAGCGGATGTAGTAGCGGGCCTCCAGCTGGTAGTTGCGGATCTGGAAGAACTTGTACTCGTGGTAGTGCTGCCACCAGGGTCCGTCGAAGCTGGCTCCGAAGGTGAAGTGCCCGTGGAGTGGGAAGAACTCCAGGGCGATATTGGGTATGGGGCACCAGCGGTCGTAGCCCGGCACGTAGGCGAAGTCGAAGAGCAGGTTGCTCTTGATGGCCAGCACCTCGCGGCGCGGTTGGCGCTCGGTAAGGAGGTCGGTGGCGGGGGTGGTAACGACTGTGGTGCCAGAGTGTTGCGGCTGGGGGATGACGAAGGGGGTGACGGGCTGGGGTGCCTCCGGCAGGGTCAGCGAGGCCCCTTCCGTGGAGGGCTCTTTGTGCGCGCGAAAATAAAAAACAACGCGGGCGGCACGCAGGGGTGCATAGTAGTCGCGGAATAGTCGCTGCCAGAGTCGTCCTCCCTGATGGGCTTGCAGCTCGGCCTTGAGGTCCATGACCTGGTTCGAGGGCAGGTATTTGTCGCAGAGCCCCTTGACGTAGTCGTAGTCGGGGTCGTTGGCGCGGCGCATCATGATGCAGAGGGTGGGGTAGTCCTCGAAGGTGATGTTGAGGTCGAAGTCCTTGGCGCTGATGGGGGTCGAGAGACGCGCGTTCATGAAGTCGATGAGCGTCTGTGCACGGTGTTCTCCGAGGAACTTATTGAAGAGGTAGGGCCCCTCGGGCGATGCTGCGCCGCGGATCTCTATGCGCTCGAACTGCAGGTGGTCGCGGTTGATGAGCGGGATGACCTCCTGCTCCAGGATGCGCAGGAAGGGGTCGTTCTTGGGGATGTCCCATTTGTTGACGGGGAAGACGACGCGCCCGGCGATGTCGAAGAACTCCTCGTCGCTGAGGGGCCAGGCGTCGTCCGTGCCGACGAAGCGGATGAAGGAGTAGGACTTGTAGTCGAGGGTGTCGGGGAAGAAGGGGCCGCCGGGAGCCTGAGCGGGGTCGGAGGCGGTGGTGGTAGAGAGGGCGGTGGCGTCGTCGGTGGTGACGAGGACGTCGGGGTCGTTGGTGACGAGGACGTCAGGGGCCTCGGTGGCGAGGTCGTCAGGGGTGACGGCGGCGAGGAGGTGGGGGGTGACGGCGGCGAGGAGGTAGGGGGTGGCGAGGTCGTCAGGGGTGACGGCGAGGCTCGTGGGGGTGGAACTGAAGGCAAAGGGGTACAGGGACGGCTTTCCTGCGAAGGCTGTGTAGGGAATCATCAAGAGAAGGATTCCAGCGATGCGGATGATATGTCTCTGTATGTTCGTCATACTGTGGTAAATAGCTTTGTTCCTATATGATTCGTTCCTGTTCAGAGGTTGCTTTTTTGCTTGTTTTATGCGCTATGCGCGTACTTTAGTTATTTTACACGCGCATTGGTGTATTTGTTATATGTTTTGCAAAGGTAATACTTTTCTATGTGAAATTGTTCTTTTTTCCAAGGGAAATTTGTTAAAATATGGTCCCGAGGCGAAAAACTTGATTTATATCATTGGACTGCTGGGCAAGGTGGGGCGGGGGAGGGGCGAAAGTGCGGAGGCGCGAGGGAGGGGAGGGGGAGTTTAATGCGCGGGCGCGGGCGAAGGGGAAGGGGGAGAGGAGGGGAAGAAGGAGTGGAGTGGCGAGGGGAGGGAGAAGGAGGAGGGGAGTGCGGGGAAAGTGCGCGGTGAAGGAGGGGAAGGGGGGAGGCGGGGGTGGGGA
>JAFXTO010000018.1 GCA_017535725.1 Bacteroidaceae bacterium
ATATATAATAAATATATAGTAACATGCTTTTCACTTTCTGCGCGTCAACAATGAAAGTATACCCATGTTACTGTGTTACTGTGTTACTGTGTTACTGCGTTACTGTGTGTGAACACGTTGAATACATGAAAAGAGCGGGCTCATTCGTGCCCGCTCGATGGATGTATGGTAATCTTCAATTACTTGATATACTTCACCTTCGATGCATCGCGGGGCTTGGCATCGGGTTGCTCGTCGGGATAACCGATGGAGATGACATACAGTAGTTTATAACCTTCGGGGACGTCAAGGCTATCGCGGAAAGTTTTGGCTTTCTCATCCGTTGTCAAAAAGCGAATAGGCCCTGTCTGGATGCATGTGCCAAGTCCCAAGGACTGTGCTGCCAGCATCATGTTCTGCCCCATGAGACCTGCGTCGAGGTCGAACCGGCCTTCGGCAGGAGCACAGACACAGATGAGGTTCGGAGCATTGCGGCACATGCCTTTCACGTCGGCCATCAGCGTCTGGTCTTCGATGATTCGTACCGCCCAGTTCTGACGGTTCATGGCACTTGGGGCATTTATGCCAGCAAGGGCTACTGTTTCCAGTTTCTCATGTTCCACGGGCTTGTCGAGATACTTACGGATGGAGCGACGCGCCATGATGTTACTCAGTACAGGGTTGACCTCCAACTGCATGTCTGCCTCGATGGTGGCAATCTGATCGCGTGACTCATAGCGTTTGATGACCTTGCCATCACGACCGATGAGGAACTTGGTGAAGTTCCACTTGATGTCACCGCCACCAGCTTGCTCCTTTAACCATGTATAAAGAGGATGTGCGTTCTCGCCGTTTACATCAATCTTGTCGAATTGAGTGAAATGGATGTCGAAGTTAGCCGTACAGAACTGATGAATCTCCTGAATCGTACCCGGAGCTTGCTGGCCAAACTGGTTGCAAGGGAAGTCAAGAATCTCGAAGCCCTGACCGTGATATTTCTGGTAGAGCGGCTCCAGGTCCTCGTACTGAGGTGTGAATCCGCATTTGGTAGCTGTGTTGACAATCAGCAGTACCTTTCCCTTGTAGTCGGAGAGTGACACTTCCTGGCCTGCATCGTTCTTTACCTTGAAATCATAAATGGTTTGTGCAGAGAGGGTCAGCACACTTACCATGGCCATGAGGCAGAATAACAGTCTTTTCATAAATAGGTATTTTTTGTGATTTGAATTTTTTTCAGGCTTGTGAGAACACATTTGTGGTCTTGATGTGCACAAAGATACGGTTTATCTCTGTATGTTGTGCAACGATGGCGAGATTTTGTGCGAAAATTTACGGAGTTTTAACACATTAGTTTCCTACACCTTATTATAATATTATAGGGTGAACGGATTAATAGCACACTCATGAGGGTCTTGATTTAATCGCAGAACAGTTACTTTATATGGTTGAAGCGTGAAGAAAAGTTAAATAAAACGCCAAAAGCATCATTTTCAACTTTCAACTTTCAACTTTCAACTTAAAAAGCCGTACCTTTGCGGCCGCAAATCCCGAAACACGGGTGCATTCGAGGGTGGGTGCTCGACGATTGATGACGACGGCTCGCCACCTGAAGGATGTAATTTATTCACATTTCAATCATCAAAACAATGTACTTAGATTCCGCTAAGAAAGCCGAACTCTTTGAGAAGTTCGGAAAGGGCACGACCGACACCGGTAGTGCCGAGAGCCAGATTGCACTCTTCAGCTTCCGTATTGCTCATCTGACAGAGCACATGAAGAAGAACCGCAAGGACCACAGCACCGAACGTGCCCTCACCGGCCTGGTTGGTAAGCGCCGTGCCCTGCTGAACTACCTGAAGGCACGCGACATCACTCGCTACCGTGCTATCGTCAAGGCTCTGGGTCTGCGTAAGTAATCAGACTCTCAAGGACACCTCTCAAGTCCCAACCCCAAGCCCCCTCAGAGGGAGGGAGTGGTTACTTTCGAGAAGTGAAATCAAAATGAAGTGAGGAGAGTTCGCGCTCCTCACTTTCCTTTTTTAGAACGAACAAAGAAATCAACCTAATTTTTTATTTATGAGCGATAACACCCAGTCTAATACAAACCGTTCCCTCCCTTCGAAGGAAGGCAAGGAGAAGGTCTTTTCGTGGAGCTCGTGGCTTCCTGATTTGTGCGCCATCCTCTTCTTTGCAGCACTCTCCTTCGTCTACTTTCTGAACCCCGTCATCGAGGGTCAGGTGCTGACGGGCCACGACCATAGCGGTGGTGCCGGAGCCTCCTCGGAGATGGATGCCTACCGCAAGAGCCACGACGGCGAGCGCACCCGCTGGACGAATACCCTCTTCAGCGGTATGCCCACCTACCAGATGGCACCCTCCTATCCCTCCACGGAGCGGTTGCAGAAAGCGGAGCAGGCCTACCGCCTCTGGTTGCCTGATTACGTCCGCTACATCTTTGTCATGCTGCTGGGCTTCTATATCCTGCTGCGTGCCTTCGACTTCAAGGCGTGGATGGCGGCACTCGGAGCTGTGCTCTGGGCCTTTTCCTCCTATTACTTTATTATAATAGGTGCAGGCCATATCTGGAAGTTCTACACCCTGGCCTATATCCCGCCTACTATTGCGGGAATGGTGCTTTGCTATCGTGGACGCTATGGTTGGGGACTGCTGGTGACGGCCGTCTTCATGGCGCTGCAGATTATGTCCAACCACGTCCAGATGACCTACTACTTCGGCTTTGTCATCGCGTTGATGGCCTTGGCGTTCCTGTTTAAAAGTGGAAACGATGAAAAGTTGAAAAGTGGAAACGTTGAAATGTTGAAAAGTGGAAATGTTGAAACGTTGAAAGACACTTCAACTGCCGGTTCACAAGACAAACTTTCAACGTTTCAACGTTTCAACGTTTCAACTTTCCAGACCTGGCTGAAAGGCACCACCGTCTTCGTTCTCGGTTGCCTTATCGGCATCGCTATCAATGCTTCCAACCTCTATCATACCTGGGAGTACTCCAAGGAAAGTATGCGAGGCAAGAGCGAGCTCACCCAGGAGACCAAGGATCCCGCCGACCAAACCTCCAGCGGACTGGAGCGATCCTACATCACCGCGTGGAGCTATGGCATCGGGGAGACGTGGACATTGCTCATTCCTAACGCTAAGGGCGGCGCATCGCAGCCCCTGACCAAGAGTAAGACGGCCATGTCCAAGGCCAACTCGGCCTATATGCAAGTTTACCAGGCTCTGGGTCAGTACTGGGGCGAACAGCCTGGAACCAGCGGCCCTGTGTATGTGGGTGCCTTCGTCCTTTTCCTCTTTGTACTCGGACTCATTGTCGTCAAAGGACCCATGAAGTGGGCGCTATTGATAGCTACGCTGCTCAGCATCACCCTTGCGTGGGGTAAGAACTTTATGCGTTTGACGGACTTCTTCCTCGACTATGTACCTATGTACGACAAGTTCCGCACCGTGGCTTCCATCCTCGTCATCGCAGAATTCACCATTCCGCTTTTAGCCATGTTTGCGCTGAAGCAGATGGTTCAGGAAGAGGATTGGTGGCCAAAGCACAAAGTTGCCTTTTGGAGCGCTCTGGGGGTAACGGGCGGGTGTTGTTTCCTCTTCTGGCTGATGCCCGACGCTTTCTTTGGTAACTATATCAGTTCCGAAGAATCTAAGATGCTTGCCAATGCCTCGGCACAGGGCTATATCCCGAAGGAGATTCTTGCTTCCATCTTCGCCAACCTGAATGAGATGCGTAGTGCCGTTTTCGCCGCCGATGCAGGACGTTCGCTGCTCATCATCCTTACGGGTTGTGCCGTGCTCCTGGCGTTCTACTATAAGAAAATCAAGTCGTGGGCTGCCGTCGCTTGCCTCATCGTGCTTTGCACCGCCGATATGTGGGATGTCAACAAGCGCTACCTCAACGACGCCATGTTTTCTGCCCCGCAACCGCCAGCACAGTTCTTCCAGAAGACAGCTACCGATGAATACATCCTTCAGGACACCACCCTCTACTACCGCGTGGCCAACCTTGCCGTGAGCACCTTCAACGACAACAGTACCAGCTACTGGCACAAGTCCATCGGTGGATACCATGCAGCCAAGCTGCGTCGCTACCAGGAACTCATCGAGGCATACATCCAGCCGCAGCTCTTCGAACTCCATCAGGCCGTTGCTGAATCCGCAGGAAGGCTCGATAGCGTGCGCGGCGATAGCCTCTTCCCCATTCTTAACATGCTCAATATGAAGTATGCCATCTTGCCACTACAGGGAGGAGAGACCGTTCCTGTGCAGAACCCCTGGGCTATGGGCAACGCATGGATGGCAGAGAGAGTGGTGCTGGCAGACAACGCAGATATGGAGTTGGCAGACCTCGAGATGTTATGTGAAAAACCCAGTACTGCCATCCTTAATAAAGCATTAATTAACGGCGAGGACGATAGTGCGTTCCAGCCCGGATCCGGTAACATCACCCTCACCTCCTACGAGGCCAACGCCCTCTCCTATGAAGCAGAGACCGATGGCGGACTGGCCGTCTTCTCTGAAATCTATTACCCTGGTTGGCAATGTACCATCGATGGACAGCCCGCACCTATCCAGCGAGCCAACTACGTCCTCCGTGCCGTAGTCCTTCCGGCTGGTAAGCACCGTGTAGATTTCCGTTTCGACCCCCAGAGTCTCCACACCACGGAAGCCATTGCCAACACCTCCTTCATCGCCCTCATAATCCTATTCCTGGGCCTCTGCGGATGGGAAATCTACCGCAGACGCCGCCCGAAAGAAGAATAAATGCAAAAAAATTTGGTCGCGTCGATAATTTCCACTATCTTCGCGACCAAATTCAACTCTCGTCGTTCTAAAATCGTTTAATCGAATAATCGTATAATCGAATAATCGTTTAACCGTTTAATCTTTAAATCGTCAAATCTTTAAATCCTTAAATCTTTCAATCTCTTGGCCCTGTAGTTCAACGGATAGAATAGAAGTTTCCTAAACTTTAGATAGGGGTTCGATTCCCCTCGGGGCTACTTTTCAGCTATCACTTCGATTTCCACCAGTGCACCCTTCGGTAGCGTCTTGACCGCTACGGCCGAACGGGCAGGATATGGTTCTGCGAAGAATTCTGCATAGACGCTGTTCATCGCTGCAAAGTCATTCATATCAGCCATAAACACCGTAGTTTTGACGACATTGCTCATCGTCAGTCCCACCTCTTCCAAAGTGGCTTTCACATTGGACAACGATTGGCGTGTCTGTTCCTTGATACCTCCCTCGACAAAGACCCCTGTTGCAGGGTCAATGGGAATCTGACCAGAAGTGAAAACGAGATTTTCCACTTGAATGGCCTGACTATAAGGCCCGATGGCAGCTGGTGCCTTCTGTGTACTAATTGCTTTCATTGCGTGTTTTATATAATAGATTTGCCTTTCCTCTTAATGAATAAATGCAATTCGAGTGACGATGGCACTTTCACCGTCAGACGTGTTAACGACGACGTGATAGATGCCTGATGCTACTCGTCGTCCTTGTTTGTTGCAACCGTTCCAGGTACACATGCCTCCATTGGAATGCCCGCTCCAGATGAGTCGTCCGGAGGAGGAGAGGATTTTAACTTCGGAGTCGGATACAAGACCTTTGATGACGATGGGACCGCTGTAGTCTGGGGAGACAGGGTTGGGGTAGGCGATGACACTGTCTTTAGATAGTTCGTCGGTAGGTGTGGTGGCGTCGGAAAGGTAGCTACAGATGCCTTTGTCTGTGGCGAAGAAGACCCGACCGGACTCTCCGTCGATAGCGATATCATAGACGTCATCGGAGATGAGCGGTGAATTATCTGTCTTGAAGTGATGGATTTCCTCTTGGCAATCTGCGCTCATGAGGTAGACGCCGTTGTTCTGCGTGGCGAACCAGATGCGCTGTGCTCCGTCGATGGCAATAGCGAGGATGGGTACTCCGCTTAGTAGGTAATCAGCGAGTCCGCTACCGTCGTTGCGCGATACCTTTACTTGCTCGAAAGTGAATCCTGTCTGTCTGAAGTTCTCAGGTTCGGTGATGAGGAAGGGGCCTTCGTTGGTGCCTATCCACAACTGCCCTTTGAGGTTTTCGGTAATGCAGTAGAATTCGTTGGGGGTGTAGGTGGTACCGTCCTGATTGGTGATGGTCGTGCGGAGCATGCGTTTGTCATCGGCGGAGCGTGTCACGGTTCCGTTGTAGTCAATGAGTAATATTCCGCGCTGTGACATACGGCGGCTATTAATCCATGCCCACCCTCGGCTATCGAAGAATATCTTGTCCGTGGTGGATGCTTCTTGGATTTCGGGACAGGGGATGCCAGTCCACGTGTTGTCTTTGAGACGTACTCGGATGGTGGTGTCCTCACGTCCCTCGGTGGGGTTGAGCATCCAGAGGTTGCCGTCGTTGTCGAAGCATAGTCCGTCTGCGACGACGTAGTACTGTGCATGACGACTGTTAGGCAAGATAGACTTGAGCGGACTATTCTCTATTCCAATGTGATCGATGCACTTGCCTTCGCGGAACTCAAAGACTCCGCTGCGTGCGGTACCTATATAATGATGGGTAGGGTCTTCGGGGTCTGGAGCGATGCCTGTTACGTCGAGGAATCGTTCGTCTGGACATGTCTCGGCGACGGAGGAGGTCAGGAAATGGCTCCAGTTGCCTTGGTCATCCAGACGCATGACAGTGCCCTCCCGGGATGTTGTGGAGTAATTGCGGTTGCCTCCGGCCACGTAGAGTCCGTCGGTGAGTGGAAAGAGGTAGAGGCTGTAGTCGTGGAAGGGGCTATTGGGGTGTATCTGGCTGGTGGTGAGCTGGAATGTGCCGTCGTCAGCGAGCTGGTAGGCTTGGAGTCCTTCTATACCGTCGCTGGCCCAGTAGGTGTCACCTTGTTTGTGGAGGTCGTTCCAGGTGAAGGTGCCGGTGTATTCCTTTCGTTCCGTGGGGCTGGTATATATATAGGTGTTGGTGGCATCCCCGATGATAAGGCAGTCGTCAGATACGTTCATGAACGTGGGAATTAGCTCCAACGTGCTGGTGAATGTAGTGAGGCTGGCGTCGGACAGGGACAGCGTATTGTCCTTCTGGGCCCAGAGCCTGCCGGCAAAGAACTCCAGACGAGTGGGTTTCAGTTTGTCATCGATGCATACCCATGCGGTTTTATCCTGCAGGTTCTGGGAACGGTCGCCGCGCCAGATGCCCTTGTTGGTTCCGAGATAGATGTGGTCGTCTGTTACTGCGCAGGAAGTGACGGAAAGTTCCAGGTTGTAAGTGTTGTTGATGGTTCCAGCGGTCATATCGATGCAGAGGAGTCCGAATCCTGTGCAGATGTATGCCATCTTGCCCTGCACTTGCACGTTCTGTACTTGTTTGCTTTGTAGGGTGCTGTTTTTGAGTTGTGCGAGGTTGATGACGTCGTGGTCCTCCTCTGTGGACAAGAGGTCGATATTTCCGTTGTCGTAGATGAGGATAAGGCGATGGGCATCGGGGCTGTAGTGCATGAAGCTGATGCTGATACCGTTGAGTTGTTGCTGCCAGTCGAATGTGGTGGTGGTCTCGTCCTCGGTGTCGTAGGCCATCAGCTTGCTCTCCATGAGGGCATAGATGCGGTTGCCGGCAGGGATGTTGCGGGTGCAGACGGTGTAGGCGGGGTATATTTGCCAGGAGCCGACGGTCTGGGCAGAAATGGAAGAATGAAGAATGAAGGATGAAAAAATGAAAAATGAAAGTGTGCCAATAGCGGGCAGTTGCCTGAACAAGTGCCTCATACTCATTGATACTATGTGATTAAATAGTTTCATATACAAATATTTATCATCAATATTTCCATTTTCAATATTTCAATCTTTCAATGTTTAGCTTCGCTGACTTTCGATTCCCGAGCTTTGCTCGCCCGCTCGACGCTCTGCGGCGCTTGATACTTCAGGAACCCGTATCCTTTCACGATTCGGCCATTTCAAGCAAGCCATTCCCGACGTGCCGTCGCCTACCCGTAGCCTTTGATGGTGCTCGCTGCTCCAAAAGTTCAACCTTTCAATGTTTCAACCTTTCAACTTTTTTTTCAAGAATCCCACCAGCTTTTGTGTTGCTCGTCCGCGGTGGCTGATGGCGTTCTTCTCGTTGGCCGACATTTCTGCAAAGCTGACTCCGCGTCCTTCGGGCTCGAATACGGGGTCGTAGCCGAATCCTTCGCTACCGTGGCGTTCGTGGAGGATTTCTCCTTCGACGATGCCTTCGAAGAAATGTTCCTCTCCTTGATATATTAACGCGAAAACGGTGCGAAATCTTGCGTGGCGGTCGGTTTTATTTTCGAGATTCCGCAAAAGGAGGTTCATATTCGCATTGCTGTCATGTGTCTCTCCTGTGCCGAAAAGCTCTGCATAGCGGGCGGTATGCACGCCAGGGGCACCGTTGAGGGCTCGCACTTCCAGGCCGGTATCATCGGCGAAGCAGTCGAGGTCGTAGTGTTCCTTGACATAGCGTGCTTTCTGCAGGGCGTTGCCCTCAAGGGTTTCTGCCGTCTCAGGAATATCCTCATGGCAGCCGATATCGGCGAGACCCATTACCTCGAAGCGGTCGCCTAGAATCTGCCGTACTTCTTGCAGCTTGTGCTGATTATTTGTTGCAAAAACCAATTTCATAAGAAGCTTTTCAACTTTGCAATGTTTCAACCTGTCAATGTTTCAACCTGTCAATGTTTCAACCTGTCAATGTTTCAACCTGTCAATGTTTCAACCTGTCAATGTTTCAACCTGTCAATGTTTCAACCTTTCAACTTTTCAACTTTTCTACGTCTTTATATGGTCAAACCCTTCGCCGTAGACTCCCACGACCTTGGTCATGGTGACAAAGGCCTTATTATCTGTATGTTTGATGAGTCGGAAAATCTGCTGGCTCTCGCGACGACGAGCCATGACGATGAGTACACGGCGTTCGTGTTTTGAGTACCATCCTTCGCCATACAATTCCGTGACACCGCGGCGCACAACCGTATTGATGGCTTCTGCAATTTCCTCATGCTTGTCCGAAATGATGGTGAACTGCACACTCTGTGTGGCAGAGGTCATGGTGTAGTCCAGCATGAACATGGAAATGAGCAGGATGCAGTAGCCAATTACCACTTTGTGCCAATCCTGCAGCACGAGGAAACCGCTGGTGACGATAGCGAAATCCAGCCACATAAGGATTCGGCCCATGGATAAGTTCTTGTACTTATTAACTATACTGGCAATAATATCCGTGCCGCCCGTGGAACCGTTGTTGAGGAATACGATAGCCAACCCCGTTCCTTCTATGGTTCCTCCCAAGACGGCCGCCATGAACTCCTCGTCGTTGGCCAGGCGTGGCAGGGTGCCATCGGGCTGCATGAGGATTCCCTGAATGATTTGCAGCAATATAGTGATAAGTACAACAGCATAGATGGTTTTTGCGAAGTATTTGAATCCCAATACTTTCAGGCCAATTAACAGCAACATGGCGTTGATGACGAAATAGCTGTACTGAGTGGGAATTCCTGTGCCGTAGTAGATGAGTGCGGAAATACCTGTACAACCTCCCGGGATGAACTGATAGGGTAGCAGGAAAAGGCAGAAGCCGACGCAGTACATCAGACATCCGATGGATATGAAGAAGTAGTCCTTGACTTCATCCCAAATATGTATACGAATCATGCTCGACATTACTTGCAAACAATGTTTATCATGCGCTTGGGCACGATGATGATTTTCATAATCTGTTTGTCTTCGAGATATTTGGGCATCAGTTCATGGCTGCGGACTGTTGCTTCGATGGATGCGTTGTCGGCATCGGCCGGGAAATCGATGGAGAAGCGTGTCTTTCCATTGAATGCCACCATCATCTTCACGGTGTCCTCCACCAGGTATTTCTCCTCGAACATCGGCCATCGGGCATCACATACAGAAGTCTCATGTCCCATACCTTCCCACAGTTCCTCGGCGATATGTGGAGCGAAGGGTGCGATGAGGACGACCATTGGTTCGAGGATGGCGCGCTTCTGGCATTTCAGCTGTGTCAGCTCGTTGGTTGCAATCATGAAGGCGGGTATGGATGTGTTGTAGCTGAAGGCTTCGATGTCCTCCGTCACCTTCTTGATGAGTTTGTGCAGCGATTTGAGTTCTGCTTTCGTAGGCTCATCATCTGTGAGATCCAACCGAAGACCCTCTTCTCCCTTTTGGGCGGGTCTGTAGAGATTCCAGAACTTCTTCAGGAAGCGGAAGCAGCCATCGATGCCAGCTACGTCCCAGGGTTTGGACTGCTCGATGGGACCTAGGAACATCTCGTACAGACGCAAGGTGTCAGCACCATAGTACTCACAGATATCATCTGGGTTGACGACATTGTACTTTGACTTGGACATCTTCTCAATGGCCTGGCTGACGATGTACTGTCCGCGGTCGTTCAGGATGAACTCTGCATCGCGGAACTCTGCTGTCCACTGCCTGATTTTCTCCACATCCAGCACGTTGCCATTAACCATGCTGATATCGGCATATACGGGGTCTGCCTCGGTACCCTTATAGGAGTATAGGTTCTTTTTCTTGGCATCGTCATAGCGTTCTTCCAGAAGGTCGAAGCTAACGAACTTGTTGGTGCCCCTCAGACGATAGACAAAACTGGACCAACCCTGAATCATGCCTTGGTTGATAAGCTTCTGGAAAGGTTCTTCCTTCTTGCTGATACCCAGGTCGAAGAGGAATTTGTTCCAGAAACGGCTATAGATAAGGTGGCCTGTGGCATGTTCGCTGCCTCCCACATACAGGTCTACGTTCTGCCAGTAGGCAGCTGCCTGCTCGCTGACCAGAGCCTCGTCGTTGTGTGGGTCCATATAGCGTAAGTAGTATGCGCTGCTGCCAGCAAAGCCGGGCATCGTGTAAAGTTCTATGGGGAAAACGGTAACGTTGTCGATTAAGCTGTTCTCCACGACCTTCTTGTTTTGCTCGTCCCAAGCCCATTTGGTGGCATTGCCCAATGGGGGTTCTCCTGTCTCGGTGGGGAGAAATTTGTCAACGTCGGGCAGTTGCAGCGGTAGGCACTCCTCGGGAATCATCTGCGGGATGCCGTCTTTATAGTAGACGGGGAACGGCTCGCCCCAGTAGCGCTGACGGCTGAAGATGGCATCGCGCAGGCGGTAATTCACTTTCACGCGGCCCAGGTGGTGTGCCTTGACGAAGACCTTGGTGGCAGCGATAGCCTCTTTGATGGTCATGCCGTTCAGGTTGAGGCTTTCGCCATCGTACTCCACGCTTTTGTCGGGGCTAATGGGTGAATTCATGACAATACCCTCCTTGGCATCGTAGCTCTCCTGGCTCACATCGGCTCCTTCCACAAGGGGAATGATGGGCAGGTCGAAGTGCTTGGCAAAGGCGTAGTCACGCGAGTCATGGGCAGGAACAGCCATGATGGCGCCTGTTCCGTAGCCGGCCAACACATATTCTGCCACATAGATGGGGCACTTGTCACCCGTGATAGGATTGATGCCGTAGGCACCAGAGAAGACACCCGTCACCGTGTGGTCTATCATGCGTTCGCGCTCCGTACGACCTTTTACATATTTGATATAAGCATCCACATCTTCGCGCTGATCCGGAGTCGTAATCATATCTACGAGCTCACTCTCAGGAGCCAATACGAAGAAGGTCACGCCAAACATTGTATCTGCGCGGGTTGTGAAGATGGTGAAGGTGACATCCTTGTCGGCCACCTTGATCTGTACTTCGGCACCTTCGCTGCGTCCAATCCAGTTCTTCTGTGTCTCCTTAATGCTCTCGCTCCATTGGATGGTCTCCAGCCCGTCGAGTAGGCGCTGGCTGTAGGCACTCACCCGGAGGCACCACTGGCGCATCTTCTTCTGCTCTACGGGGAAGCCTCCGCGCTCGCTCACTCCGTTTACTACTTCGTCGTTGGCCAGCACCGTTCCCAGGGCAGGACACCAGTTCACCATGGTTTCACCCATGAAAGCGAGGCGGTAGTTCATCAGTACGTCGCTTTGCTTTTTGGCATCCCAGCTGTTCCATTCTTCGGCGGTGAAGCTTATTTCCTCGGTGCATGCAACATCCCAGTCGCCGGTACCTTCTTTGCTGAAGTGCTCAATCAGCACGCTTATGGGCATAGCCTTCTGCGTCTTGTTGCAGAAGAAGGAGTCGAACATTTTTTGGAAAGCCCACTGCGTCCAATGGTAGTAACTTGGTTCGCAGGTGCGTACCTCGCGGCTCCAGTCGAAGGAGAAACCAATCTTGTCCAGCTGCTCACGGTAGCGGGCGATATTGGCTTCGGTGGTTACGGCGGGGTGCTGCCCCGTCTGGATGGCATACTGCTCGGCGGGCAGACCGTAGGCGTCATAGCCCATCGGGTTCAAGACGTTGAAGCCCTGCAGCCGCTTGTAGCGTGCATAGATGTCGCTGGCGATGTAGCCTAAGGGGTGTCCTACATGAAGTCCGGCCCCGCTGGGATAAGGGAACATATTCAGGACGTAGAACTTGGGGCGGTTGGGATCCTCCGTGACTTTATACGTTTGTTGCGCCACCCAGCGTTGGTGCCATTTTTGTTCAATTTCTCTAAAGTTATATTCCATAATATAATATTTTTGTATATTTCGGGCGCAAAGTTCGTGTTTTTTTTCGAGATTAGGAAGAAGTTCAGTAAAAATGGCAAGTATTTTTCCTTTTTTATCGTTTTTATTGCCTAACTTTGCAACCGCATAGACAAAAAATGCGTCTTATACGTAGAGTATTTATTCCTAAACTAACACTTAATAACTTCAAAACTTAAAAACTTACAGCAATGAAAAAGCTTTTCACTCTTATGTTGCTCGCACTCGTCGGAGCTTCGACAACGGTACGTGCTCAACAAGATTTTGCTAACTTCGGTCGCTTCGAGGCCGATAATGAACGCCTCGCTGCTGAGCCAAACAATGGCAAACGTGTTGTCTTCATGGGTAATTCCATCACAGAAGGCTGGATAGGAACGCATCCCAAGTTCTTCTCCGATAATGGCTACATCGGTCGTGGCATCGGTGGTCAGACCAGTTACCAGATGCTGCTCCGATTCACGGAGGACGTCATCAACCTGAAGCCTGCTGCTGTGGTTATCAATGCAGGCACAAACGATGTCGCTATCAACAATCACCCTTATTCAGAGCGCCGCACCTACGAGAACATTGTCGCTATGGCCACTCTCGCTCAGGCCCACGGCATCAAGGTCATCCTGACCAGCGTTCTGCCTGCTGCCAGCTTTGCATGGCGTCCTGAAATCACAGATGCAGCCGACAAGATTGCAAGCCTCAATGCACGTATCAAAAAATATGCAGAGAAGAATGGATTCCAGTACGTAGATTACTATTCTGCACTGGTCTACGGCGAGAATCGCGAACTCAACCCTAATCTCCGAAAGGACGTAGCTCACCCCAACGCAGCTGGTTATGATGTTATGGAACCATTGGTGCAGAAAGCCATCAAGAAGGTTCTGTGAGAAATTGAAAATCGAGATTTGACATTTCGTAAATCCGTAAATCCACAATTTAAGTAGGTGTTCACAAGTTTTATGTTTTAACGCACCTACGGATAAATATGTAAACTAATTTTGAATATCTACTTATGAAGCGAATATTCCTTACTATGGCGGTGGCACTCGGCCTTGTGCTTGGTGCCTTCGCCAATGCACTTCCTCGTGCCGAATATCCGCGTCCGCAGTTCGAGCGCGAGGCGTGGCAGAACCTCAATGGCATCTGGACCTATGAGTTCGACTTCGCCCTATCGGGTATGCAGCGCAACTTGAAGTCCAGCCAAGGTTTCCAGAACCAGATTACCGTGCCCTTCTGCCCAGAGAGCAAGCTTTCTGGTGTGGAATACAAGGATTTCATTGCCGGCATGTGGTACCATCGCACCATCCGTCGTCCTGCTGAGTGGGCTGGCAAGCGTGTGCGTCTTAACTTTGGTGCTGTGGATTATTTCTGTGCTGTATATATCGACGGTAACCTCATCGGTCATCACTGGGGTGGCAGTAGCAGTTTCGGCTTCGACATCACTGATGCCGTGGCCGACGGTGCAGAGCATAATTTGGTAGTCCGCGTGGAGGACAACACGCGCTCCGGCGATCAGGCTACAGGCAAGCAGAGCCATCAATATGGCAGTTACGGCTGCATGTACACCCGCACCACTGGTATTTGGCAGACGGTATGGATGGAAGCCGTCAGCCCCTTCGGCCTGAAGAATGTCTATATCATCCCTGAGCTCGACGAGAAACGCTTCATCGTCCAGCCCCAGTTCTTCGCACTTCAGGCTGGACAGACCATCGAGGTCATCGTTCGCGACGGGGAGAAGGTAGTTGCTCGTCAGCAGCAGCGTGCCGCTACTCCTACCAATATCATCCTGCCCCTGAAGAATGTGAAACCCTGGTCGCCCGAGTCCCCCTTCCTTTATGATATTGAGTTGAACGTAAAGGCCGCCGACGGCACCGTCCTCGACCATGTGACTTCTTACGCTGGTATGCGCAAAATACATATCGAGGGCAACCGTCTCTTCCTCAACAACAAACCGCTGTACCTGCGCACCGTCCTCGATCAGGGCTTCTATCCAACAGGCGTATGGACGGCACCTTCTGATGACGATTTGCGTCGCGACGTAGAGTTGGGTCTGAAAGCTGGCTTCAACGGTGCCCGCTTACACCAGAAGGTCTTCGAGGAACGTTTCCTCTACTGGGCCGACAAGCTGGGTTACCTCGTCAGCTGCGAGTCGGCCAGTTGGGGAGTGGAGATGCAGAGCTCGCCCGCTGCACCGCGTAACTTCCTCACTGAGTGGGAGGAGATAGTAGTACGCGATCGTAACCATCCCGCCATCATTATGTGGACGCCGTTCAACGAGACCTGGGGACGTTCGCGCGATCGCGAGTCTGCCCGTGAGCATGACCGCTTCGTCAGCGATATCTATCATCTCACCCACAACCTCGATTACCGACCGATAGATGACGTCAGCGGTGGCAATCATGTCGTGGCTGATATTTGGAGTCTGCACAACTACGCTTCGACCGGCGATGAACTCGCGAAAGTGCTTACTTGGCAGGACGGCAAAGCACCACAGTTCAACGACCACGAGGCGCGTTATGGCGGACAGCCCTTCTTCTTCGATGAATACGGTGGTATAAAATGGGTTGTTGGACAACAGTTTGCAGAGAATACCTGGGGCTATGGCGAAGGCCCGAAGACCCTTGAAGAATTCTACACCCGACTCGAGGGCCTCACCCGTACTATCATCCGTTTTGATTACATCTGTGGTTTCTGCTACACCCAACTGACCGATGTGGAGCAAGAACAAAACGGTGTCTACAACTTTGACCGCACGGAGAAATTCGACATGAATCGCATCGCTTCCATCTTCCGTCTACAACCCGAAGAATACAATAAGTAAGCATTCATTATTCACTCTTGTCGATTCGGAACAGCTTGTCGCTGTGGCGGATTTTGGAATCCACGCGGAAGCTGACGTTGCTTCCCTGACGAGCCACACTGACAGGCTGGTTTGTGTCGTCGTGCATTTCTTCGATGATGCCATAGATGGCACCTGTAGTGGGACCGGTGACAAGGAATTTGTCGCCAACATGCAATTCGGTGGCTTCGATGTGGAATTCACCCAGTCCGAGGCGTGAGTAGTACTTGGTGCCGCGCCCCACGTAGACCTTGCGTTCGGTGGCCTGTGAGCCGTAGGTCTGAGACCATTCGCCAAGGCGTTGTCCTTGGTAATAGCCGTCCCAGAAACCTCGGTTGAAAACGGTCTTTAACCGTTCGTCCCATGCATCGAGCTGCGATTTCAGGCTGGGGTGTTGGAAGTCAAGTGCCTCCGTGCCGTCTGGTTTCTCCATTGTCCATTGTCCATTGTCCATTTTAATTTTCAAGTCAATGGCTTCCCTATAGCATTCCACAACGGTTCGCACGTACTCGGGTCCTCGTGCGCGACCTTCTATTTTAAATACGCGCACGCCAGCGTCCACCAGTTTATCGAGGAAGCGGATGGTCTTCAAGTCCTTGGGAGACATGATATAAGGGCCATCGACTTCCAGTTCGATGTCAGTCTCGCGGTCGCTGACGAGATAGCTACGTCGGCAGAGCTGCATGCATTCGCCTCGGTTGGCCGAGCGACCCGTGTTCATCAGAGAAAGGTAACACTTGCCCGAGACAGCCATGCAGAGTGCGCCGTGGCAAAACATCTCAATTCGGATAAGTTGTCCATTAGGACCGCAGATTTGGTCGCGATTGATGGTGTCGTAAATTTCCCGAACTTGCTGGATGTTCAATTCGCGCGCCAGTACTACGACGTCCGCAAACTGGGCGTAGAAGCGTAGTGACTCGGAGTTGGAGATATTCAGCTGTGTACTCAGGTGCACTTCTAATCCGATACTGCGTGCGTAGGTCATCACCGCTACGTCCGATGCGATGATGGCCGAGATGCCTGCCTCCCGTGCGGCATCCAGAATCTGCCGCATCAGAGGCAAGTCCTCACCATAGATAATGGTGTTCACGGTCAGGTAGCTCTTCACGTTGTGCTCGCGGCAAGTCGCGGCTATTTCCTTTAGGTCATCGATAGTGAACGCTGATGCTGAATGAGCACGCATATTCAGTCGTTCGATACCGAAATAGATACTATCGGCTCTTGCCTGCAGGGCAGCGGTCAGACTTTCCCGCGAGCCTACGGGAGCCATGATTTCGAATTCTTCGCGTTTCATGGGGGCAAAGGTAAGGAGAATTTGCGATTTTACGATTTGCAAAGTAGAATTTATTTGAAAAAGGCACGCTGTTTGCGAAAAAATAGTTACTTTTGCGCCGCAATGAAGATAGGAAAGATTGATTTGGGCGAGCGTCCGGTATTGCTCGCACCTATGGAAGACGTCACTGATATTGGTTTCCGCCTCCTTTGCCGACGTATGGGAGCAGCTATGGTGTATTCGGAATTTGTGGCGGCCGATGCGCTGGTGCGTATGGTCAACAAAAGCCTGCGCAAGCTCGAAGTGTGCGACGAGGAACGTCCTGTGGCCATTCAAATCTATGGCAAGGAACCTGGGCCGATGGCCGATGCGGCACGAATCGTGGTTGAACAGGCACATCCTGATGTGCTTGACTTGAACTTCGGTTGCCCCGTGAAGAAGATTGCCACGAAAGGTGCCGGTGCTGGACTGCTGCGCGATGTGCCCAAAATGCTGGAAATCACTCGAGCCGTGGTGGATGCCGTAGGCTCTGAGGTTCCCGTCACGGCGAAGACACGATTAGGCTGGGACTACGAACACATGATTATCGTTGAGCTGGCTGAACAGTTGCAGGACTGCGGTATCTCTGCTCTAACGATTCATGGACGCACACGTTCTCAACTCTACTCTGACCGGGCCGACTGGACTCTAATCGGTGAGGTGAAGCGCAATGCACGCATGCATATACCTATTATCGGTAATGGGGATATTACCTCGGCAGAACGTGCCGTGGAGGTCTTCGAACGCTATGGTGTTGATGCCATCATGGTAGGCCGCGCCACCTTCGGTAGGCCGTGGATATTTAAGGAAATAGTTGACGAGTTTGCCAAGCGTGAAGCGTTGCAAGGCACCGAACGGACAAATAGTCAAGTTGATATTCAAGACAGAAAACTTGTTGACTCGTCAACTAACAATTTGTCAACTAATAACTCGTCAACTAACAACTTGTCAACTAACAACTTGTCAACTAATAACTCGTCAACTAATCTTGACTGGAAACTGAATATCCTGAAGGAACAAGTCCTCACTTCCGTAGCTCGGACCAACGAACTCAGTGGTATTCGCCACATTCGCCGTCACCTTGCAGCCTCACCGCTCTTCAAAGGGATTCCCGATTTCCGCCAGACACGTATTCGTATGCTTCAGGCCGATACCGTGGATGAGCTCTTTGAGGTTATGGAATACACCCGCGGGCTGCTACACCAACAGGAAGGTAACAACGACTAAAACAGGGATATCGTTTCCTGTTTTTAGCTGAAAATGATGGTCTTGTTTTTGTAGGTGAGAATCTTGCGCTCGATGTGTTTGGTAACGGCGCGGGAGAGTACGATTTTCTCCAGGTCCTTGCCTTTTAGAGCCAGGCTTTCGGGAGTATCTTTATGGGAGATGCGTGCTACGTCCTGCTCGATGATGGGTCCTGCGTCGAGCTCAGCAGTGACGTAGTGGCTGGTGGCACCGATAATCTTCACGCCGCGCGCCCAGGCTTGATGATAGGGCTTGGCCCCCACGAAGGCAGGCAGGAAAGAGTGGTGGATATTGATGATGTGGTGGGGATAGGCCGTTATCATTTCGTCGCTCAGTATCTGCATGTAACGTGCCAGAACGATAAAGGTCACACGCTTCTCACGCATCAGCTCCATTTCCGCAGTCTCCACCTCTGCCTTGTTCGAGTGGTCTTTGTTGATGGACCAGACGTAATAAGGGATGTCGAATTGCTCGGCCACGTAGCGCAAGTCCTCGTGGTTGGAAATAATGCAGGGGATATCCACTTGCCACTCGCCGGCCTTGTAGCGCGCCAGCAGGTCATAAAGACAATGGCTCATGCGGCTGACAAAAATAGCCATACGAGGGCGCTCGTCGGAGAAATACAGGTTGAAGGTCATCTGATAGCGTTGGGCGTAGAGTGTCATAAGATATTCCTCTATCTTCACTTTGGGAATGAGGAAGCGCTCCAGCTCCCACTCAATGCGCATGAAGAACATGCCGTCCTCGCGGTCAACATATTGATCCAGATAAACGATGTTGCCCGCGTTGTCGGTAATGAACTTGGTCACCTCTGAAATAATACCCGGCTGGTCGGGGCAGTGCAGCAGAAGTATGGCTGTCGATTTCATAAAATGCGTTCAATTTGAATTTGCGGGCGCAAAGGTAGTAAAGAAAGCCGACATGACCAAATTTTCACACCTCTTTTACTATCTTCTGGATGCAAAGGGGCAGAAGAATCAGGCTGGCGAGGACGATTGCAGACAACTGTAAGGGGGAAGGAAGTACTTCGGGGAGGTGGTGGATGAAGAGCATCGTCCGGACGAGCAAGGCATCCCAGTCGAGGGTCATCAGGGTTACTAACAAGCGCTCTGCCGCAGGAATCAAGAAGGTACGCATGGCTCCGAAGAAGTCGAGCGAGAAGAGCAGGATGAAGCCGCCAATAACGGCTGCTACGTTTAATCCTATTGACCAGTACCGCAGATGCAGGTTTGCGGTCAACCAGTCCGCCTCTCGCTGAGGTAGGGCCCACACGACACGTTCTGTGAAGCCGTTGTCTGCGATGTGCTCCGCATGTTCACTGAAGAAACTTTTCAGCAGCGCCTCGTCATCTTTTATGTTGTATGGTTCTTTCATTTCATTCTAATATATTTCATTCTTTCATTTTTCAACCGTATCCATTCTTTCGGAGGTAGTTTGCCAGATTCTTCTTGCCTCGGAGGAGATGGCTCTTGACGGTGTTCTCGTTCAGTCTGGTAATCTGGGCAATCTCCCTTATACTCTGACCCTCCACGCATTGGAGTACCACGCAAGTGCGTTCTATTTCTACGAGGCTGGCCAGCGCCTGATCGAGGTCCATTGATAAGGAGGCTCCTTCGCCGCCTCCACCCAAGGGGAGCAGTTGCATTTCTGCTTGTTCACTACCAGCCAGGAGTTCTTCCTCTTTTGCGGAGGTGGGGAGAGGACTCCTCTTTCTCGCTTCATCCAAAAACACGTGGTAGGCAATTCGCAAAAGCCAGGTCTCGAATCCTGAGAGTTGTCGGAAGCCGCCTATCCCCTGCCAAGCTCGGATGAAGGTCTCCTGAGCCAGGTCATCGGCCAACATCACATCGCCGCTCGTTAGTCGGCGTAGGAAGCGGCGCACAACTTCCTGATGATTTTCAACTAGTTGGCCAAAAGCGCGGTGACTGCCTGTGGCTATCACCTGCGCTATAAGTGTTATGTCCGAGAGGCGGGACATGTTTATCTCTGATACGTTGAACCGCTATCGTCTTGTGCGTCCTCCACTACTTCGTAATTCGTAGGGTTGTAGTTGGGTTGCTGGGTGTGCTTCTTCTTCGTGGTTGAGGCAATCACCAACTTAGCAACTCCGATGCAAGCTACCAGAGCGCCAACTCCCCACAGGTCTTCCAAACCGATTCCGAAGAAGAGAAGAATCAGGCCAACACCCACACAAGACCACATGATTCCGCTCTTCCATATCTCCTGATTCTCATCGGGGTAAGGCTGTACGTAGGCTTGGGCACCTGCAGGTTGTGCATTCGGTGTTGCCTGTGGGTTGCCTGCAGCTTGTGGGTTGGATGCATCCTGTGGGTTTTGTGCGGTTGAGGACGAAGCCGTATTGAGGGGTGGGTTCACGTAGGTGGTCGTTCTGTTCCGGCGGGTCGCCAGCCAGATGATGAGAATGAGAATCCAGATAGGTGAGGTGAAGAGGGCGAAGAGCAACACCACAACGAAGAGTGCAGCCAAAACCCCGAAAATGCCGCCCAGGATTCCTAATGTTCCGCCAAAAAGTCCTCCCCAAAGCCCTGGAAAGCTAAAATTCCATCCGAAGTCACGAGCAATCTCATCAATATCTTCATCCGAGAGTAATGATGCGGTATCTGTGTCCTCGTCACCTTCGTAGAAGAAAGTGGTGTCTTCAGCCAGCGATTCCAGCGAGTCGCCGAGTCGTTCCATCTCATCGCCCATTGCTTCCATCTCGTTGGCCAGACGCTCTGCTTCTTGCGGGTCTGTCACAGCCTTGGCAGCCATTTTCACTCCTTGCTTGGCCATTTTCACTCCTTGCTTGGCCATCTTCTTGGCCACATCTTTCTGTGCAGGTGTGGCAGGTTTGCCGTTGACAGTCATACCTGTCGTTACTCCCGTTGTGCCGGCATTCTTTGTGGAATCCTGAGCTTCCTCGGCCAGCAGCGGGGAGCAAGGTGTGGCGGCCACCATCATTGCGGCCAGAGCCATCATAAAAAATTTCTTTGTCTTCATAGTTATAAATTTTATTAATCTTTCAATTTCGAACTGTTTTCGAACTGTTTTCTGTCCTTTAGACGACAAAGGAATAAAAAAAGTTGCACACCATCACATTTTTTTCCAAAATAAGTGGGTGTTTCCTCCTTATTTGTATAAGAGGTGGAAGTTTTAGCATAATTTAAGTTTTCTGTTTTGTCCGAAGTCGTAAATAATGTCTACCTTTGCGCCGGAAAATGAATCGTTCTACGCAATCCCTACTGACTTCGGTAGCCACGGAGCTGGCCAGTCCGGAGTCGTTGTGCGGGCTGTTTCATGAGCACCGAGACGGCGATCCGCTACCTTCTCAGCCAGAGTTGGCTGAGGCAATGGAGTTGTGCCGCAGCATTCTCTTCCCTGGTTTCTACGGGAAGAGCAATGTGAATACCCAGAACCTTATATATCATATAGGTGTTGCTTTGGAGCGCCTATATTGCATCCTGTGCGAGCAGATTCAGGCAGGCTTGTGTTTTTCCACAGGCTGGGGGGAGGTGGAGGCATACGGCGAGACTTATGTTTCTGCACAGAACTCCCGCCGGGAAAAGGCGGCACAGCTGGCACAAGCCTTCTTGAAGCGGTTGCCAACGTTGCGCCAGACACTGGCTACAGATGTCGAGGCGGCTTACTTAGGCGATCCTGCTGCTGAGTCCTATGGCGAAGTCATCTCCTGCTATCCCGTTATCAAGGCCATTTCGAACTACCGCATAGCCCATGAATTGCTGCAGTTAGGCGTGCCACTCATCCCCCGAATCATTACGGAGATGGCGCACAGCGAGACTGGAATTGATATCCACCCCGCCGCTACCATTGGCCATCATTTTACTATCGACCACGGAACAGGTGTGGTTATCGGTGCCACCTGTATCATCGGCAATGGGGTGAAGCTGTATCAGGGTGTTACTCTGGGTGCCAAGAGCTTCCCCGTTGACGCCCAGGGGAATCCCATTAAGGGCATTCCTCGCCATCCCATTCTTGAAGACAACGTAATCGTTTACTCCAATGCTACAGTTCTGGGTCGTATAACCATTGGCCACGACGCTGTCATTGGAGGTAATATTTGGGTGACGGAGGATGTGGAACCAGGAACACGCATTCTGCAGAATAAATATTGCCACTAACCTATGAGCTTTGCCCATAATTCCCCCTCAATAAATGACAACAGAACTCATTGCCAAGACCTTTCAGGGTCTTGAACCCTTGCTGGCCCAGGAACTCACAGAGCTGGGTGCCAGCGATATCCAGATTGGTCGCCGTATGGTCACCTTCACAGGTGACAAGGAGATGATGTATCGTGCGAACTTCTGTTTGCGTACCGCCATCCGCATCCTCAAGCCCATCAAGCACTTCAAGGCGAAGAGCGCCGATGATGTGTACAACGCCGTGAAGGCCATTGACTGGACAGAGTATCTGACTCAGGAGACGACCTTTGCCGTGGACAGCGTGGTCTTCTCGCCCGAGTTCCACCACTCTAAGTTCGTGGCCTACAAAGTGAAGGACGCCATTGCCGACCAGTTCCGCGAGCGAACCGGAGCTCGTCCCAACGTGAGTGTCTCCAACCCCGACCTGCAGCTGCATATTCACATCTCAGACTACGATGCTACCTTGGCGTTTGACAGCAGCGGCGAGAGCCTACACCGTCGCGGCTACCGTCAGGAGACCGTGGCAGCACCGTTGAACGAGGTGCTGGCGGCAGGTATCATCCTGATGACGGGCTGGCGCGGCGAGTCGGATTTCCTGGACCCCTTCTGTGGCAGCGGCACGCTGTGCATCGAAGCTGCACTCATTGCCCGAGGCATTGCACCAGGAGTATTCCGTCAGGGCTATGCTTTCGAGAAATGGGCAGACTTCGACAGCGAACTCTTGGAGAAAATCTATAACGACGACAGCCAGGAGCGTGACTTCATGTACCATATCTATGGGCGCGACATCGATCCGAAATCGGTGGGTATTGCCACCCGCAATGTGCGTGCCGCCGGACTTTCCAAGGATATCACCATCGAGGAGGCGGACTTCACCAAGACTCCTTTGGCTATAGATGGCTCGGAAACGAAGTGTGAGGCAATAAAGAGACCTCTTATCGTGACCAATCCGCCCTATGGCGAGCGCATCACCAGCACCGACCTGCTGGGTCTCTACCACGTCGTCGGCCAGAAGCTGAAGCGGGAGCACACGGGTGGCGAAGCGTGGGTGTTGAGCTACCGCGAGGAGTGTTTTGAGCAAATCGGCCTGAAGCCCTCGCTGAAGGTACCTTTATATAATGGGTCGCTGGAATGTGAGTTGCGCAAATATGTGCTCTTCGATGGCCGGCTGGACTCCCATCGAGCTGCAGGAGGCACGGTGAAGACCGACGAGGAGCGTAGGCAGATGGCGCAGAAACGACGCTTCAAGCAGCATCGCGACGACTTCAAGCGCAGTTCTGATGACCGCGACGATCGTGGCGAAGACCGTATGGAACGTGGCGACCATCGCTTCAACAAATATTCCAAGCGCGGTCGCGGTGGACGCAACGACGACTCGGAACGTGGCGAAGGTCGCGGTGGACGCGGCTTCAGAGGCGATTCGTCAGAGCGCGGTGGACGTGGTGGACGTGGCGGTGGCCGAGGCGAAGGGCGTGGTGATGGCAAGGGTCATCGTGGTGGCGGACACGACTATCGTCAGAAAGGCAACGACCGCGCAGCCCGTCAGGAAGCTCGCCGCCGTTTCTTCGGCGGACAGGATGAGGATGATTGAATCAGGAAGTTATAAAGATTCTATTTCTCTGGATCGAGGATAAAGTCGAGCTGTTTCTTGTCGAGATTCGCACGGGCGACACGTACTCGGATGGGGTCGCCAAGGGTGAAGCGGCGGTGGCGACGCTTGCCCCATAGTTGGTAGTTGCGTTCATCGAACTCATAGTAGTCGTCGTCCAGTTCTCGCAGGGGAATCATGCCCTCACAGTGGTTGTCGTTGAGTTCTACGTAGATACCGAATTCGGTGACACCCGAAATGATTCCGTCGAAGGCTTTCCCGATTTTGTCGGCCATGAATTCAACCTGCTTGTACTTGATGCTGGCGCGCTCGGCAAGGGCGGCCGTCTGCTCGTTCTCCGAACTAAGTTCGCACAGTGCCTCGTACTTCTCCGGGTTACCGCTACGCCCCCCTTCAGCGTAACGCGAGAGCAGGCGGTGAACCATCAGGTCGGGGTAGCGGCGGATGGGAGAGGTGAAGTGGGTATAGTAGTCGAAGGCCAGTCCGTAGTGGCCGATATTCACGGTGGAGTACTTGGCCTTCATCATGGCACGCAGTGCAACCATTTCCACGAGGTTCTGCTCCTTGGCGCCGTGGACGTCGTGCAGGAGCTTGTTGAGATTACGGGAGATTTCCGCTTGGGTACCCGTGTACTTGAACTTACGTCCGAACTTCGTAACGAACTGGCTGAGGTTCGAGAGCTTGTCCTGGTCGGGCTGTTCGTGGACACGATAGGGTAGAACCTTTGCTTTCTTGCCTTTGGGAACACGCCCCACACTCTCTGCTACGGTGCGGTTGGCCAGAAGCATGAATTCTTCGATGAGCTTGTTGGCGTCTTTGGCAACTTTAATATAGGTGCCGAGCGGTTTTCCTTTCTCGTCGATATCGAACCTCACTTCCGGACGGTCGAAGTCTACGGCTCCCTTCTGGAACCGCTTTTCTCGCAGCAACTTGGCAAGGCGGTTCAAGGTAATAAGGGCAACCTCTAAGGCCTCGCCCCCGACCTCTCCCGTGGGGGAGGGGAGAAGCTGCGAGGCGACATCTTCTTTCAAACCAGAGGCTGGGGTGGGGCGGGGCTTTTCGTAATCCTCTGGACTGGCCTCTCCCTTGGCCTCAAACAGAGCCTGCACTTCTTCGTAGGCGAAGCGGCGGTCGCTTCGGATAATAGTATGGGCGAGGTGCCAGCGCTTCACTTCCGCCTTGTCGTTCATCTCGAAGATAACGCTGTAGCAAAGTTTGTCTTCATTGGGGCGCAGGGAACAGATGTAGTTGCAGAGACGTTCGGGCAGCATAGGCACAGTCCGGTCTACAAGGTAAACCGAGGTTCCGCGTCGCATGGCTTCTTTGTCGATGATGGAACCTTCGGTGACATAGTGACTGACGTCTGCAATGTGGACACCGATTTCATAGAGCCCGTTCTTCAGCGTTCTAAAACTCAGTGCGTCGTCGAAGTCCTTCGCGTCGTGCGGGTCAATAGTAAAGGTGAGGATGTCGCGGAAGTCCTCTCGTCCGGCGAGCTCTGCTGGGGTGATCTGGTCGCTGATGCGGTTGGCGGCTTCCTCGACGTTCTGTGGATAGGTGTAGGGGAGGTTGAACTCGGCGAGGATAGCGTGCATTTCCGTTTCGTTGTCTCCGGCACGTCCCAGCACCTCCACGACGCGCCCCACGGGGTTGCGTGCCCCTTCGGGCCAGTCGACGATACGAGCTGTGACTTTGTCACCCGTTTTGGCGCCTCGCAACTGGTTTTTGGGAATAAAGATGTCGCCGCCCACCTCGCGGTTGTCGATGAGCAGGAAGGCGAAGTCCTTGCGGACGTCCATACGGCCGACAAAGGTCTTTTGCATCAGTTGCTGGCGCCGCTCTTCAGCCTCTTGCTGTCGGCGCTCGCGCTCCGTAGGCTGTCCGGTACGTTCGTAGCGCAGCGGTTCGCGCTCGACCAGGAAATCCTGTTCGACGAGGTCGTCCAATACATCCATGCAGAGCAGCTTGGCTGGATGGGTGTTCAGACCGAGCGAGCGGAAGAGGTTACGTACATCGATGAGTTCGCCGGTGTGCATCGAAAAATAGTCGATGACCATCTGTGCAAGCTGAGGCTTGCGGAGGTGGCGTGTATTGCCATGTTTCTTTCCTTTTGACATAGGTTGTAGGTTTAGTTTCTTAGTTTTGGCGCAAAGATAGGGAAAAGTTCAGAATTTAGGGGTTAGAGTTCGAGGATTTTCTGTTAAAGGATGCGAATTTTGCGTTTTTTTACCAGATGAAGGTACATTTCGTTCATCCTACCCCCCTAAATTCCAAACTTCTTTGTATCTTTGCGCCAAAAATAAGCAACTAATCCTATGCGCATACTTGTTACCGGAGCTTCTGGTTTCATCGGAAGCTTCATTGTTAGCGAGGCACTGGAGCGCGGCCACGAGGTATGGGCCGGCGTGCGTGCCAGCAGTAACCGACAATACCTCACCGACCCTCGTATCCACTTCGCGGAGTTGAATTTCAGTTCTCCCAGCCGACTCTGTGGCCAGCTGGCTGTCCTTCGGGAAAAAATGGGCGGCAACAGATGGGACTACATCATTCACGCTGCCGGAGCCACCAAGGCCATTCGGGAAGCCGACTTCTACCGCACTAACACTCAGGGAACCATCAATTTCGTTCAGGCATTGGAAGACATGAAGATGCTGCCCAGCCGCTTTGTCTTTATCAGCTCACTGAGTATTTTCGGAGCCATCCGCGAGGAGGACTATTCCCCTATCCGTGACACCGATACCCCGCAACCCAACACCTCCTATGGCAAGAGCAAGTGGGAGGCTGAACAGTGGTTGAGGACACAGCAGGACGTGCCTTGGGTCATCCTCCGACCCACCGGAGTCTATGGTCCCCGTGAGCGCGACTATTTCCTGATGGCCAAAAGCATCAAGCAGCATATTGACTTCGCCGTGGGCTATCGTCCGCAGGAAATTACCTTTGTCTACGTTCGCGACGTGGTGCAGGCTGTGTTCCTGGCCTGCGAGCGTAAGGAGGAGGACGTGTTGCATCGCGCCTTCTTCCTCTCCGACGGGCGGAGCTACAACAGCCGCGCCTTCAGCGACCTCCTCCAGCAGGAGATTGGAACACGCCGAGTGTTGCACATAAAGGCCCCCCTGTGGTTCCTCCGCGCCGTGTGTGCGGTCAATGGAACTATCTGCAATTGGATGGGGGAGCTCACCACCCTGAATATGGACAAATACCACATTTTGGCACAGCGAAACTGGAACTGCGACATCGAGCCGGCGCGTAAGTTATTGGGCTATTGTCCACAGTGGGGGCTGGAAGCTGGGGTGAAGGAGACCGTGGCGTGGTACAAGCAGCAAGGTTGGCTTGAATAGTCCCCTTTTAATCATTTATTGTACTCTTTTACTCCAAGAAAACCAAAAAGGTGAGAAAAGTTTTTGCTATCTGCAAGATTTTGATTACTTTTGCCCGCGTTTTTTGAAGATTATCACATAAAAACATTATAACAACCAAATGGAAAAGATTCAAGAACTCACCGACAAAATCCGTCGTGAAGGCGTAGAGAAAGGCCAGGAGGAAGCTGCCCAGATTGTGGCAGAAGCCAAGCAGCAGGCTGAGAAAATTCTGGCAGATGCCAAGGCACAGGCCGAGGCCATCAGTCAGAAGGCCAAGAAAGATGCTGCCGAACTGGACCAGAACACCAAGAGCGAACTCAGGCTCTACACAAGCCAGGCGCTGAACGCCCTGAAAAGCGAAATCACTAATGTTGTAACAGAGCGTGTGGTGACACAGAGTGTAGCATCGCTGACCAGTGACAAGGACTTCCTCGGACGCTTCGCCGTGGCCATCGCCACCGAGTGGGCCAAGAACCAGGAAATCGTTATCAGTACCGAGAACGCCGAGGCCCTGAAGGCTTACTTCGCACGTGAGGCAAAGGCATTGTTGGATAAAGGTGTCAAGATTGAGAAGGTCAACGGACACAAGACACTCTTCAGCGTGCAGCCTGCTGATGGCAGTTACCGCGTGGACTTTGGCAAGGAAGAGCTGGAAGCCTTTTTCAAGGATTTCCTCCGTCCCCAATTGATTGAAATGCTGTTCTGAGAATCATGGCAAACTACTATTGTCTGATGGCGGGGCTGCCTCAGGTGAAGCTCACCGACGCACAACCCCAGCACACCCTGCTCCAGTTGAAGGAAGAGCTGGCAGACATCCTGGAACCACAGGACAAACGTCTGCTCCAGCGCTATTTCCTGCGCTTCGACTGCGAGAACCTGGCGGAGCTGTTGGAGGCCGGCAGGCGCAAGAGCCCCTACGATATCATCGTGGAGCCCTCCAAAGTGTTACCGCTTCCCGAAGGAAAGGTGAAGTGGAACGACGCTGCCCTCTACGACGAGGAGACCATGCGACAGTTCGTGGTGGACGCGCGGGCAACGGATGGCGACGTCAAGGGTTTTCCTTCCTTCTTGTCCGACTTTGTCCGCACTTTTGATGTGCGCCAGGAAGAACAACGGTGGTTCTCGCGCGATGCCATTATGCTTGCCTATTATGACTACGCCCGTCAGTGCCCCAATAAGATGATGGCCGACTGGTATGAGTTGAACTTCAACATCCTCAATATCCTGACCGCCCTCATCGCTCGTCGCCAGGGCTGGCACCTGGCCGACTACGTGCAAGGCAGCGGCCCCGTGGTCAGAACTCTCCTGAACCAGAGCTCGCAGCCTGACTTCGGACTTGGCGCAGAGCTGGACTATGTGTCAGACCTGATGCGTGCTGCCGAGACCACCGACCCGGTGGAAAAGGAACGGCAGATAGATGCCCTCCGCTGGGAGTGGTTGGAGGAACGCACGTTCTTCGAGCCCTTCGATATCACGGCCCTCTTCGCCTACATCGTTCGTACGGAAATCCTCGAGCGCTGGGCACTGCTCGACCCCGAACTGGGTCGCGAGCGTTTCACCCAGATTATCGAGGACTTGCGCGGCGAGGCAAAGGTGCCGGAGGAATTCATCAGGAAGTAGACAAGTAAACAAGTGGACGAGTTGACAAGTTGATTCTTGATAAAGAACACTTTCAGCTTGTCAACGGAGAAACAAACAACTCGTTAACTTGTCAACTAAATAACTCGTAAACTAATATATATTATATTTATGACAAAAGGAACAGTTAGTGGCGTTATCGCCAATATGGTAACGCTTCGCGTGGACGGCCCTGTGAAACAAGGTGAGATCTGCTACATCGAGACAGGCGGCGACCGCTTGATGAGCGAGGTCATCAAGGTTATCAAGCAGGACGTCTACGTACAGGTCTTCGAGAGCACCCGCGGACTGAAGGTCGGTGCAACAGCCGAATTTACGGGACAAATGCTCGAAGTGCAGCTCGCACCGGGTATGCTCAGCAAGAACTATGATGGTCTGCAGAACGACCTCGACAAGATGGAGGGCGTCTTCCTCCGTCGTGGTCAGTACACCGACCCGCTCGACCGCGAACGCCTGTGGGAATTCGAACCCCTGGTCAAGGTCGGCGACAAGGTCGAGGGGAGCGCCTGGCTCGGCAAGGTCGAGGAGAACAGCCAGCCCTTGAAGATTATGGCTCCCTTCCAGATGAAGGGGACGGCTACTGTCAAGAGCATCGCCAAGGCTGGACAGTACAAGATTACCGACACCATCGCCACGCTCACCCTGGAGGACGGCACGGATCTCCAGGTGAACATGATTCAGCATTGGCCCGTGAAGTTCGCAATGACGAACTACCGTGAGAAACCCCGTCCCTTCAAGCTGCTGGAAACGGGCGTTCGCACCATCGATACCTTCAATCCCATCGTCGAAGGGGGTACGGGCTTCATTCCCGGTCCTTTCGGTACGGGTAAGACGGTGCTCCAGCATGCCATCTCCAAGCAGGCCGAGGCGGACATTGTAATTATCGCTGCCTGCGGTGAGCGTGCCAACGAGGTCGTGGAAATCTTCACCGAGTTCCCCGAGCTGGTGGATCCCCACACAGGTCGCAAGCTGATGGAACGTACCATCATCATTGCAAACACTTCCAACATGCCTGTTGCTGCCCGTGAAGCCTCTGTCTATACCGCGATGACGATGGCAGAGTACTATCGTGCCATGGGATTGCGCGTGCTGTTGATGGCCGACTCCACCAGCCGTTGGGCTCAGGCTCTGCGCGAGATGTCCAACCGTATGGAAGAGCTGCCTGGTCCCGATGCTTTCCCCATGGACCTCTCCGCCCTCATCTCCAACTTCTACGGCCGCGCCGGTTATGTCTATCTGAACAACGGCCAGCCCGGTTCCATTACCTTTATAGGTACGGTATCGCCCGCAGGTGGTAACCTGAAGGAACCCGTCACGGAGAGCACCAAGAAGGTGGCCCGCTGCTTCTACGGACTGGAGCAGGACCGCGCCGACAAGAAACGCTACCCCGCCGTGAACCCCATCGACTCTTATTCCAAGTACCTCGAGTATCCCGAATTCGCTGAGTATATCAAGGAACACATCAACGAGAGTTGGATTCCCAAAGTTCTCGATCTGAAGACCCGCATGCAGCGCGGTAAGGAAATCGCTGAACAAATCAACATCCTTGGTGACGACGGTGTGCCCGTGGACTACCACGTGACGTTCTGGAAGTCTGAGGTCATCGACTACGTCATCCTCCAGCAGGATGCCTTCGATGAGGTCGATGCCGTCACTCCGCTGGAGCGTCAGGAGGAAATCCTGAACCTCGTCACAGAAATCTGTCAGCACGACTTCCACTTCGATACCTTCCTCGAGGCCACCGACTTCTTCCGCAAGCTCATCAATCTCTGCAAACAGTGGAACTATAGTCAGTTCAAGAGCGAACAGTACGAGGACTTCAAGAAGCAGATAATGGATTTCATCAAGTAATAGACCCCTTCCCCGCTCCCCCTCAAGGGGGAGAGTGGTTACCTTTGAAGAATAAGCATACATTTAGATATAACCATAAAAGCAATGACCCTGTAACAACCTCTCAAATACATTCTACTCTCCCCCTTGAGGGGGAGCGGGGAGGGGGTCTTATAAAGTTATGGCACAAGCATTCCAAAAGATATATACAAAGATTAGCCAGATTACGAAAGCTACCTGTTCGCTGAAGGCAACAGGCGTAGGCTACGACGAACTGGCCACCATCAACGGCAAGCTGGCTCAGGTGGTGAAGATTATGGGTGACGACGTGACCCTTCAGGTCTTTGAGGGCACAGGCGGCATCCCGACGAACGCAGAGGTCGTTTTCCTCGGCCACTCCCCTTCGCTGAAGGTCAGCGAGCAGCTGGCTGGACGCTTCTTCAATGCCTACGGCCAGCCCATCGACGGCGGTCCGGCTATCGAGGGCAAGGAAGTGCCCATCGGCGGTCCATCGGTGAACCCCGTGCGCCGCAAGCAGCCCAGTGAGCTGATAGCCACGGGTATCGCAGGTATCGACCTGAACAACACCCTCGTCTCTGGCCAGAAGATTCCGTTCTTTGCAGACCCCGACCAGCCCTTCAACGAAGTGATGGCTATGGTGGCCTTGCGCGCCAAGGTTGACAAGATTATCCTCGGCGGAATGGGTATGACCAACGACGACTACTACTTCTTCAAGAATACGTTCTCCAACGCCGGTGCGCTCGACCGCATAATCTGCTTCATGAACACCACCGAGGATCCCGCCGTGGAGCGTCTGCTCGTGCCCGATATGGCATTGACGGCTGCCGAGTACTTCGCTGTGGAGAAGCATGAGACGGTGCTCGTCCTCTTGACGGACATGACCTCCTACGCCGACTCCCTCGCTATCGTGTCGAACCGTATGGACCAGATTCCTTCCAAGGATTCAATGCCGGGCTCCCTCTACTCCGACCTGGCAAAGATTTACGAGAAGGCTGTGCAGTTCCCCGAGGAAGCTGGTGGCGGCAGTATCACCATTATCGCCGTGACGACCCTTTCCGGAGGCGACATCACCCACGCCGTGCCCGATAACACGGGTTACATCACCGAGGGTCAGCTCTACCTCCGCCGTGACTCCGACGTGGGTAAGGTCATCGTCGACCCGTTCCGCTCCCTCAGCCGTCTGAAGCAGCTCGTGGCAGGAAAGAAGACCCGCAAGGACCACTCACAGGTCATGAACGCCGCCATTCGCCTGTACTCCGACGCCGCCAACGCTAAGACCAAACTGGAGAACGGATTCGACCTCACGGACTACGACAACCGTTGCCTCGCCTTTGCCAAGGACTATGCCACGGCAATCCTCGCCATCGACGTCAATGTGGATACCACTGAGATGCTCGATGTCACCTGGGCACTCTTCCGCAAGTACTTCAAGCTTGAGGAAGTCAACATCAAGAAGGAGTTCACGGATATCTACTGGAAGTAAGACCCCCTCCTCACTCCCCCTCAGAGGGGGAGGGTGGTTACCTTTCAAGAATAGTATTCTTCATTATTCAACCATAAACAATGACCCTATAACAACCTCTCAAATACAATCCGCTCTCCCCCTTGAGGGGGAGCAGGGAGGGGGTCCGATAATATGGCAATAAAGTTTCAATACAACAAGACATCGCTCCAGCAGATCGAGAAACAGCTGAAGATGCGACAGCGCACCTTGCCTATCATCAAGAGCAAGGAAACCGCGCTGCGCCTCGAGGTCAAGCGCTGCAAGGAAGAGGTGGCTGCGTTGGAAGCGAGACTGCAAGAGCAAATCGCCGGCTACGAGTCGATGTATGCCCTCTGGGGAGAATTCGATGCGTCGCTGGTGGAGCTGAAGGACGTCGAGATGGATGTGAAGAAGATCGCGGGCGTGCGCGTACCCGTTCTTTTGAATATTAAGCTCGTGGCGAAACCCTTCGGCATCTTCAGTGCTCCCAAATGGTACTTCGACGGTATCAACCTGCTCCACGGGCTTGCCAAGACAGCTGTGGAACGTGAGTTCGCCGTTGCTAAGTGCGACCTATTGGAGCATGCTCGCCGCAAGACCACGCAGAAAGTGAACCTCTTTGAGAAGGTGCAGATTCCCGGATTCCAGGAAGCGGTGCGCAAAATCAAACGATTCATGGAGGACGAGGAGAACCTCTCCAAGTCGTCCCAGAAAATCCTCAAGTCCCTGCAGGAAAAGCGCAAGGCAGAAGAGGAGGCCAGTGCGTCCGTCGATGCCATCGATGGAGAACAGAAAGGAGGTGACGCATGATACAGAAAATGAAGAAACTCAATTTCCTGGTCTACCACAGGGAGTATGATGAGTTCCTGCATCGCCTGCAGGAGTTGGGTGTCATGCACATCCAGGGCGGTACCATCGCCGACAAGCAGTCCGACACCGTGACCGCCGATATTGCAGACCTGCGCCGCGTCGATGACCTCCTTAAGCAGACCGCCGAAATCCTCGACTCTGACAAGAAGGAACTCGCCTCTCTTCCCGATGCCTCTGCACCGCAGGACTCCTATACTCAGCAGGAACTCGTCACCGAGTACGAGACCCAGCTGGCCCGCGTCAGCTCCCTGGATCTCCGCAAGAAAGACCTTGCCGAGCAAATCGACCTGCTCACGCCCTGGGGCGAGTTCGACCCTGCCTACGTGCGCCAGCAGTTGGCAGCAGCCTCCTGTGAGATGCTCTTCTTCACCGCTCCTACCAAGGTCTTCCATAAGGAGATAGAGCACAACTTCCCCGTTGAGGCTATCAGCGAGCAGAAGGGAACAACCTATTTTGTCGCCATCGTGCGCGAGGAACCTCTCGCCGACGGCTTCTCTGCCGCTGACATTCCAGCTACTGCTGTCACGCTGCCCGATGCAGCACTGAGCACCCTCCGTGCCGAGTACGATAAGGCGGTGGCAGACTATACGGCGACGCTGTCGCAGCTCAAAGCCCTCGATGCTGCCCGCACCGCCGACCTCCGCACCTACCGCGACCAGCTCGCCCAGCGCCTGGCCTTCGACAGCGTGCGCACGACCACCGAGACGGCAGCGGACGACCACCTCATGGTGCTCCGCGGATGGATTCCTGCCGACAAGCAGGACGCTATCCCCGCCGCCTTTGCCGACAGCTCTGCATGGTACGAAATCAGCGACCCGCAGCCGGGCGACGACGTGCCCGTCTGTCTGAAGAACAACCGCTTCTTCAGCCTCTTCGAGATGATTACCGAGCTCTATATGCTTCCCAAGTACAACGAGATCGACCTCACGCCCTTCTTCGCACCATTCTATATCCTGTTCTTCGGTTTATGTTTGGGCGACTCGGGCTACGGGCTGTTCATCACCTTGTGCGTCATCGCCGCCAAGTGTACCATGAAGAATATGGGCAAGGGAATGCGTGCCGCTATGAACCTGTTGCTGACACTGGGCATTTCAGCCTTCGTCTGCGGCCTGCTCTCTGGTGCCTTCTTCGGCTTCAACCTGTATGATATGGGCGTTCCTTTCTTCGACCAGATAGGTAATGTCGTGGCACTCGAGAATAGCCAGATGTTCAATCTCTCGCTCATCCTCGGTTTCATCCAGATTATCTTCGGTATGTGTCTGAAGGCGTACAACCGCGCCATCCAGTTCGGTTTCCGCTATTCGCTGTCAACTATCGGCTGGATGATGGTAATCCTCTCGGTGGGTGCTCTGCTTTTCCTGCCGGATTATGCCTCCATCGCTACCTGGTTCACCTACGCAGGGTTGCTGCTCGCCTTCTGCTACAACAGTCCGGAACGCTATGCGAAGAACCCCGTCACGGGCTTCCTCATTAACGTTGGTTCGGGTCTCTGGGATGCTTATAACACCGCCACGGGTATGCTTGGCGATATGCTTTCCTACGTCCGTCTCTTCGCCCTCGGACTCTCGGGCGGTATCCTGGCTACAGTCTTCGACAGCCTCGCCACCGGTCTGGCGCCCGACGTTGCCGTCGTAGGCCCCATCGTGATGGTGCTCATCTTCGTTGTAGGACATGCCCTGAATATGTTCATGAACGTCCTCGGCGCATTTGTCCATCCCATGCGACTAACCTTCGTCGAGTTCTTCAAGAACGCAGGCTACGAGGGCGGCGGAACAGGCTACAACCCATTCAAATAACCCGATAATCCTTCAATCTCAATCTCGATATCACGTTATCCCGTTATTACGTTATTTCGTTATTACGACATTTTGACATTACGACAACTCCGAATAATAATTAAAAACACAATAACCTAACTTTCAAAATCATTATGGAACTCAACCTCCTTATTGCCTATCTGGGCATTGCAATCATGGTAGGTCTCGCCGGCATCGGCAGCGCCTACGGAGTAACTATCGCTGGCAACGCTGCCATCGGCGGTCTGAAGAAAGACAGCAAGATTTTCGGTAACGCCCTCGTGCTCACCGCCCTTCCCGGTACTCAGGGTTTGTACGGCTTCGCTGGTTTCTACATGTGTCAGAACATGTTCAACCTGCTGACCCCCGCCACCACTGCCATCCAGGCAGCCACCGTCTTTGGTGCTGGCGTCGCTTGCGGTCTCGCTTGCCTCTTCTCTGGTATTCGTCAGGGTCAGGTCTGCGCCAACGGTATCGCTGGTATCGCTCAGGGCCACAGCTACCTCTTCGGTAATACCCTTGTCCTCGCCGTCTTCCCCGAGCTCTACGCCATCGTCTCCGTAGCCCTCGTTTACATGGCAGGCAGTGCTGTTGCCGCATAATCAGGCACGCCGACCACACCCAGGAAAAAACGTCTCGCAAGCCCCCGCTTCTTGACCGTTTTTCCATCAAACAAACCGTCAAACCATCCCCTTCCGGTCATGGTTTGACGGTTTTCTTCTTGCCGTTTCTGTAACTTTGTTGTCGAAATCGAAAAAAGATTATACGAGAGTGTAATAATTATGAGGTTTTGGCGTCTTATATATGATGACAGACAGAGAACTCACATATCAAGTCACACAACGCGGCAACCAAAAGGCATTCGCGGAGATTGTCCACCGCTACTCGGGGATGGTGTTTTCGAAGGCTTTGGGCGTGATTCACACCGAGGAAGGAGCTGCGGAGGTGACACAACAGACCTTCGTCCGTGCTTACGAGAACCTTGATGTTTGGCGCGGTACGGAGTTGGGGCCTTGGCTCACGGCCATTGCAGCACACACCGCCCTCAAGTTCCTTGACAAGGAGCGCCGACGGCGCACCAGCTCCCTCGATGACCTTCCGGGCCGTGTGCTCGGTGGAATCCCCGCTGAATCTTCTTACTCCGAAGAGCATGAAGCCCGCCTCCAACAGATGGAATCCGCCATCGCCGCCTTGCCTGAATCCGACCAGCTACTGCTTCGCCTCCACTACTACGACGGGTGCAAGACTGCCGACATTGCCCGCCACACAGGGCTCTCGCAAAGCAACGTGCTCGTGAAACTGCATAGAATACGCGAACGACTTAAAACCCTCATGAATCATGAACCCAATGACTGACAAATCCCTCGATAATCTCATTCGTGATACCATCAACCGTCGCGAACTGCTCGCCGATCTCGATCGCCTCATCATCGCTGATGTGCGCCGTCAGGCACGACGCGCTTGGCTGCGCCGCTGGGCACGAGCAGCCGTCTTCAGTTTCGGGCTGCCGCTGGTGCTGATGTTCTTCTTCGCATGCGCATACCTTTATATAAAAGAGTACGACTGGACACCGCAGAGTTTCTTTGTGATGCTGTGGCCCACGCTCGGCCTGCTCTTTTCCACAGTTTATGCCATTAGAACTTTTTCGCCAGAGGAAGTGTAATAATTATGAGGTATAGAGGTCTTATTGTTGTAAGGCCTCAAGGCCGTACACAACAGCGCGCTCTACAAACTCAAAACCCTAAACATAAAACTCTAAACTTATAACCACTATGTTTGAAACTTCAGATTTGATACCTATTTTTGGGGTAGTTCTCTCCCTCTCTATTCCCATTGTCGCCATCGTAATGGTGTTCATCACCAGCATCAAGAAGAAGAACCGCGACACCGAACTCCGCCTCGCCCTCATCGAGAAAGGTGCTGACCCGGAAACCGCCAAGTTGCTTATTGAAGAACAAGAAGAAAAGCACAACAAGTACAGCAGCTTACGCTGGGCTTGCGTCCTCATCGGCATGGGACTCGGCGCACTCATCAATGCCCTGTTCGGCCTTGCTCCCAAGCACAACATCTACTTCTGGCTCATCATCGCTGCCGGCATGGGCATCGGCCTCCTCATCTCTTTCATCGTCGAGTACAAACTCACGAAGAAAGAACAGCAGGAACAGAGTGAGGCATAGTACTCATCCACGCAACCATAAATACTCTTTTAATTTCAGGTCGCTGCCCGCGTGATGCCGGTGGCGACTTTCTCTTTCATCGTTGCGCGAGGCCCCAAATTCAGCAAAAACTCTTAACCTGAGTTGAGACCTTAGCCCTCGGCAGACACTTTTTCGGTTTTGCCGAGGGCTTTTTTGTGGAATATCCTGTAATTTTGCGCTCACAAACTGGAGCTTGATGCAAATGTCAGACAAATGTCAGTAAGATAATTTGCATATCATAGCCTTTGCGACGTACCTTTGCACCCGCAAAAGTTGAACGCAAAACAAAAGAACAATGAAAAGACAGATTCTATTATCAATGGTTTGCCTGATGACCATAGCAACACAGGCACAGACAGACACTACAACAGTCAAAAATGACTCCGTTATCTGGGACAAAGACTTAGAAGGTATGACCGTCACGGCGATGCGCCAACTCATCAAACAGGATATCGACCGCATCGGCTACGACGTTCAGGCCGACGAGGATTCGAAGACGGTAAGCGTGCTCGATATGCTGCGCAAAGTGCCGATGGTGACGATTGACGGAGAGGATAATATAAAGGTGAAGGGCAGCGAGAACTACAAGATCTACAAGAACGGACACCTTGACCCCAGTTTGTCGAAAAATGCCAAGGAGATTCTGAAAGCCATGCCCGCCTCTTCCGTGAAACGCATTGAGGTTATCACTGATCCTGGGGCACGTGAGGATGCCGAGGGAGTGAACGCCATCCTGAACATCGTGATGATGGACACGAAGAAGATGGAGGGCGTGACGGGTTCCGTAACGGGCACTTATAGTTCGCTTAATCTGCCCAGTCTCGGCACATACTTGGCTTCACAATTCGGCAAGGCAATAGTGTCGGTTGATTACGGTTACAACTATATGTCGAAACAGGCAACTAAGAACGACGGATATATAGAGCGCACATACGTCAACACGGGCAATACGCAAGTCGTCAACACCGAGGGCAGTAACCCGGGCTACGTCCACTATGTTGATGTCAATGCCAGCTATGATATTGACACACTCAACCTGTTATCGGCTTCATTGGGAGGTTACTTCTACAAAGTGAATGTTCAGGGCATTAGCGATGTCGCGATGATGAACAACGGCGGCAACCAACTCTATCGTTATACAGAAAACTACTACATGCCAGGCTATCGTCACCACTCATGGGATGGTCGATTAGATTATCAGCACAAGACGCGTCGAAAGGGCGAGATGTTCACGCTCTCTTACATGCTCGCCCTGACGCGCCAACACACGGAACAGGAGACAAACTACACAGACATGCAGAACTTTCCCTACAGTTATAACGGATTCCTTGAGAATGCTAGTGAACGCTTCACGGAACACACGTTCCAGGCTGACTATGTCCGTCCGCTTTGGGAAGGACATAAGTTGGAGGTCGGCACCAAGTACATCTATCGCCAGAACAACAGCGATAACTCCCAGCGTTTCTACGATGCGACAATGACCACCACGAGTACCCTTTTCAACCACAACACGCAGATTGCCGCTGCCTACTTCGACTATATGTATAATAAGGATAAGTGGTCGGCACGCGCTGGGCTGCGCTATGAGTACAGCCACATGAAAGGGCAATACCCCGACGGCAAAGCACAAGACTTCAGCAAGCACCTCAACGACTGGGTGCCGCAGGCCAGCGTGAAGTACCAGATTGATGACCGCCAATCGTTGAAACTGGCTTATACGACCAGCATCACACGTCCCGGCATCACCTACCTCAATCCTGCCGTCTACAGTTTTCCTGCTGCTGTGCAATTTGGAAATGCCCACTTGGTGAGCGCCCATGAACGGAGCGTCCTGCTCACCTACATGTATGTAGGCCAAAGACTCACCCTTCAAATAGTTCCGCAATACCGTTTCTATGACAATGCACTCGGTGCCATTATCTATGCTGATGGCGATACTCGCTATAGAACATGGGGAAATGTCCTGAAGCAGCACCGATTCCAGATGGAAGGTTATGTGCAGTGGAAACCATTCAACGGCACAACGTTCGTGGCCAACCTCAACTTCACGGACAACCATGCAGAAAACATCGCCTCGAACCTCAAACAGCATTGCACCTCCATGTTCTATTACCTGAATCTCAGTCAGAAACTGCCATGGAAGCTTACCGCCACCGCCTATACCTACGGACAAGTAGGCCATAGCCCCATGAATATTTACGCCTACAGCCAGTCATGGATAAGATACGCCTTCACCCTGCAACGCTCGTTTCTCAGCGACGACCGTCTCACCGTGCGCCTCATGGCCAACGCTCCGTTCAACAAGAATATGCACTACAAGACCCGTACCACCCAAGGCGACATCATCGGATGGGGCGACGAAATCTTAAGTCAGAACGGTCAATACTTCCGCATCGGAGTCACCTATCGCTTCGGCAAGCTCAAAGCCAGCGTGAAGAAAACCGAGACAACGATTGAGAATAGCGACGAAGTGGGCGGAATCACGAAAGGAAAGTAAATCACAAACAATATGAAACGAGCAAAACGTCCCTTCCTCCTGACAGCCGCTCGCTTTCAACCACCAAGACGTGACGATTTTTTCAAATCAGAAATAGCAAAGAACAATAAATAATCACCCAATTAACCCAGAGACAGTAACGAGTCCATAAAAAAGAAATTTTTTTCAAAAACAACTACACACTACACAAACAGAGCCAATCGGCCCCTACGATTCCGCAGAGGCCAACTTGTCCGTGCAAAAATATGCTCTTTCCCCGACACAAACAATGACATTCGTGTAGGACACACGATGGATGTTTCGCGTGATATATTTATCTATATTTGCTACATAAATACATAGGTTTTTTATTATCCTATTGAAATACTGTTATTTGACTTTCTGTAATCTATGTAGTTTTCCTCAAATTCATGTAGTTTATATGATAATTTTATATCAAATGTGCTACTTTTATGTAGTTTTATGGCTACTTCTATGTAGTTTCGTGACTTCCTTTATGTAATTTTAAGGCAACTTTTGTATAGTTTTATGGCAACTTCTAAGTAGTTTCATGGCAACTTTTATATAGTTTCATTTGACTTCTTGTATGCATCTTCGAGTTATTCCCTCATGATTTCCTCGTAGAACCA
>JAFXTO010000019.1 GCA_017535725.1 Bacteroidaceae bacterium
ACGGATGGCCCAAGGGCAATCCTCTCAAAGACCCTCTTCGCCTCCGTCGCCATAGGAGTTATGGCTCCCCTCATCGGGTACGGATGGCCCAAGGGCAATCCTCTCAAAGACCCTCTTCGCCTTCGGCTAAAAGAAAAATCTGCATCCAAATAAAACCTACAATACATAAAACTAATTATGAACACCTACTTAATATTCCGTGATTTCCTATGCGGGCAGGGTGAAGTTGGAGGTCGGACTCATGGATGACGATAGGTAAGAGTCATCCCCGCAGTCCTGTGAATGAGAGGGTGCGGGGATGTACTATTTGCGGGGATTGCTATATTAATAAAGGTGTACACTTGCGGTGGCGGAGGGCAGGTAGTTAAGACCCCACCAGCACATCTGGAGCAGGCCGAAGCAGAGTAGGAGGCCAATGAGTGCGGTGAATGGCAAGTGGCGTGGCATCTGGCGATAGTGGAGGTAGATGAGGTATGCGAGCCAGGTGATTGCTGCCCACGTCTCCTTGGGATCCCACGACCAGTAGTGTCCCCACGCCTCCTTGGCCCACAAGGCGCCGAAGAGCATACCGAAGGTGAGGAAGACCAGACCGGAACGAACGGTGTCGTCGATGGCGAGGTGCAACTTCTCGCGATCTCGCTGAGGCTGGGTGCGGGAGGTCAGCAACTGGTACACAGCCATAAGTGTGGCTACGGACAAAAGTGCGTAGGAGAACATATATACGATGACGTGTGGGGCGAACCAGGGGCTCTGCAGGGCGGGCATCAGGGTGTGGGTGTGCAATTCGGGATTGAAAAGGTTCACACACACGAAGACGGTGGCCAGGATGGTGCTGAAGGAGAGCACCCAGCGGTAGTGCCTGCGGGCGAAGACGATGAGTCCGACTACGGGCAGCAGGGCAGAATACCACAGGCGGGTGTCACCCATGGTCTGCAAGGGCGGGTGTCCCTGAGATATCCATAATCCGAAGATAAAGACAAAGAAGAGAGCGATGCCTCCAAGGGTGAAGCCGTAGGCTCCACGTGATTTATTGAGCCAAGATGCAATGGCTCCGATAGTCCAAAGCAGGATGGAGGCGATGGCGAAATATGGGAAGATAGACCAGGACATGGCTGATTATTAACGGATTAATAGGTTAACGAGATATCGAAATGTCGAAATAGTGAGATAAAGTAACTCCTCATGTTCATTTTTCAGCATGATAATGTTCGTCGCCACTGCTGTGGTGGTGATGATGGTAATGGTGGTGGTGTTCCTCTCCTTCACCCACGAATTCCTCTGCCAGGCGGCGCTTGGCTTCTTGTTTCTGGCGTTTCTTGCGCTCTTTCTCTCGACTCTTGCGCCGTTCTTCGTCGGTGAGCCCCTTGGCGCTGTAGCTCTTGTCGAAGAACATCAGGAGGGCACCGGCGAGCATCATGAAAATGCCGGTGTAGACGTATGGTAGCCAGGGGTCACGCACCAGTTCGAGGACGCTGACCTGCGAGGCGGCACCTGCTTGGGTGTCGTAGCTGTACTGATATACTTTCCATCCTTGTACGTTGAGGGGGTGGTTCACTTCCACGGTGGCAATCTTCTGCTGCTTGTTCTGCTTCACGAATTTGAGCTCCGATGCGAATCGGCGGGGTGAACCATCGGGGTAGGTCTCAAGGATGAATCGCTGAAGCTCAACACCGAAGGGGAGGGGTACTGTGCGCTGCCGGTCGTCCATGGCACGCCATACGGTCTCTCCCTGGGTGACGACCATACGCACCCGATGCACATCGGGATTGCCCAAAGTGGCACAGACGAGGGTGATGAAAAGTCCTCCGTGGTTGAGGACGAAGGCGGTGTCGCGCAACCAAGGACGGTGCTCGCTATGGGGATGTCGGTGATGAAAGTAGACGAAGTGGCTGATGCGCCGCAGGGTCAGCTGCCCCAGCAGGAAGGCGATGTAAGTAAAAATGAGTATGAAGGGCCAGCACGATACCATGTCCTCCCACCAAAAGCCAGAATCGTTCTGGCGCGTGAGACCCATCACAATAGTCAGTGCGGCAGCAACAACGAGTGCCGGAATAGCTGCGCGGTGGGTGGAGAGGAAATGGATGAGGTAGCTGTTTCGCCGGACGAGGAAGATGACGGTTATGGCGAGGAGAAAAGCAGCGAGTACGATGGTGTTCACTGGCCAGACGAACGCGTCCCAGACGATGGAACCCGTAGCCAACTGTAAGATGACTCCCACAAATGCGATGGCAACGCTAATGACGAAGCCCTCTTTCATTGTCCAAGGTTTTTTCCACATAACGTGTTTCTGCTGATAAAATCGGTACTTTTAAGTCGTTTACAATCGATTTAGATGCATAATCTCATGCAAAGTTAGGGGATTTTTGTTACTTGAACAAGAATTATCGTAAAAAAGTTGTCTTTTTTCCTTGAAATACGCCGAAAAGTGGTATCTTTGCACCGAAATCATGAACCAATAACTAATTTATTATGCGAAAAACGATGCTACTTGCAGTGCTGGCCGTAGCTGCTGCCGCACTTGCTCAGAGGACTCCCACGATGGGTTGGAGTTCGTGGAACACCTTTGCCTTGAACATCAACGAGGAACTCATCAAGGGACAGGCCGATGCCATGCACCAGAACGGTTTGCAGGAGGCTGGCTACCTCTATGTCAATATCGACGACGGCTACTGGGATGGCCGTGGTGCCGATGGTCAATTACGGCTGAACACCCAGTTGTTCCCCAATGGCATGCGTCCTCTGGTGGATTATATCCACAAGCTCGGCCTAAAGGCTGGTATCTACTCCGACGCTGGCGACAATACTTGTGGTAGTGGCAACCGTCACGCCTGGGGCCTGGGTGTGGGCTTCGCCGGTCACGAGGAGCAAGACTGCAAGCTCTACTTCATCGACTGGGACTTCGACTTCATCAAGGTGGACTACTGCGGAGGCAACCACATGAAGTTGGACGAACGAGAGCAATACACCAAAATCAGCAATGCCATCAAGAACTGCGGAAAGCAGGACATAGTATATAATATGTGTCGGTGGGCATTCCCTGGCACTTGGGGCGCAGAGATTAGCGACAGCTGGCGCACCACGGGTGATATCTACGACGCATGGAAGAGTGTGCGCGGTATTCTGGCCGAGAACCTCTACCTCAGCGCCTATTGCCACGACGGTCACTACAACGATATGGATATGTTGGAGGTCGGTCGCTCGATGACGCAGGTGGAGGACGAGACGCACTTTGGTATGTGGTGCATCATGAGTTCGCCGCTGCTCATCGGTTGCGACACGCGCGATATCCGTCCGAGTTCGCTGAAACTGCTCTGCAACCGCGACCTCATCGCCTTGAATCAGGACCCGTTGCACCTGCAGGCTTACGTGGCCGAGAAGCAGGGCGAGTGCTTCATTCTCGTCAAGGATATCAAGAAGCTGCAAGGCAAGGAGCGTGCCGTGGCCGTCTACAACCCCAGCGACACGGACCAGCGCGTCGTCCTTGACCCTGCCTCCATCGATCTTGGTGGCGTCGTGCAGTACTTCGACTGCATCCAGCAGACCCCGTTCGCCTACGACCGCAATCCCATAACCCTGTCCATCCCCGCTCACGGCACCAAGATTTTCCGCGTCAAGGGAAAGAAGCGCCTGCAGCGCCGCGTCTACGAAGCAGAGACCGCCCTGCTTCCTGCCTACCAGGAACTGCGCAACAACCAGAGCGAGCGTAGCGCCGTGTTCATCGCTTCTAACCACGCCAGCGGAGGCTACAAGACCGGCTGGCTGGGCATGCGCGAGGACAATGATATCCAATGGAACGATGTCTACGTCTGCAAGGACGGTACCTACCGCATGACCATCACCTTCTTCTCTGGCGAAGACCGTAGTATGGATCTCTACGTCAACGGACAGCCCATCACCACCCTGCAGACCCACTCACGAAGCTGGACCGATGCCGCTCGAATCAGCCTTCCTGTCTTCCTGAAGAAGGGACGCAACAGCATACGGCTCTGCAACGGAACAGAGTGGATGCCGGATATCGACAAGATGACCATTGAGTAGGCCGTCAGTATGTAGGTGTTCCAGAACCAGAATCACAAAATGAGGAGTTTTTTTATTCAATTGATGACTTTGGCCGTCTGCCTCCTCACATCCGTGGGGGCAGCGGCGCAAGCCATTGCACAGACTCAGACCTACACCAATCCCATCATCTCTGAGGATGCCCCTGATCCCTCCATCATCAAGGGCAACGATGGATATTACTATCTCCTCTCCACCGCTGAGCATGTCTATCGTTCCACCGACATGGTGAATTGGACCTACGTGCGTCAGGCCTTTGGCAATAATCCCCGCCAGCAGTTCGTAGAGGGCGTGGATGTCTATTGGGCACCATGCGTGACCAAGCAGGATGGTCGTTATGTCCTTTATTTCGCCCTTTCGAAATGGGGTGGCGGAGATACGGCAAGTATCGGTGTCGCCATCTCCGACAATCCTGGTGGTCCTTATAAGCTTGTTGGCGACGGCAAACTCTTCACCAGCGGAGAGGTCGGCGTGAATAACAGTATCGACCCCAACTACATCGAGGAAGATGGACATAAGTACATCGTCTGGGGTAGTTGGAACGGCATTTGGCTTATTGAACTGACCGCGGATGGACTTGCCGTGAAGGATATCAACGTCAAGCACCAGATTGCCGGCACCCGTTTCGAAGCACCTTATATCTTGAAACGTGGTCGTTACTATTATCTCTTTTGCAGCATCGGAGCTTGTTGCGAGGGAGCTAACAGTACATACGAAACCGTCGTCGGACGTGCAACATCGCTTTTTGGTCCCTACTTCAGCAAGGACAATAAGAAGATGATGGACAACAACTATTCCATCTTCCTGACACATAATACAGCATGTCTTGCACCAGGACACAATTCCCGCATCATCGAGGACGAGAGCGGAAAGACGTGGATTACCTACCATGGCTACATACGCTCCAATCCCGACAAGGGACGTGTCGTGTGGCTCGATGAGGTGAAATGGCGCAATTCCTGGCCCTATGTGACTGGGAATGCGGCTTCGTCCAAGGAATTGACGGCTCCTGTCGTTTCGCTCTTCAGTCTGGATGTCGATGAGGTATATCCGGAGTGGGGTGTTGAGCAGGGTGCCTTGGTGCCCGTGGACCTCATGGGTGACGGAGAGACGAGCCTCGTTGTGGCGGGTCATCGAACCAGCAAAGAAGGTGTGGTGACACCATGGAACGCCGTGCTGCACAAGGGCTCAGACGGAAAATGGACTACGGCAAAAGGAGGCTTGAAGACAGGAGTCAATCCCACAATAGTGCCTACCGATCTTAATGGCGACGGACGCTTGGAACTGGTGGTGCTCGGTGCTGCCGGCGAGACGTCTGATGCGAGTGGCAACGGCATATACGTTCAACTTGAGGATAGTTCCTTGCTTCGCGCCGATGTTCAGCTCGATGGTGCGGATTTCACCCAACTGACGGCCGCCACGGTGGCTGATGTCAACCACGACGGTTTCCCGGATATCATCGCCGTGGGTCCCGAAGGTCGAAATGTGGTGTTGCAGGCTCAGGTGTCGAAGGCGGAGAACTCTTTCGTCTTCTGGGCCAGACCTTTTACTACCACGAGTACCACATACACACAAGTCTATTCGTCGGACTTCAATGCCGACGGCACTCCTGACCTCTTCGCATGTTCCTCTACAACTGCAGAACTTTTTCTCGGCGACGGAAAGGGTCTGTTCACACCTACCGACTGGATGAACACCTGTCCCGTACCTGCCGACGGAGGCGTGGCGATAGCTGATGTGAACTACGATAGCGCCCTCGATATCATCTGTTCTGGGGAGAAAACTGTAGTTTGTCTGAACGACGGCACAGGTCATTTCACGATTCCTGAGACTTCTGGCTTGGACGTTGATTTCCAGAACAGTAGTTTCTCGACCTCTGCGCTGAATCTCTTCGACTGGGACGGCGATAACTATGCCGATTTCCTCTATCAGGGTGAGAGCGCGGCACTGGCGATGACCACAGGTGCTATCTGGCTGGGAAGCAACAAGGGAATCTTTACTCCCCATCGTCGTTTTGGAACTGGAAGCGGTGCTGCCACTACTTTCCTCGACTGGAATGGTGACCAGGTGAAGGATATCATCACTACAGGTACCGTTACAGACAGCCATCTCTTCCCTGATCAGACAGGTAGCCTTCTGGCTGTCACCCCGAATCCATCTGCTACCTCACGCCGTCTCAATCGCCTCACGGGATTGCAAAGCGAGGTGGATGGGAACACGGTGCGTCTCTCCTGGTCACGAGGACAGAAGAATCAGACCTACGAGGTGTTTGTCCGTGATGACCAAGGACGACTCTACGGAAATGTCAGGGCATATACCGATGGGAACTATGCTGGACAACGTCGTGTTCTGGATTTGGGTAACTGCGGCACGGCCATTGAGGCTGTGTTCATCCTGCCTCCCGGACATTATACCTGGGGAGTCCAGCGAGTCAATGCCCGCTATGAAGGGTCTCCGTTTGCTACGGCAGAATTCACCGTCACGGCGGACGGCATTCATGATGATTCCCTTGGAACAAGGGATGCCACCATCAAGTCACGCTACAACATCCTTGGCCAGCCCGTATCGGGTCATCATCGTGGTTTGCAACTGCTTTATTACTCCGATGGTAGCGTACGCAAGGGTGTTTCACGATAAAAAAGTGTAGCGGCGGCAGGTTCTCTCTTATTTTTAACACAAAAAGTTTGGCGCGAGTCTGATTTATAGCTACTTTTGCCCCCAAATATAGTTATAAACAGACTTGGAAATGACACGATACCTCCAGTTTCTGGCCTTTGTGCTGACTGCCCTCGCTGGCTCTTTGAACGCTGTAGCATCCTCTGCCGTAGAACCTGTGGCAGGCGTGCAGGACACCACTTTCGTTTACATGCCCAACGGACGCCTCGACGTCTTCCCTCCCGATGTGGTGAAGAACATCGAGCAGGACTTGTTGCAGGTGGTCATCACCACAATCGACGGCAAGGAGTACACCTACCTGACCTCCTCCGTGCAGTCCATTTCCAACACCGCTCCTGCGGACAAGCCCCTGTTGACAAGCTACAAGTTCAACAACAAGTTCAACGCCAACCTCTACGCCGATGTCCTCTGTGAGTTTGGTGCCGACGGGCTTATCACGGGCAGCGTGCCCACCATTGGCAAGTGGCTGTGTCCCAGCTTCCAGCGCTCGGATGATGCCGCCCTCGTCTATGTAGGTCGCAAGCCGCAGCACAGCAAGGTCACTCGCCTTAGCTTTGCAGAACCCGTGGACTACGTGGTCACCCGCAGCGGCTGGCAGGTCATGCAGCTCAATGTGCCCGAGGAGGAAGGGGACGAGAAGCCGGATCCGGAACCGGAGCCGCAGCCTGTCATCCCCGAACTCGACTCCACCGCCGTGAAGCTCGAACTGACGGCAGACATGCTCAGCACCAATGCCCCTACGATGCGGACGGAGGAAGACCTCCCCTCACTCATCGACGGCAACGAATACTCCTTCTTCCATTCCACCTGGAGCGGCAGTGGCTACGAGACCCTGCCCTTGGACAGCTGTCCGTGGATTGAAGTCCACCTTCCAGAGGCGGTGCATCGCCTCCAGTTCCGCTATGAGACACGCAGTGCCGACCAGCGTTGGCCGCTCGCCCTCCGCCTCGATGTGAGCAAGGATGGTCAGACGTGGACTGCGGTCGAGGAATTCACATCCGAAGCCGATGGACTGCCCGAAGCTTTGCTGCAGTGGTGGACGTCGCCCGTGATGGACCTTGATGACGATTACCAACTAGTGCGCGTGGTGTGTACCCAGGCTGCCTACAAGAACTACCTCTGCATGGCTGAGCTGGAGTTCTACAAGGTGGACACGCCGACGCAGGAGTCCGACCCCATTCCGGAACCCAACCCCGTTCTGCCCGAGGGTGCCACACTGAACTGGCAACCCTACGGCACTCGCTACACCGTCAGCGTGGACTTCCCCGCTGACCGCGCTGCCGGAGTGCCCGTGGTCTATATCACCACGGACGAGGGCATCCTCCCGCCTGATAAAACCAACTACCTTACGGGCACCATTATCATCGACGGAGCTGGCGTCTTCCCCGATATGGAAGAGACAGATATTCAGATTCGTGGACGCGGCAACAGTTCGTGGGCTGGTCAGCGAGGCAAGAGCCCCTATCGTGTCAAGTTCGGCAACAAGCAGAAACCCTTCGGCCTGAAGAATGGTAAGAACTGGGTTCTGCTGGCCAACAAGCAGACGGGTTCCATGATGTCCAATGCTATCGGTATGAAGGTCGCCCAGCTCGCGGGAGCTGCAGGAGCCAACCACATCATTCCCGTGGACCTGTACATCAACGATGAGTACCGTGGCTCATACAACTGGACAGAGCAGGTGGCTATCTCCAACAACAGCATCGACCTCGACGACGAGAACTATGCAGCCATGCTTGAACTCGACTCCTACTACGATGAACCCTATAGGTTCCGCGCCTACAATTACAATATGCCGTGCAATATCAAGTTCCCTGATTTCGACGACGACCCGCTGGAGACCGCTTTGTCGCCCGAGGCCATTGAGGATGACTGGAATGACCTCATTGACGCCGTGAGTATGCACCGCGACATCAGTAATTTTGCGCAGGTGGACACCCTCGCCGCCTTCTATCTCACCAACGAATTCATCCTGAATCAGGAACTCATGCACCCCAAGAGCACTTTTGTATATAAGGAACGCGTGGGCGACAGCAATGACTTGTGGAAGTTTGGTCCTGTGTGGGATTTGGACTGGGCTTTCGGCTACGAGGGTTCGTCACGCTACTACCAGTCGGGTGCAGAGGATGACCTGACTACCCGCCGCTGGATGGAATGCAACGATTTCTGGATTGACCTGCGCCAGTGCGGCGAGAACTTCGATCGTACTTATTACCTTGCGTGGACGCGGCTGCTGAAGCTGGGTGCCGTGGAGGAGCTGCAGGAGTTCATCGACAGCTATTATAACTTCGCCAACGCCTCGTTCCAGAGCAATGCAGAAAAATGGGGCGATGGATGGGACTATTCCTCCAACGCCACGAGCGCCAAGTCGTGGCTGAAACGTCGCGCGAATGCTATCTACAAGCGCCTGACGGCCTACGATGCCGAGGAACTGCTGGAACTGTTCGAGGAATGGAAGCCATTCGGTGTGCCCGAGGAACCTGAGCAGCTCGACCGCACACCTTATATTCGGGTACGCGAGGCCGTGAATACCCTGCTTGCCTCCACCGACTCTTATCGTTGTCAGCCGGCTACCTTGGAAGCCCTGCAGAGTGTCATCACAGAACAGGACGCAGCCATCATTGCGGCCGAGACGTCTGACGATGTCGTGCAGACGGTGCGCACCCTGCGTATGGCCGTGGTGCAATTCCTCAGCGCCAGTGAACTGGAAATCCGCCAACCGCTGGATCTCAGCAATATCCTGGTTAACAATCCATCGCCCGTGGAGAATATCAATGGATGGTACGCTACCGAAGAGCCCAATTCCTTCCATCCCGCCACACACACGGCAGACTTCCTCGACCAGCCTGGAGCAGAGATCTACCAGTCTGTATACCTGCCTGCCGGCGACTTTGAGTGGACGGGTATAGCCGTGACGCGTTCGGGTGCCACAGCGCAGCTCTTCGTGGATGGAACGGTGAAGCGTCTGACCACGGCAAGTACCCTCAAGGTCAACAGCCATGAGGACGCTCGCGCTTGGTTCGATAAGGGTAATGGAGTGAACACCATTGCTTTCAGCCTGGATCAGCCTTCCACAAAGATGTTAGGTTTGCGTGCGGATGTGAATAACGGTGACCACTGGCTCGTATGGTCGGACTTCTACCTGAAGATGACAGGCAAGAATTTCTACGACGATGCTATCCGTGTTCCTGAGACCTCCACGGACTTTGCGGCTTTGGCTTCGCAGCCGGTCTTCGACCTCACGGGTCGTCGTCTGTCAGACCGTTTCGACCAATTCTTCCGCTCCGCACCCCGTCAGGGTATCTACCTCGTGGGTGGACACAAGGTCAGAATCGGACGCTAAACGGTATGTTTCGATAATTATAGCATTGAAACAATATGAACATCCGCCGCCAGCAACTTCATTGAGTGCTGGCGGCGGATATTTTTTAGGAAATAAAGAGAGAACGTTTACTCCCAGGAGAAGTCGAAGGCATTGTCGCCCTTCACGTCTGCTTCCAAGCTGCCACCTTCGTCCACGCCGCCGTAACCGATATTCACATCATTACTGATGCTCTTCACGCCGCTGACGGCTAACATCTGCTCGCCGAGCACCCGCTCGACGGTCACTTGTGGAATGATATATGTCTTTTTCATTGTATTCATTTGATTATCGTTTTCTTACCATTCACAATGTAGAGTCCGCTCTTGGCTGGTTTCATGACTTTGCGTCCGCTGAGGTCAAATAAAGTTCCGTTTGACAACTTGTCATTGACGATGTCATTGACTTGTGTTTCATCTCCATCAACGAAAAAGATGTATTTGACGGCTGCTGCATCATAGTAGGCATCCAGCACATCGCGGAACTCGAAGTAGCCGCGATAGCCTTTGATGGTCGAGGCTCCTGTGGAGTACCAGAATTTGTTGCCACTGATGAAAACATTCTCCTCTGGAACCAACGTCGAGATATACGTCCCGTAGAAGTATCCACGTTGAGAGGCTTTCTTACCGACCTGCACAACAGGCTCTTCCTCTGGCTCCAAGGTTACGCCTTCGAAGGTTGCTGTAGTCACGTTATTACTGACTCGAATCAGCATCGGCGTGTTCGCCTCAATGCCGTCATCTGCATCTGTAGTCGTAAAAGTTACGTCGATTCCAATGATGGCTCCATCGTCATCCTCCTCACTTTCCCAGGCGATGAATTTTGCCAATGCTACATCTGTACCAAAGGCGGCTTTCACCTGTTCGCCTGTCGCAGAGAACGGCAGACAAATAGTGCTCCATTGGTTTGCTTTGATGGTGCGCTTCAGCGTCACATCTGCCACCTCCGCGCTTGCCTCAGGTGCAGTCGTAGAATTCTCATCAAGCACCATGTGCACATTGCCCTCATATACTTCAATAGTAAATGACGACTCTGACACGGAAACTGTAGTACCTGTGGAATAGGAGAGGAGAACATTCTTCAGGTAACCTGTGTAGGTGCCAGCTGTTACCGTCTCGTCTGCTGCCAGCGTGAGGCTAAGCAGCGCGCCGTCGCCTGTCTTGAAATTGCAGCTGATGGCGAACACTACCGTCTGCTTCTGCATTACTACATCTTCTACTTCGATGCTTTCCGCCTTACCGAAACGCTTGTTGACATCCACGTTTTCTGTTTCCACACCACGACCAGCATCTGCTATGCCTGTCACCGTGATGCCAACTGGCAGCACGACGTCGGCCTGGAACCCGCGGTAATTTTCGACCTCTGTCGATAGTTCAATGATGGCGCTCTCAGTACCTGTAGCACGAAGCGTGCAATTCTGCGCTGTGACGACGTCCTCGGCATGAATGGCTATAGCAGTCATGCCGAACAATCCTATTGCTAAAAGTATTTTCTTCATAATGTGTTATTCTTCTGAATCAGTAATGATATTCATGAGGTTCACCACGTCACCCACATTGATGTCGGTGTCGCCTTCTGTGACGTTCGCCACTTCCTCGATAAACGTGTCCGTCGGGTCACCCACGATGTGCGACATCAGCGTCACCAAGTCACCCACATTCACATCGTTGTCACCATTGACGTCGCCACGCTTATAGACAGATACGCGACCGTTGCGGGTGGCAGCAGAGACTTGGTGCCCATCGGCAAGAGACATAGAGACTTGGTTTATGCGGACGGGATAGCCTTGTCCCGTCTCAATTGTCTCAGCGACTTGTATGGTGAAGTTGAGCAGGACGGTGTTGCCCGAAGCCAAAGTGCCTCCAATGAAAGAAAGGACATAAACTGCCGCGTTCTCATCAACAGAAGGCAAGGCTAGAACCTCAGGGTCAGTAATTTCATTAAGACTTACAGTATATCCCACCGCCTTAGCCGAAATATCAGTATTCTCCACTTCTGGACGCATATCTTTTGGGAAGGTCAGTTGGAACTGCATGTCATGTAATTCTTCTGTTGATGTTAGATAGACAGGGAACTTGATGGTTTCGCCCACCTTGCATACTCGGTTATAGAGGGTGAAAGTGAAGCGTTTGGCCTTTGCCTCGCTGGGGTCGCCCGGTGCAGAGGGGTTGAAGGTGAAGTGGGCTATGAAAGCAATGTCTTCCGTATGCATCGTGTAAGTGAAGCTGCGCAAGGTGGTATAGAGTTCATCGCCCACATACCAGCCGGCAAACACATAACCCGTATTGGCAGTGGCTGTCAAAGTGACGGTCTTACCCTCGGCTAGTGTTGCACTACCCGTGTTCACGGTTCCTCCTTCTTCAGCGGTGGCTGTGACCTTGTAGGTCTTTGTGAAGATTGGCGTGGGTTCACTGGGAGCGGACGGATCGAACGTGAAGCGTGCCGTCAAGGTCACTGGGGCAGCGGTTGTGGTGTAGTAGAAGTTAGCATTAGATGAAACTAACTCGCCTGCATCGTTGTACCACCCCTTGAAGACATAGCCTGTGTTGAGCGAGGCCTTCAGATAGACCCGCGTGTTGGGCAGGTACTTGCCGCCGCCACTTACGCTACCGCCGTCTTCGCAGGTGACAGTCAGCTGGTGATGAATAAGCTGTGCAATCTCCACAGGTTCTGCAGGACTGCCGGGGCTGAAGGTAAAGTATGCTGTCAGCGTCTCGGCACCATCCTGCTTCGTATATTTGAACTGACTATTAGAGGATACTACTTCCCCTCGTTCATTCTTCCAGCAGGAGAAAACATAGTTAGTCTTGTTGTAGGCCCGCAGGGTGACCTTAGAACCTGCGTTATACCAACCAGCACCAGTCACCGTGCCGCCGTCAACAGGGTTGGCAACCAGCGTCAGCATGGGCACCACACCTGGAGGGCCTGGTTCTGCCGGACTAACAGGATTGAAGTCATCCTGTGCCCAGAGGCCGATGCTGCCATTTAGTAGCAGCATCAGCAATGTTAGATATCTTATGCGTCTCATACGCGCAAACCTTATTTTATTTAACAATCACTTTCTTGCCGTTGACGATGTAGATTCCCTTCTGTGTGGGAGAGGTCACCTGACGGCCATCAAGAGTATAAACGGAATGTGTATTGCCGAACTCTTCTGCCTTGGCGGCATCAATTTTGGTCACGACGCTGCTGGCGTTCAAGCTCAGCATAAAGCGTGTTTCGTCCGTCCCTGCTTCGGCAGAGAATGAGTAGATGCCATTGCAAAGGTCTGTTTCCTTCCCTGTCTCAAGGTCTATGAGCCAGATGTGCTGGAAGTCGTTGCGCGGTGTACTGATGGTATAGGTGCCACTTTGGGCTATCGTCATACCTAACGCAACTATGCCGTCGCTCATCGGACGTTCGTTAATAGCCAACGGTTCGCCTGCCTCGATGGTATAGAGTTGCGGGCAAGCTGTGCCGTCCTCGAAGAACTTGCTGGCATCACAGGTAGTCTCGTATGCAATGCAGGCTTCTTCGTTCAGCACAAAACGCGTCTTGTCGCTCTGCTCACCATTGCTCAACTCCACATCCACAAGCCAGCGCGTAGGTGCCTGCGGGGACATTCCCTTCACACCATTCTGGCTTTCAATAACAGAGGTCATTTGGCGACCATCGACAGGGAAGGAAATCTCCGTTACTTCATCAGGACATTGCACGAAGAAGGCCTGATTCGGACGCAGAGCATAGTCATCGTCAATGATGGAGTAAGCCGTGTAGGTGCGGTTATATCCATCATAAACGGTGATGGCACCCGTAAAGTTCAGCTTGTGGATATTATAGTATGCGAGCCATGGGTTGCCCACAAGGTTCCATCCCTTGTTGCTGCTCTGCTCGGAGTCATTAGCATCGAGGGCTTTGATGAAGATTTTGTTGGATGCCACATTCTGCTTCGATTCATTATCGAGGGCGTAGAAATAGACCCAGCAAGGCTTGCTGGCTTGCATGATGAAGCCCGTTCCAGCTGAGATGATGTCATTGGCAGCATAGTCCTTCCAGTTGCCGCCTGTTCCGTTGACTGCACGACTTGCACCATCGTAATAACGGATGGCGAAGTGGGCATAATTGAAAGTTGTGATGTCGCTCACCTTGATGTCAAAGGGAAGGCTGATAAAGTGCCAGCGGCCATTGTAGTTGCTGCTACCATACTTATATTTATTATAGAGATAATAGCCATGACGATATATTCCACTGATGTTCACATTATCACAGTTACTGATGAACTTCGACACAGGACCAACTTCACCACTATATTCTTGGCTGTTATACCAACTATAGAAATTATTGATGTTCTGCGATGCATCACCATTGATAGTCCATACACCGTACTGTTGGAGATTGACGTTAGGAGTACCCTCAAATCGATCCTGCGAATAAAATGTCAGAGTGCTGTTAATGCGCCAATCCGTTACATCAGCTGTGCTGAAGCCCATGATGTTGTAGTTGTACCAGTAGGAATCAAGCTTATAGGCATTGACCAAATAGGAAGGGACGTATACTGAAATGTTTGTACCAAGATTAGAGAAGAAAGAACTATACTTGGCGCCATCTATAAGTGTTGCAGACTTAAAGATTACTTTTTGGAGTGCAGTACACCCATAGAGCATATTCTCATAAGAAATAGAAGTGAAAGAAGTCGGGAACTCTATCTCCTCGAGACTGGCGCACTGGTAGAAGGTCGAATAAGTATTTCTATCAGTAAAAGCGCTTGAGCCATTGCCTTCATATCCGGAATAATACATGTCGTACCCAAACGATACACCTTCACCTATCGTAACTTTCTTGAGTTTTGAGCAATAACAGAAGGCACCAAACTTAATAGTCGTATTGTTTGGTATCACTATAGTCTCTATCTTGTCCGCATCCTCAAAGGCAAAAGCACCGATACTATTTATCGTTGATGGCAATTGGTAATTGCAGTTGTAGTTGTCACGCATTGCATAGGAACCGATAGTTGTCAATCCTTCTGGCAATTCAAAGGCGTTAATCATGTAGTCGCCATCAAAGCAGTAATCGGGAATGCTTTTCACCTGGGAGGGCCACACCACACTACAAAGGGACTGGTTGTATGCAAAAGCTTTCTGACCAATGCTGCTTACATTTTCGGGAATGAGAGCTTCTTTGATACGGGTGTACTTGAATGCACTTTCACCGATGGTGGTCAGTGTTGCAGGAAACGTGATTTCTTCCAAAGGCAAGTTTGTCAAAGCAGATGTCTCAATGGTAGTCAGGCCTGCAGGCAGCAGAATCTTGTGGAAAAACGAACCGGGATTGATAGCGGGCAGCGAGGTGACGTCGGTGGCGGTCAGGTCGAGTTCGAAGAGGTTGGTCATCATATTCACACGCTCCCAGTCCTCGCTGTTCATCTTGCCTTGTATCACTAACTTGCGTACCTCCTTGATGTGATCCACATTGTAGAGCACTTCGGTTCCGAGGCTACCAGCCTGAGTAAGGTTGACGGTGATGGCCGGTGTCTTGTATACTGCAATATTCTGGAGGTAGAAAGTTGTGGCATTGCTCTCACTGGTACTCTTGGCTTTCCACTCAATAGTATGGTGGCCAGCTGCTAATTCTATGAAATAGCGTTGGTTTTTGCCATTGTTGTAACCCTCATAGTTATTGATCTTCTGATAGAGTTCACCGTCTAGATAGACATTAAAGCTATAGTTATACCAATTGCTATTGAGTTTGTAATTATAGACCAATGTGGAAACCTGATCGACCTCAACAATGGCCTTCAGACCACCTTCGCCGTTCTTAATGGTGGTGCTGCTATATTTTCCAGAACTGTAATTCCATGTGGCATTGCCTGTCAATTGGGTGTAAATCGGGTATTCAGACTCTCCCGTTGCCAACATGTCTTTCCAAAGTAAAGCATTGTTAACAGCATTAGCGGCAGCTGTCAGTTCTTCATTGGTAGTAGCATCGTTGGCATAAAGTGCTTCATATTCCTCCACTGCAAAAGAGAGGGAATAGTTCTCCGCAGAAACCAGCGCATCATACAATGCTTTCTTTGCTCGGTAACGAATGATGGCGGCAGCACCATCGGCATCATATAGTTGCCATACGATGTTGCCGCTTGTCATGTTACTGACTACACTGGTATTTCCAGTGGCATTACCTACATAATAAGTCTCATTATAGCTGTAATCACGTTGAATGGAGTAGCCTCCATCGGTCGCTTCAATGCGGTACTTGCGGTATTGAGTGTAACTACTATTTGAAGTAGTAGAAGCATTTACACTATTGCCACTCGAATACAGATAATAGTTTGTTCCATCAAACTTTAGGTTATACACATCACCTTCTACATTGATAACAGTTAGTGCAGAATAGCTGGCAGGGTAAGCATAGACCGTAGAACCGCTCAGATAAATGAACCTGTCACTTCCAGGATTATACAAGTAATAGGTTTGTCCGCTTTCCAGCGTCTTGGCTTGGTTGCTTGGGAAAGTTGGTGCCACTCTTTCAGCCCATGCGCCTTGTATAAGGCTTACGCTTGCCAGTACGAGCGCAAGCAGAAGTCGAATCTTTTTCATTTGCTCAATTTGTTTAAGTGATTATAAATTTGTTGTTAAGAGTTTCCTAAAGTGTCTTCTGGGAACCCTGCCACTCAACTTTGAGCAAAAGAAAAGCGCAGGACTTCTCCATACGCCAATCAGGTCTGGACCAACCTAGAACATCCTATGAGGAAGCCTGCGATTTATTAACGCAAGCCTCAGTGGATGTTCTGATAGGAATAGCCTTTAGAATACAGCTATCCTACTTTTGCTCGTTCTGCTTCCGAGGGTCCAGTTCGATTGGCGATTGAGCAAATAAAAGATTCCCGCCGCTGCGGGAGCTATGTTTCTATGTCTATGGCATCAGCCTCATATAGAGGCCTTTCTGCCAAATATTGTTTCTATGTCATATCGTTAGTCTTTATAAAGACTATTGGTGTGTTCAATTAATTATCAAATTCTCTATGAATTATCTTTGTTTGCTCTTGCCTCTTTTTGGCATCTTTGCTTCCAAGTCCTTGGAACATAGCCCGCTATGTCCCTGCGACCTTGAATGCAAACCTACGCAAAAATTGTCTAAGATCAAATCAAAGCTAATTTATAGAACCCACCTATTAAAATGCGGGTTCTGGCACGCCATGAGTCGTGACCAACTCTTGAATGATGCTGAGTGCTGATGGTCTTCCGATAGAGAAGTGTTCATCAGAGTAGTCGGCAACAAGATGAGACAACAACTCCAACTCTATGCTATGAGGGTCAGAGCGAGGGGTCTCGTCAGTCACCAACGGCAGTAGCTGTTCCACACGAGCTACAGCCCAGTTATATTGCTGTTCGTTTTCTATTTTCGTCATATTTTGTTTCTCCTTGAACTATATTGTTGTACAATCTATCTTGTCATATTCCTTGTGAGTTCCCACAAAACGGATGTAAACGAAACCTATCGTAAACTTTATGACTGCAACTATTCTGTATGCGTTACCTTTTATATTGAATACGTACCTTTGATTGCCAACGCCATCCACACTATTGAAAGTTTGCTTAATATCTGCGAAGCATGTCCAATGGCTATTCTCCACGATGTCCGCCCATATCTGCAGCGGAATCAGCGAATCGGGGTGAAGTTCGGCAAACTCTTTCAGAGTCTTTTCGGTGAAGTTAGGCGATTGAGCAAATAGTATATCGTGCGACGACCTCTTTTAGAGGGAAGCACGGGGCAAAAGTACAGATTATCTATGAATCAGCAAAGAAAAATCAGGGAAAAGTTCACCTGAAAGCCTAAAATACATCAAAATCAGGCGTCAAGATACAGAAAAAGTACATAAAAATTGGTGGAGTCGAAGGAAATGTGTTCCTTTGCAACGTCAAGAAGAAAATCTTGACTATCCGGTGGTGGCTTGACATTTCAAGCGTTCAACCTTGGAGGTATACTTACACTGTCGCAACCATATCTACAGGATTACGCTTAATGACAAGCGGGTAGCGTTCAGGGTGTTTCAGGCTTTCAATCTCGAGGTCCACGTCCAATGCAGGCCATTCGATGGCATTGCGTCCACTCATGCGTACATCCAGCACGTGACTGATGCTGGCGTCACGCATCCAAGGCACACGGTTATAAGACAGGAAATAATCCTGACCACAAACACTAAGCATGATACCATCGCCATTAATCATCAATACGCTTGCCGATGTGCTGGCAGTATTGTTCTTTGAGATTTGTTGCATGATTTTCTACTATAAGTTTGTATTCTCCTCAATTCATGAGCCTTAAATCCATAATTCTCTGCCAATTCTACTTCTGGTTCCAACCAGAACTTGGCTTCTAAGTTATCACGAAAAACATGAATACGCATCCGCAATTCCTCATTGGAGAAAATCTTGAAGGTATAACTGCTTTCGCGATGGAAAACGGGACTCATGAATGATAGTATTATTAAACACGCCGCAAATGTAAGGATTATGTGGGAGATGACAAAGAAAAAGGGCGAAAAAGTAATCTGAGAGGCGGGAAAATGCAGCAAAACACCTTCATTTCACCTTTCGTCGAAAAGAAATCGGCGAAATAAGCTGCGAGAATTGCAGAAATGAAAAAAAGTTGACGCAAAAACTATCCGATTATTCCGATACATTCCGATAAGAAGATAATTTTTGTGAGAAAAACGAATAATGCCAACGCTCCTGCTTCGTGTTGTCCGAAGTCTGCTGTCATTTTTTGTATCTTTCACTTCCTTCTGACATGACGCTTCTGGATTTAGATTTAATTCATTGACTCTAAGGAGCTTTCAGAGTTTAAGAATTATAGTTTCTCTATGTCTTCGGCACTTAAGCCTGTATATTTCTCTATTAGTTCCACCGTCATACCATCAGCCTTCATCTTTCGAGCGGTATTCAGTTTTTCTTCCTCGCGGCCTTCTTCGCGACCTTCTTCGCGGCCTTCTTCGCGGCCTTCTTCCAGACCTTTGGCAAATCCTTCTTCCAGACTCTTCTTGATGGCCGTCTTCATCACACTATAGTTATCCCAGAATACCTTCCTGCTTTCTTCATATTCCCAGCGCTCTGCTTCTGAATATCTTGCTATCTCGGCCTGCTCGAACAGCTTCTTGAAGATGCGGTCCTGAAGTGCCTTCGGACGTTCCAAAAGACGATAGAGATTCTGAAGGACAAACATCCATTTGTCAAAC
>JAFXTO010000020.1 GCA_017535725.1 Bacteroidaceae bacterium
GTGGTCAAGAAATGGGAGTGGGGCACTTGCCATTATTACTGCTACTATGATTAACGGAGAAATGGAAGGATGGATGACAAAACGTAGAATCTGCTATCGGATGGCAAGTTGATAGGGAAATTCAACCGTACAGGTCGAAAAATTTTATTTTGCAATACAGATGCAAGTTTCTCGTGGAATGTGAACTTTCGGCATCTTATGGCATTTTTGCATTGCTTCATCATTCTATCTTAGAGCTGGAACAGACAAAAAAAGGGGGTTCGCTGGAAGGGAGAGGGGAGGTAGTTTCGGCCAAAAGACCATGAAAAGACCGTGAAAAGAGTATGAAAAGAGCATTAAAGAGCATGAAAAAAGTTCGTTAGATGAAATATTCCTCGAAAAGGAGTGGGTTTTTCAGATATTATGCCTACCTTTGCCACGTCATTGACGATTTACTTACCTCGGGATGCAGCACTGAGGTAGGTACATTATCGGAAAAAGCAAAAATTGATTATGCTGCTTAATATTGATTATGCTACTTAATAAAGACCGATAACAAAACAAACGTAATAAAGACAAATAACAAAACAAACGTAATAAAAGCAAAAAAGAAAAACAAAAATGAAACTGAAGAAACTCTTAACTGTGGCTCTGATAGCGCTGACGGCCACCTCTGCCACCGCTCAGACACCTGAACAGATGGAAGAGATGTTGATGCAGCCGCTGCCGGTAGATCAGAACGTGCGCATCGGCCGTTTAGACAACGGACTGACGTACTACATCCGTCACAACGAGGAACCGAAGAACCAGGCCTTCTTCTACATCGCGCAGAAGGTGGGCTCTATTCAGGAAGAAGAGAGCCAGCGCGGTCTGGCACACTTCCTGGAGCACATGTGCTTCAACGGCACCACCCACTTCCCCGACAGCTCGCTCATTGAATACCTGGAGAGCATCGGTGTGAAGTTCGGCGAACAGCTGAACGCCTACACCTCCGTGGAGGAAACGGTCTATAATATAGATAATGTACCTGCGCGCGAAGGAGCCATCGACTCCTGCCTGCTCATCCTGCACGACTGGAGCCATGACCTGACCTTGGACGGCAAGGAAATCGACAAGGAGCGCGGCGTCATCCACGGCGAATGGCGGATGCGCAACACAGGCTTCACGCGCATCCTGGTGCGCAACCTGGAGAAGCTCATGCCCGACCGCTTTGGCCGCCGCTTCCCCATCGGCCTGATGTCCGTTGTCGATGAGTGCCCATACGACACCCTTCGCGCCTATTATCATAAGTGGTATCGTCCGGACCTGCAGGGCATCATCGTGGTTGGCGACATCGATGTTGACCAGATTGAAGGAAAGATCCAGAAGCTCTTCTCGCCCATTACCGTCAGCCTGCCCGTGGCCAAGCGCGAATATTACAGCGTGCCCGATAACGACGCGGCCATTGTGGTGAGCGACAAGGATCCCGAGGTGACGTCCCAGGTCGTGATGATTTCCATGAAGCACCCCGCAACGCCCGATAGCCTGAACAACCGCTTGGGCACCTACATAGAGAATCGCGTCAAGTCGGTAGCAATGCGTGCGCTGAACCAGCGCTTCGGCGAGTTGTCCCTGAAACCCGAATGCCCCTTCAAGGGTGCCAGCATCGAGGACGATGACTTCCTGCTCTCCAGCAAGATTACCGGCTCCCTAAACATCCAAATCATGCCGAAGGAAGGACGTGTAGCAGAAGCCGTTCAGACGGTGATGGCCGAAGTCTATCGTGCCCAGCAGTATGGTATTACCTCGGGCGAGGCTGGACGCATGGTCATGGATATCGTCTCCGGTATGGAGCAACTCTACAATAACCGCGACAAGCAGAAGAGCATCTCCTACGCCCACGAATACTACCGTTCGTTCCTCAACAACGAAGCCATCCCCGGTATTGAAATCGAATACCAACTGGTCAGCCAGATGCTGCCTCAGCTGCCGGTGGAAGGCTACAACGAATACCTGCAGGAAGTCATCTCCCGCACCGACTCCAATCTGGTTGTCCTTGCCCTGAATCCCGACAAGGAAGGTCTGGAACAACCCACCGAGGAGCAACTGCTGAACGCCATCCACGCTGCACAGAACATGCAGTTAGAAGCCTGGGTGGACAATGTGAAGACGGGTCCGTTGGTACCTGCAGAACAGCTGAAGAATCCCGGCGAGATTGTCAAGGAGATGGAAGGTCCCTGCGACTCCAAGATCCTGGTCCTCTCCAACGGCGTCCGCGTCATCCTGAAGCCCACCGATTTCAAGGACGATGAAATCCTGATGAGCGCATGGAGCAAGGGCGGATTGGGCCGCTACCCCGATAGCGAACGCATCGACCTCGGCGCCTGGGACGACGTGATGACCCTCAGCAAGCTCGGTGACTTCACGCAGACCGAACTCTCGAAGGCCCTGGCTGGTCGCAACGTGGGCGTTGGCTTCAGCGCCGACCTCCGCACGGAAGGCCTCAGTGGTCACTGCTCCAAGAAGGACATCGCCACCCTGTTCGAACTCATCTACCTCCACTTCCAGCCTCGCCAGAAGGATATGGATGCCTTTGAATCCTACAAGCAGCAGACGAAGGAAGCCCTGCGCAACAAGGCCCTGAATCCGATGTCCAGCCTCAGCGATAGTATCCAAGCTACCATCTATGGTCACAACCCGCGTATCCTCCCGCTCACGGAGTCCGAGGTAGACCTCATCAACTACGACCGTATTCAAGAGATGTATGCCGACCGCTATGCCGATGCGTCGGACTTCACCTTCCTCTTCATCGGCAACATCGATGAGCCGCTGATGCGATTCCACATCCAGCAATACTTGGCCACCCTGCCTCAGGTGAAGCGCGATGACACTCCCGTGGACGCCCACCTGAACTTCGTCTCTGGCGTGAAGGACAATATCTACGAGAAGAAGATGCAGACGCCTCAGAGCTTCGCCGTCTATGCCTGGACGGGCGACATCGAGCAGACCGTACGCAACAACGTGCTGATTGATGTGCTCAGCACTTGCCTCGATGAGGTATACCTGAAAAAGATTCGTGAGGAACTCGGCGCTGCCTACAGCACCGAGTGCCAAGGCTTCATCACCCGTGGCAGCGACGACCGTCCTCGCTACGTCCTCCAGGCCGTATTCCCCCTGAAGCCTGAGATGACCGATACCTGCATGAAAATCGTTCTCGACGTCTTCGATAATGTGGCCGCCAACGGCACCAGCGAAGAGAGTGTGAACAAGGCCAAGGAGTACCTCCTGAAGACCTACACGCAGAATCAGCGCGAGAACAGATGGTGGATGAATCGCATCCGCAACCTCGCTATCTACGGCTTCGACTCCGCAGAGAATTACGAGGAAATCGTACGTGGCATCACGCCCTCCAGCGTGAAGCAGATCGCTCGCACCATCAGCACTGACAACAACCGCGTATGTGTCGTCATGACGCCTGACGCGGAATCCATGGCCGCATCGGAGAAAGCCACGGAATAACACCTATATAATAATGGTGGGAAGTGGAAAGCCAGCAGTCTTTCCGCTTCCCACCTTCATTTCATACACCCCTTTTCATCCTTCACCTTCCCATTGCAAAAAAGCCTTCTCCTATGAAATCCAAGTTTTTTATCTTGCTGACCTCCACCTTGCTGCTTTTCAGCTGCGAGGCTCCATACGTAGGAGAACCCATCGTTGAGGAAGAAGAGGATGTCAATGACGTCAATATCGTTCTGCAAGTGACCGGTTTTCAGGTCATTCCCTTTGACAACGGCACTTCGGCCTCATGGACTCCCTCTACGCGCGCCGACCAGCCCATCACCGACCTCTGTTCGCGTCTCACCTTTGTGGTCTATGAGGGCGACACCAAGATGCGTCAAGTGGCCCAGAAGAAAGGAGATACAGGATTCGGCACAGCCTCCTTCGCCTTACCCCAAGGAACGTACACCTTTGCCATCATCGGTTACAGCGGCGATGGAACCTGCACCGTCAGCTCCTTGGATAAAATTTCATTCAAGGACAACCTTGTCACGGACACCTTCCTATACTGCGAAGAACTCGAAGTAAGCGACCAGAAGACCACCCACGACGTGGAACTCAAGCGCGTCGTAGCCAAAATACATTTCACGCTCACCGACACGGCTATCCCCAATGACGTGCGACAACTGAAGTTCTACTATACAGGCGGCAGTAGTACCCTCAGCGCCCTCTCTTCCTACGGCTCCGTCAATAGCAAGCAGACTGTGAAGCTGGATGTCACAGCAGAACAGCGAGAGTTCGACCTCTATACCATCCCTCACGATGAGACAGGTAGTCTGAAGATAACCGTCACCGCACTCGATGCCACCGGCAACACCATCAAGGAACGCGTGTTCGAGGGTGTTCCTGTACGGCGCAATGCCATCACCACTTATACCGGCACCTTCTTCAGCGGGAGTGCAGAATCTGGCGAACTATCATTCGGATTAATGGGCGACGACGAGTGGGAAGACGGCGAAGTTATCACTTTCTAAGCAGAAATCGCCTCGAAAGAAGTCCTAAAAAAGCATAAAAGTCCCCCCAAGTACAGCAATCTCAGTTTTATTGCTTAACTTTGCCGCCGCTAAACGACGAAACGTTCCACCAATGCGGAACGAACAAACGTTAAATGCAGGACGAATAAACCTATAACCCTAAACGCATAAACGCTAAACGAAAATACAATGGCCCTGAAAGCTGGAATCGTGGGTCTGCCCAATGTGGGCAAAAGCACCCTCTTCAACTGTCTGTCGAGCGCCAAGGCTCAGGCAGCCAACTTCCCCTTCTGCACCATAGATGCCCAGATGGGACAAATCACAGTCCCCGACGAACGCCTCACTAAGCTGGCCGAGCTCGTTCACCCCGGTCGCATCGTTCCCGCCACCTGCGAGATTGTGGACATTGCCGGACTGGTCAAAGGCGCCTCCAAGGGCGAAGGCCTCGGTAATCAATTCCTGGGCAACATCCGCGAGTGCGATGCCATCATCCACGTCCTCCGTTGTTTCGACGACCCCAATATCGTACACGTCGACGGCAGCGTCGATCCCGTTCGCGATAAGGAAATCATCGACACAGAGCTGCAACTGAAAGACCTCGAAACAGTAGAAAGCCGCATGCAACGCGTGGAGAAGCAAGCCCGCGTGGGCGGTGACAAACAGGCAAAATTGGAACTCGGAGTGCTCGAAGCCTATAAGGCCGCACTCGTGGAAGGACGTAGTGCCCGCACCGTCACCTTCGAGACCGAAGACGAACAGGCCGCTGCCAAGAACCTCTTTCTATTGACGACCAAACCTGTGTTGTACGTCTGCAACGTGGATGAAGCCTCTGCAGCCAACGGCAACGCCTACGTTGATGCCGTGCGCGAAGCCACAAAAGACGAGCAGGCAGGCCTGCTTATCATCTGCGCCCAGACAGAAGCCGACATCGCAGAGCTGGAGAGCTACGAGGAGAAGCAACTCTTCCTGGAAGATATGGGCCTCAGCGAAAGTGGTTGCGACCGCCTCATCAAAGCCATCTATTCCCTGCTCGGATTGCAGACCTTCATCACGGCCGGAGAGATGGAAGTGAAGGCTTGGACATTCCGCCGCGGATGGAAGGCTCCACAATGCGCCGGCGTCATCCACACCGACTTCGAGAAAGGATTTATCCGCGCCGAAGTCATCAAATACGACGATTACATCCGCTACGGCTCTGAAGCCGCGGTCCGCGAAGCTGGCAAGATGGGCGTCGAGGGCAAGGACTACATCGTGCAGGACGGCGACATCATGCACTTTAGATTCAACGTCTAAGATATAATAATATGGATAGTTTATTATTTATTCATTGGAACCCAGATGTCGTCGCCTTCAGTATATTCTCGTTTGGCGTACGCTGGTACTCGCTGTGCTGGTGCATCGGTTTACTCAGCGTGTTCCTTCTCGAACAACGTCTGTTCAAGGAACAACGTATTCCCGACGAGAAGTTCGACCCACTTTTCCTCTATTCCTTCCTCGGTATCCTCATCGGTGCCCGTCTGGGCCATTGTATCTTCTACGAGCCTGAGTACTTCCTGACCTCCTGGTCGCACGCCTTGGAAATGATCCTGCCGATGAAGCAGGGGGCCGATGGTGCGTGGCACTTCACGGGCTATACAGGTCTCGCCAGCCACGGCGGAACGCTCATGTTCATCGTTGCCCTCTGGCTTTATAGCCGCCGCACCGAGGTACCTTTCCTCACGGCATTGGACAACATCGCTATCGTCACCCCCATCTGCGCCGCAGCCATCCGTCTGGGCAACCTGATGAATAGCGAAATCATTGGTAAGCAGACCGATATGCCCTGGGGATTCATCTTCGAGCGCATCGATCAGTTGCCACGCCATCCGTCGCAGCTCTACGAGGCACTGGCCTACCTGCTTTTCTTCTTTGTCGGGTGGTGGTTCTACCGCCGTCGTCCTGAGCGCGTGGGCACCGGATTCTTCTTCGGACTTTGTATTTTCCTCATCTTCACCTTCCGCTTCTTCATCGAGTACACCAAAGAAGTGCAGGTAGATTTCGAGAACAATATGCTGTTCAATATGGGTCAGTTGCTCTCGGTTCCATTCACCTTGGCAGGTGCGTATTTTATTTGGAAGGGTATCAAAACCACAGAAGACCATGCGTAGAAAGTTCCTACTAATTCTGGCCTGTTTCTGCATCAGCCTCAACGCAGTCTGCCAATCCATAGGCGAGCAGCTCAAGCAGAACACGACCTTCGGCGGATATACCATCGGCAAAGTCGGCGGCACCACGCGCGAAGACGCAGATGTCAAGGCAGACCTTGCTATCCGCCTCATTCGTCTGTACGTCGATAGTCGCCTGGGTGACTTCGCCTTCAAATTGCAGATGCAGGTCAACGGCAACACGAGCGGCGTCAATGGTCTCCGCCTCGTAGACGCTTGGTGCGAGTGGCAACATTGGAAGGAGTTCCGGGTGAAGTTCGGACAATTCAAGCGTTGTTTCACCTTCGAGAATCCCATGCATCCATGGCTCATCGGCGGGGGAGCATATTCTCAATTGGCCGACCGTCTGGCAGGCTTCAACGACCTCACAGGCGAACATGCATCCAACGGACGTGACGTGGGACTGCAAGTACAGGGTGACCTCTTCCCCGGAGGCAAAGACGGACACCGATGGCTACATTACCAAGCAGGTGTCTATAGCGGACAGGGTATCAACCACGCAGAAAAGAATACCCGCAAGGACTTCATCGGAGGACTTATCCTTTCGCCATTGGAGGAACTACAAATCGGAGTTTTCGGATGGACGGGAAACTATGTGAACGCTAACAATGAGACGCTCGAACGACGCCGCTACAGCGTGGGAGTGAACTACACGGGAGACTGGAGCCTCCGCACAGAGTTCGCCGTGGACAATGCGGGTGCGAAAGCCGATGCATGGTATGTCAACCTCGGTTCGCCCTCCTTTCATCGGACACGTGCGTTCCTCCACTACGACGTCCTGCGCAACGCCAAGACCTGGGACAAAGCCCATAGCCAATACGGCTTCTCCGTCCAGCACCACCTCTACACCAACTTGATGTTTCAGGCCAACTATGCTTTCCACGTCAACAAGAACGCGGAAGACGACAAGTACCACACAGCCGATATCCAGGTTTATTGGCGCTTCTAACATTCAGGAAAATATGCGCCAAAGAGAAGCTAAAAGACATGAAATGCACCTACTAATTATCATGTAAACTAATTTTGAACACCTACTTAAGATGCCATCTTCCCAAGTAAACGTACAAGTTCAGTCCCAAGTTCAGGTACTCAAGCCTCAGCAAATGCTGGTCAGCGAGCTGACGGAGTTACCCGTAGATGCACTCTACGAGCGAGTGGACCGCGAACTGAAGGAAAATGTGTCACTTGAAACAGACAGCGACTACAGGGAGGACAGGGACACAGAATCCCCCGATGGTACCGACGCCACGGAGGACTACAGTACCGACTCTGCAGGGGACTTCGACGGCGGTAGCATAGATGACTATACCGCCGACTACGGTAGCCCGGACGATATCCCCGACAACCTACCCAAAGCACGCTCAGGCATTACGGAAGTCGTCACTCAGGAAGTACAGTCCTTCTACGACCAACTCGAAGAACAGATAGGATTCTTCCATCTGACACCCCACGAAGAAGAAATCATCCGCTATCTCATCGGCTCTCTGGATGACGACGGACTCCTGCATATTCCCCTCCAGCAAATTCAGGACGAGCTGGAAGTCTACCACAATATCCTCACGTCGCCCGAGGAACTGGAACATATCCTGGGCATCTTACAGAACTTCGAACCTGCAGGAATCGGAGCACGCTCCCTGCAGGAATGCCTCATCCTTCAAGTCGAACATGCCCCCGACCACGACTCACCCACCAAGCAACAACTGCTACAACTGCTGCGCACGCACTTCGATAGCCTGATGCTTAATCACTGGGATCGCATCCGACGTTCCATGCGCCTGAGCGATGCCGAAGTCAGCCGTCTGCGCCGCGAAGTGCAACGCCTGAATCCACGTCCTGGAAGCTCTATGGGCGAAGCCGTGGGACGCAACCTCCAACAGATTACGCCTGATTTCATTGTTGAAGACGACGGCTACGGGCAACTCACTCTCACGCTGAACAACGGTCAACTGCCGCCGCTGCGCGTCAATCCCGATGACATCCAATTCCTCAAGACCTACGAAGGACGAGACTCCCGCCAACTCACGCACTCCGAACGCGATGCCGTCACCTATCTCCGCGACCGCGTGGAGAAAGCCCAGGGATTCATCAACGCACTCCAGCAGCGCCAGCAAACCCTGATTGCTACGATGCAAGGTATCATGGCCTTCCAACGTCCGTTTTTCGAGAGTGGCGACGAGAGCCTGTTGCGTCCCATGACCCTCGAGGACGTGGCCGGGAAGATGGGGATACACCTCTCCACCGTTTCCCGCGTCAGCAATAGCAAATGGGTACAGACTCCTTTTGGCATTTATCCGCTTCGCTGGTTCTTCTCCTCTGCGGCCCGTCTGCAAGATGGCGACGAAGTCTCCGTGCGAAATATCAAGGCTACACTCCAGGAAATCGTGGACGCAGAGGACAAGGCCGCTCCATTATCCGATGGTGCCCTCGCACAGCTGCTGCAGGAACGAGGCTACGCCGTCGCACGACGCACCGTCGCCAAGTACCGCGAACAAATGGGAATACCCATTGCACGACTCCGCAAATAAGAACCTTCATTCAACATTCATCACTCTTTCATTCGTCACTTTGAATAAGTCACTTCTCCTTTGCGCCCGTGCGCTATCCAGTATCTTTCGTCCCCAGTATTTTCCACTGGTGGGATTCATAGCGCTGTTTCTGTTCACGTATCTGAGCCTGCTGCCCTTGTCTTTCAAGGCGCTCATCCTCCTCATCGTCCTTCTGGGCACTCTGTTGCTTCCCCGCCTGACCATCCGTCTGTGGCGTCAGACCCGAGGCCTCCATCTGCACCACCTACGTCTGCAGCAGCATCGCTTCTTCCCGTACCTCATACACGTCCTCTACTACGCCTTCACCCTTCATTTCCTCCATCAGTTCCACCTCCCTTACTACATGGGTGGCATCTTAGTGAGTTCCCTGGCTATCCAGGCTTCCTGCCTCCTTATCAATATCTGGTGGAAGATCTCCGTTCACTCTGCAGGGGCAGGTGGCATCATCGGCGCTCTGGTGGCTTACAGCTTCCTATTCAACTTCAATCCCATTTGGTGGCTTTCTCTGTGCATTCTCATCGCAGGTCTGGTTGGCAGTAGTCGTATGCTTCTGCGTCAGCACACCCTATGGCAAGTCCTTGCCGGTACGCTCCTCGGCATTATTCTTGCTTACTTCGGCATCATCCAGAAGTTCTGACAGCAAAAAGTGATATGGGTACGAAGAAATATTGGATAATAGGAGTGGTGGTGGCTGTCAGTTGTGCCCTCTGCTTCGGGGTCTATAGCGAACTTCGGCGGACAGGACGGATGCGGGCTGCGCTGATTGTACTCCAAGCTGCAAACCAGGCAGACTCCGTTTTTACTACCGACAGCCTTGCCCAGGAATTAGTTCGCTATTTTGACCACCCGCTTCACTTCTGGACTTCTGCCAATGACCGCCTTATGGCTCATTACCTCCTTGGTCGCTGCTATGCCGATATGGGCGAAGCACCGCGAGCCATAGAGGAATACAGTGAGGCTGTGGAACAGGCAGACACGACAGCTTCCGACTGCGACCTTCATGCCCTTCGTGCCGTCTACGGCCAAATGGCCAACGTCTTTCATCAGCAGAACCTGCCAAAGAATGGCCTACAAGCACAAAAGAACTATGTTATTAATCGAATGGGGTGGGCAAACTTCTATGCACGTACTCTTCATGAGTATTTCAAGTATGGATTCCCTAAGGTTTATGAAATCAAAAACACTCTTGAATGGAATGCTGATCAATATATGGATTATAGAAATAAGAATCCTCTTTGATAACCTGAAAAAAAATATAACAATGAAATTTGATTCCACTTTGAAGGCGTTGCTTCTTGCTCTCTTCCACAGTACATGTATTCTGGCGCAGGAAGGAGTGTACAAATTGATTTCGTCCGAAAAGCCCGTAAAGGCATACCCCGCTGTTTCTTATGAGAACTTAAGTTGCAACCTGCTACCTAAAACGGACCTTTGCATCTTGTCTGACCATGACATTCGACAACTAAATGGTTTCATACAATTGGCGGAATCCTCCTATCGCCATCCCTTCCGAAAGTGTTCTGTTCTTTCAGGATTATTCATCGAACAATCTGTTAGCGGTATATACCTCACTCGGAAAGGGTTCTTTGAAGTTACTGCGGACAATTACATCGGAGAAGGAAAGCGCTTTCCCCGAGATGTTCAAGAACGTGTGGATTCCTTCATACGAAACGTACATGAGCGACTTCGTTCGCCAAAGGGAATGAAAAAGGGTTGCCCCTTGCACATAGTTGCAGGATTTTAGCTACCTTTGTCGCCACATAACCCCTTAAAGAGCGAATGACATGAGTAAGAACGTAGAGTTTGA
>JAFXTO010000021.1 GCA_017535725.1 Bacteroidaceae bacterium
ATATATAATAATAAAAATCTACTCCAACTATTTCCCCACTTAATGAACCACCTTAATGTCACAAAGTCACATGTCACAAAGTCACGTATCACACAAAGTCGCAACAATCTTCTCCCTTTCACATTATTTAAATCGGGAGATGTAAGCCGTTTCGGAGAAAAACGCTAACTTTGCGGGCGAAAACAAGAAAACCAATTGACAATGAAGCAGGATACGAACGAGTCGAAGCGGCAGTTTGCCGGCGAGCTGAAGCCCTCGATGAAACGGCGGGCAGAGGATAACGACTACCACGGTCGGCAGATATACCTCATCACCATCGCCGTGGAGGGGCGGCGGCCGCTGCTGGGCCGTCTGATGGGGGATGTGCGAGCCGGGCGGGGCACGGCGGATTATCCGCATGTCGTACGCACCCCCTTGGGGGAGGCCGTTGCCGAGGCGTGGTACGCCATTCCACGCTATCACCCCGAGATAGAGATCATCGCACTACAGGTGATGCCAGACCACATTCATGGCATCCTCTTCGTCAAGGAGTATTTTGAGGAAGGGCTGGGCAAGGCAGTCCTCGGCTTTAAACAAGGCTGCAACAAAGCCTACCGCAAGCTGCTGGAACAAGTTAAGTACGATGCTGTACTACAGCATTCTACAGAACCGACAGGGCATCCAGCCCCGCCGCAGCCATCCCCGCCGCCCCCCGACCGCAACCACGGCCTCCTCTTTGAGCGGGGCTACAATGACAGGATTCTGCTGCGGGCAGGGCAACTTGAGACGATGAAGCGCTACCTCGCCGACAACCCCTACCGCCTTGCGATGAAGCGGGCGCGGCCAGAGCTGTTGCGCGTGAGGCTGGGCGTGGATGTCTGCGGCAGGGTCTGCTCCGCCGTGGGCAACTTGTCGCTGCTCACGGCCGCAAGGAAACTGCGGGTGCGCATCTCGCGCAGCATGGATGCGTCGCTGCTGGCGATGGAGAAGGAGCGCCTGCTGACGGCTGCGCGCGAAGGTGCCGTGCTGGTCTCGCCCGCTATCAGTCCTGGCGAGAAGGCCATCACACGCGCCGCCTTCGACGAAGGCCTGCCGGTGATTGTGCTCTTGGACAACGGCCTCGACCCCATGTCGAAGCCCAGCGGCGAGCGTTTCCGGGCGTGTGCCGAGGGTCGCCTGCTGCTGCTCTCCCCTTTTCCTCACCGCAATGAGCGGCGACTCATCTCCCGCGCCACCTGCGAACAGCTGAACGGGCTGGCGTGGGAGATCAGCGGCGGACAGTGACATACAACGATTATTCACTCCCTCGCTGCCTTTTCACATTATTTAAAGCGGGAGATGGGTGGAGTGTCAGGGAAAAGTTGTATATTTGCGGCGAAATAACAATTATTTAATCTATGATACGGGATATAGTGAATGATAATGAGATTGTGGTGCCTGCGAGCCGCGAGTTGTCAGGCTTGCGGGAACTATTCCCTCAGTGTTTCGATACGTCGGGGCACTTCGACATCGATAAGATGCGCGAGGCGCTGACGGACAAGGTGGATGTGGTGCGCGAGGGGCGCAGCTATGATTTTCTTGGCAAGTCGTATGCGCGGATGCTTGCTTCGATGGATACAACCACGGTCATCCGCCCTGATACCGAGCACAATGCGCTGCCGGAGAATGCCGAGAGCGAGAATATCTACATCAGCGGCGACAATCTGGATGCGCTGCACCATTTGGTGAAGAGCTATGCAGGTGAGGTGAAATGCATCTATATCGACCCGCCGTATAACACGGGTTCTGACGGTTTCGTATATAACGACCGTTTCCGCTTCACAGCCGACTCGCTACAGGCAAAGCTGAGTGTAAGCGCCGAGGAGGCAGAGAAGATTGTGGCGATGACGAGCGGCCACCGTTCGAGTCACGCTGCCTGGCAGACATTTATGTTGCCTCGCCTGTTGCTGGCTCGCGACCTTCTCTCCAAGGATGGCGTCATCTTCATCTCCATCGACGACAACGAGCAGGCGTACTTGAAACAGCTGTGTGACAATGTGTTCGGCGAGGATAACTTTGTGGCGCAATTAACCATTATTGTTAAACCCGAGGGGCGGCGTTATGGAGATTTTGCAAAAACCCATGAATACGCACTTGTATATGCTAAGTCTATAGACAATGCTATTTTCAATGAAATTGAAGTAGAGGGAAGTACATATCAATATCAAGATGAAATAGGTGGATTTAATTTAAAGGGACTTAGGAACCGTAATGTTATAGCATTTAATTCTAGCAATCGGCCAAATTTAAGATACCCCTTCTATGTTGATATATCTAACCCCGACGATAATGGGTTATGTAAAGTCTCAACGGAACCAATAGATGGCTATGAGAAAGTCATGCCTAGTACAATTGATGGACTTAAAAGTGTTTGGAGATGGGGAAAAGAGAAGGCTACAAATGAAATAGATAAGCTTGTGGCTTATCGAGGGAACGATGGAGAAATCCGAGTTTTCCAAAAAGAACGGAAATTGACTCAAACACCTAAGACTGTTTGGTTTGACAAAGACATCATTTCCAATAAAGGCACATCAGAAGTTGAAGCATTATTAGGTAAGGGAGTGTTTAATTTCCCAAAACCTATAAGTTTGATAAAGAATATCTTATCCATAGGTTCTGATTCTGAGGACATAGTTATGGATTTCTTTTCAGGAAGTGCCACAACAGCAGAAGCTGTTATGAGACTAAATACAGAAACAGGGCTGCATCGTAAATTCATCCTCGTCCAACTTCAAGAGCCTATTTCAGAGGATAAAGAAGCATATAAGGCGGGCTACCGCACGATAGACGAGATAGGTATGGAGCGCATACGTCGCGCAGCAGCGAAGATTCGCGAGGCGAATCCGCTGTTTGCCGGCGACTTGGGTTTCAAGCATTATGTGCTGGAGGATGTGCCGGAGAACACGCTGGACCAGTTGTTGGAGTTCGACCCCAACGTGCTGCTGACTACGGACGAGACGCTGAGTCTGTTTGGTCGCGATACGGTGCTGACCACGTGGATGGTGCGCGACGGCTACGGCTTCTCGGCACCTACGCAGGAGCTGAACCTGGCGGGCTACAAGGCCACGCTGTGCGGACGCCATCTCTACCTCATCGACCCCGACTTCACGGAGGACAGCATGGTGGCGCTGACGGACCTGTACCAGAGCGATGCGTCGTTCAACCCCGACAGCATTGTGGTGTTCGGCTACAGCTTCGGCCACAACGCGCTGGAGCTGCTGAAAAAGAACCGCCCCGTCATAGATGTGGTGAAGGACAAGAAACCGGTTATTGATGTGAGGTATTGAGGTTTAAGGTATTGAGATTTATATGGAAATCATTCTCCAAAATAATCTGACGCACCAGCAGCTGCCCGTTGAGGCGGTGGGCGATGCCCTGCAAGGGTTGGTCTGGGATACTCCTTCGACGCAGTATGCCAACCCCGTTTTCCGCGACCCCGAGCACCGTCTGGGCGGCAACATCGTTGGTGTAAAGGAACGTCTGGCACCAGCCCACACCAAGCGCATCGTCCGTCCCGAGGCCGGCGGCCCCCTGAACTTGGATATCAAGATGGAAACGGGCACGGGCAAGACCTACGTCTATACGAAAACCATCTTCGAGCTGCACGCTCGCTACGGCTTGAACAAGTTCATCGTCTGTGTGCCTACGTTGCCCATCAAGGCGGGTGCCGAGCAGTTCATGGGCGACCTCTACGTGAAGCGTCATTTTGCCGAGGCTTGCAGCTACCATTGCGACCTGGAGCTGGGTGTCTTAGAGGCTATGAAGCCGAAGAAGGGCAAGCGCTACTACCCGAGTGTGGTGCGCGACTTTGTAGAAGGGTCTGCGTTTCAGCGCAATAAGGTGTATGTGCTGTTGCTGAACATGGCCTTGTTGACCAATGCCCAGATTTTGAAACGCGATGACTACGACCAGCCGGAAGCAGGCTTTTACCGCCCGTTCGACGCACTGCGAGCCACCCGTCCCGTGGTGATTATCGACGAGCCGCACCGCTTCACTCGCACACAGACGGCCTACCGCCAGATCCTGGCCGAACTGCAGCCACAGCTCATCATCCGCTATGGTGCCACCTTTCCTGATCGCACGGTGGGCAAGGGTAAGCAGCGCGTGGTGGAAAAAGACTATCTGAACCTTCTCTATGACCTGAATGCCTGCGAGGCGTTCACGAGCAACCTCATCAAAGGTGTGGCGAAGGAACACTTCAACCCCATCGGCGGCTCGCATGAGCACATCGTGGTGAAGGCCATCGGCGAGCGCGACCGCAGCGTAACTTTTCAACTGGGCACGCACATCGAGACGCTGCAGGCGGGCGACCGCATCACGCTGTCGCCGGAGATGCAGGACATCAGCGTGGATAGTGTGGAGAAAGGTTGTATGCAGCTCTCCAACGGCAAGACGCTGCACAGGGACGAATCGTTCAGCCCCGGCATCTACACAGACTCCTATCAGGAGGGCATGATGCGCCTGGCAATCCAGCGCCATTTTGAGACCGAACGCACCAACTTCAACCGCCCCGGCCGCATGAAGACGCTGGCCTTGTTCTTCATTGACAACATACGCTCCTATCGCGGCGAAGATGGCTCCAGCGGCTGGCTGGCCGAGCGCTTCGAGGCATTGCTGGCCGAACGTGTACGGCTGGAACTACGTGGCAAGAACAGCGAGGACTACCGCGCCTATTTAGAGGCCACGCTGGCCGACCTGCGCGCCGCCCACGGCGGCTACTTCGCCGAGGACAACGCTTCGAGCGACGAGGAGATAGGTCGTCAAGTGCGCGAAATCCTGCACGACAAGAAACAGCTTCTGGCCTTCCGGAAGGACGACGGTTCATGGAACACGCGCCGCTTTATCTTCTCGAAATGGACACTGAAAGAGGGCTGGGACAACCCCAACGTGTTCACCATCTGTAAACTGCGCAGCAGCGGCAGCGAAATCAGCAAGCTACAGGAGGTGGGACGCGGCCTGCGCCTGCCTGTAGACGAATATGGTAACCGCAGCAGCGAGGACTTCCTCCTGAACTACATTGTGGATTACGACGATGCCGACTTTGCCGCCCGCCTCGTAGCAGAAATCAACGGCCAGTTGCCCAAGCAGATTACGATTACGGACAAGATACCGGCTTCGCTCATTGAGAGCGTGGCCCACAAGCGCGGCATGGATGAATGGGATTTGGTAAGCGACCTGCGCCAGCGTGGAATCATCAAGGATCTGGAGTACCACGTCAACGGCGAGAAACTGGGTGAACTCATGGAACTCTATCCCGAATTTGCCGACACGGGTCTGCCGAAGGGCAAGATACTCGACCGCAACAGCCACAATACCAACCGCGTGCACATTCGTCCGCAGGTCTTCGACCAGCTGCGCGACCTTTGGATGCGCATCAACCGCCGCTACATCATCTTCTTTGCACCCGCATTGGAAGAGGAACTGGAACAGGCATTGCCGATGCTGCTGCGTAGCGGAGCATTTGGCTATCAGGTGATGACGAGCGAGCGTGAGGTGGTAACTGTGGACAACGGGCAAATGGCAATGCTCGCCGAATCTGGCGTTCAGTACCAGACGCGCGGCAACCGCGTACCCTATAACGAGTTCCTGCAACGCATAAACCGCGCCACCAGCGTACCCATCCGTTCGCTACATCGTGCCCTGTGTGAGGTGGTCAGGGACCATCCGCACTTCGATGCCGACATGATTAACGACCAGTCGCTGGCACGAATTATCGCCAATATCAACAACTGGAAAATCGAGCACACGATGAACCAGTTCAAGTATAAGCAGACAACCTACGACGTGAAGCGCACCCGCCTGACCGATGAGCACGGACGTCTGTATGACGACATCGTGCAGAATCTGATTGGCAACCATGTGGATTCTACACGCCCGTTGAGCAATTACCTTTACGATAAATACACCTACGACAGCGACCTGGAACAGCAAAATCTGCGTCATTCCGACATTGAGGAAGTCATCGTCTTCGGTAAAATACCCCGCAAGAGCATTGCCATCCCCACCACGACGGGCGAGACCTACAGCCCCGACTTCATGTACTTGGTGAAAAAGAAGGATGGCACAAAGGAGCTGAATATCATCGTGGAGACGAAAGGCGTGGAACTGCCCGCCGACTTGCGCGATGTGGAGCGGAAGAAGATAGGTTGCGCCCATCGCTTCTTCGAGCAACTGCAAGCCGAGAACCCCGAGCTGAACGTTCACTTCCGCGACCAGCTGAACCGCCAGCAGATACATACCCTTATCGATGAAGTCATCCGGCAGACTGATGACGAATAATACAGGAGATTCTATGATGCAACAGCGATACTTGTATATTTTCGAATTGCTCCGAGAAGGAATTCTTGATGCAGACAACGTCCAGTGGTACGAATGGAGACAGATGAAGCAGGATGTGGAAACAATGCTCACCCAAGGATTTATGCAAGAAATCCATGAGCGCATGACAGGTTTCTATGAGGATTATCTGATGGGACGGATGCCTCGGCGTTCTTCCGCGTGGAACTTCATTGATTATGTGGCAAAACGTGATGACGAGCTGGGCTCGTGGGCTTCGGAAAGGATTGATCTCATGTCACTCGCTGAACGCTGGATAGAGCTGGGCGGCAGCCAGACACTGCTGGACATCCTCGCTCGGCTGGGACAGACGGGCTATGTAGCCGACTGGCAGTGCCTGCGTTCGACAATGGATGAGAAACTTCGCCGTATGGAGGTGGACGGTACACGTAATGGCATGAAGGAAACAGGCTACTTCTATTGTCTGCTACATGCCTTCACCATGATTATGATGGCAGAGGTGGATATTGAGAAGAAGATGAAACTGTTGGAACAGTTTTCCTCTCAATGGGGTTTCCTTCGCTATATGTACTGCGTAATGACCCGGACAATCATCGGTTTCGCATTTACGAATTATGCATCCGTGACGAATAATCTGACCAACAATAAGGAATACGAACCGTTCTATCATTTGTACCATAGTCCTTTGAAAGAACGATTCGATGAGTTGTGTGACAAGGGGACGAAGAAAGAAAAGCTGCTAAAGGCTCTTCAGAAGCTGGAACTGTGCATGAAGCAAGCCACGCCCTCCGATGAGCTAGACGAATTGTGTGAAGTGCTCTTCCCCGAAGAATTCCGTGATATGCTCAATCGGCACCGGCCGAAGAGTTACCGGGAGCTGGAGGGGGAAATCTGCAAAATAAAGCAGGAGATGCAGGGCACCATCGAAGTCCTCAACGAGCAGATTAATGAGCTGGCGGCACAGCTGAGTGCAGCCGTGAAAGCTTCAGTCCCCATCATAGAGATTGAGAATGAGCTTATGCGGTTCCCTGGGCAACAGGCTTGGCCAATCTTCATGCAGCTCAACACGCTGCTGATGGGCAATGAAGCATGGAGTCAGGCAGCGCTCGCCATCCGCAACAAGATTCGAGCAAAGCTGACTCAGGAATGGCAACTGAGCATGAACATCACGGCACAGGCGGGTTCCAACGTGAATGGAGTGGTGCAGCAACAGGCGAACTACAGCATAGAACCTAACAGACAGATTTCAGCATGAACGAACCGAAAATCAACATAACAGTCATGCCCGGTGCACAAATGAACGGGTATGTGAAGGAACAGAACAACTACTTTGGGCCGGTACAGCAAATCGTCCAAGGCAACGCTCCCGTGGAAGGGAAGCCCAAAGCCGCCCGCAGAAAAAAGGAAGCTGGTGACAGGCCTCCGAAGCCTCGCGAGACGATGACTTTCAAGCGGAAAAGCGGGGTTACAGACGCTCACTTGTTAGTGCTCCTCATGAAGTTGACCAAGGAGCAGTGGATTGATGGCAACGAGGCTGATTTCAAGGCCTTGTTCTCAGGCAAACGGGACGAGGACTGCCAGTTGACGTGGAAGGCTCCATTTGGCAAGGGGACGCTCGTGGGGCTGTTCAAAAGGTTGGCTGAAGAGGGATTAATAGTGGTACCACTAGGTTTCACGCTGCCAGCTATCCTCGAAGGGCACTTCGAAGACAAGAATGGACAATGGCTGACAGGGTTGGACAAGGGTGACAGCTGCAACGACAAGGCTTTGCCCTTCATTGATGAATGTGTCAAATTGCTGAAAACAGACATCGAAAGGCTGGTCAGTGGAGTCTACGACGACGAGGATTTCCGTTCGGAATATGACCGATATGACCAACAGGACTTGCATTTGCACAAGAAATAAATCCCTTTCGGGAAATCCTTCGGGAACCTGAAACTTTTTTTGAATTTATTTTCGTTTAGCGGAATCTCTTTGAAACAGAAGAGGTTCCGTTTTTCTTATTCTTATGCCGCGAAGGTGACATAAGAATGTCTCCCGAAAGCCTTCCCGAATGTTCTCCCGAAAAAATGGTGGCTGGGTCGGGGATTACGGATGCAGACTCTCCAGAGAGCACATCCGCTAATCCTTAAGACCCCGCCTAAGGAGCGGTTTTATCAAATCCAACAAATGAAACAAACAAATTCACAGAATCCTATGGGGATTCAGGTGTTCAAAAACGAGATGTTCGGTCAGATCCGGACGATGACCAACGAGCAGGGCGAGACGTTCTTCATAGGCAAGGACGTGGCAAAGGCACTGGGGTACACGAACAGCCGCAAGGCGCTGCATGACCATGTGGACGAAGAAGACAAGGGGGTAACAAAACGTTACACCCTTGGAGGAAGCCAACAGATGACCATCATCAACGAGTCGGGCCTCTACGCGCTTATCCTCTCCTCGCAGCTGCCGCAGGCGAAGGCGTTCAAGCGCTGGGTGACCTCCGAGGTGCTGCCGCAGATTCGCCGCACGGGACGCTACGAGCTGACCTCTGCCGAGCTGAAGCAGCTGGCCTCGTCGGCAGAGTATGCCGAGGAGGTGCTGCTGAGCGTGGATTGCCTGACGACGACGCAGGTGGCGAAGGAGATGGGCATGACGGGCTCGGAGCTCTACCGCTGGCTCGTGGCGTTGCAGATTGCGTACTGGCAGAGCGGACAGTACATGCTCTATGCCGACTACGCACGCGCCGGACTGGCAAAGAGCCGCACGCACTGCCGCCGCAACCGTATGGGACTGGTGCGCACAGAGACCTATCTGGTGTGGACCGAAGAGGGTCGCAAGTTCCTGCACGAAGTGTTTGGGCAGGCAATCGTAAAATCGTGAAATCCGTCAAAATCGTCAAATAAAGATGATTGTCAAATCGTGAAATCGTAAACAGAACCATGAGTGTACACATTATTTATTACAAGGATGGGGCGAAATGGATGCGCCCCGTCCTCTCGCGCCCGGAGTATCTGGTGCTGAGGAACAGCGGTGACCAGATTGCCAACGTAGCGGCTATCCGGGGTGGCGACGAGACGAGGAAGCAACGGCTGGTGCAGATGAACTACAGCTGCCTGCCCAACGACGACGGTTCGCTGCGAGGTTCCACCCGCATGAGCACCACCGTGGGCATGGACATCGACCACATCGCTCCGGAAGAGATGCTGCCGCTGCGCCAGCGCATCCTCGCGAAGAAGGAGGAGCTGGGGCTGCTGATGCTGGAGCTGAGTGCCCGCGGACAGGGCTATCACCTGGTGTTCAAGCGCCGGACGGAGCTGTCGCAGGAGGAGAACCTGCGCTGGGCGAGTGAGCTGCTGGGCGTAGAGTTCGACAAGGGGGCCAAGGACATCACCCGCGTATTCTTCACCACAACGGGGAGTGAGGAGGATTTGTTTTTTCTGGAGGATGAGATATTCAAAGACCCTCCCCCCGCCCTCCCTTGTAGGGAGGGAGTGGTCACCAATGCAGGGCATGCGCAAGGGGGACATACTTCACAGCCAGCAGCACACAACGCGGACACCCAGTCTAATGTCAGCAATGCAGGACATGCGCAAGGAAACGTGGTTGAGAATGACGGAGCGCACAACGCGGACGCCCAGTCTAATGATACCACTCCCTCCCTACAAGGGAGGGTGAGGGGAGGGTCTTTTAAAGGCATCCCCTACTCCTTGATTATTCAGGAATTCTGGCGCAGAACGGGCGGTGAGCCGGAGGAGGGTGAGCGCAACGACAAGCTGCATAAGCTGGCAGCAAATCTGCGCGCCATCTGCGATGACTCGGAGGAGTGGCTGCTGGAGCTGATGCCGCGCTACGGACTCTCGGAGCAGGAGATGCGAGCCATCATCTACTCCGCCTGCAAAGAACCCACCAAGGGGTCGCGCATGATGACGCAGATCGTCAATGCACTAATGAGAAGAACCGAAGAAGTTGATTTCCTTGACATTGATGACAGCAACTCTGATGTGACTGCTCCCTCCCTAACAGGGAGGGCGGGGGGAGAGTCCGCAAAGGTGTTTCGCACGCTTCCCATCGGCTTGAAGGAATCCCTCTCGGGTGTGCCCGAACGGATGCAGATGCCCGTGCTGTGCTCGGTGCTGCCCATTGCCGCGGCCTACGCCGACCAGGTGGAGGTGGAGTACAGCGACGGCTTCCGCCAGCACCTGGGACTGATGTCCATCATCCGCGGCGAGCAGGCCAGCGGCAAGAGCGTCTGCAAGGCGGCGGTGGACGTGTGGAAACGGCGGTTCGACGAGGAGGACGCCTTGGCTCGCAAGCGCGAAGAGGAATGGAAGGAACGCAAGAAGGGTCGCAAGGCCAACGAGAAGGCTCCCGACGACCCGCACGTGCTAATACGGATGGTGCCCGTGACCATCAGCTGTTCCACCCTCCTGAAGCGCTTCAAGAACGCCCCAGGACACACGCTCTACAGCTTCGGCGAAGAGCTGGACACGCTGCGCAAGACCAACGGAGCAGGCTCGTGGTCAAGCAAGTACGACATCTACCGCCTCTCGTTCGACCGCGGAGAATGGGGTCAGGACTACAACAGCGACCAGGCCGAGTCGGGAGTGGTGCCGGTGGCCTACAATTGGACCATCCTGGGCACCAACGGGGCGATGGCGAAGTGCTTCAAGTCGGACAACATCGAGAACGGTCTCTCCTCGCGCATCCTCGTGTCCGAGATGCCCGACAGCAGCTTCCAGCGGATGCCCCGCTTCGGACGCCGCACGGCGGAGGAAGAGGAACGGATACAGGAGGCCGTGAGCAGGCTCAGGAGCTACAGCGGGTTCATCGACACGCCACGGCTGCGGAAAGCCATCGCCGAATGGGTGGAGCAGAAGCGTGTGGAGGCTGCCAAGGACATCGACCGCGTGAAGGACACCTACCGCAGGCGTGCGGCAGTCATCGGATTCCGCTGCGGAGTGGTACACTTCCTGCTGACGCAGGAAAGTGGAAAAGCAAGCACGAAGAATGACAGAATCAGGGAACCGAAGTCAACGATAGACTTTGCCCTGATGATGGCCGAGTACTGCCTGCAACAGCAGATAGCCACCTTCGGAGATACCCTGCTGAGTCAGTTCACAGAGGCACGGGAAGAGTGCCAGCGCTATGGCGCCAACCACAGCATCTACGACCAACTGCCACCCACCTTCACCCTGGAAGACCTGCGAACCCTGAAGCGCGGACTCTGCGGAGAATCGGCTCTGAGGAAAATCATCAGCCGATGGTACAAGGACCAATGGATAGAGAAGGCTGACCGCTACCACTGGAGGAAATGCCCCACCCCCGACCATCATGGAGGGGAGAAGGCTGACGCTCAGGAATGTGGACATTGTGACATGTGACTTTGTGACATTAAGGAGATTTCTATTTAATCGACATTCCGACATTCCGAAATTTCGACAAATCAAAAACCCCATGGAACTGATAATGAAACGCATAGCAAAGCGAAAGACCTACACGATAGGTAAGTTGTATATAGACGGGGAGCCCTTCTGCGACACCCTGGAACCCACCTGGCGCGACTACGCCAACGGCGCCTACAAAATGAAGGGCAAGAGCGCCATCCCCGACGGCAGCTACGCCGTGGTCATCTCCTACTCACCCAAATTCCAGGAGTGGCTGCCCCTGCTGCTGGGTGGTCCCGAGTTCAACCGGAAGTGGCAGGGCGTCCGCATCCACGCTGGCAACAGCGCCAAGGACACCGAAGGCTGCATCCTCGTGGGCGAGAACCGCGAAGTGGGACGCGTGCTCGACAGCCGCCGCACGCTGGCCCGGCTCATGAAGCGGCTGGCGGAACGACCCGAAGGGGAGGCGGTGAGGCTGAGGATAGAGAGTTGAGAATTTATCCTATCCTGCTTATTCGCTGCAATTTGGCCTCATCCATAATCTTTATCTTGCGACCGTCTATAGCCACGATACGTTCCGTAGCAAACATAGACAGCGTACGAATGGCATTCGAAGTTGTCATATTCGAGAGGTTGGCCAAATCCTCGCGACTCAGATAGATGCTGAGGGTACTGCCGTCCTCCTCCAGTCCGTAGTTGTCCTTCAGGAATAACAACGATTCTGCCAGTCGGCCACGAATATGCTTTTGGGTCAGGCTCACGGTTCGCTCGTCGGCCTGACCCAAATTAGAAGACAACTGCTGGATGAAGAACCAAGCCAGGCGGGCATTCTCCTGAATCAGGCTGACCACAATCTTCACGGGAAAACGAACGATGACCGAAGGTTCAAAAGCGGCGGCACTCGTCACATACAGCTGATTGGAGAAGGCCGAACGATAGCCAAAATACTCCACCGGTTTGACCACACGGATAATCTGAGCCCTGCCCCCGACCCCTTCCTTGTAGACCTTCACCTTTCCAGAGATGAGACATAGCAGATAGTGAGGCACCTCACCCTCCATATAGAGTAGCTGATTCTTCCGGTAAACCTGAATGTTCAGCTGCGGCAACAAAGCCTCTTTCTGCTCATCGGTCAGAAGATTCAGGACAGAAGCAAGTTTCGGACGCACATCCTCGATGGTTTGAGTTCTTTTTGCCATTCCTTTATAGATAAATATTATGTTTTACGGCACAAAAATACACAAATATTTTCATTTTGGCAAACGAAATACAACTTTTACTTCGAAAAATTTTCATGAATGACAATTAATTGCTAAATTTGGGACGCCTAACGTAGAAATCTACTCCTTTTAGGTAGTAAAATCAACCATTATAAACCTAACTTATGAGCTATTTACAGTTTGACAAAACCCTGATGACGAATCTGGAGGAAGCTCTGAAAAAAGAGGTGCTGCGAAGCAACCGCTCTGGCGCTTACTCGTGTTCGACAATCCTCGATTGCAACACGCGCAAGTACCACGGAATGCTCGTAGTGCCCGTGCCCGAACTGGACGATGAGAACCATGTTCTCCTCTCCTCGCTCGATTGCACGGTCATTCAGCACGGCGCTGAATTCAACCTCGGCCTCCACAAGTATCAGGGCGACAACTTCAGTCCCCGCGGCCACAAGTACATCCGCGAGTATGACTGCCAACAAGTGCCCACGACCATTTACCGCGTCGGTGGCGTCATCTTGAAACGTGAACTGATGTTCCAGCATTTCGAAGACCGGGTCCTCGTGCGTTACACACTGCTCGACGCCCACAGCAAGACGACGCTGCGCCTGCAACCGTGGTTGGCTTTCCGCAGCGTACGTGAGTTCACACACGAGAACCCGCGCGCCAACCGCGACTACCAGGAAGTCAAGAACGGCATCAAGACCTGCATGTACCCGGGTTATCCAGAACTCTTCATGCAGCTGAACAAGAAGTCCGAGTGGGTATTTCGTCCCGACTGGTATCGTGGTGTGGACTATCCGAAAGAGACGGAACGCGGCTACGCTTCCAACGAAGACCTCTACGTGCCGGGCTATTTCGAATTCGAAATCAAGAAGGGCGAGAGCGTGGTCTTCGCTGCAGGTACCAAGGAATGTAACCCTTCGAAGCTGAAAGAACTGGCAGACTACGAAGTGAATATACGCACCCCGCGCGATAACTTCTACCACTGCCTCGTTAACAGCGCCCACCAGTTCCTGAACTACCGCGAAGGCGAGACCTATATCCTCGCTGGCTATCCTTGGTTCAAGTGCCGTGCCCGCGACATGTTCATCTCCCTGCCAGGTCTCACGCTGACGAACAATGAACTGGACCATTTCGAAAAGGTGATGGCCACTGCCGAAAAGGGAATTCGCGAATTCATCGCAGGCAAGCCCCTGAGCGTGCGTATCTATGAAATGGAGCATCCCGATATTCTCCTCTGGGCTGTATGGTGCATCCAACAGTACTGCAAGTTCGTAGGTATGGAGAAAGGTATCCAGAAGTATGGACAGCTCCTGCGCGACATCATGGAATGGCTCATCGCCGGCAAACATCCCAACCTCTATATTCACGAAAGCGGACTCGTTTACTCCAATGGCCGCGACAAGGCCATCACCTGGATGAACAGCAGCCAGAACGGCCGACCCATCGTGCCACGCTCTGGTTACATCGTTGAATTCAACGCCCTCTGGTATAACGCCCTGATGTTCAGTGCCAACGTCTGTCGCACCATGAATGATGTCACAGAGGCCGAGCCTCTGGAGAAGATGGCCGAGAAGACCAAGAAGAGCTTCATCGACACCTTCCTCAACGATTTCGGTTATCTCCTCGACTACGTGGATGGCACCATGATTGATTGGAGCGTTCGTCCTAACATGATCTTCGCCTGCGCCTTCGACTATTCTCCGCTGGATGCCAAGCAGAAGAAGGGCGTCCTCGACATGTGTACAAAGGAGCTGCTCACTCCCAAGGGACTGCGCACCCTCTCGCCGAAGAGCGGAGGCTACAACCCCATGTACGTGGGCCCGCAGGTACAGCGCGACTACGCCTACCACATGGGTACAGCCTGGCCCTGGCTCGCCGGTTTCTACCTCGAAGCCTGCCTGAAGGTCTTCGGTTATTCCCGCGTCAGCTTCGTCGAGCGTCAGCTCGTGGGCTACGAAGAAGAACTCTTCTACCACTGCATCGGCACCCTGCCCGAAGTTTTCGACGGCAACCCGCCTTTCCATGGACGCGGTGCCATGAGCTTCGCCATGAACGTGGCCGAAATCATGCGTGTGGTCAAGTTGCTTGATAAATATATTATGGATTAATAAATAGGAGGAAACAACGTATGAAAGTTTTAATGTTCGGATGGGAGTATCCTCCTCACGTATTCGGTGGACTCGCCACTGCCAACTACGGAATCACCCACGGTCTTAAGGCTCAGGGAGACATAGAGACCCTACTCTGCCTGCCACGTCCTTTCGGCGACGAAGAGCAGGATGCCTGCAAGATCATCGGTATGAATAGCGTGCCCATCGCGTGGCGCGACGTCAACTATGATTATGTCCAACAGCGCCTTGGCAATATCATGTCGCCCGAAGACTACTACCGCTACCGCGAGCACCTCTATGCTGACTTCAACTACATGCACGTCAACGACCTCGGCTGCATGGAGTTTGCCGGAGGCTATCCCAAGAACCTCACCGAGGAAATCAACAACTACTCTATTATCGCAGGAGTTGTAGCCCGCACGGAACAATTCGACATCATCCACGCGCACGACTGGCTCACCTACCCTGCCGGCATTCACGCCAAGCAGGTCTCAGGCCGTCCTCTCGTCATCCACGTTCACGCCACCGACTTCGACCGCTCTCGCGGTAATGTGAACCCCACCGTCTATGGCATCGAGCGCAACGGTATGGACAACGCCGACTGCATCATGTGTGTATCGGAACTGACGCGCCAGACGGTCATCAACCACTATGGTCAGGATCCCGCCAAGTGCTTCGCCATGCATAATGCAGTCTATCCCCTCGCACCTGAGCTTCAGGAGATTGTGGACCAGCGTCAGCCCTACAAGGATCGCAAGGAGAAGGTCATCACCTTCCTCGGCCGTATCACTATGCAGAAAGGTCCTGAGTACTTCATTGAAGCAGCCAAACGCGTCCTGCAACGTACCCAGAACGTCCGTTTCTGCTTTGCCGGTTCCGGCGACATGATGAATGCCATGATTGACATGGCGGCCGCTTACGGTATTGCAGACCGCTGTCACTTCCCCGGCTTCATGAAAGGCAAGCAGGTGTTCGAGATCTTCCGCGACTCGGATGTCTACGTAATGCCCTCTGTCTCCGAGCCTTTCGGTATCAGCCCATTGGAGGCCATGCAGAGCGGTGTGCCCAGCATTATCTCCAAGCAGAGTGGTTGTGCCGAAATCCTCGACAAGTGCATCAAGACCGATTACTGGGACATCGATGCAATGGCCGACGCCATGTACAGCATCTGCACCAACGACGCCCTCCATGAATACCTACAAGTCGAAGGTAAGAAGGAAGTGGACGGCATCACCTGGGAGAAAGTAGGTGTGCGCATCCGCAAGCTCTATGACCAGTGTCTGCAAAAGTAACCACATTAAACGTTAAACTTTAAACATTAAACTATATGAAGACCATCTGTCTTTATTTCGAGATCCACCAGAACGTCCACCTAAAGCGCTATCGCTTCTTCGAGATTGGTAAGGATCACTATTATTTCGATGACTATGAGAACGAGCGCGGCATCACCGAGACCGCCGAACGTTCCTACATCCCCGCCATCAAGACCTTCATCGAGATGGCCAAGACCTACGGCAAGGCTTTCAAAGTAGCCTTCTCTATCAGCGGCTGCGCCATCGAACTTCTGGAGCAGTATGCCCCCGAGGTTATCGAGATGCTACAGGAACTCAACGAGACTGGCTGCGTGGAATTCCTCGCAGAGCCCTATAGCCACGGCCTCAGCTCCTTAGCCAGTGAAGACGTCTTCCGCGATGAAGTAGCTCGTCAGGCCAAGAAGATGAAAGAGCTCTTCGGCAAGAAACCCACCGTGCTCCGCAACAGCTCGCTCATCTACAGCGACGACATCGGCGGCCTCGTGGCAGATATGGGTTATAAGGGAATGATTGCCGAAGGCGCCAAGCACATCCTCGGCTGGAAGTCACCCCACTTCCTCTATCATTGTGCCCAGAACCCCAGTCTGAAGCTGCTGCTGCGCGACTACAAGCTCAGCGACGACATCTCTCTGCGCTTCAATGATTCTTCCTGGAACGAGTATCCGCTCTTCGCCGACACCTATATGGACTGGATTGCCCAGTTGCCCGAGGAGGAGAAGGTTATCAACATCTTCATGGAGCTCTGCGCTCTGGGTATCTACCAGCCCCTGTCGAGCAACATCCTGGAGTTCATCAAGGCCCTTCCCGCCGTTGCCAAAGACCGCGGCATCACCTTTGCCACACCTTCCGAGATTATCTCCAAGTCGAAGAGTGTCGCTCCCATCGAAGTGCCCTACCCCATGTCGTGGAACGACGAGGAGCGCGACACCAGCTGCTGGCTGGGTAACGTCATGCAGCGCGAAGCCTTCCACAAGCTGTACAGCGTTGCCGAACGCGTGCTCATCTGCAAGGACCGTCGCATCACTCAGGACTGGGACCGCATCCAGGCGTCGAACAACTTCCGTTTCATGACAACGAAGAACATGGGTGTTGGTTTCTATCGCGGCATCTACGATTCTCCCTACGATGCTTTCACCAACTACATGAACATCCTCGGCGACTTCATCAACCGCGTCAACTCACTCTATCCTCTTGACATCGAGAACGATGAGCTCAACGCCCTGCTGACCACCATCCGCAACCAGGCCGACGAGATTACGGTGAAGGACGCCGAAATCGCCCGCCTCCAGGCCCGCCTCTCTAAGTTTGAACCCGTAGAGAAGGCCGAAGATAAGAAGGCAGAAAAGAAGCCCGCTGCAAAGAAAGCGCCCGCAAAGAAGGCGCCTGCAAAGAAAGAAGCTCCCGCGAAGAAGCCTGCCGCCAAAAAGGAAGCAACACCTGCCGCCAAGAAAACGAAGAAATAAAAAGCCTTTGAGCAAACAGGTTAAGCATACTTTTTAAACACCAGTTGTAGCAGTTGCCGTTTTGCCGTACCTCAGTACCCAAAACTGCAACTGCTACATTTTTCATTATTATATTGGGCCGCGGCCAAAGATGACTGCATTTTTCTGGAATGACCAAAATGTAGCGTTTACGGAAAGGCTCATCCTATTTGGATAAATGGTACGACACCGCATGCCCCTTAAATGACATCTATGGTCACTTACGGTCATTTACGTCATTTACGGCTCTTTTGATGAGTCTTTCTCTGCAATATGGTTACTCGTCAGGCCAAGGACACGGGTTGCCCGTAGCTTTTACTGTAGGTCGTTGTGCATTCATGGCTCTGAGACGTTTGCCCAGATGACGGGAGAGACGACGGACAAGCTTCGGTTGCTCGGCTGCGAGATTGTGTTCTTCGCCTATGTCATGCCGGATGTTGTAGAGTTCCTTCTGTCCTGTTTTATAGCTGTAGATAAGTTTCCAATCGCCTTCTCGAATGGCACAATTGAGGTCGATGCCAGGCCCCTTGTTGCCCCATACATGCGGATAGTTCCATACGAGGCAACGATCTTTTGACGGTTCACCCTTTCCTCGAAGCAAGGGTACAAAGCTACGGCCATCTATTGTCTGCGGAACTTGATAGCGACGGATGCCTGCCATCTCGAGGATGGTTGGGAAGAAATCCTCGATGATGAGATAACTGTCGCAACGAGAGCCTGCCCTGGCGACGCCAGGCCAACGCACAATCATGGGTTCACGTATGCCGCCTTCGAGCAAGGAGCCTTTTCCGCTGCGCAAAGGAGCGTTCTGCGTGAAGAGAGGTTCGTCGCGCCATTCCAAGCCGGAAGCATATCCGCCGTTGTCGCTCATGAAGATGATGATGGAGTTATCCACTTGACCGTTAAGTTCGAGCCAGTCGAGGATGTCGCCAAGGCTTTTGTCCATGCCTTCAATCAGCGAAGCGTAAGCCGCTTCTTTCTCTGAAAGACCCTTCCTGCGATACTTTTCATAGAAGCGCATGTCGCGGTCAATAGGGATGTGGACGGCATAGTGCGACAGATAAAGGAAGAAGGGGCGGAGTTCATTCTCCTCTTTCTCCTTGATTATCTCGTTATCTCGTAATGACGTTATTACGTTATAACGCTCATTCCAACTTTGCAGCGCCCCGAGTGCTTCCTGCGTCAGGGCTTCTGTGAGGAAAGTGCCTGTGCCCCAGTACTTCTGCAAGCCTGGGATGGCGAACTGGGCAGCCGGACGACCATCGGCATCGTGACCGAAGTTGCGTTCACTCAGGTAAGTTGCAGGACCTCCGGCTGCATGACCGGCGATGTTCACCTCGAAGCCGAAGTGCAGAGGCGATTCGCCTGGGGTGTCTTGAGCACCCCAATGTGCCTTGCCACAATGGATGGTGTGGTAACCTGCAGAATGAAGAATATCGACAAACGAGCGTGCAACGAAGGTGTTGGGTGTGCCCTCGACCTGACAGACACCGTTGTAGTTCCAATCGGGTGGAGCGAGCAGGTCGTCCTCACCATCGGTCATCTGGTCTTTACGGAATGTCCAGTTCGTCACACGATGTCGGGCGGCGTTACTTCCCGTCAGCAACGAGCACCGACTTGGCGAGCTGATGGCGCTGGCGTAGGCCCCGGAGAAGAGCATACCCTGCCGTGCCAAGCGCTCCATATTTGGTGTCTCGTAGGTATTGTTCAATGGCGTCGGCTTCGTCCAGAAAGGCAGCGACGTGTCTTGCCAACCCATGTCATCGACCATAAACAGAACGATGTTCGGTCTTTGCTGAGCCTGAACAGAAGCCGTAGCAGCCACCACTGCCGCCATCATCACAACGGGGAAATGGGAGTTTGACCGTGGCCTCATCATTTCATTTTGTTCATCGTCCTGATTTTCTCCAACATCATGGCGCTCCATTGGGCGTTACCTGACAGCTGGTAGCGCACGTTTCCTGTAGCAGACGGGGTGAAGATGGTGTTGGCCTGCGGCGTAATACGGATGGTGCCACGTTCGCTGAGGGAGAAGAGCGCATCACCCTCTACAGCCTGAATGACACACATCGTGTCCCACATCCTCTGTCCCGTATTGCAGTTGCACGTCATATACACTTGCTTGATAGGATGACGGTCAGTCCACGACACGTCGGCGATGACCTGCTCGGGGGTGTATTCCACGGTCTGTCCCACTTCCATGGGCGAGAAGACCATGTCCACATCCTTCGGCCACAGCTCGAAGAATGCTTGAGCAAACGTGATGCCCTGGGCAAAGTTGAAGTCAGGTTCTTCGGCATCACCGAAGACACCACCCTGCAAGTAGATACACTTCACCTTCTGGTGCACGAGTGCTGCGCCGCTCAGGGCAGAGTATTCATCTGCTTCTGACTGTAGCAACTGTGCCAGACAGGTAACGAAGCCTATTGACACGATGCTTACCGAGTGGTCGGGCTGCTGAGAAAGCAGACGACGATAGAGCTTATAGCCGTCGGGAATACGCTCGTTTGGGTCGAAGGTACGCGAGAACATCGGAGTGATGCCATCCGCCTCAGTCATATAGGCCACCTTTGCATAGTCTATCCATACCTTCGGATCCTTGATGCCATCCCGCACAAGTCCGACAGGAACATCCAGATGACCGAAATACGTGTTCATCACATCGACAAAATCAGCATTCGCTTCACCCTCACGATCTACCACAACACCCAGCAACCGACACAATTGCTGTTCGTCATAGCGGTATAGCATCTCTAATGCGAAGAGGTCGTCGGTGGACGAAGCGATGTCGGTATCGAGAATGACAAGCGGCACACCCTTGTACGCTTTGTCCTGTTCCGCAGGCTCGTCTTCGCTCGAGCACGAGACCTGCACCATATTACCGCAAATGAGGGCGACGGTAAGCACCCATTGCATCCATTTCTTCATTTTCTTACTGTCGTTGAATTATTAAGTAGGTATTGATAATCTGGTCATCATCGGTTCGTCTCGTTGATATATCTGATGATTTTTTTGCCGTTTTGGATATAGATACCCTTGCGGGGATGACTCACCCGACGGCCTTGCAGGTCGTAGAAAGGAGCATCGGCATCGGAAGTGTCGATGGTGCCGATGGCATTCGTGGTGCCCTCGGGGGTGACGATGGTGCCGGGCTTGATGTTAAGATCGAGCAACTTGGCAAAGACGAATTCGTTATAGCCCATCTAATGATTCGTTTATGTAATTCTTGGTTATCATATCATAGTGCAGCGCCTCCAGCTCTTCGAGTGTGAGGCTACTGAGCGCGTGCTCAATCTTGCGTATCAGTTCCTCGCGGCGGTAGTCGTCGGAACTGCTGAATGAATGATAGTAGCTCATAGTCAAATTAATAGTATTTTATAATTCAAGTTTCGGAAACTCATGATGCACGTGCATAAATATGGTCTGAAAGGCCTAAAAGCCAACAGTATTGTGAGACGTCATGGAAACTTCGCCCTGTAAGGGCAAAAGCGCTGACACAAGAAAGCTTTTGCCCTTTCAGGGCGAATATACCGCTGCATTTATCCCCAGGGCGATGCCCTGCGCTAAGTGCTTGATGGCCTTTCAGGCCGCTTATATACAGCTGTAGCATATCTTCCGAAACTTGGATTTATAAATTTTAAACTAATTGCGTCCAATTATGTATAATTGTCAACTCGCGTCATCCTCCTTGCAAATTGTTTTGTAAAGGGGCAAAATAAGCCGTGAATAGGTCATTTTGTGCCCGATTCGAGTACAAAGCTAAACAAAAATCTATTATTAATAAGGTTCGGGCGCGTAAAAAAACCATAAATGGCATGAAAAAGTGGTCTTTTATCTATGAGCCAGCTTCAAATGGCATCAAAACATGCCTCGAAGGTGAGGAAATAGTATAGATTTTCCCAGCCTTTGTTCTGTGGCTCTTCATATAAAGCAACTCAACTTTCGCAAGTAATGAGATACCAATGAATATACGGCCTGAAAGGCCATCAAGCAGCAAGCCCAAGGCATCGCCCTGGGTATAAGTGCGGCGGGTATATTCGCCCTGTAAGGGCAATAGCATTAAAAACAACAATGCTTTTGCCCTTACAGGGCGTGCTTTCTTTTGCATACAAATACCCAAGGCGATGCCTTGGGCTATATGCTTAATGCCCTTTCAGGGCGCTTATACCACTTGTTAAACTTGAATATAGCAATAAGAATCGAGGCTGCATCAGGATAATGTGACACATCCAGCTTGGGTCAAACCTGTGACAAACTTGGGAAAAACTTGTGAGAAGCTTGGGACAAACCTGGGAGAAGACAGTAGAGTCTTTGAAATGATATAGATGAGTGGACCGTTTGACAATTGTCAAACGATTCACTCGTCCGTACGTGTTGAGCATTTCGTCCGTACGTGTTGAGCTTGACGTCCATACGTGTTGGGCTTTTCGTCCGTACGTGTTGGGCTTCACGTCCGTACGTGTTGGGCTTTTCGTCTGTACGTGTTGGGCTTTTCGTCTGTACGAGTTTGACGATACGTCTGTACGAGTTTGACGATACGTCGGTACGAGCTTGACGATACGTCGGTACGAGCTTGACGATACGTCGGTACGAGCTTGACGATACGTCAGTATGTGTTTGGCTTAACGTCTAAACGTGCTATCGGTTCATCCTTCTCTCTCGTTCATACGCGCGCGGGCACGAAAAGATAAAAAATCCCGTCACTTCGTCACAGAAGGGGGTTAAGGGGGTATATTAAGATTGATTATTAGATGTTTATAATTGTGACGAAAAGTGTGACGGGGTGTGACGAAGTGACGAAAACGCCCAAATTTAGATAAATACATGGATAAATTTATCATGAATTAGGGCTGCGCAAAGTCGATTAAAGATATGAATTAGGGCGTTTTCGTCACTTCGTCACGCTCCGTCACGGTCTTCGTCACAGTTTATTTCATTGGAATACAATGGACTATGAAAGAATGTGACGAAGTGACGAGATTTCCAGACTATTCGTGCCCGCGCGCGAACCTATTTTTTATATGGCTCTGTTTTCGGTCTGCCGAATGCCAAAGGATGCGAAGTCGATGAGGCGGTCGAGGTTGAAAGTAAGGTGCTGCGGAATTAGGTAGGTGCTCAATAATTGTGCACTAAAAACATGTCGTTTAATTGTGATTCGTTATTTAGAAAAGTGTCAATAAGAGGCTTGGTTATTCACTAATATTCATCAATATTCATCAGTATTCAATCATTTTGCTACCAAATGAACAGAGATTAACATTTTTTCACTTTGAAGGGTTCATAATAAGTGTAGAAATTATTACCATTGTCTCGAATTTTTGTCTTTTAAAACACATTATATTCACATTTATTAAGCCTCTAAGTTATGCAAAGAACCATTTTTATGAATCAACAGACGGCATGCAGTAAGCGGAAGGCTTATTGTAAACCAAAGATGAACGTGCATGACCTCACGTGCGAAGACAGCCTGCTGTTGTCAGGCAGTATTCTTGGTGGCAACGGCATCAACAATGGTGGCAACGCCAGCGAAAACGAAAATCCTCCCATGGACGTCAAGGGCGAATGGGGAGATATCTGGGACGATGACGACCAGATCTATGAATAGACTCACTAAGCCCATAAGTAAACCGACATTTTAAATCACAATCTAATGATACACACAAGGAAACTACACACTCGGTGGGTGGCGCTGCTGGCGCTGCTGCTGGTGCCCCTATGGTCACTGGCTGTCACCATCGACCTGGCCGACGCCAACGGCAATGTGCTGCGCTACTCGTACAGCGGCACGGGCTCGGCCTCTGTGAGCAGTCTGGTCTCCGTCAGCGAGGACTCCGAGTTGGCGGGACACCTTATCATTCCTGCCACCATCACGGATGCAGACGAGGTGGTACATAGTGTCACTTCCATCGCCTCGAATGCCTTCAGCGGCAAGACGGAAGTGCTCTCTGTGGCTATCGGCTCGAACGTCATCACCATCAATGATTATGCTTTCAGCGGTTGCTCCAGCCTGACGGAAGTCACGGGTGGTGTTGCCGTCACGACCATCGGCAGAGAAGCCTTCCGCAGCACAGGGCTGACCAAGGCTTTCCTGCCCAACGCCGTGCAGACCATTGGCACTTCGGCCTTCATCGGCTGTCCTCTGAAGGAAATCGTCTTCGGTCCTAATGTTCAGAGTATCAGTTACGGGCAGTTCCGCAACTATAGTTCTGACATCCTGAACGTAGAGCGCATCGTCTTCAACGGCACCTACACTTCTGTTCCGTCCAGTTTCTGCACCAATTTCCCGAAACTGACGGAAATCGTGCTGGGCGACAACATCACGTCCATTGGGGGCAATGCCTTTCAGGGCACGCCTCTGACATCGCTGACCCTGCCTTCAGGCCTCACCTCCATCAGCAGCTCTGCCTTCGAGAACTGCGACCGCCTGAAGAGCGTGGTGATTCCCGATAATGTGACTTCGCTCAGCAACTATGCCTTCTGCAGTTGCGACAGCCTGCAGCAATTGGTCATCGGTTCAAAGGTGACATCCATTGGCGACTACGCTTTCAGTGGTTGTGTCCAGCTGACGGACGTCACGGGTGGTGAGTCTCTGAGGACCATCGGTTCCAGTGCTTTCCGCAGCACGAAGTTGACCAAGGCTTTCCTCCCCGATGCCGTACAGACCATTGGCAGTGGCGCCTTCATTGGCTGTCCGCTGAAGGAAATCGTCTTTGGCCCGAATGTTCAGAGTATCAGTTACGGCCAGTTCCGCAACTACAGTTCTGATATCCTGAACATCGAGCGCATCGTCTTCAACGGCACCTACAGCTCAGTTCCCAGCAACTTCTGTGCGAATTTCCCGAAGCTGACGGAAATCGTGCTGGGCGACAACATCACGTCCATTGGGAGCAGTTCTTTCCAAGGCACGCCTCTGACATCGCTGACCTTGCCTTCTGGCCTCACCTCCATCAACAGCAATGCCTTCGAGAACTGCGACCGCCTGAAGAGCGTGGTGATTCCCGATCATGTGACTTCTGTCAGCAGCTATGCCTTCTGCAATTGCGACAGTCTGCAGCAGTTGGTTATCGGCTCTGCGGTGACCTCCCTCGGCGACTACGCTTTCAGTGGTTGTGTCCAGCTGACGGACGTCACGGGTGGTTCCTCTCTGAGGACCATCGGTACCAGTGCTTTCCGCAGCACGAAGTTGACCAAGGCTTTCCTCCCCGATGCCGTACAGACCATCGGCAGTGGTGCTTTTATCGGCTGTCCGCTGAAGGAAATCGTCTTTGGTCCTAATGTTCAGACTATCAGTTATGGGCAGTTCCGCAACTACAGTTCTGATATCCTGAACGTAGAGCGCATTGTCTTCAACGGCACCTACAGCTCAGTTCCCAGCAACTTCTGTACGAATTTCCCGAAACTGTCGGAAATCGTGCTGGGCGAGAACATTACGTCGATAGGCTCATCGACTTTCCAGGGAACGCCTATCACGTCTGTCTCCCTGCCTTCAGGCCTCACCTCCATCGGCAGCACAGCCTTCAATAACTGCGACCGCCTGAAGAGCGTGGTGATACCCGACAACGTGACCAGCCTCGGCAGCTCTGCCTTTGAAAACTGCGACAGCCTGACACAGGTGACGCTGGGTGAGAAGGTGGCAACCCTCAATGACCACGTCTTCTACAACTGCAGCCGCTTGACCACCATCATCGGTGGTGATGCCGTAACGAAAATAGGCAACTACGCCTTCTACAACACCAAACTGACCAAGGCTTTCCTGCCTGATGCCGTACAGACTATCGGCTCGGGTGCGTTCCGCTACTGTCCGCTGAAGGAAGTGGTATTCGGCCCGAACGTCCAAAGTATCAGCTATGGAATATTCAAAAATAATACCTCGGATGTCATCAGCGTGGAGCGTTTGGTCATCAATGGCACTTTCACGGAGATTCCCAGCAATATGTTCTCTTACTGGAAGATCAAGGAAGTGGTGATTGGCGAGAACGTTCAGACCATCGGCAGCTCTGCGTTCTACAACTGCGACAGCCTGGTGAGCGTGACGATTCCCAACAGTGTCACCTCCATCGGCAGCTCAGCCTTCCAAGACCTAATGAAGTTGCAGACTGTGGCCCTCGGTTCGGGCGTGACCTCCATCGGCAGCACCGCTTTCACCAACTGCCAGCAGCTGACCACCGTCACAGGTGGCGAGTCGCTGAAGACCATCGGCTCCTCCGCCTTCGAGAAATGCTATGCGTTGCAAGCCTTCGATGGCCACAACAGCCTGCAAACCATTGCTGAATATGCCTTTTATAATTGCTCCGGCCTGACGGAACTGACTGGCTTGGAAGCCGTGAAGACCGTCAACTACTACGCTCTGTACAATTGTTCGAAGCTGACGGAACTCACTTTCGGAACCGCCTTGACCTCTTTCAACTATCAGAGTAACTATACAGACCAATACGGTCCCTCCAACTTGCGCTACCTGACACTGCCCTGCGGTGCCGTTCCCTTTACCTCCAGTGGCACCAACGGCTTGCCCACGGGCTTGCTTATCTATGTGCCGGACAGCCTCTTGGAGACCTACCGCGCGGAATCGAAATATTCCCGCTTCCGCTTCATGGCCATCGGCGCTGCTGAGGACTATGCCGTCACCACCACTGAAGGTGGCCAGCTGCAGGAAAAGATTGAAGCCGACGGCGCTGCCGAGGAAGTGATGGAACTGAAGATTATCGGTCCCATCAACGGAACGGACATCGATTACATCCACCGCTACATGACCAATATCGAGGTGCTGGATCTGGAAGAAGCTGAAATCGTCAACGACGGCGACTCGTACCACCGCTGGAAGCACGCCGGCAACACCTCCACGCAGTACCAGAGCAGCAGCTATAACACCCAGAACAACGTCGTGGGCAGCTTCATGTTCGCCAACCTGACGGGTCTGCGCAAGCTGGTGCTCCCGGCTGGTGTAACCTCCATCGGCAGCTACGCTTTCTCGGACTGCGGTCGTCTGACGGAAATCACGATTCCCGACGGCGTGACCTCCATCGGCAGCTATGCATTCAGCTACGCCTTCGACAGTAGCAAGTGCCCGCGTCCGACCACGCTGCATCTGCCCGCACAGCTGACCAGCCTCGGCTCCTACGCGTTCTATTATATGAAGGCACCGCAGAGCATCGAGATACCGGAGGGCGTGGAGACCATCAACGAATACACCTTTAGTTATTGTGGCGCTCGCAACGTGACGCTGCCCGAGGGTCTGAAGACCATCAGCCAGTATGCCTTCTATTCCAGCAGCGTGCAGAATATCAACCTGCCCTCGACGCTGGAAACGATAGGGAATCGTGCCTTCTATTATTCTTCTGTGCGCTCCATCACCTTCCCCGATGCGCTGAAGACCATTCCGGAATACTGTTTCTATAATTGTTCCAACCTGGGGGACGTCACTTTCAGCGAAGGTCAGGAGACCATTGGGCAATACGCTTTCCAAAGCTGCTCCAACCTGAAGACCATCACCTTCAGCGAAGGTCTGCAGACCATCAGCCAGTACGCCTTCTACGAATGCCAGAACCTGAAAGCCGTGCATCTGCCGCAGAGCCTGAAAACCATCAGCAACGACGCCTTCAACCGGTGCTACCGCCTGGAAGAAGCCACGTTGCCGGATGCCCTCGAGACCATGGGCAACTACGCCTTCAGCAACTGCGACTCGCTGACGACCTTCACCTTCCCGGAAACCATTACCATCGTGCCGGAGTACGCCCTGGCATATAGCGACAAGCTCCAGACCATCAACCTCGCCTCGGGCGTTCGCCGCATATCCAGTTACGCCTTCGACGGCTGCTTCAACCTGAAATCCTTCGACTTCGACCAATACACGAAGCTGAACCAGATTTACGGTTACAGCTTCCGTGGAACGGGTCTGAAGGAAGTGGATTTGCCCGACCGCATAGACACGCTCTACGTTTCTGCCTTCAGGAATTGTAAATCGCTGAAACGGGCAAAGATGCCTACTGGTGTGGATTACGTCGCCTCCGACCTCTTCAACGGCTGCGATTCGCTGGAGCAAGTGGTGATGCACGACGGCATCAACCGCATCAACAGCAATGCCTTCAACGGCTGTAAGTCCCTGCCTACGATAGCCCTGAACGACGGCATCACGCTCATTAGCGACGGTGCCTTCTACGGCTGTTCCACGCTGGAGCTTCCCAATCGCCTGCTGCCCCCCAACCTCACGACCATCAATAGCGAAGCTTTCTACGGCTGTTCGAAGTTGCAGCTCGACGCTTATCCCGAAGGGTTGCAGAACATCGAGAGCAGTGCTTTCAGGGAGTGCTCGTCGCTAACCAACGGCAATCTACCCGCAGGCCTGAAGAAGCTGGATAGCAACTCCTTCCGCGGCTCGGGTCTCACCAGCGTTGTCATTCCCGAAGGCATCACGACCCTCGGCACCAGCGTCTTCGAGAGCTGTAAGTCGCTGGTCAACGTCACGTGGCCTGCCGACCAGAAGGTGATTCCCAATTACACGTTCTACGGCTGCTACAATATGGCTGACCCGAACCTGCCCGATGTGGTAACGGAAATCGGCTACCAGTCATTCTATAACTGTAACTTCAAGACCTTCCACTTCCCGACATCGTTGGTGACCATCGGACAGCAGGCTTTCGAATATGCCTACGGCCTTACGGAAATCAGCCTCCCCATTTCGCTGCGCACCATCAAGCAGTATGCCTTCCGCGGTACCAAGCTGCGTCATGTGGAGATTCCCGACAGCGTCACCACCCTCGAAGGCTATGTCTTCTACGACTGCGACAGCCTGCGTACGGCGTATCTTGGACGCTGCATGAACTATGGCGCCAGCACCTACTTCACCTATTTCTATGAGTGCGACAGCCTGAAACTTGTACGCATCTACGCCGGTACGCCGCCTACGATGTCCAGCAACTATTACATCAACCGCTACTACAGGAATTGCGTGCTCGAAGTGCCCGCTGGAGTTGATAGTCTCTACCGCGAAGCCGACATCTGGAAGGACTTCAAGGAGATTCGCACCTTCCTCACCGGCGACAAGCTCGACGCCATCGACTACGCCATCCTCAAGCGGCTCTATGAGCTCTGGGACGGCGACAACTGGACCCACAAGTGGGATCTGGAGACCGACGACCGCTTCATCGGCAAGTGGTACGGCGTGACCTTCGAGGGCGACCATATCAAGACCATCAATCTTACGAACAACAACCTGCGCGGCCCGCTCACCCACGATGTCTTCGACCTGCCAGCGCTGACGTCCCTCGACCTGGGCAACAACTACCTCTATGCGAAGCTTGATACCGTGCTGGCCGACGACTTCAGCGATTCGAAGATGACGCGCATCCAGTTCTACAGCAACCTTCTCGAAGGCGACCTTTATCCCTTCGTCTCGAAGTTCAGCGCACTCACTTACCTCAGCGTCTCCTACAACCAGCTGACAGCTATCTCACAGCCTATCTCGAAGGCCACGCTGCAAAGTGCTGGAAGCAACCTCTGGTTCAGCGACCAGTTCGTAAACTACAAGACGAACAAGCCCTTCGTCAGCGAGAAATATCCCGCCCGCCAACTGCAATTCGGCGAACCCTTCGAGGTCGAGTGGAACAGTCTGCAACTCTATGACCACAGCCGTCAGGACTACAGCCGCAGTAACACGAGTCTCTACCGGATGTACCACGACGGCAGCAATTGGACCTACAACAGTTCTGCCTATTTCACGCTACAGAACGGTGAGTTCAGAGTCACCACCAGCAATGTGCTCTATCCGCAGCGTGGCGAGCCCATGTTGCTGATACCCTCTACCTCCAGTGCCTACATGACACCTATTGTCGTACAATTCGACTGGGCCGACGGCGACGTTAATGCCGACCTGACTGTTGACGTCACCGACCTGCAGAGCGTCGTGTACTACGCCATGAACTACAGCAAGCTCAGCGGCAAGACCTTCAACTACACGGCTGCCAACGCCAACAACGACCAGTATATCGACGTTCGCGACGTGGTGTCCTGCGTCAACGGAATCCTGGCTTTCGAAGAGCCCGAGGTTCCCGCAGGCGTGCGCCCGTTCCTTATTAAAGAATATACTCAGGCCTGCAACGGAGTGGCCATCGAGGGCGGCTGTCTGCGACTGGCCAACGAAGACGAGGTGGCAGCACTGCAGCTGACACTGCGTAACCAGGTGGCCGACGACCTCTCTCTGGGCTCCGACATCAGAGGCTTCCGTCTGGCAAAGAAGCAGGTGGGCAGTGACACCCGTGTGATTCTATACAACCTCGACGGCAACGTCATCAATGCAGGCGAACACGACCTGCTGACGGGCGTTTCACCAGAGGCTTACATCACCGCAGTACGTCTCACCGACAGCGAAGCCGACTACCTCGAAGTCGCCATCCGTGAGCAGGTGACCAGCATTTCTGAAATGGAAAATGAAGAATGGACTGAAGTGTACGATGTGCAAGGTCGCCGCATCACGTCTCTGAAGAACGCACCGTCAGGTGTTTATATCATCAAACAAGGTAATAAACAGTTTAAGATTAAGAAGTAGACCCACCCCCCGCCCTCCCTGTGAGGGAGGGAGTGGTTACCAAAAGAATATGAATTCAAACTATTAAAAGAAAAGTATTATGAAAGCAATTAGTTCCTATTTGCAAAAGTATATACTCCCCTCCCTCATAGGGAGGGGCAAAGGGGTGGGTCTTCTGCTGCTGTTCTTGCTTATCAGCGGAATAGCCTTTGCCCAGACCAACGTATTGCGAATTGGCGAAGTGACCTATCCTGCCGGTAAGACGGCAACGGTGCCCATTGAGCTGGAGAACCAGAGCGACATTGTGGCAGCACAGTTCGTTATCTCTACGCCCTATCCGCTCAAGGCTTATACCGACGAACAGGGTAATGAGGTGGGTCTGATGAAGTTGAATCCACAGCGCGCTGGCAACCACGCCGTCAGTGTAGTGCAGACCTACAGCAGCGGCAATTGGCGTCGCTACCGCGTCATGATTTACTCCGAGACGAACGAGAAGTTCAGCGGTAGCAGCGGCACCCTGCTCACCCTGCAGATGGAGATGCCCGAAACGCTGACCAACGGCCAGACGCTCAGTGTCTCGTTCTACGAGGACACCAACAACTACTACGTCTCCAGCCACGGCGTGACCATTCTCTCCGACCGCGAGGGAAACAATGTCGTCTCAAGCACCGTCAACGGCAAGATCACCATCGAAGTCATCCCGCGGCCTGATATCATCCCGTCGGACGTGAAAGTAACTCAGACGCTGGCCCGTCCGGGCGATCAGCTGGACTTCACGTGGACTGTCGCCAACCAGGGCGACCTCGCTACGGGAGCAGGCTGGACCGAAAAGCTGTTCCTCGAGAACGAGAACAAGAACCGCGTATATATCGGCACCACCGCCTACGAAGGAACCCTCGAAGTGGGAGCCAGCGTGCAGCGTTCCTGCTCCATCGACCTCGAAGAGTTTCCGGGCATCAGCGGAGCCTGCCGACCCGTCGTGCAACTGGTGCCAGCAGCTAATTGCGGAGAAATCGCACTGGATCAGGACAACAACACCGCTGTAGGAACGGCCTACAGCCTGAACGTGCGCAAATACCTGCAGCTGACCGCTTTCAAGAACGCCATCCCCGAGAAGAACGTCAACAACGGCTACGCCTGCGAGTTGCGCCGCTCTGGTGACCTCAGCGTCACGCAGACCTTCGCCGTCATCACCCGCGATGCAGCAGGAAACACCAACCGCCTGAAGGTAAACTCCGACGGCAGCGGAATGGTACGCTTCGACAAGAACGTCTCGAAGGTAAACTTCTACCTCTATCCCATCAACAACGACGATATCAACGTGGATCCGCGCGTGGCCATCATCGTCAATCAGGACAAGAACAATGGCTACGACACCGTTACGGACACCGTTAGCCTTGAGGACGATGACCTCATTCCCCTCACCCTCGTCACCGATAAGGGTGAATACAACGAGGGCGAGAAAATCCGGGTCACGGCCAGCGTGCCTGAACACTATTATCCGGGCGACATCTACGTCTATCTGAATGTGGAACAGCCCAAGCGATTCAAGCTGCCGCAGCGAATCGTCATTCCTGACGGCGAGATTTCGGGCTCGGCATACGTTGATGTCCTGCAGGACCAGACGCCCGCCAACGACTTGAACATCACCCTCACGGCCACTGCCGACCGACACGCGAAAGCTTCGACCGTCTTCACCCTGAAGGACGACGACACGCCCGCAATCTCGTTGACCCTCTCGCCGACCACCGTCAGCGAGGGCGCCGGTCCCTCTGCCATCCTCGGCACCGTAACCCGCACCGGCGTGACCAACAACAAGATCACCATCAAGCTCTCTGACGACGGCAACAACGACATCTATTATTCCCAGACCACACTAACAATGCCCGCCGGAACGACGACCATCAACTTCCCGTTGGGCGTTCGCGACAACGCCACCGTCGATGGCGACCGCGTGGTGAATATCCGTGCTGCCGTATATATCACGGACTGTAACTGTTCGGCAATCGGCGACAAGCAGGCCTCGGTCGAAGTGCCTATCACCATCACCGACGACGATGGTCAGGCACTCAGCCTGAGCCTCAACCGCAGCACGATCCTCGAAGGTGACGAAACGGGTGCCACGCTGACGGTAAGCCGCAACACGACGGAGAACAGCGAACCGCTGACGGTCACCCTCGAGAGCGATGACCCGGATCTCGTCTTCCCCGCCACCGTCACGATACCCTCGGGCAAGACCACGACCACAGCCGTCATCAAGGCTCCTGCCAACAGCACCGAGGAAGGCGACCGCACCGTCAGCATTCTGGCCAAGGCTGCCAACTTCAGCAGCGGTTCGGCCTGGCTGCTCATCAGCGACCGCACGCTGCCTGATGCCATCATCGAGAGTGCCACGCTGAGTCAGACGGAAGTGGCTGCCGGCAGTTCGGTCACCGTGACCATCGTCCTCAAGAATATCGGTGCTGCCGCCCTGCCAAAGGGTGCGCTGGTGCAGGTTCTGCAGAACGGCAGCGCCGTCAGCAGCATGAACACCACAGAGGCCATACCGCAGGGCGAGACGCGCACGATGACGGCTCATATCCAGGCCAGCGACGTTCCTGGCAGCTACACCATCAAGGCTGTCGTCAACCCGAAAAACGCCTTGGCCGAACTGCTCTACGTCAACAACTCGTCGGAGCAGCAAACACTCGCCGTCACATCGCTCTACAGCTTCACCATCGCCTCGGACAAGAGCGCCTACAAGGACGACGACATCATTACCCTCTCGGGCACCGTGACTGCTACGGGCAGCTCATCAGTAGCAGATGTGCGCGTGGAGCCGTACGTCATCTTCAACGGACAGCGCAAGGCCCTGGAATGCCTGACCGACGCCACTGGCCATTTCAGCGCTATCTACGAGCGTCCCGAGGGATTCCGCGGACACTTCACCTACGGCGTTTGCAACCCGGACGAGAAGGTGAGCACCGCAATGGGTTCGTTTGACGTTTATGGCATGGAGCGCACCTCCACCAATTACATCAAACACGAGCTCTTCAAGGACGCACCCTACCAGGGCACTATCGGCATCAAGAACCTTAGCCCGCTGGCGCTGACGAACATCCATCCGGTCATCACGGGCGATACGGATAACTATGACATCACGGTGGGTTCCATCGACCTCCTCAAGGGGGACTCCACGGCCTACGTCAGCTACACCATTAAAGGCAACGCCGTCTCCACGGGTTCCAGCTGGGATCGCATCGCCATCACCTTCACTTCCGATGAGGGTGCTGAACTGCTGGTCAACACCTATAACTTCACCCGTCTGCACACGCCTAAGCTCGTGGTCAGCCAGACCAGTATCAATACCTCGGTCACGAAGGGCGTCATCCGTAACTACCCCATTGAGATTACCAACTCCGGTATGGCAGAAACGGGTCGCATCAGCATCGACTTGCCAAAGAGCATGGCGGACTTCGTCAGCCTGGCTACTCCGGCAGACATGCCCAGCCTGCAACCCGGCGACACAGCACAGGTCATCCTGCGCTTCAACCCTGGCGACTACGACGTCAATGTCATCCAGAAGGGTAACATCGCCATCAACTGCACCAACGGCAACGGCGTGGCGGTGTACTTCAACGTGAAGGTCGTCTCCGAGTCCAAGGGCAACCTCCGCGTCCGTGTCCAGGACGAGAACACCATCTACGGTAACAAGGACGGCGAGAAGCCCTATGTCAAAGGCGCCACCGTGCAGCTGAAGGACTACAACACCGGCGCCGTCGTTGTCAGCGGCAAGACCCCCGACAACTCTGCCGACGGCATCCTCTTCGAGAACGTCAACGAGGGTGTCTATCAACTCTACGTCACTGCCGACAAGCACGACAGCTACCGTCAAAACATCCTCATCAACCCGGGCGAGACAACAGACCACACGGCCGTCATCTCCTACCAGGCTATCAGCGTCAGCTGGGATGTCGTGGAGACTGAGGTGGAGGACGAGTACGAGATTGTCACCACCCTCTCCTACGAGACTCATGTGCCAGTGCCTGTGGTCCGAATGACAATGCCCGATACCATCGACTTCCACAAGATTGACTACGGGCACTCCACAATGTTCAACATTGTGCTTCGCAACGACGGTCTGATTGCTGCGGAGGAATGTTATGTCAATATGCCCACGGTAAAGGGCTTCAGCTTCACCCCGCTCGTGGAGGCCAATGACTTCAAGATTGGCGCCCAGCAGAGCTACACAATTCCTGTTCGTATTGTCCGCACAGCCAAGAACGTGCAGATTGGCGGCACGCCTCCAAGTGACGATGACGAAGGTGGCAACAACGACCCAGGCGGTTCCGGCGGCGGAGGCGGCACTGGTGGAGGTGGCACCGGCGGCGAAGGCGGCTCTGGCGGAGGCAGCTCCGGCGGTGGAGGCGGCTCTGGCAGTGGTAGCGGAGGCTCCGGTGGCGGCGGCGAAGGCGGCGGTTCCGGCGAAGGCGGAAGCGGCTATGTGCCCTGCGGCCTCATGGTCGACGGCGGCTACTCCTGGCAATGCTCCATCTTCCATAAATCTGCAGGCCTGAGTGCTAATGTTGCTACGGGCGCCACAGGTTGTGGCAGCACTGGAGGTAGCGGTGGCCCTGGCTGGTACGGCGGTGGCGGCATCGGCGGAGGCGTCGGCAACCCCAAGACCGTAGAACCGAATCCCGCAGCAGCTGCCGGCGGACAACTCGCCGACTGGAGCAAGCTCCGAGTTCCCTGCCCGCCCGACAAGTGCGAGCCTTGGGACTGTCCCAAAGGCTTCCTGCCTTACTCTAGCTGTGCTGATGCCGCCGTGCGTGCCAGCCATGGAGACGACGCCGGTGCAGACCGTGCTGCTGCCGGTTGCTATGTGGGAGCCAAATACGGAGCCATAGGAACTGGACTCGCCGTAGAGAACTGCCTCGAAGTGGCATTCGACTGCCTCTTGGCTAGTATCTATCACCCCAAGGCACCCAGCCGCGAAGGAAGGAAGGCCGAATACAGCGCCGTCATTCCTCCACTGCTCGAGAGCTACTACAACAAACTGAAGACCTACAACGCCGTCATTCGCACGCACCTCAACTACGTAGAGGAACTCTACAATGCTCCTGAGATGCTCGATAACCTCACCGACGAACTCGCCAACGCACTCGTCCTCGTCGATGCACGCATCAACGAACTCGCCGCAGAAGGTACCCTCTTCACCATGAATCCTCTCACCGAGATTCCCGACGCAGAGGCCGACGGAGTCACCGACCCCTATGGCATCCTGCCGCTTCTGCCCCAGAAGCAGGCTGTGTTCTATGACTTCGATGTACGTCAATATGTACAGCGCTGCATCAACACCCGTCGCATAGACCTCGGACAGACCGTTGACAGCGACAACTTCATCGACAACAACTACATCGAACGACTCATCGAACGCGAGGATTCCTGTAAGCTGGCACTCGTCAACATGGGCTTTGCCACCTGGGAAGATCTTGTCGAGAGCCTGAATGCCGACTACCTCGAATACAGCGAGGGCCTCTCGAAGAACGTCTGCGCCACCGTCAAGCTCGAGATTGAGCAGAAACTCGTACTCACCCGTCAGGCCTTCCGCGGCACGCTGACCATGGAGAACGGCACCGCTACCCAGCTTTCTGACATCAATCTCGCCGTCGTGGTATCAAACCTCCTCGGCGAACAGGCCACCAGCCACGAGTTCCAGATCAACTTCGAGAGCATCGAAGGCTTCGAAGGCACGGTAAACGGACCCTGGACGCTGCCCGGAAACACCAAGGGCGTGGCCACCATCCTCTTCATCCCGACGAAGTACGCCGCTCCAGACACGCTGACGACCTACAGCTTCGGTGGAACCCTGACGTGGTACGACGGCTCCACCACACAGTCGCGCGAACTCTACCCCGTCAAGTTGCAGGTGAAGCCCTCGCCCGAGCTCAACCTCACCTACTTCATGCAGCGCGACATCTACGGCGACAACCCGCTGACGAAGGATGTCGTAGAACCCATCGTGCCCGCAGAATTCAGCGTACTCCTTTATAATAAAGGCAAGGGCGACGCTACCAATGTGCGCATGTATACCAAGCAGCCGCAGATTGTGGAGAACGAGAAGGGATTGAAGGTGGACTTCGCCATCGTCAGCTCCAGCCTCAACGGAGGTGAGAAGGCCATGGCCCTCGACAGCACCATCGTCACCCAGTTCGGCGACATCAAGGCCGGCACCGGCAGCTACGCCACCTGGGACCTCACCAGCTCGCTGCTCGGTCACTTCGTGGCCTACGACGTGCGCGTCAACCACGTCACCAGCTACGGTAACCCCGACCTCTCGCTGCTCGATGAGGTCAGCATCCATGAGCTCATCCACAGCGTCAACGTCCGCTTTGGCGACGTGCAGTACCGCGGCTGGCTCTGCAACGATGTGGAAGACGGCCACGCAGAACCCGACCACATCTACTTCAACAACGGCACCGACGAGGTCGTGAAGGTCCTCTCCACCAACACCACCGTCACCGCCCTCGGCGACTTCAAGTGGCGCATCACCCTGTCGGTGCCCCAGCGCGAGTGGTTCTACCTCTCCATCGCCGACCCGACGGGCGGAATCTCCAAGATTGTCGCCATCACCGACGAGACCACCGGCGAGAGCCTCGACCCACAGAACTTCTGGAAGACACAGTTCACCATGAAAGATGGCTTCGACCCGCTGGCCGAGAACAAGCTCCACATCGTGGACTACGCCGACGCTCCCGTCACCAAGAAGTATGTTGTCGAGTTCGAGCCCACACCCGAGGTGCGGCTTGAGGTGGCCTCCATCGACACCATCCCCGATGATAAAGACATTGCCACGAAGGTCATCGAGCAACTGGCCGTACGCTTCAACAAGCCCATCCAGGCAGAGACCTTCACTCGCGAGGATATCATCCTGCGACTGGAAGGCGAGAAGCTGGACACCGACCTCCCCATCACCAAGGCAGAGGACAGCGACAGCATCTTCTTCCTCGACACCAGCGCACTCACCGACAACGGTTACTACACCCTTCTCGTGAACACCGACAATGTCCGCGACCAGGAAGGATTCCTCGGCTACGAGGGCAAGCAGGTCAAGTGGATGTACTTCAAGGACGCCCTCGTGCAGTACAACGTCGCTCCGTGGCCTGGTGCCTGGGCTGGTGTCATCACCTCCAGCACTACAACGACGTCCGGTCATAGCACCTTTGGCAGCGTCATCACCCTCGGCGCCAAGGCCTCCAAGGGCTACTCCTTCGCTTATTGGGGCAAGCCCATGGGAGCACTCAGCGGCTGGAGTCATGCCGCCCCTGCCCACCACACCACTCCAGCCCACCACACCACCTCCGGCGACCATAATGCCCTCACCCCCGCTATCACCAGCCACAGTGCCCTCGGCGTCAGCCGAGGGACCCCCGCCTCTGCCCTGATCAACCTCACCGAGAGCCAAATCGAGCAGTTCTCCACCGATTCCATCATCGAAGTGGAACTGAATCAGGCTCAGGACCTCGTCGCCGTCTTCAAGCCCGAGAAGTACACCGTCAATGTCGAGTGCGACGCCCTGGCCGGCACCATCAACTTCGGCTCTGGTATCTATGACTTCGGCACCGTCGTCAACCTCGAGGCCGCCGCCAACGACGGCTACCGCCTCCTCGGTTTCGTCATCAACGGCACAGCAATCGACGATGAGGACGGCAGCTACGAGTACACCGTCAGCGGCAACGACAACATCGAAGTGCGCTTCAAGGACCTCAGCCCGCAGAACATCATCCTGCAGGACACCCGCGACTACACGCCCGAATACATCGAGGTCGCTAACGTCAAGCTGCAACGCTCCTTCCGCAAGGGAACCTGGAACACCATCTGTCTGCCCTGCGCCGTGGATGACCCGCAGGCCGTCTTCGGCAGCGGAACCCTCCTCGCACGCCTCACGGGACTCGAGCACGACGCCATGCAGTTCAGCCTCGTCAACCACATGGAGGCCAACATCCCCTACCTCATCAAGCCCGGTAACCTCATGAGCTCCTCCATCATCGCCGACGGCGAAACCAAGAACGCCGTCTACGACATCCTCCTCACCAGCATCGAAGAACCCGCTGCCGGAGGACCCATTGACGACACGGAGCAAGGCGTGCAGCTCATTGGCAGCTACTCCACGGCCCTCGTGCCCGCAGGAGCCGGATACTACTATATCTCCAGCGACCTCCTCTACTACATCGATGCCGACGCCCGCGTCTCCAGCGGCCGCTTCCGCGGATACTTCCACGCCGACGGCGACAACCTCGTCAAGCGTCTGGGAGTACACATTGGCGACGAAGTACACATTGCAGACGTCGTCGTGCCTCAGACCGACGACATCTACAGTCTCGATGGCCTTCTCCTCCGCAAGGCTGGCGCAGGCACCCAAGGACTCGCCCCCGGCCTCTACATCATGAAAGGAAAGAAAGTGCTTATCAAGTAGCAGACAATACACACCAAGTGGCAGGAAAGTGCTTATCAAGTAGCACCCCGCCACAACCATTAAACAATCCCGCACCTGTCGTCAATTCGGCAGGTGCGGGCGTTTTGTAACCAGTAAATAATAAGTTGATATAGTTACCTACATATACCATTTATTATCCTATTTAGGCGTTATGCGATATTGCATAGGAGTCATCATGTATTGTTTTTTGAAAAGATTCGAGAAGTAAGAGGTGTCGTCAAACCCGCATTCGTAAGCGATGGTGCTCACGGGCTTTTCTGTATCCTTCAGCAACCTGCACGCTTTCTCCAGACGGATGCGATTGAGGAAGTTACTGGCAGGCATTCCGGCTGCAGCGCTCAGCCTGCGTGTGAACTGAGACCGGCTCATGCATAGTTCTGAAGCCAAATCGTCAATACTCATGCGGTGGTGCTCTAAGTTCTGTTCATAGAGTTCTGCAACCTTGGCCAGGAATTCTCGGTCTTCACGTGCGTGAGCATTGTTTTTCTCGGAAGTTGTTGCAACGGCTATTTCTTCCGGCTCCGATATAAGTAATTGGGATTCATCAGTTACTGGCCTTTCGTTTTTCGCGCCCTCACTTTTCGTCCGCAACCTGCCCCAGAACCTTCCGATGCAGATGCCACAGGCTGCCGCCAGCGACAGCAGCAGGATTGTATGCCAGATGGATCGGGACGGGCTTGAAGGTGTGTCAGATAATTCCTCAAGGGTATCGTTTTGGCTTTTTCGCACTTCTTCTGCCAACTGTTCTGCTCGCTGGCTGTGAAGGGTGTCGTTGAGCAAGAGGGCTTCGTGCAGGTAGGCAAAAGCTTTCTGTGGTGCCTGACCATGGTAAGCTTCAGCCAGTAGCCTGCAGGTCTGTTGCAGCGTGTAGCGGTTGTCCGTGGCACGACATATTTGTTCGCATTCTTCAAGCACCTGAATTGCTTCCTTTGTGCGATGTTGCCGCAGGTAGTTCTGTCCAAGTTGCTTCAGGTTGATGGCAAGCGATTTCTGTTCGTTTTCGGCACGTAAGACCTCGATGGAGCGGAGATAGAACTTTTCTGCGTTTGTGAGGTCTCCTTTTGCATCGTAGATATCTGCCATCTGTGCCAACCGTCGCGCCGTCCTCACCTCGTTCCCCGCTGTACGATCCAATTCGTAAGCCCGTTGTGCGAAGTCGAGCGCCTGTTCGTAATTCTTGTCTTTGGCATAGATTTCTGCAGCTACTCCATAACGAACGCTCAGGTGAGTACTGTCCTCGAGCGCGCGTTCCAAATTAATTGCTTTATGGATATACAGTTTTGCGTCTTCCATTCTTCCAGCTTGCAGGCTGAGACCCGCCAAGGTATTGTACGCCCTGGAAAGGTTCGGAAGGTTTTGTGAGAGGCTGTCCAGTCGCAATTCTTCGCGGGTGGCATCGAGTGCCACATCGAGTCTTCCCATTCGTGATGCCGCCACCGCCTGATAGGCGAGGGCTTCTTCGATGGTGGCGGTGTCTCCTATGGCACGTGCCGCGGCCTCTGCACGGCGTGCGGCTTGCAATGTATGTACCATATTCGTGGCCTGTTCATAGAAGTGTGCAGCCATGTACAGATGTATCGTGGACAACATTGCTTCCTTTTCAGTATATTGGTCGAAATGGAAGAGGCTGTCTGTTGTTCCCTCGGCATCCAGCAGTAACATAAGTTGATTTGCTGAGGAAAGTTTGACTCGTTCTTGCCGTTCGATTTCGTGGTAGAGGCTGTCGATAGAGCTTGCCGAAAGTGCCGTCGGAAAGAACAGAATGTAGCTAAAGATTGTGATGAAGTGACATCTTTTCATACTAAGGGGGGGTGAATTGATGCACAAAAGTAGGTAAAACTTCCCGAATGGCCAAATATTAAGACAATTTTTGTTGTTTTTCGGATTCACTCGGTATTGTATTTTTAAATAATTGACATTCATTCATATATTTATCAATAATGACATATAATTACAATTATTTGCTTAAATAATGACCTAAAATTCCAAAAAAATGCCCGAAAATAAAAATAATGGTATGCAGAAAATCGCTTATCTTTGCCCCCAAAATAATAATCTAACACTAATTTAAAACCATTTTTAACATGAAACGACTATTACTTTTACTAACGATGTTACTCAGCGGTGCCATGGCTTTTGCTGCTATCTGGACACCGACGATGACAACTGGTACTCATGAAACTCCTCTTTATGTGAGCGTGAAAGTCAACGGGAATCTGACATCCACTGGTTTGGAAGTTGCGGCTTTCATAGATGATGAGTGTCGTGCTGTTGCTACTACTGCGATGCAGTTGGGTAGTGGAACCACATCGACCTATGCCTATAGATTACGTGTTTGGGGCACGGCGGCAGATGTGAACAAGACCATCACCATCAAGGCCTTTTACAACAACCTGGTGTATAGATTCACGACGACACAGATTTTCGACAATGAGTCCGAGACTCACCAAGTGCCTATCATCCTGAATTTGGATGCAGTCATGGGCTTCACCCTGACCAACCCTATTAACATTGTTGCGAATGTCCCTGCCGTGCATGACCTGACCACCGATGTCAGCATCACCTACGATGAGGTCAACAAGAAGAACGAATCGGTGCTGGAGAGCGCTCTGACCTACGAATGGGCACCCGGAGCTGCCGTGCTTAGTGTTACGGGTAATGTGTTGACGGCAGATGCCGTGACACCCCCCGATGGTTTATCCCTTGGACTGACGGTGAAAGGTCCCAAGTATGGTGGTTCTACTGCAGTGAAGCAGTACACCTTTGCGACGACGACCCAGGTGATTGTGACGGAACCTGTCATTGCTGTCACAGGAATCACTCTCAGCCCGACCAGTATCACCGCTCATATCGGCGACAACTACCTGACTAAGATCAATGAATTGGTGACGGTAACGATGACACCTTCCTCGGCCACGGATAAGAGCTGGAACGCCACCATAGCCGCTGCCAGCACGGCTACTGTAACTACCGCCCATATTATCGATGGTGCTGGTGTGCTGAATGTTATCATCTCCTCCGCTTCCAACCCGGAGGTTACGGCCAACCTGACCATCAACGTTCCTACGCCTGTGAGTTTCAATTTCCCTGCCAAGGTGACGTTGTCCAAGCTGCATGCGACGGCTGTTGCCTTCACGAACTTAGTCGGCGATGAGTTCGACAAGAGTCTGATAAACATTGTCTTCTCTAACACCACTGCTGCCCAGCCCTGTGCCACCGCTTCGATGTCCGATGCCACAGGTATGAACTGGAACTTCACAGGCCAATATGTTGGCGACTATACCTATCAAGTCATCTACAATGGCGTGGCTATGACGAGCACCACAGGCGGTAGTGCCGGTGCCATTCATATCCCAGCGGAGGTCGCTTTGCTGAATACGGGTTGGGAATGGATTTCGCTGTATGCTTACAAGAGTGGCCAGACCAGCCTGGCGCTGACGAACACCTCTGGTGATTACCTTGCTTGGATGAATACCGATGCCAACAACAAGGTGATTGAAATTCGTTCACAGTCCGCCTTGCTTTACAACGATGCCACTTGGGGCTTCATCGGCGACATCACCGAGCTTTCGCCCGCAGGTGGTATGTATAAGGTAAAGGCAAAGTATGCCGATGCCAGTTCGTGTGTTCTGAATTTGGGTTCCGACTGTGTCCCCATCACTTCTACCACCGTTAGCTACAACACCATCCAGACAGGCTACACCTGGATCAGCTATCCGTTGGAGACCGCAACGACGATAGCAGAGACGCAGCTGGCCAGCAATGCCCTGTCGGGTGACATGATTATCGGCAAGACCTCTTCCGCGACCTTCAATGGTACAATCTGGCTGCCCGCAGACTTCACCTTCCAACCCGGCAAGGGTTATATTTACTATACGGCAGGTGGCGGTGGCTTCCGTCCGAACTTCAATGCTCCCGCAGGAGGTGGCGTGAAGGGTTGGGCTGATGGTGGAGCGTTTGGGGACCGAACAGGAAAACCGTTCGGCACCAACGATGGCGGAAAGGATGGCGATGGCCTTTGTGGGGCAGAAGAGGGAGGTATGGTTTCTCCGTGGAAGTACGATGCGAGTGCATTTGCTGACAATATGCCCGTTATCGCAGCTCTCGAAGGCCTTGAGACCGGCGAGCGCTTCAGCATCGGCGCCTACGTTGGCGATGAATGCCGTGGCGAAGGCCGCGCCGTGGATGGTAACATCTTCATCATCAACGTGGCAGGTCAGAGCGGTGAACTCGTTCACTTCCGCCTTTACAACAAGGCTACAGGCGCATTCACAGACCTCGACCAGTCCATCATCTACACGGCCATGCAAGGCTCATTGCGTGCTCCCGTACGTCTGAGTGGCAGCGGCGTGGTCGATGGCATCCAGAGCGTGGAGCAGACTCCTGCCAGCGCAGATGCGATGTATAACCTCGCTGGTCAGAAGGTTGGCAAGAACTACCGCGGCGTGGTCATCACCAATGGACGCAAGGTCGTCAAGTGACCATCGTTGACGAGTAGCCTAACACCCACGTACCTTTAATTATTTATGTGTAAGCACGGCATCCTCCGCAGAGACCGATGGGGCTCATGGGACCAATGGGGCTCATGGGGACTGCGGCGGATGTCGTGCTTCTTTGTTGGTGTTCTGTTGATGGCGTTTCCTGCCTCTGCCCAGAACATCTCAGAAATTGCCAAGTCCGACCCGCTCATCATCTCCGGTGCCATCGGAACGCGCAACACCTACCGCTACACCACGGGTAGCACCTATTCCTCGCCATTGAGCAATGCCCTGTTCCTCGACCTGAATATCTCGCTCTACGGCTTCAACATGCCGTTTTCGCTCTACTACAGCAACTCCAACCTGGACTTCTCCTATCCCCAGCTGTCTCTGAGCTTGACCCCCCAGTACAAGAACTGGACAGGTTATCTGGGTCAGAACAGCATGCCGTTTTCCAACTACATCATGAATATGTCGTTCATGGGAGCTGGTGTGGAGTACAACAGCAAACGATGGCATGCCGGAATCTTCTACGGTCGTCTACACAAAGCCGTCAACGACGACCCCACCGATCCGCTGGCTCGCAGTCCGCAGTACAAGCGTATGGCGTGGGGTTTCAAGTTCGGCTACGGTAGCCGCAAGAACTATATTGACCTCTACCTCCTGAAAGCCTACGATGTCGATGGCTCCGTCAACGACTATTGGCGGACGAAAATCAACGCCAAGGACAACCTCATCATTGGTCTGAAAGGCGCACTCGCACCGTTAAAATGGATGTCGTTCACCGCCAATGCCGCGATGAGTATCTTCAGCACCGACATCACCGCCGACCCCATCAAGACGGAGGAAGCCACGAAGTGGAACAACGTCTTCGATGTGCGCTATTCCTCGTTGATGCGCTTCGCCGGCGATGTCAGCATGAATCTGCGCCTTTCAGGCGTCTCGGCGCACCTCTCCTACAAGATGGTGCAGCCTGACTATACCTCGCTGGGACTCAACTACATGGCCAACAACTACCACAGTCTGGGCATCAACCTGAGCACCAGCCTCTTCAAGATGATTTCCCTTTCCGCCACCTTCTCCGGGCAGGCGGACAACCTCACGAAACGTCAGATGTACACCACGCGCGGGTTCATTTATGGAATACATGCAAACGCACGCTTAACCAATAATTTTAATATAGGTGCCAACTACAATGGCTACACGCAGGTACAGGGCAACGGTACCACCGTCGTCCCCGACAGCACCCGCATCCACCGTCAGATGTCCAGCTACAGTCTGACGCCCTCCTACTCCCTCGACCAGGAAAAGCTTTCACATACGGCTTCTCTCTCCCTGAATCTCACCCAGAACCTCGACCGCAATCCCCACGCCACGGGCGAGAGCGACGTGACGACATTTGCCTTAGGTGCATCCTATTGCATGGGCGTCAAGGACTGGGGTGTGGATTTCACCCTCAGTCTCAGTGACCAACAGACACGTGGCTACAACACCCGCTACCGCAGCGATATCGCCTCGTTGTCCGCCGGTCGCTCCTTCCTCGAAGAAAACAACCTGCACGTCTCCCTGACGGGCAATATCGTATATAATGAGGTATGGCATCAGTCCAAGAGCCTCTCCCTCGGCGGCAGTGCCTCTGCCAGCTATGTCCTCAAGAAAAATCATGCCTTCTCTGCCGCCATGAGCTTCAACAAGTACGGCGATGTCAACCTCTCGCGGTTGCGCAGTGATCTCGGCAACATCGACTTCTCCGCCAGCCTCAACTACACCTATACGTTTGAGTGGAAGGCTATAACGCGAAAAGAAAAGTAAAAAGAACATACGATAAAGTAAAAAGACCACACAATATATAATGAAACTAGTTCGACGTCTTCTTCACAAGTATATACTCCCCTCCTTGACAAGTAGTCCGATGAGGGAACCATTACGTGTTCCGTCTGGACGAGCTCGCAGGGGAGTGGGTCTGTTCTTTTTCCTTCTCCTTCAACTAACCCCTTTCCATACTCAGCTCTCAACCTGCCTTGCGCAGGATGTCATGGTCACGGTAACGCCCGTCCAGCAGGTTCTGCCGCCCCAGGTCTTCCTCTATATCTTCAACACGGGAGCTTATTTCAACATCACGTTGACGAACCTCACAGACGAGGTGCAGGATGTCTATCTGGGGTTCCAGTTGGACCAGACCGTACCCGATGAAGGCCTCTCCATCTCCACGCCTCCCAAGCGCCAGCCTTCCAGACCTTATTCTATTCCTGCCAAAGGTGTCTATCAACTCTCGCTGGTTGAGATGAACGAGATGTTCAAGCACATCCCGCTGGCAGAGGTGAAAGCGCCGCAGGACCTCTTCACGAACTACGCCAACGGCAGTTTCGGCCTGCTGCCCGAAGGACTCTATCAGGTTCATCTGACGGCATATAAATGGCACCAGCCAGCCTATGCCACGCCGCAACCTGCCAGCAGTCCGGAGGACGGCATCGGCTTTTTCAATATCTGCTACAACGCCCAGGCACCGAAATTCCTGACGCCCGTGAATATGGACTTCGGCAAGGACGATAGCGACATCGTGCCCGTCGATCCCATGTCCCCCATCTTCACGTGGATGCCGCCCGTGGTGGTCTGCAACCCCTCCGCTTCCAACTTTGAGTACACCTTCACCGTCGTGGAGTTGCTTCCTATGCAGGATCCCGACGATGCCGTACGGAAGGGTGCCAAGTTCTACAATGCACCAGGGCTGACCCAGCCCCAGTGCGTCATTCCGCAGGATTACATCCGAAATATTAATCCTGCGAGCACGTACGTGGCTTTTGTGCAGGCCATCAACAAGAACAAGTCCGGCGGCGAGATTTCCTATTTACAGATAGAGAACAATGGCCGCAGCGACCTGAAGCTCTTCCGCATCAAGACCTCAGACCAGGTGGATGACAACAAGAAGGAGGACGAGGAGGAAGAAAAGGAGGATGACGAAGACAAGAAAGGGGACGAAGAAGAGGACATCGAAGGACTCTTCAGCTTCGGCGCCATCCAGGCAGCCATCGACCCGACGAAGGAATACACCTACCGCGTACCCCAGATTACGACTCCTTACTTCTCCGACCTCACCACGGCACGCAAATTGTTTGTCAATGATGACATCAACGTGGAGTGGGACGGCGTCTATCACCTTGGCGGTTCCGGTCAGGAGCCGGACACGCTGGAGTTCGCTTATACCGTGCAGCTCTTCAATGGCGGACAGGTGATGGATAAGTCTGCCGCGCTGGCTAAGGAACCCGTCTTCAGCAAGGAAGTGAAAGAAGATGAGGACTATAGCCTGACCATCCCGTGGGAAGATATCGAGGAGGTCGTGAATCTCGGCGACTACATCGTTCTCCGCGTAGAACCCAAGTGCGTCAATAGCGAGTCAGTGGCGTTCTCCACCGACACCATCAACGTGGTGGACCTTGCGATGGCGGAGCATTTGGCGAAGAAATACTTCCAGTGTTCCAGCCAGATAACCATCACCAACTTTAATCCGACCCACGATGCTGCAAGCGGACTCAGGGACAAGGTGGTCGATATCGGACAATACAAACTGACCATCGACGAGATCAAGGGCTCCGCAGAAGAAGGCTTCGAGGGCAAGGGACGTGTGGAATGGAGCCCGCTGGGCTTCCCCGTGATGGTGTGTGTGCAGTTCAAGGGCCTGAAAATCAACACCGAGAACCGCGTCTATGAAGGCGTCTGCGAGAGTTATTCCAACGACCAACAGAGCGACATCTCTTGTGTCGATAAACTGTTCAGCGACTGGGGCATCGACAACCTCATAGGCGATGGCAAGATTTCAAACGCCGAATACCTGCAAGGTGCCAACGTGGATGTTGCCAGGGGGCTGGCGAAGAAGATTGACCTGAAGAAATACTATGGTTATGTCAAGACGGGCAAGAGCCTCCTTGACCTGGCACGCAAGGGCAGCATCGACCGTCTGTATATGCCGCTGGCATTGCCTAAGGACATCAACTCCTCGCCCGTGGATATCCAGATTGCGGGAATGAAGTTCGCTCCCGACCACGCCACGATGAATATCATCGGTGAGTTCGTGTTGCCGGAGAGCGACTACTTGGAGAACGACATCCTTGTGCTGGGTTGTCCGCGCGTCTGTATTTCTCCCGACCGTCTGTTGCCTGAGGGTGGTACCTTGGCACTCCTGTCGGACTTCACCATCAAAGATCCGAATACCACCTACAAGATGACCTTCAAGGCGCCGCAGAACCTCCTGCAACCCACCGACGGCTGCTATGTGGCGTGGAAGGACAACAAACTGGAAATCTTCGGCATCGATATGGAGATGACAATTCCCGGATTGGTGAAGGACGTCAATGGTATGCCTACCAACGAGAATCCCAAGTTGCGCATCGCTGCCAGCGTGGAGGACTGGAATGAGTTCATGGTCGATCGTGTGACCATGGATCCCTTCCAGGTGGAAGACCTGCCGGGCTGGACCTTCACCGCAAAGGAGATTGTGGTGGATATGGCATCGCAGCGTAACTCTCCGGCTATGGGTGCCTTCCCCAAAGACTACGACAAGAAGAAAGCAGGCATCGCCGGAAACGAAGTGGCTTGGCAGGGATGCTATATCAAGGAGATTTCCGTGCAGTTCCCCACCAGTATGGAGTTCAGCAGCGGTCCTGCGTCAGAGGACGATGGTAATTCGGCTGGCGTCGAGGGCCGTCGTCTGAAGATTTCGGCTACGGATATGTTCTTCGACAAGAGCGGTGCCACGCTGACGTTGACTGCCGACCAGATACTCTCTGCTTCCGCCGAGGGAAAGTTGGGCGGCTGGTCGTTCTCCTTGGATCAGGTGGGACTCAGCATCCTTCAGAACGACTTCAAGGACTGTCATTTCAGCGGCACCTTTGGCGTGCCGGTGGTGGATGGCAAGATAGGCTACTCTTGTCAGGTCATGAAGCTGAACAAGGTGGATGAGAAGTCCAAGCAGGCGGGGAAGCAGTTTGCATATATCTTCAAGGTGCAACAGGTTGACAACCTGAATTTCGACTTCTTCCTGGCGAAGGCGGACATCAACAAGAAACAGACGTACCTGCTGGTGGAGGCTGTGCCGGAGAAGGGTGAGCTGAAGACACGCGTGGAGCTGATGATGGGCGGCGTGCTGGATATCGGCAGCGGTGGTATGCTTAAGGATAAGAAACTGGACTTCCGGCTTCCCGGCATCGTGTTCAGTCAGTTCCGCATAGCCAACTGCAAGGCGTGGAAGTCCCAGTTCGAAGACGTGGCACAGATGCAGAAGGATGCCCAAGAACAGGTGACTCAGGTGAAGATCAACGGCAAGATGGAGAAAGTCAGTTACCTCATCTCTAATAAGGAATATGAGGTGAAGAAAGACCGTTGCTATATCAGCCGTGGTACGTGGGGACTGGCATCGCCGCCCAAGAAACTGGGACCGTTCGAGCTGACGCTGAACAGCTTCAACATGGAGTATAACAACGACCTGCTGAAGCTCGTCGTCGATGGCAAGGTGGCCATCGTTCAGGGCATCGACCTGAGTGCTCAGGCGAAGCTTACCATCCAGGCGGAAGTGAAGAACCTTGATGACTTCTCCAACCTCAGTATCAAATATAAGAAGACAGACCTCAACGACCTCGTCATCAAATCTACCTTCGCGGGTTGTACCTTCGACGGCACGTTGCATCAGGAGACCGGTGATGATGCGGGCTACAGCGGCAATGTGAAGTTCGTGCTGCCGGGCGAGTTCCTGATTGTTGAGGCGAGTGCCGCCTACTACGACTACGACGACGGCAAGGGTAACGCCTACACCTGGGGCTTCCTGAAAGCCAAAGTGGGCAGCAAGGTGGGTATTGAGATTACCCCTATCAAGATTACGAGCATCACGGGCGGTTTCTACTTCAACTGCCGTCGCAACGATCAGGACGAGAAGGGCGCTACGCGCGAGAAGGGACTGATAGGTGTGGTCGTCGGCATCGGACTGAGCACCACGGCGGGCGACAGTGCGCTGAAGGGCGACTTCGAGATGACGTGTATTTACGACAAGAACCTGAATAACGGCGATGGTGGCCTAACCTCCTTTGTCTTCAACGGACACATGGAGGCAGTCGATGGCATGGTGAACGCCGATGCGTCTATCGTCTATCATCACGACAACACGGACCAGTACTTAGCACTCAATGTTACGGTGGATGCCAAGGCAGATGCTTCGGAGTTGGCTGATAACATTCAGGCGATTACGAATAAATTCCAGGGAAAGCTCGACAAACTGAAGGAGAAAGGCTACAAGTTGGTCAAGGACGTGAAGGGCAGCCTGGACGATAAGATTGGCGATAATGACGGCGAGACCGAGGGGCATGAATCCAAAGCCAAGAAACCCGCAGAAGTCAAGGTGGGTGCTGAGGTTACCTTGGACTTCCGCATCACCATGAAGGAGAAAGGCAAGAAATGTTCGCCCGTGAGGTGGCACGTCTATTTGGGTAATCCGGAAAGCGAGCAAAAGCGCTGCCGCTTCACGCTGATAGATTTCCAATCTCCCATCGTCAGTGTGAACATCGGCGCCAACGCCTACTTGTGCATCGGCAACGAGCTACCGAACAATGGCAAGTTGCCCGATATACCTTATAAAGTAAGGAAGTTCCTCGACGGGAAGTCCGTTGGTGAGGGTGTGCAGAGTGCCAGCAAGAGCGAGGCCGACATAGCCCGCCAGAAAGCCAGGGAAGAGGTGCTGAACCAGGCAGCCTCCGGTTGCGGCGTCATGCTGGGTGCCACGGCCTACGGCTACATCGACCTCGACTTCGGACTCCTCTACGGCAGTTTTGGTGCCACCGCAGGCTTCGACATTGCGCTGACCAAGTTCAAGAACCCGCAGTGGTGCGCGAACTACAAGAGCAATATGGGCTTCCACGACTGGTACGGCAACGGTCAGCTCTATGCCTCCTTGGAGGCAGAGCTCGGCTTGCGGCTGAACCTCGGCTTCTTCAACGACAGCATCACCATCCTGAAGGCCGGTCTTGGCGGTTGCTTCAAGTTCCAAGGTCCCCGGCCCAGCTACTTCACGGGCGAGGCTCGCTGCTGCCTCTCGCTCTTCAACGGCCTGGTGGATATCGACCGCACCTACGAATTCGAGTGCGGCACGTTCTGCAAGGCCTTCCACGGCAACCCGCTGGATGACTTCGAACTTTTCGGCGATTGCATTGGTTATGAGACAGGTGGAGAGGGATGGAATGATGAGAAGAAGTACATAAACGCCAAACACATCCATAATCCCATCCTGCAAACCAATGCTGGCATCAAGCAACACTTCCGTCTGCTGGATGAGAACGAACTCGACCGCATCGAAGAGAAGAGCGATGCCAGCCGCAGCCAGTTAGAAACAATGGCTACACGAACCTTTGTCTTCTATCTCAATTCGGCAACGCTCTACAAATATACGCTCAACGGCTATAGCGAGAAGTGGCCCGACGGCTACTATGGGAAGACTATCCAGTTCAAGGGCAACGTGTCTGGCGTGAAGCATGTGTTGGATATCTGCGACTTGGACCCCAACAAGAAATACCGGCTGTCAGTGAGGGGGTATGCTATGGAAATTGTGGATGGAAAAGCTGTAAACCCCGTCACCTTTAACGAGAAGACACACAAGTACGAAAACAAAGCTTGGTCTCAGACCAAGAACTACTACTTCCAGACGGGTCCGGAAGAGGAAATTGGCGACATCGTGGACCTGCAGGAATACGTGGCCATCGCCTATCCGTCGTATTACAACCAATTGAAATATGACGGTGAATACATTAACGCTCACAAAAAGGACGTGATGCGTCCCCTCATCGCCCTAACCGATGATCTCTCGGGCAAGGTATTCCAGAATGGTACGTTCCAGTGGCGATGGAAGGCAGAGAGTGAGCAGTATCCCGTCACTCGCACGGCAATCATCACCAAAACTCTCTATGCCGACCCCAGAGGGCCATCGGAGGGATATACCTCCTGCCATGTAGCTTCCAATTCTCCTATTACCTGCTCAAAGAATCAGAAGGGCCAACTTTGGCTGGAATACATCCAGACTCATTATGTCAACAACAAATACGTAAGCGACACCACGACGCTGGCCAGTCTTAAGTTGAATATCGTTGATGAGGCTGACTGGCAGAGCTCTGTTATGGAATATGAGAAGCCTTTCATCGGACTGGTGGCCGATAAGATAAAACCTAAGGCAAAGCTTGAATATTTTTGCTCCGACGAAAGTCTGGTTACGGGCGCAACGCTTAAGGATGAGAAGACGTTACATCGTCTGTCCGATGCGTATTGGTATATCGGCTATCTGTCGAATCTCGTTTTCCCCGGTGGCTATGAGATAGATAGCTATCGCTACAAGATGTATGGCACGACCTCCCAGACACTTATCTATTCAGACAAGGGAGGCCACTACCATGGCAACCTCTCGAAGGAACCGGAACTGCATGGTCTCAGAATGGTGTCGAATACGCATGATCGTATCAAGAAGTTGTCTTGGTACACCTACGATAACTTCAAGAATCTCACGCCCTATCCCTTGCCGTACCTGAATGACCATAAATACAACTATGTGCGTGGTGCTAACAACCGTATAGCAACCTTCACTCCTGCAAAAAATAGCAAAGATCGCCTCGAGAATCTGCTCGATGACTTGCGTGCCCCCTACTACGCAGCTTCCGATTTCCAGGGGCGTGTAAGTAATGCCTGCAAAGAGCTGGAGAGGTCATACAATTGGGGATATTCATCTGGTGCTTGGACGAAAGGCGTGAACGAAGTCGTGAAATGGAACAACAAATATCTGGGTTGTATGATAACAGCTAAGAGTGGCAGCGCACGAATGGAGATGCCATATTACCAGATCACCATCGCTTGGACTGCCACTTGGGGCAATGGACTTTTCTGTAATATGTATAATATGCTGCCCAATCTGGTTGACAGGAAAACTGATAAACACTGGCGTGCTGAGACAGAGAATGGAATTCCGATGTTCTACCGACTCTATGGCGGTAAAGGATATGCCGAGGATAAACTCGTAATCAATGTGGATAATATCACGGAACTCGAAGCACGTGCTTATCGCGTGAATGCCTACGATATCAATACAGGAACTTATTTCCCGATGTCCCATGGGAACAAACTTGACTACAAAGTCATGGGAACAACGGAGAAAAATTATGTCGTATCACAACCCTTGTCAAATCGTTGTAAAGTGGAAAAAGAATTCTAAAAACAGAAAATGCCTATGCGCAGCAAACGAACCATACTTCATCTTTTATTCTTCCTCCTCGCATCCGCACCGCTGTTAGCTCAGGAGGAGCAGGATGAGATTCCTGCCGACCTGCCCGAAGGCACGGTGTTCAACGACTCCTTGGAAGTTGTCGTGGACAGCACGCAGATGGAGGTGGGCATTGTCGATACGAAGATTCACCTGCTCTCGCGCACCTACGGCGATAGCATCGTCCTGCGCTGGGCGCCGGAGGACTATGCCACGTGGCGCTATGTGAACCGCGTGGGTATGGACGTGCTGCGCTACAGCGAGGACCGTCCTTTCGACGCCGACACCCTCGCTCATTGCCTGCGCCCCTACACCCTGGAGCAGTTCCGCCAGCGCTATCCCACCACGGACACCCTCGCCATGACGGCGGCAGGACTGCTCTACGACGAGAACCGCACACGCCCCACCGCCACCAAGAACCCACCGGGCTCCCTCGGCTCGCTCTATGAGATTTATCAGGAACAGCAGATGCGCTACGCCTTCGCCCTGTTGACCACCGAATGGCGGCGCGACTTGGCAGATGCGCTGGCGATGCGCCTGGTAGATAAGACCGCCAAGCGGGGCAAGACCTACGAGTACATCGTCCGACCCTCGGAGATAGACACCACCGGCCAGATGATTGTCCGTACAGGACACATCCCAGAACTGAAGAACGAGCGCTACAAGCCCGAAGCATTCACGACCACCCTCACCGACACCACCATCGCCGAAAACAGCGTCCAGCTAACATGGAACCGCGGTCGCTATTCCACCTTCGAAGTAGAGCGCCGCGGCCCCCTCTCCCCCTCCGGCGCCCCCTTACCCCCCTCCACCTCCTCCCTCTCCCCCGCTTCCCCCGCTTCCGCCTCCCCCTCTGGCACCCCCGCCTCCCCCTCTACTTCCAAGGCCACTGTGCCCGACGGGTCACCGTCGGGTAACTGGACCCGCGTCACCCCCAAACCCTACATCGACATGTCGCCCAACACCCAAGGCCAGCCGGACACCCTCTATACGATGACCGACCAGGTGCCGCAAGTGGGCCTCTATGACTACCGCCTGCTGGCACATGATGCCTTCGGCGACCTCACCGAGCCGACAAAGCCCTTCCGCGTCTGGGTGCGCGACATCACACCGCCTTCGCCGCCTGCCATCACCCTCATCACCATCGACCGCCGCGACTCCACAGACCTCTCCAAGGGCGTCTTCGCCACCTTCCACCTGCGCAAGGACACCATGGAGGCGGACTACACGGGCTGGCATCTCGTCTATTACCACGAGAAGGACACGGAGAAGCAATGGCGACGCCTCTCGCCGCAGCAGACACCTGCCGACACGCTGTTGACCCTCGACGTGACGGGAATCTCCACGGGAATGGTCGCCGTGGCGGCTTCGGACACGGCCAACAATACCTCTTATTCCATCGCCACGATGTTGCGCCTCGAAGACCTGAAGGCACCGGGCGTGCCTCAGAACCTGCGGGCGCAGGGCAATCCCCTGCAGGGAACCATCACTCTGGACTGGGATGCACCCGAAGACCTCGATATCGACTACTATGAGGTGGCATACGCCAACGACTCCACGCACCGCTGGGTGCTCGCCACGGAGCAGAAGCTGCACGACACCCACTTCGTCGACACCATCGACGTCACCGCCAACCAGAAATATATATATTATAAGGTACGCGCGATAGACTACAGCACCAACGAGGGATTCTACTCCCCCGTGCTGCAGGTCATCCGTCCGACGCTGATTCCGCCCGTCGTGGCGCACATCGATAGTACTTGGGTCGATGACAATGGCATCCACATGCGGTGGATTACTTCGGCAGAACATTTCGTATCGCACCACCTCGTCTGGCGACGCCTGCATACCGACAAGGAGTGGACGCTGCTGGCCGTGTGCAACGCCGACTCCCTGGCAGACTACGACTATGAGCTTACGCTGCACGACAAACCCGAATACAACCGCGAGGCACGCTACGACTACGCCATAGAAACGATCTCCTACTCCGGCGTTAGCAGCGAAAAGAGCCTGGCCTACAGCGTCCGCTGGGAGGGAGATGCCGTGTTCTCGCTGCCCCTGAAGCTCTACGGCGAATACCTCGAAGACAAGCAGGAGACGCGCCTCGTGTGGGAGATGCCGCAGGAGCCGCCCTACAAGGGACGCTGGTACTTCTGTATCTTCCGGCAGGGACCTGATGACAAGGCTCCCACCTTCCTGATATCTGCCGCCAAGGACGACCGCATCTTCAGCGACCACCTCCTCGACCCCGGTCAGCAAGCTTCCTACTTCATCCGCGTGAAGTACGCCGACGGCCGCCAGAGCGAGGACTCCAATACGGTGACGGTGAAGAGACCCACCTCCACCTCCACCCAGTAGGGAGGGGTGCAAATACCTGACAAGATTTGCATACTTATAAGAATAGAATATGAAACGACTCTATACACGACTGAAAGCGCTACTCACAAAAGTGACTGCTTCCTCCCTAACAGGGAGGGCGGGGGGAGAGTCTGTTCTTTTTCTGATCCTGCTCCTTTCCTCCTGTGGCCTCATCGACGTGGAGCCCGACTCGGAGGCACGGGTGCCGACGAAGATGTACTTCTCGCCCGACACCGTCTTTGTCATGGTGGGCGACACCTTCGTGGTGCGTCCCACCTTTGAGCCGGACACCATCAACAACAAGTCCTGTTTCTGGACTTCCCTTGATATGGACATCGTAAGCCTGAAGAACGACACCCTCATCGCCGAACAGGAAGGCTGGGCACGCATCGTGGCAGCTTCCGTCGCGGCGCTCATGACCGATAGCGTCGATGTCTATGTCATGGAGCCCTGGGTGATGTCCGAGACCAAGTACCCCTACGAAATGGTGGTCTATGCCGACGTCAGCGTCCACGGCGAGCCCGTGACGGAGGATATGACCCTCGCCGCCTTCAGCGGCACCAGCCTGCGCGGAGTGGGCACGCCCATCACTGTAGGGCCGAAAACCCTCTGGCGCTTCCGCGTCTACAACGACTTCGAGTTCACCCTACCCTACGCCGAGACCCCCATCACCTTCTGGGTCTATGACCGAAAAACCCTCCTGCGCGAGATGTTCCCGGCCTACATCATCTACAACGGCGAGACCTACAGCACCCCGTCCGAGCCGTTGGAGTTGAAGATTGAATAAGCCCCCACCCTACCCTCCCTTAGAGGGAGGGAGCAATGACCAGACAAGATTTGCAAAACATAGAGCCCCATGAAACTTATGATACGACATATCCGAAGACTGCTTGCAAAAGTGACCGCTCCCTCCCTCACAGGGAGGGCAGGGGGTGGGTCTGTCCTTCTTCTCTTGGCTGCTTTGCTGCCAATGAGTTGTGTCCTCACCATGGAGGACTACACGCTGATTCCCGAGGAGGAGCGAGGAGTGGGCCAACCCTATACCTATGAGGATAGCCTCGTCACCTGCACCTACCAGTACCGCGAGGGTGTTGTGCCTATCACCGAACGCTGGTTACCCTACGTACTGGGTTCCCAGGACTCTACCGTTTATATTTCCGACAATATCCCTGAGGACTGGTTGCCGAAGCCCGGTGAGTGCGTCAGTGCCGGCTGTACCCGCACCTTCCCATACGGTCTCTGCCACCGGGTGCTCTCCATGGAAAGAGGCAATGGCATGATTGCAATGAACCTCACCGATGCCACCGTGGACGATGTGTTCAAAGAACTGGATATTGAGCTGAATATGGACAACTACGAAGTGCCAGAGATGGACCTTAGTGAAGACTCCACAGACAATCCCTCCTACGTGCCACGCGTCACCCGTGGAGGTGTCGAAGACCCGCATATCGTGATACTGTCCGATGGCAGCATCATGGATTTTACGTATGTTGATGCAGCACAGGCCTCTCCTGAACACAAATACCTTAAGCCACGTACACGTGACGGTAGTTTCGATGACGGCGACCATTCCATCAACGATACCACGCGGGAATACAACAAGGTACATTGGCAATTCACATTCAATCACGAAGATGGAATAGAGTTGGGAAAGAGTTCGGGCTTCGCCATCAAGCCGTCATTTGAATTTAACTTAGATAAGAACATCGTGATCAATGCCCACAAAGAGTCGTGGAAGTCAAAGGAGGAGAGTGTGGAATGGTCTGAGAAATACGTAACGTCCACTTATCAGTTAAGGGGAAAAGTATCTGCCGAATATAATCCGTTAGAGCGAGAAAAGAATAGAAACAAAATTTCTCAAAAGGAATGGAGGATACTTTCTGCGATGGCCAAGAAAGTGAGACAAGGCTTAAACAATAGAACCAGGTTACATTCATTCGATCCCAGAAATTTGTATATCAGTTTTCCACCTCCTATTCCTGCTGCCATTCGTATACATCTTGGCGTTAACTTGAGTGTCAGCTTCGGAGGCTTTTCCGATTTGATTTACAAAGATGTAGAGAAGGTAGAGCGTGTTACGACCAAGCGTAAGGGCAATACGGCTGTACAGACCTCGGAATTGATTAGAGAAGCCACGAGAACTTCGTCTGGACTCTTTGGAGGTGCGGCAGAAGGCACGATAGAGGGGCGCATTGGTATAGGTTTCCTCATAGGGAAATTAGGAACTGGCGTGGGATTAGATGTTGGTGGAGGCCTCGAAGTGAAAGTGACATTTGACTGCTTGACCGATGCCATCGGCAAGGACGATAATCCCGTTGACACTATTTACAATAAGTCTGGCTTTCACTTTTCTGTTACCGGATTTATCGATTTCGAAATCTTTGCAGACTTCAAGGGAGAACCTTACATCAGTACACGTGTAGCACCAGAAGATTTGCGCTGGACCCTGAAAGAAACTAATTGGTATATCTTTCCGCAAGTTGATAACAGGGCTTCTACTGGTATCTACAAATACGACTATAGCGACAAAGACAACCCTGTCGTCCACCATTCCCGTAAACTGTCGTTCCGCTCCGGCTATGGATTCTCGGCTTTCAATGATATTGTCTATCCATTGTTAATGGTTTATGAGAACGACCTAAAGACATCTGTTCCCAAGCAATTAGCACCGCGTAGCTACACCGGCAAACAGGCGAAGAAAGATAACCTCTATCCACTCGAGCCGAAGGAAGTCTATTACTTTGACTATGATTCAGACCCAAGGAAGGCCCAAACAATATGGTTCGTACCAGCCCTCAAGCATGCCGATGGCTCCATTGACGAATATCGCTCTTTGGTGACGAAGTGGGGAAGCAGTTCTGTTCTTGATGAGCCTATCATGAAGCACATCGAACTCTACCAGTATAGCTCCAATGAGAAGGACGATACCAAGCACCTCTTTGATAAGGACTGGGACTTCTACCACATTGAAGACATCCTTGAGATTACCAGTGTTCCGCAAGAATATCTCAAGGTAGGATACATCATCGACGTCGTGGATGCCAAGAACCGCAATGTCATCAAGAAATCGGACGTGTATGTGATGGGGCATACCCTGCAATCTACAGGAACGCAGGTCGTAAAGCCTGGTATCTACAAGGTCTATTTCGACATAGGCATACCTTCCGACGGACGTGGGCCTGTCACGCATCCCCTCGTCCCCAGCGTCAAGGCATATCCCATCCTTACCGTGCAGCCCTACTACGAATTCTACGATGTTGGAGAAGGCAAATACAAGAAAGTCACCTGCAAGGAGAAGTGCATCAGTCTCAAGTTCCCTTACACCACTGACTACAGCTACAAGAAGGCGAATTTCACCACCGAAATCAGTCAGCCCGTGCGGCAATAAGTCTACGGCTACAACGTCGAAAAGACCGACTTCACCTTTGAGGGTGAATAGGTGCAGGTTCATCACGTCCATACGTGTATGAAGCTACGTCCATACGAGTATGCAGATACGTCCATACGTGTATGAAGATACGTCCATACGTGTATGAAGATACGTCCATACGTGTATGAAGATACGTCCATACGAGTATGAAGATACGTCCATACGAGTATGCTGCTTCGTCCTTACGTGTTCGATGAAACGTGGGAGGATACCAAGATTATCAGAAGAATCTTCGAAAAAGACCTAAGACCTCATAATAATCTTTATAAATATTTATATATAAATATGTTATGAAGATTTGAGACCTCATAAAGACCTCATAGAACCTCATAAGACCTCATACTGAGCCTACCTGCACATCATGCTGCACGTAAGACGCTCACAATCCATGAGGTCTTATGAGGTTCAATGAGGTCTTCATGAGGTCTTGTCTCTCTGCAATATACTTATAATAAACAAGTTATATCAAATTCCATGAGGTCTTAGGTCTTTTGCAAAAATTCTTCTGGTTTCGTTACCCTTGTTATTTTGCAAAAAAGCGCTCACCAGTACACAATCACGGATGTCGCAAACGTCAAATCAACCCCTTTTTCTTCTCCTTCGAGGCAAGTGTTGATACTTTTTGAAGCTAACTCAAAGGTAAAAATCCCCTTTTTAATGCCATTTATGGATTTTTCACGCGCCCGAACCTTATTAATAAAAGATTTTTCTTTAGCTTTGTACTCGAATCGGGCACAAAATGACCTTTTCTCGGCTTCTTTTGCCCACATTTTGATGTACTGAATACAAGATATGAGTAAGATAGTTGCACGAGAGTGCCAAAACATAACACAAAGTGAGAGGAGAGCAAGTTTATTTGCTCTCCCGAACCAAAGCTATGTCAACGAAGTTAACATTGAATACAAGAGCATCTGCCATGCAGCAAGCCTCCCCATGCCCACGGTCGAGAACTTCTGTGGTGGAGTAAGGGTGACATTCCAACGCGGTCTTGATATTGTTACAGGAAAGAAGATTGTCACTACTGATGTTACAGATAATGGCGGTAATATTGGCGGTAAAGATGGCGGTGATGTGCCACTAAACGAACTAACTAAAATTCAAAAAGATATAATAGATTTAATCCGAGCAGATGATTCTATTTCCGTTAACCAAATGGCGGTAAAGATGGCGGTAAAGAAACGCACGTTAGAAAGAGAAATCGCTAACATGAAACAGAAAGGCTATATTTCTCGAACAGGCTCTCCTCGTAATGGCCAATGGGAAGTTGTTATCCCTCTCGATTGCATTATCGAGATTGCGTAGGTGTAGCATTGGTCTTCGTTTGGGTAATAAGATGAAGGTAAGAAGTAAACAAGAAACATAATATGGATATAAAAGAATTTGCACAAGAGTTCATTGAGAACGTCAAGATGTCGGTAGAGATGACTGGCAGCGAATACGATAAGGAACTAGCCACAAGCATCCTTGAATACATCGAGGATAATGGTGAGGTAAACTCGCCTGAAATATGCTCTTTTCAAAAAACTAGAGCACGTATTACTGCCTACGATTACAACGATGAAGCCGAATCTTTGGACTTGTTCTATCTCATAAAGGCAGAAACGCTTTGTGGAAAAGTAAACAACGGTACAGTCCAAAAAGGTTTTAATTACCTCATGGCTTTTTATCGCGAAGCGATGGACGGCTCACTGTTTAAGAACCAGGACATAAAAGCCAGCGATGAAATTGTGGAGGTTGCAAAGCTCGTACAAAGTACTAAGGGTCTTATCAACCAACTTCGCATCTATGTAATCACCGATGGTCTTACAGATCCGTCGGCTGTGCCATCAGCGGTTGAAAGCGATGACGATTTTGTCATCGAGTTCAATGTATGGGACATGCAGCGGGTATATCAGCAGCACAACCTTCGTGCGGGTAAGGAGAAAGTGGAAATAGATTTCCCAACTACTTACAATACAGAGCTGCAATGCTTGAAAATGACCGATCAAAATCTGTTCATAGACGCTTATCTTGCTATCATTCCTGGTTTGACGTTGGCTAAAATTTACAAGCAGTACCAGCAAATTCTTCTTGAAAAGAACGTCCGCACATTCCTTCAGTTCAAAGGCAAGGTGAACAAGCAAATCCGTAAGACACTACGCGAACAGCCAGATATGTTCTTCTCTTACAACAACGGAATCTCCACTACAGCCTCTGACATCGATACAAAGGAAATAGATGGTATGCTCTATATCACCCGCATCTATGATTGGCAAATTGTCAACGGCGGTCAGACCACAGCTTCCATTGCTGCTTGTCTGTCAGACAAGGCCGTTGACCTGAGTAAAGTCTATGTCCCGATGAAGATTAGTGTCATACGAGACGCTGAGCACGATGATGAAATTGTACGGTCTATTTCCGTTTGTGCCAACAGTCAGACAGCCATCAAGAACTCAGACTTCTCTGCTAATGACCCATACTTGGTTGACCTCGAAAAGTTCAGTCGTACAGAGTGGGTTCCCAATGGCAAGAATAAGCCCATTTGCAAGTGGTACTTCGAACGCACCAGGGGGCAGTATCTTGACCAATTGGCTCAGCTCAGTGGGTTCAATGAGAAGAGTTTCAAAATTGAATATCCCAAAAAACAGAAACTAACAAAGACTGACATCGCTAAATATGTCGCTTGCTGGAGCATGAGACCATACGATGTCTGTCGTGGTGCGGAGAAGAACTATGATCTATTCGTCAAAGATATTAAACGAGAGAAGCCTGTTATTACTGCAGCATATTTCAAGAAAATTGTTGCAGAGGGAATTCTGTTTAAGACCATTGACTCTCTTGTAAAAGCCCATAATCTTGGAGGATATAAAGCAAACATGAATGCCTACATCATGGCTGCTATTTCTTTCCTGTCTAAAGGAAATTTAGACCTTACATATATATGGGAAAATCAGAGCGTTCAACAAGAGGTAATTGACAAGATTGAAGAACTAGTTCCGGTAGTTTGGAGCCATCTTACAGGTTCGTCAACGGGAGGTAACCAGTCATCTAACGTAGGAGAATGGACTAAGAAACCGGAGTGTTGGAACAAATTAAAATTGAAGCTAAGTAGCTTTGATGAATTTGATGAGGATTTGATTCAGCCGGAAACGAATGATGATGGATCTTATTTAAATGAGACACAACAGAGCCGTATTCAAGAGGCAGAATCAATTGAGCCAAACTATTGGTTTGCCTTGGCAAATTGGGCAAAAGCAAGAGACTTGCTTGCTCCTATCGAACGTAAAGCAGCGTTTAATTTTGGAACAATGCGTTCAAGAAACCGTTCCTTTGCTTCACTTAAGCAAGCTCTTTTTGCATTGAAGATTGTTGAGAAAGCTGAGGAACTGGGATTTGAAGGAGATTAAAGTATGGCAACAACAATATACACATACCTGCACAATGATGATTTGAACGGCTCACGAATAGTGAGTATGGACGATTGCATGTGCAAACTTTATAACATTATACGTGATGATTCTGATTTCTTAAAAGACTTCGAGAAAGATTTAGAATCACCTGCGTTGTATATACTGATTAATAAAGAGAAATCTAAAGCTTATATTGGTGAGACCGATGATTTTATAAAAAGAATCTCTCAGCATATCATAAAAAAAGAGTTTTGGACTGAGGTTATGGTGTTCCTTGGGACTAATGAGGATACATTAAGCAAGACGGAGGTTCAATACTTGGAGTATTTAGCGCTTGAAAAAGCAAAACAGGTCAAATCGTATGACTTGTCTGAAAACACCCAGTGTGGCAAAATTCCACACATGAATGTGATGCAGAAGGGAAAGACAGACAAATTCTTCAAGTATGTTCAGTTCCTTGCTAAATTCGTCGGATGTGATATTTTCGAGAAGCGCCCAAACGTTATCCTTCGTACTTCGTTAGAAGCAGGACAAGCAAAAGTTATTCCTGTTCCTGTTAATGTAACGCCCGAAGATCTGAAAGGAAAGGTCTTGCTATCTCTGAATGGTGAAGGAAAATATACTAAACGAGAGTTCGTTTGGCATGTTGTTGATGAATTTTTGAAAAATTATCCGGAAACAACTTTTGCAGAGTTAAAGGCAACATTTAAGAGAGACTTTCTTCTTAGGTTCTCCCAATTTGAATTTCTGAATGATGATGTCAATGCCGCTAGGAACTGGAAGGATTTGGGATTTGACCATTGTTCATTCTTCGTGAAAGAAGGAGAGATTCTTAGAAGTGGAGATGGAGTTGACTTCGTCGTTTGTGTTGAATGGGATAAAAATAATATAATCAAGGTTCTTGGTATAGTTCAAGCGCTTGGTTGGAAATTTGAAGTGATAAAATAAGCATGTCCGTTAATACGAATATACAGAATTCTCCATCAAATATCGACACTTCAGGTCCATCCTGGGTTGACAAAAAGTTCTCCCATCCAGAGAGAACCATAAGACTAGCTACATCTTTCAGTGGTATTGGCGCAATTGAATACGCTTTCAAACGGCTCGGTTTAAGGAGTAAGATAGTATTTGCTGGTGATATTAATCCCAAATGCAAAGAAGCATACTTTGCTAATTACAACATAGCAGAAGAACAATGGCATACAGATATACATGATTTTGATGCAAGGTCTTATCGCAACAAAGTCGATATATTTGTGGGTGGAGCACCATGTCAAGCGTTCTCTATTGTTGGCGACCAAAGGGGCTTTGAAGACACAAGAGGGACGCTATTCCGAGAGTTCGCCCGAGTGGTTAAAGAATGTCAGCCTAAAGTGTTCATCTTTGAAAATGTTCAAGGACTCTTCAAGCATGACAGTGGCCGCACATGGGATGTCATTAGAAAAACATTCGAGGATTACTGCGGGTATGATGTCCATTATCAACTGTTGAATGCACGAGACTATGGTATTCCACAGACTAGAGAAAGATTATATTGTATTGGATTTAGGAAGAAGACGGTCTTCAAATATCCAGCTCCTATTCCATTAAAGTATCGAATGTATGATTTTTTGGAAGATTATTCTGAAACACCGTTCTTCTCAGGTGGATATAAATACCTATCGAATAACGAAGAACACAGAATTGCGCTCATCAAGGGAATAGAACAAGAACGGTTTAACGATTTTGTGTTTAGGGTTAAGGATATTGAGGATAAATATTACCTATCTGAAAAGGTCGCTAAATATGTATTGGCTGGAGGAACCAAGACATTCAAGACTTCAACTAAGACAGACCTTGATATAGCTAGGCCTCTCCTACAATCCATGCACAAAATGCATAGAGCAGGCGTTGACAACTACGTTACATACAGAAAGGATAAAGGTATCAACGGGATCCGTAAACTGACTCCAAGGGAGTGTCACCGGTTAATGGGTTTCCGTGATGATTACCAAATAGTATCAGCTGACACTGCAGCTTATATGCAAGCTGGTAATAGCATCGTCGTTGATGTATTGATGGCAATACTTAAACAATTAGATATTACGAAATACGGAGTAAATGCAGAATAAATATCAAGATATACAAAATACTAGAGCCAATATTGACACCACAAATTGGCAAGGTAAGCCTTTCTCTCATCCAGAGCGAACAATCAGGCTTGGAACGTCATTTAGTGGAATAGGAGCAATAGAACATTCCTTTCAACGTCTCGGATTGAAAAGTAAAATTCAATTTGCAGGAGATATAGACGATAATTGTAGAAAAGCATACTTTGCAAATTATAATATCTCTGATGACCAGTGGCATCAAGATATTCACGCATTCGACGCCACTCCATTCAAAGGAAAAATAGATTTGTTTGTGGGAGGTGCGCCTTGCCAGGCATTTTCCCTGAGAGGTAAACATGGAGGATTTGAGGATACTAGAGGAACTCTGTTCAGGGAATTTGCACGTGTCGTAATAGAATGTCAGCCAAAGGTCTTTATATTTGAGAATGTCCGTGGGATGTTATATCATGATAAGGGTAACACTTGGGACATTATACATAATACTTTTGAAAAAGATTGTGGATATCAAGTTTATTTCCAAATACTCAACAGTAAAGATTATGGTGTTCCACAAAGTCGTGACAGAATATATTGTATTGGGTTTAAAAAAGAGACCGAATTCAAATACCCAGCTCCAATAGAGTTGGAGAGATCTGTTTATGACCTCTTAGAAGATACTATTGACGATAAATATTTCCTAAAGGAAAAAGGATTTCATTTTATAACAGAAAGCATAAACCATGCTAAAAGTTATACACAAATCAATGGTACCGTCCAACTCTGCCAAAAAAGGAACCAGCAGTTCAACTGGCATGGTGATTTCATTTTTCATCCATTTACGGTTGAAGAAAACCAGCCCATTGAGTTTATAGAGAAAGTACATCATATAAAGGATGCAGAAGAGTCTTACTATATCTCATCAAATGTTGCCGAGCGCACCATATATCCGGATGGGAATGGTCATCATATCATGCGACGTGGAAAACAAGTGGAATGTGACACGACGAAAGGCTGGTTTAGAAAACTTACTCCAAGGGAGTGCCTTAGGTTAATGGGCTTTGACGATTCTTTTAGAATTGTGGTTTCTGATACGGAAACATATAAGCAGGCTGGAAACAGTATCGTAGTAGATGTGTTAATTGCTTTGCTTAAGCAGATAGACATAACAAAGTATGGCGTATGAGTTTCATATATTTAATTGTCTTGAATTAATTTAAAAGTAATCATAAATATGGATCATTTTTATAATGACAAATTAAGATCGCTGGGATTTAATCAGCTTTTATTTGACATATTCCCACAATGGGAAGACGTAAAAGATGAGATTCTTGTTCCGGAGAGAAAAAGTGGAACAGGGAATGGAACTATACACGTCTTCCTTGGCGCTGCTGACAACGAATTGCAAAAGGAATTTTCCTCCTATTATCAAGCTGTTAATAATGGTCAAGACCCATCTATAGGTGCCATTGAAATAAAGCATTATTTTCTTGTAAGTAATGTTTTAAGTATGATTGGACATGTGTGTCAATATTATTATGCGAAGGGTCAAAACTCTAACGAACAAGTAAAAGCAATCCTTTCCCTTCTCTCAGCTTATCCAAAAGAAGACGGATTGCTAGAGACGTCTTCCTTATTTAAGTTATCCACAGGTTCACCAAGATTGCGTCCATATTTTAAACAATTTGATAGTAATGGTGTATTCACAAAGCTTATTCGGCAGTTGCTATTGCCCAATTCAGGATATAAGATTTCTTTATATCGAAATTCAAAAGGTGAATATGCTGCATTTTGGTTAATCGGATTTAACTATCAAACAGACTTTGAAGCTGATTCAAACATTAAAAGATTTGAAAAGGCTACGCCTGTCATAAATACAGCAAAATGTCTACAACAAATCTATTACGGCGCACCAGGCACAGGTAAGTCGTATGAGATAAACCGCCTCACCAGGGGCAAGGAAGTTATCCGTACGACATTCCACCCTGACAGCGACTATTCTACGTTCGTAGGTACTTATAAACCAACATCCATTGAAGTGCCGGTGCGAGACGTGACAGGAAAAGTAATAGTTGAAAATGGGCAAAAGGTGACAGAGAACCGAATTGTCTATGAGTTCGTTGAACAAGCTTTCCTGCAGGCTTATATCAAGTCGTGGAAGGCATACGCAGAGATTGAAGCAGGGACAACACCCCAAGAGCAGTATTTAGTGATTGAAGAAATCAATCGAGGAAACTGCGCACAGATATTTGGCGACCTCTTCCAGCTGCTTGACAGAAATGCTGCTGGTTTCTCCGATTATCCTATCAAGGCAGATAAGGACATGAAGAAACAGCTCTCCAAAGCTTTCAAGGATTTTGCCATCGCAGACGCAGAACGCATAAATGGCTTCTATGAAAAGAATGTGGTGAGCGAAGTTTTAAACGGCGACATACTACTTTTGCCGGATAACTTGTTCATTTGGGCTACGATGAACACAAGCGACCAAAGTCTGTTCCCTATCGACTCAGCCTTTAAGCGCCGTTGGGACTGGAAATATATCCCCATTAGTGAGGGTGTTGATGAATATGGAAAGAAACTGAACTATGCCATTAAAGTCAAGGGTAAGCTCTACGATTGGTGGGATTTCGTTGAAAAGATAAACAACGAAATCGGAGACCAGACAAAGTCGGAAGACAAAAAGCTTGGATACTTCTTCTGCAAAGCGAAGGACGGAGTTATTGATGCTGAGACTTTCGTAAGCAAGGTCGTTTTCTACCTTTGGAACGACGTTTTCAAAGACCAAGATGTTACAAACATCTTCAGCGATGGAGATGAGGAACTAACCTTTGCCAAGTTCTATGACACAGATACTCAAGGCAAAGCCGTTGTAAAGGAAAATAAAGTGGAAGTGCTGATGAAGAACTTAGGCATGGAGCCCATCTCAGAAGGTGATGACCCGACAGGAAAAGATGATGAAGAGTCCGATTTGGAGGAGTCTGATGACTCAGACTCGAAAATTAGACTGACAATAAAATTTCCTGATGGTCACATTGTTGCAGGCCGGACGAAATTCGATTCCTATAGCGAAGCATTAAAGAAGATTGGTTTAGAGAGAGCTGAACTCATCGCTGCCGAGAAAAAATATCAACGCCTTAATTGTGCTTTGATTGATAAAGAACGCAGAGACGAAATAATCAACGATGCGGTTTATAGTTATGTTCAGATTGATAACTATTATCTTGTAAAGGGTATAAATGGTAAAACTATGAGAAATATGCTCAATCTATTATCTGAAAGGTTAAATCTCAGTCTTGTTATTACATACCAATAAATTCGAATGCGCATACTCATTGAAGAATACAAGTACCAAGCCAAAGATGTAAAGGAAACAATCTATGGCATAGATGCCCTGGAGAACATCGATGGCGAAGTGAGCGTCAACTATGTGGGTTACTTTTTCAACTCGCATCCGAACGTTTACGACTGCGTATTCATTCTTCCGAAAGTGCTTTTAGAGGTAAGGGAAGGGGAAGAACTGGTGTTCGGTGAATACCGTCCAGAGGATATCATCTGCATAAACGAGGATTCACCGCTCAACGAAGAACAGAAAAACTTTATATACGACTTCTCCGTGTGGATATACCGTGCCGTAGTGGTTTTCTACAATGACAAACGCAACGACACGTCAATCGTCTATCACAAGAAGATGGCACAGGTGAACAAGGGGCGCAAGCAGCGAAACAACACCTTCTTGGACATTTTGCTGTCGATGATTCAGTTTAACGAGGACAACCAGCAGTTCTTTATGTTCATCATCAAGAACATGCACTCGGGATTTAACAAGATAAACTGGACTCGAACAATCGCAAGGACAAATGCTGTGGTGCAGGAAAACAGCGCCATTTACGTGAGCCCAGTGAACAAAAAGCGACAGATAAACTTCGACGAAGAGCTGCTTGTTATCTTCTTTTCCATCCTAAACTTTATCCATGAACACTACGGATTCCCCGTAGCCATCAACTGTAACTATGACCTGATTACAGGACGTAAGTTCCTCAACTACTTAAACGGATTTGGCAAGGTTCGCCTTCATCAGATAAAATACAAATATTTTTCCGACAAGGCTCTTCAACTGTGGAAACTTTGCTATGCGTTCTTCGATAAGGCAAAGAACGTGACCATAGATATGGGGCAGAAAGACTATCTGCTAGTGAAGAACTTCAATATTGTGTTTGAGGCCATTATTGATGAACTCATTGGTGAGACGGGGGAAATACCTGCAGGACTGAAGAAACAGGAAGATGGCAAAATGGTGGACCACATTTATACCTACAAGGGATTAACCACGCATGATGAGGATAAGCCTATCTATTATATCGGTGACTCCAAATACTACAAACGTGGAAATCCGATCGGACGGGAATCTGTTGCCAAACAGTTCACGTATGCCAGGAATGTTATTCAGTGGAACCTGAATCTGTTTATGAAGGGTGACAGTAATGACGTAGACTGGAAGAGCGATTGGAACCATTTCCGCGAAGTGCCTAAACTGCGCGATGATGTGACCGAGGGGTACAATATCATTCCGAACTTCTTCATTAGCGCCACAATAGAACCAGACCTTAGCTATAAAGATACCATTCATCTTACAGAGAAGAAGGACAAGTACTTCACATCCGATCAGTTCAGCAACCGCTTGTTTGACAGAGATACGTTGCTGGTATGCCACTACGACGTGAACTTCTTGTTCGTTGTGTCACTCTATGCCCTTAACAGTCGCTTTAAGAAAGACGCATGGAAGAAGAAGGTTCGCAACATCTTCCGCGAAGAGATTCAGAGGATACTGCAACAGAACTACCAGTTCTATGCTATGCGGTCGCATCCAGACGAGGATGGAAGGCACTACATTCAGACACATTTTCAGAATATACTGGGTAAGATGTACTCGCCTTACGAGAATACTGATTACTATTCACTGGCACTAGACAAACAAGACACAGAGAATAATCAAGTCCTATTGGAAGAGCTACGCAAACACTTCTATGTCGTAGAGTGTTCGCTTGGTGAAAATCCACAGGAAGTTATTAGCAAGGCCATCGCAGCAGCACCGTCCCTCATCAAGGAGAAGCCAGCTGAAAAGAACATCCTAACGGGCCTTGTGCGACGGACGGCTTCAGACTACAAGAAATTTATGGAGCACGAAGCCAAGTCGTATGTGATGGAAAAGATACCGAATATCAACTTTATGAATATTCGCTACTTTATGCCTATGGTGGCTGGTAGCATTGACGGATATTATGAAGTTGATAGAATCGGATTTACTACCGTAGATAGTCAACCCGCCCTGCGTCTGAGGCTTGGCAGATACATTTCCATTGGAGAAGGAATGGTGGAAATCTACCGCTCAAAGATGCAACCAGGCGAACTGATTTCGTATGAATTGGTAAAAGAAATGTATTTCGGTAAATAGTAGTCACATGGATTGGAGCGTTGAGTCAAAGAAAGCCTTTTCACTCGTCATGCAGGGTGAGAGCCTTTTCATAACCGGAAAGGCGGGTACTGGCAAAACTACGCTCCTATACGAAATACGCCGTCAACTGAATGGCAAGAAAGTAATTGCCGTATTGGCTCCGACTGGTGTTGCAGCAGAAAATGCGGGAGGTTTTACCATACACAGTTTTCTTCGGCTTCCACTTACCCCGTATCTGCCTAAGCATAAGATAGATCCTTTGGTACGGCTTTCTGATAAAACAATTAAAGTCATCAGGAGCCTTGATATGATTATTATTGATGAAATCAGTATGGTCAGATGCGACCTGCTTGATGAAGTTGATAGTGTATTAAGGCATTACAGGGGAAGTGACAAACCATTTGGAGGCATTCAAATGGTTATGTTCGGCGACCTCTTCCAACTTTGTCCGGTAGCGACAAAGAAAGAAGAGGAAACACTTCTTGAATATTACAATACGCTGTATTTCTTTGGGTGTTACGCATTACAGGAACTACGGTATCGTGTTATTGAATTGAAACATGTGTATCGTCAGGAAAAAAAAGACTTCATCTCTTTGCTCAACAACATCCGCGAGGCCAAGGTTGACGTTAATGATTTAGACACTTTGGATACAAGAGTAGATTCAGACTACTATCCAGCTATAGATAGTGACGTAGTAACATTGATGACACACAGACGGATGACCAATTCAAGAAATGCTAAGATGTTGGAAGAGTTGGAAGGTGAAGAAAAGATATACACAGGTCACTATGACGAAGGATGGAAAGGTCTTTTCCCGGTAAGGCGGAAACTCGCCTTGAAAATTGGGGCAAGAGTTATGTTCCAGCGAAATGACAACGTAACAAAGTCATATCGCAATGGAACAATGGGGTGGGTCTCTGAAATGCAGGAAGATTATGTGAAAGTGGTGAAGGACAACGGTCAAGAAATCTATGTTGAGCCAGCTACATGGGAACAGTTGGAGTTCCATATTGACAAAGAGAACAAAATCATAAGAACAGAGATAACTGCTACATATACGCAAATACCTCTTAAACTGGCATGGGCTGTGAGCATCCACAAAAGTCAGGGGCTTACATTTGATGAAGTATGCATTGATGTGGAACACGCCTTTACATTTGGGCAAGTCTATGTCGCACTTAGCAGATGCAGGACATTGGAAGGGATACATTTGATTACGCCCATCATGTATCAAAAGATTATGGCTGATGAAATTGTCAAATGCTATGTTCGCAACTTAGATGCGGAAGGTTATGTAAAGGACTTAGTTTTTTTGGCAAAAAATGATGATAGCACAGATCCTTTGGAAATCGAAATAGACAACAGACGTTTCTGGAACATAAAAGAGGGAAAGCAGAGGAATTACAGTCTTTTGATCAAGAATGAGACAACAGCAAAAAAAATCTTCACTTATGACGGCGAAAGAATAATAGTTAACCCCATATTTGCCAACCAAAAGGAAACCTGGAGTTATACAGACATCAATGGAGGAAACCTGCCCTTTGTATTAAAGAGTTTCACCAAGGTCCGGTTCATGTGCGAGAACACAACACAAAGTCTGTTGATGCATATTGACGGAATTCCCAATATTGAACTGAAGCTTGGATTTTGGGAGTATTCCTTCAGGATTGGAAAACTTATAAACATGTCTATCTAAACATAATAATAATGGAAAACGAGAGTTTTAGACAGCGTTCACGAAATAAACAGCTTCGGGTCACTTTGCCAAACGGCAGAGTAATATGCCACAAAAGTGTGACAATGACTTTCGTTGAAGCCCTTGCTGCATTGGATTCTTCATTGTATAGCAGCGTTCAATTGGAGAACTGCCATCTTCCAATTTTGAGTCAAGAAATATATCCGCGGTTTGAGGCATGGATGAAGCCTGTGAAAGATGGATGGTACGTCAACACTCAAAGCGACACCGATCAGAAATATATTCAGCTAAAATCCATTGCAAAGCAGTTAAAGGTGAACATTGAGGTTGAAGTTGGCACGGACTTTATCACCAGTGACGTGAAAGTGGCGCAGAAGTCAAAATCGAGAGATAAGAAGCTTCTTGTGAAGTTCCCTGATGGCGAATACGTAGGTGGCGAGAATCCCATCGATACTTTTCTCCAAACTGTTTGGAAGATTGGAGTGGAAGAACTTCGCAGAAAGGGTTTGGAATACAAAGGAAAACCACTGATAACTGTAACAAAGCAGTACAACGGGCAAATTCAGGTTGATGCCAACCGTTGGCTCACTATTCCTCCTCAAACAAAAGATAAATACATGATGCTTCGCGTTATAGATTCTATGATGCGATTACATCTTGAAATCTCCATAATTTAATAGCTATGGCCGACATCCACATACCACAACTGCACAGCTAGAACATGGACACAATTCACTCGAAGGACACGAAAACAAAGATGGTTTTGTGGCGTGGACTTTGGAAGCGTGTATTCTGAGATCTTATGAGGTCTCATGAGGTTCTATGAGGTCTTTATGAGGTCTTGCGATTTAGTAATCTGCTTATAGATAGCCGATTGTAGCGAACTCCATGAGGTCTTAGGTCTTTTCCGAAAATTCTTCTATTTTCGTACCCCCTGTTTATTTCTGCAAAAAGCGCACTCACCAGTACGAAATCATAGATGTCTCAAGTCAAATCTACACCATTTCTTTCCCTTCGAGGCTTATTCAGACGCCTTTTGAAGCTAACTCATGGATAAAAAGCCACTTTTTTCATGCCATTTATGGATTTTTCACGCGCCCGAACCTTATTAATAAAAGATTTTTGTTTAGCTTTGTACTCAAATCGGGCAAAGCAACAATATACTGAACCCGCTTATTAAGACACAACTGGTTGAGCTAACCCAGAAGGATACCCCTAAGAGTCCTAAGCAGGAGTATGCTTTAACGGATAATGGAATTGGTGTTCTGAAAGATGTCGGATGTATGAGGTCTGATGGCACTTATGATTCATGATGCAAGGTTAAACAATAGAACAGAAATCGGAAACGTTATAGAATATATGGAAGATAATAAAGGACAAATATTACTGTATCAGACTCCTGACGGTGAGACACGCATCGAGGTCTACATAGAATTGACAGCACTCGTTGTGTTTGCTGTCCAGATAGCTGTCAGCGGCTGGTGGTTACAGCGGTTCCGCTTCGGGCCTTTGGAATGGATTTGGCGCATGCTGACATACGGAAGTTACTTTAAAATTCGCTTAGAGGACAGACAATGAAAAATGAGAAAAAGAAGATACGGATCTTAGGACTCTAAGAACCTAATCTTATCCCGAGAAGATACGTATCTTATGCTCATAAGATTAGTATCTTTGAGGTACGGCTCCCCTATTGCCCACCTTTGCACTTAACGCCTTCTGCTGCGGCACTTCGCTCCACTCGGTGCCTTGCACAAGTCGAGTGCGGCACCCCTCCAGAGCGTTAACGACATTCAGTCGTTCCCACTCTGGAGTCCCACTCACCCGTGGAAGAGCAGGTAGCCGCCACGTTTACTTAACGAAGTAAGCCCCGGACACATTGCTGTGCTCGGGGCTTCTCGTAAAAGTGGCGGCTACCTACTCTCCCACGGGTGTGCAGTACCATCGGCGCAAGCGGGCTTAACTTCTCTG
>JAFXTO010000022.1 GCA_017535725.1 Bacteroidaceae bacterium
GCCAGACACCAACGAAGGGAGGGGACTGGTTGAAGAAGAGGGGGAGGGAGAAGAGGGGGAAGAAAGAGGGGGGCAGGAAGAGGGAGAAGAGGGGGAAAGGGAAGAACAGGAGGAGGGAGAAGAGGGGGAAGAAAGAGGGGGGCAGGAAGAGGAAGAAGAGGGGGAAGGACAGGGGGAGGCGTCCTTTTCCAGTTGAAGCATGATGCGGAGGAGCACTTCGCAGGTGGAAGAGAGCTCCGGATAGGAGATGATGAGATCTGCTATGCCCTGTTCGGGATTGAGGTGGTGGTCAACCATGATACGGGGCGTGGGGTGCTCGCGGACGACATCACCGAGGGTCCACATACGGCTGAGTTCTCCGTGGTCACACATAATGACGAGGTCTGCCTGCTCCACAATGGGACGCACCTCGTCCTCGTTTTTCTCATAGACGAGGATTTCAGCGGCCCCAGGTATCCATTTGAGAAAGTCGGGGAAAATGGTGGGGACGACGACACGGACATCAGCCTCTGGATAGCGACGACGCAGCCACGAGGCAAGAGCCGTCGTAGAGCCTATGGCATCACCGTCTGGACCGCGGTGGCAGGTGAGGACGATACGATGGGCTGCAGCGAGGAGCTGGTGCCAGAGGGCAAGCTGTTGTTCAGAGAGCAAAGGACACATGGGAATTATGGGGGGTAATGGGGCTTATAGGGGGTTGATGGGGTTGATAGGGTGAATGGGGGTGATGGGGGTAATAGGGATTATAGGGGGGATGGGGTTAATGGGATTACTTTGTTTTCACCTCGCTCCATGCGGGAGGGTCAATTCCGAGGAGGTTCTTGACGAAGAAGTCGAAGCGCTTGTGCTCGCCGTAGGTCTCGCCAACGGTGTGGTGGGCACCGGGGATAACGACGAGTTCAAAAGGCTTGTTGGCCTTGATGAGGGCGTTGGCGACTTGCATGGTGCTGGCAGGATCGACGTTGTCATCCAGTTCACCTACAACGAGCATTAGCGGACGCTCGAGGCGATAGGCGTTCTCGACGTTGGAACATTCGACATAGGAGGAGTCGATGGGATAGGACATCCATTGCTCGTTCCACCAAATCTTATCCATACGGTTGTCGTGACAGCCGCAGGCACTATAGGCAGCCTTGTAGAAGTCACCGTGGAAAAGAACGGCGGCGGTACTCTCCTGTCCGCCTGCAGAGCAGCCGTAAATACCCACGCGGTCAACATCCATATAAGGATACTTTTGGGCGGCGGCTTTTATCCAAGCGATGCGGTCGGGGAAGCCGGCGTCCTTCAGGTTCTTGTAGCAGACCTCCTCGAACTTCTTACCACGATTGCTGGTGCCCATGGCATCGAGTTGCACGACGATGAAACCGAGTTCGGCAAGGGCGGTGGTGTAGTAGTTGGAGGGTTGGAAGGACTTGGGGACGTAGCTATCGCCGGGGCCTGCGTAGATATATTCAATGATGGGGTACTTCTTGGAGGGGTCGAAGTTCGTGGGACGCTGGATGATACCCCACATCGGAGTAACGCCGTCGCGACCGGGAGCAACAAAAATCTCAGGAGCCACCCAGCCTGCAGCAATGAGGTCTGTGAGGTCAGCGGTGGCGAGGGCTTGAGCACGGGAGGGGTTCTCGGCGGAAGAGCCACCGAACGCACGGACGACCGTGGTGGGAGGAGTATCCTGAGTGGAGTAGGTATCAATCAAGGCTGAGAAGTCCTCGTTGAAGCGGGCGTTGTGATTCGCAGGCTCGGGAGTGAGGTCTGTGAGGCCTGTTCCGTCGAGATTCATGCAGTAGTAGTGAATGTGGTAGGGGTCTTCGTTGGCGTTTCGGCCATTGGCGGTGAAGATGATGAAACCTTTCTCCTCGTCAATGTGGATAACGCGGCGCACGCACCAAGGACCGGAGGTAATCTGGTGGGAGGGGCATTCGTTTCTCTCGGCAAATAAGCCGCCACGCGTACTGCCCTTGGAAGTTTTCTTGGATTTGGCGGAGGAGGCGGTGGTGTCGAAGAGGTAGAGATGCGGATAGCCATCTCTTTCCGAAAGCCAGAGGATGAGGCTGTCGCCGCTAAGGTTACGGCGGAAATTGTTGGAGTAGCGGACGTACTTCTCCTCCCGTTCCTCGATGAGTGTGCGGACGGAGCCCTCGACGTTCATTTCATAGACGCGGTAGAGGTGATGACCGCGCTGGTTGTACTCGAAACGGATGGCGTGGGAGTCCTTGCACCATTCGAGACGGGACAGGTCATACTGGTTGGCGATGAGGTCCGACGTGGGAGTGACGGCGCGTCCTGTGGCGACCTCAAATATATAAGGTGTCTTCTGGGCGAGTTCATCGCCGGGCTTGGAGTACTCCTGCTTGTGGAGGACGGGCTGCAGCTGGTCGGCGGGGGAGGACTCGACGTAGTAAACGTAGCGTTTCTCGATGGGGCGTATGCGGTTGACAGCCACGTAGCGGCCATCGGGACTCCATTGGATATAGCTGCTGAAGTAGTGGCTGAGGGTGCCTTCGGTGCTGAGGGCGCGGGCTTCGGTGCCATCGGGTTTGGCGACATAAACGTTGTCGTTGCGGATGAAGGCCACAAGGGAGGAGTCGGGAGAGGAAACAGGGTCTCCGCCGCGCTCGTCGTCGGTCTCCATCCAGTGGCGTTCCTGGCGGCGCTTGCTGGGGTTGGCAATGAAGCGGGTGCGCTGGTTGTTATCACGACGGGCAAACCGTCGTGCACCAACGCCATCGAAAGGGAATCTGCGGGCAGATTCGGGTTCAATGGGTCGTTCGGCAGTGCTGTCGGCGAGGGTGATGGTGCCGTCGGCGTTCACTTGGCCAAAATGCCAGCGGCCTTTGTCGCCGTCTGTAAGGTGGTACTGAAAGCAGCCATCAGGCAGCCAGCGAGCGTCGTCAACGTGGTTCTTGACTTTCTGCCAACTGAAGGTGCGCTGGAGGGAGTAGGCGCGATTGTAGTTCTCCAGAGTGCTCTGGGCGAGGAGGGGGAGGAGGGAGAGGAGTTGCGACAAAGTCGCAACAGACAGGACGAGGAGGGGTCTTTTCATTATATTAATCGTTATTGGGCATCGTTTTAGCCGTGATTGGCATCGTTTTAAACGCGATTGGGCTGTGGATTAACCGTGATTGGCATCGTATGAACCGAAATTGGGCAGTGGTTTAACCATAATTGGACGGGGTTAACCGCAATTGGGCATTGGTTTAACCGTGATTGGGCACTATTTTAACCGTAATTGGGCGGGGGTTGCATCTTGCTTGATAATCCTGGCAAATTCCTGCGGAGTGATGGTGACGGGTCCCGAGAGGAATTCAGGGATGTTGTAGCTGCGGAGGAACTGGCGGTGGTACTGCGGGTTGTCCTGCGGCAGCTCGAAGGGCTTGCTGAAATGCCCTTTTCCATCGAAGTGGGCTATATAAGGACGGGTGAAGTTACCATCGACACGGCGACTGGAGAAGACCACCCAGCACTGATTGCTGGACCAGCAATGCCAGCTCTCCACCTCGGAAGAATTGATTTCACAGATGGGATAAATACTTTCGGGTAATGGAACGAGTCTTCCTTCTGACTCACGAATGCTGTCGGCGCGGTTGGCGAGTTCCACGTCAGAAAGATTCGCTTCCTTGGCAGCTGCATGAGAGTGCTGAATAACACGGCTTACAGCTGGTTCTGCCTCGGGTACTGCTTTCGTGAGGTCCATCATGTAGAGGTCTGCATCGTTGTGCCAGATATGAAAGATACCGAAACGGCCTTGGGTGAACATCAGCCAGCGGCCATCGGGAGAAATGCGCGGCAAGGTGACGCTGCGGTTGCGGCGGGCGGCATCGTACATGAGTTCGCGGGGGCCAAAGGTGCGCGTCTGCTCGTCGAACGGCATGCGATAGAGATTGTACTGCATCTGCGTGTAGTACTTGATGAGCTCGAAGTCGGGATTGGCTTCGCCGAGGGCATCCCAGTGACCACTGACATAATAGATATATCGACCGTCGGGACTCCAGAAGGGGAAACAGTCGAAGTCGGTGGTATCGCGGGTGATGGGCAATACTTCGTTGCGCTCCATGTCGTAGAAGATGAGGTTGGACTTGGTGTCCTGTACTTCAATCTTCTGGATATCACGTGTGTGGAAGCTCTGGCCTGTTGCATTGGTGGAATAGACAATCCAGGGCTTGGTAGGGTGCCAAGCGGGATAGACACCAGCGGACAGCGTGGAGTCGGTCTTGAGGTTCACCTTCCTGATGGTGCCGTCGTAAGCAATGACGGTGCCGCCGAGGTACTGCCGGACGTGGAACTGGATGCGTCGGGGGTCGTAGCCCTGGGCGTGATGACAATTGATGCACTGTCCATCCTTCTCGTCGCTGTTGATCATGTTGCCGTAGATGAGGCTCTCGTCGAACGTCTCGAGGCAACGCTGGTTGAGCGTGAGGTCCTCGTAGGTGACGTAGGACGGCGAGATGAGGCGGTAGCTGATATAGGGATCGATGCTGTCCTTGGAGACGGTGATGTCAAAAGGAAGCTTGCGCAGCCAACGAACATCTTGCTTTTCAAAGACTTCTACGGTGAGTTTACCATCAGCGGCGAGGGCTGCGGCAATCATATCGTGCCACTTCTTCAATCCCGGGCGCACGTCTTCACCCCCAACTGTCCACGTCTCTGAGCCAGCGACGAAGCGGGTGACGAAGTCGGTGGCGGTGCTGTCGTGGTCAATGTGAAAGTGCAGCGGGGCGATGTTCTGCGGCACGGTGACACCTACGTAGTCCGGATAGATGGAGGGAAGTTCATCGCTTTCCGTGAAAGAAGCGGGGACGGAAGGGGACGAACAGGCAACGAACAACAAGAGCCCCCCTGTCAGGGAGGGGATGATAAACTTGTGGAGATAATAACTAATGTGATTCATCCGCTTATCTTATTGGGGTACTTTCCCCCTCCCCTAACAGGGGGAGGGTTGGGGAGGGGGCTTTCTTTTAGTTTGTCTTTTGGTTCCTCATCAGGAAATAGAAATAATAGAAGGTGCTGCCGAACTGCGGATAGAAGGCGACAGCTTTCTGTTCCTCGGTCATTGGGCCACATTGCTCGTTGAATTTCATGAAGCGGTCGTAGGAATCACGGACCTCAGGATCAAAGGGCATTCGGGAGATGTCCACCTTATTTTCAAGATGCCCATAGAGGTAGGCAGCTTCCTGATAGTGGCGAGGCATGTGAATTTTAGGATGCATAGTAGCGAACTTCATGAAGCGTGGCCAGAAAAGGTCTATATCCTTCATCTGCATGGCGCTGATAAGGGTCATCTCCTGAAAGAGGGGGTCGTCGCCGTTGCCGTGGGCAAAGGTCTGAAGGAGATACATCTCTACGAGAGTGTTGTCTCCATCGAGGCGATTGGGATAGGTCATCAGGTGCATGATGGGAGCAAACTCCTTGAGGTCACGTTCGCCCATCAGCGGCTTCCCCGCCTTGACAGAAGCTTCGAGCTTGTCGAGGTCGAAAGCCTCGGGCGTGTTCAAGAGAGCCTCGTAGTGTTCGGCCCATTGGCGGTGGAAGCGGGTCTTCTTCAATAAGTCGAGGTACTTACGGGCAACCGTCCATTCATGATTGAGGAGACAGTTGCGCACCATGAGCTTGAAGGTTTCTGCCTTCCATCCAAATTCCACACCATCTTCCATACACCATCGGTAGCAGAAGTTCTCCTTGCCGTAGTGGTAGTAGACGAGTTTGCCGCCAATCTGCGCCATGTGTACTCGCCAGGGTGCATTCTGCTGGGTGGAGCCTTCGGGGTAGAAGAACATCTCGTTGCCAGCACGACCAAGGCGGAAGAGGGCCAAGTTCTTAAACATCACCATCTGACGGGTAGGCTTGACTTCGCTGCTACCGTCGCGGGCGATGGTCAGCACACGTTCCCAGTCGAGGTCTTCGATGGCGTGGGACATCGCCAGTTCCTTCTGGAAGTTGGCGTCGTGATACCAGCAACGTTGGACACCAGCAATGCCAAGGAATACGAGGATGAGAGCAAAGACGGCACGGAGGCTGGCTCTGAGTTTCCGGGCAACAGAGAAACTGTCGAACGCGCTCACAACCGCGATAAGGGCGAAGGCGACAATGATGGCATAGTAGGAATACCTATATTGCTCAAAGCTGTCCTTACTGTAGCGCATCGAGGGGAGGCCTGCGACATAGACATACACACGCTGCGTCATCTCGAAGAAACGCTGATAGTAAATCTGGGGAACAGCGGCAATCAGGAGGAGAGCGAAAAGAAAAAGAAGCCCCTTTCCGACCGTCCCCAAGGAGGAAGTGCGCGCTTGTGCCAACTTGGTAGAAGAGGAATCCTCCTCCCCACAGGGGGTTGGCAGGAGAACATTAGTCCCCAGCAACGCCGTAGCTCCCAACGCCCAGGCACCAAACAGGGGATAGCCCACGATGCAGACGAGAGACATCCACAGAAGGCGGGACCAGAGCATGAACTTGGAGGGCAAGGAGTTGTCGAGCAGACGCTGGACAGCAAGGCTAAGCAGGGCAAAGAGCACACCAACCGTGGGTACAAACAGATGACCCTGAAGCTTCTGGTAGTAAATCCAATAGCCCGTCTGCACGAAACAAGCCATCAGTGCAAGTGGGATGAGCAAGGTGAGCCAGACCCACGGACCACGAAGACGATAGAGCCACGCTATTAACAGACAGATGATGAACCACAAGGCACACAGGATGACGGTACCCAGCCAAGGATAGTAAAAAAACTGCGTCAGATAGGTGCCGAACCAAGAAGCTGCGCCGCCGGGGTACTGCATCAGAGTCTTCCAATACAGTCCCGTAGGCAGCCAAAGGTTCAGCTCCTGAGCTCGCCAGAGCAGTTCATATTCCTCTGATACCAGCTTGACACCAGCGATGACGAGTAAGCCAACAACGGCAAGCCAATAGAGAAGATTCTTGTTCTTCATTAACGTTCAGGACTTACGATATACGTAAAGGTGTGGTCTTCATACTTCGGAACGAACTGGTCCTGAGGCCATGCACCCCAACTGTTGACACAACCGATACCCATCTGGAAGGCTCGCACTTGCAGGACGGTGTAGTCACGGGCGATGAGGTCGCCGCTGTGGCTCTGGTGGGCGTCCTTGCGAGGACCGTCGTCGAGGTCTTCCATCTCATAGGGGAGTGCCGAGACTTCCATGGGACCGCAGGCCTTGAAATAAATGTTAGGACGGCCGGCAGCTTCCATACGCCACCAGATGACATCGCAGTGGTTGCCGCTCTCCTGCGGACGCACGTACTTGTCCCAATATTGTTTGCTTACCTCGCCGCCATAGATGCCAACGAAGGCGTTGTCCTTGCGGTCGCAGTAGTTCTCCACGGGTCCACGACCGATGTAGCGCACCGTGTTGTAGTCCTTGTTCAGGCGCCAGGTCATGCCCATGGCCATCATCTGCGGCTTCTGTGCTGCATTCTCGTTGACGGCGAGCACTTCGCTGACGTAGAGTTCGCCCTTCGGCGTGAGGATGTAGGTCATGGTGAGGTCAGCATCGACTCCATCGCTGTGGTACTTGACGACGACGCATTTGCCCAGGTTCTCGAGGTCGCTGTATTCCATCGACTTCTTATCCCAGCGGGCATACTTCCATGCGCCGAGTTTGTTCTGCAGCTGTGCGCCGTAGTCGTTGTCCGTGGGTGCGCGCCAGAAGCTGGGTTCCACGCTCTTGCGGTCTTCGAGGACAGCCTTGCCGTTGACGTCGAAGTAGTCGATGTTGCCGGTCCATTTGTTCCAGGTGACGCTGGTGCCGGCGGCAGAGAGGGTGAGCCAGGCCTTGGCTTCGTCCTTCTGGACGGCTTCGGGCTGTGCCACGGGTTTGCCTTTCTTGTCCACGACAGGAGCCGGAGTGGCCTTGGCGAGCACGTCCTCGAGCTTCGGGAAGGTGTAGGGCTGGAGCTCAAACTGAGCCTTGGCGACGGTTTCGCCTTTCTTCTGCAGGCCGCGGTCTGCCTTCAGACGGAAGAACACGCTGACGGCTGCCCACTGGCTTCCAGAGATATAGTTCTTCAGTTCGCTGAGCATCTGGGTGGGGATGGTCAGCTTCTGACGCTGCTGGGGAGCGAGCTTGATGGGGAAGGGCAGGGTGTATTCCTGCTCGTCCATGTGGCCATTGCGGTAGATCTGCATGAGTGCCACGGCTTCCACATCGTCGGTGCCGCGGAAGAAGTATTCGTTATAGAGTTCTACCTCGCCGTCGAGCAGGGTCTTGCCCTCGGGGATGGTCACCCAGATGTCCTGATAGTAATACTGTACCTCGTAGGCGTGAGGATGGAGACTGCGGTCGGCAGCGATAACACCATTGCAGTTGAAGTTGTGGTCGGAGGCAGGATAACGACCAAAGTCGCCGCCGTAGGCCATAATTTCCTTGCCTGTCACGCGGCTCGTGGCACGCATACCCTGATCGACAAAGTCCCAGATGAAACCTCCCTGGAACTTCGGGTACTTGCGGATGAGTTCCCAGTACTTGGCGAATCCACCCAAGGAGTTACCCATAGCGTGAGCATACTCACACTCGATGAGAGGACGGGGGTTGTCACCCTGAGCATATCTCTCGCAACCTTCGTAGCCCAGATACATGGGGCAATAGATATCGGTCTTGCCCTGACCGTGGCACTGTTCGTACTGAACAGGACGGCTGGTGTCAATAGCCTTAACGGCATCGTAGGCGTCCTCGAAGTTCTTGCCATTACCGGCCTCGTTGCCGAGACTCCAGAAGATGACAGAGGGGTGGTTCTTCTGTACTTGTGCATTGTGCTGGTTACGTTCGATATGGGCCTTGTTGTAGATGGGATTCTTGGCAAGGGTCTTGTCGCCGTAGCCCATCCCATGGCTCTCGATGTTGGCCTCAGCAACAACGTAAAGGCCATATTGGTCACAGAGGTCGTACCAACGCGGGTCATCGGGATAGTGACAGGTACGCACAGCATTCATATTCAGCTGCTTCATGATGCGGATATCCTGAATCATGCGGTCCACAGAGACGATATAGCCACCGTCGGGATCAAGTTCGTGGCGGTCTGCGCCTTTGATGAGGATTGGCTGACCATTGACGAGAACTTGTCCATTTTCTATCTTGATATTGCGGAAGCCCACACGCTGGCAGATGGTCTCGAGTACATTGCCTTTCTTATCCTTCAGGGTGAAGGTGGCCGTATAGAGATTAGGCAGTTCGGCAGACCAAGCCTTGACAGCGGAAACGGTGAGAGAGGCAACAGTTGAGCCGTTGCCCAGAGTAACGGAAGTCGTACCGGCTGCGCGGCCAGCAGGGTCCGTAAGTGCAAGATCAACGATGTAGCCCTTGGCAGCAGGAGCCGTGATGGTAGCTGTCAACTGGCCATCCTTATAACCGTTGACCACGTCTTGCAGGATGAAGATATCCTGGATATGCGCTTTTGGACGTGCATAGAGATAAACTTCGCGAGCAATACCCGTGAAGCGCCAGAAGTCCTGGTCTTCGAGGTAGGAACCGTCGCACCAGCGCATGACCTGCATAGCTATGAGATTCTCCTGACCAGGAACCAGGTACTTGGTGAGATTGAACTCGGCCTCCATCTTGGAGTCCTCGCTGTAGCCCACTTCCTTGCCGTTGACCCACACCTGCAGGTTGGAGGTGGCAGAACCTACGTGAAGATAAATATCCTGTCCTTTCCAGGCGGCGGGAATAGCAACCTGCTTGCGGTAGGAACCCGTGTAGTTGTTGCGCTCCTCCACGTAGGGCGGGTTGGACGCGAACTGGGTGTCCCAGGAGTAGCCTACATTTTTGTAAATCTTGTCGCCATAGCCTTCGATTTCAAAGAGACCCGGTACAGGGAAATCAACCCATTTGGAGTCATCGAAGTTCACGGCGAAGAAATTGGCTGGAGCGTCGTTGTGATTCAACGCGAAATTGAAGCGCCACTTCCCTTCGAGGGAGAGATAGCGGTCGGAAGCGGCCTTGTCGCCTTTGGTTGCCTTGTCTGCACTTTCAAAGGCAAAGAAGCTGGCGCGCGGTTTCTCGGTATTGACACGAGTAATGTTGGGATTCAACCAAGGCTCTTTCTGGTCTTGGGCTTGGAGTGTGAGCTGCGAGAAAGCCGCAACAAACAGGACGAGGAGTTGTCTCTTCATTGTTTTCTGAATTATTAGTTAGTATCTTTTTGGCGCAAAGATACTGAAAAAAAAGACACGCACCCAACTTTTTCCAAGAAAAACGTGAATTGAGTATAAGAAATGGCTTGAGTACGTTTCTATTCTTCTCTTTTTTCATAAAAAAGAGCTCGTCCGTCACAAAAATGTCCGCCAAAGTTGCGGAAACCTTGGCGGACATATTTAAATGGAAGGATAGAATCAGAGATTACTGCGGCAATTTGAAGTACCAATTGCTCTCGTTCTGCAGACGGCCGTAGAGACCAGCATCAAGAGAGCCTGAACGGGCTGCCACACGCTTGGCGAATTCATCGGCAGAACCGCAGAGGCGGCTGTAGCAGACGAGGTCGAAGAAGCGGTTGCCCTCGAAGGCGGTCTCCAAAGCCAGTTCATCGAGGATGAGGTGGCCAATAGCCTTCTGCACCTTATCGAGGTTGGCATCCTGATAGATTTCCTTCTTCGTCAACGTAGGCTGACCATCAGCGGCTAACATCTTGTTGATCTGGTCGACGTAATTGAAGACCGTGTTGCGCTCATTGGGCATGATACGTCCGCAACCACGAGTGTGAATACCCGTAGTCATGTTGTCACCATTGAAATTATAAGTGGCAAACGAGCTTCCAATCTCGCGTTCTGTGCCACCCACCGCATACGTGTAGGCTGTTCCGGTTCCACGGAGATAGCCTTTGTCTGTCTGGAAGGTGAAGAACGGATAGCTCTGGGCTTCGCGTGTCTCGCGACGGCCAATGTGGTCGCATACGAGGTCTTCAGGAACGATGGACTCTGCAGGCCACTCGTTGTAGGACAGGGTGTCCTTTCCGACAGTAATACCGTTGGTGGTGAGGTATGCCTCGTACTCAGTTGCCTTGGTAGCCTCATCCTCGCTGAAGACAACACCCTCATTGATTGCCCGCTGAACGTAGGCGTCCTTGAGTGCGTCTGCTGAAGAGAAGAAGGAAGAGTCACCATTCTCGACTGCGAAGTAACGGAGTTCATCGGGCTGATACAAGGTGTTGAGGGTGGGAACCCACGCACTGTTACCACAGAGACCACTCTTGAGCACAGCAAAAGCGTAGCCGGGGAAACCTGCACCGTTAAGGGCTTCGGCAAAGCGCAGCCAGATGCTACCCTTACGATAGATGATAGGATAGGCAGTGGGGAAGGTAATGGTGGTAACGCGACCTACGTAAGCTCTGCCACCGCTTGATCCCACGGCATAACCCGAACCGTGGTTCTGCTTCATGACGAAGTTCACGGTCTCGGAATCGTCTGAGTCGGGGTCAGGACGATTGTTGGTCGTCATCTGGTAGCGAGCGTCGCCAGCACCGTTGATGACCTTGCAAACCTTGGTTGTAGAAGTACCGATGTAAGCCTCATAGTCCTGCGTGAGATTCAGGTTTTCGTATAACTTGGAGGCTCCAAGCTCGTGCTTGAAGTTTGCAGTCAGGCTTACAGCTACGGTCGTAATGGTGTCCTCTGCATTCGTACGGACAGAAATCTCACTATCGAAGCCGAATAGCTGCTGGATGCCACGCTGTACACTACCGAAGAGTTTACTCATGGAGCTGGGGATGACCGTGACAACTTCCTGCGATGCGGTCACTTCGGTCGTGGTATTGAACATTCCTGGCCAACCGGCTGTGCTGCCCAGCTCAAAAATGTCCGTAATCCTGTCGCGTTCCAAGACGCCAAACATATTATTGGTCTGAATGACGCCACCCCACTCCGAGTTGAGATAGTCATAGTAATGCTGTGCTGCCTTACGGTAGGAGTCTTTGTCGCCTCCCTTGGCACGGAGCAGATAGATGTCACCAAGAACCAAGTTCTGGGGGAACAGACAGAGAGTGGAGTGTACCAGGTTCTGGTAGTTACCATAGTTAGGATAATCCACACCGCGAACCTCCTCCAGCTTCTGGACGATGGGTGAATCTGCGAAGTCGTCGATGGTTACGAAACGGTTCGCATTATGCACGGCTTCGATTTCCTCGGTGGAGAGGACGGGAGTGTCCACGTAAGGAACACGTTGATAGGTGAGCAGCAGCTGCAGGTAGACCCACGCCCGAATGCTTACCACCTGTGAATACTCCTTAATCATCACGCTACGGTCTGTACCCGTCTTGCGGAGTGTGTCACACTGAGCAATGTAGGCATTGCAGGAGTTGATGATGTGGTAGAAGTCGCTGGCCTTGAGATAGCGGCAAGCGCCATCTGCTGTGGCGACATCGTCGGTCTGGAAATCGAGGATTGCGTGGATGGAGTCACTGATGTATTCCGTTCCGCTGACGAGGTCGCCACGACATTCGCCGAGAATGACGTAGCGTTCTGCTACGGACTGAAGACTCTTCAGGATACCCCAGTAGGAGTAGAGGGTATCTGCGGCTACTTGGTCTATTTCATCATTGCGATCCATATCTGGTGTCAGCATATCCTCACAAGACGAGAGGCTGAAGCTGGTGACCAACGCAAGAAGTACGATATAAATGATGTTCTTTTTCATATTGCTACGCGATTAGAGGTTGATGGTTACACCCAAGTTGAAGCTGCGTCCCAGAGTGAGCAGACCAGTATCGATGCCCTGATAGAGGGTGCTGTTGCGACTGGAGATTTCAGGATCCAGGCCATGGTATTTGGTGACGATAAAGACGTTGTTGGCCTCACCCCACACGCGGAGTCCCATGAGCCAGTCACTCTTGACGGGGAAGGTATAGGTCAGACGAACATTCTTCAACTTCAAGAAGCTGCCGTCTTCAATCCAACGGTCGGACATTCTTTCGTTGTTGCGCCAGTCATCGCTGTCCCAATAGCAAGCCTTGGGAATATCGGTGCGCTGACCCTCGTAGGTCCAACGGTTCTGCATGGCAGTGGTTTGGTTGTAGGTGGTGTTTCCTGCCTCGAGGATACTGCGCTGGTAGTTATAAACGTCGTTGCCGAGGCTGTACTTGAAGTTGGCATCTAAGCGCAGGTTCTTCCAGCTCAAGCCGGTGAAGAAGTTTCCATAGAGGTCTGGATTGGGATTTCCGATGACCACACGGTCTGCATCGTCAATGACACCATCGTTGTTCTGGTCTTTGAAACGTACATCACCTGCCTGGAAGTTGCGATAGGGATCATCCTTGATGTTGGTGGGGTACTTCATATAGGTGTTGCCATTGCGACTGACGTTGGTTGCGGTGCTGGCTTCTGCATCGTTGGCATAGACACCGTCTGTTTCCCATCCGAAGAAGGAACCTGCGGCATAACCTACGGCGGTGAGGACATTCTCTTCGCCATAGACACTGCTGGTGTAGCCATAAATGGTGTTGGTGACATTCCCGTCAACATCCTTCATAGTGATGACATTGGTGCTGGGGAGCTTGGTGATTTCGTTGTTGTAGTGACCAAGGCTTGCACCCACTTCCCATTTCCAGTCCTTACTGTTGATGAGGGCTGCGTTGGCGTGGACTTCAAAGCCACGGTTCTTCAGCTGACCATCGTTGGTCCAGTACTTCTGAACACCAGCGACGTAGTCCAGGTCTTTCAGCGTGAGGAGGTTGTCGGTCTTGGCGAAGAAGAGGTCGATACCTGCGTTGAGGCGGTTGTTGAAGAACGAGCCTTCAAGAGCGATGTTCCAACGTGTGGTGGTTTCCCACTGGATTCCCGTGTTCTCAATGTTTTCAAGAACGAGGCCCACGGTGTTGCGGCTATATTGCTGGCTTGCCCAATAAGTACGGGCTGCGTAGTAGTCGATACCGTCGTTACCGCTCTGATCAACACCTGCTGTCAGTTTCAGGTACTGAACGCCACGGCCAGTCTTAAACCAAGGCTCGCTGCTGATGAGCCAACCGAGTTGCAAACTGGGGAAGAGACCCCAACTGACACCTGCCAGCTTCATGCCGTCATTCGTGTCTTTGCCGAAACGGCTGCTGGCCTGTGCAGAAGCCGTGAACTGGGCGAAGTAGCGGTTCATGAAGTTGTAATCGGCATTGACATAGTAGGCCATATCAATCCAGTTGTCCTTGGTACCTCCGTAGTTCACATATTGCATGTTCTTGGAAATATTGGGCAACTTGTCGTTCTCATTGTTATAACCTCGCATGTAGGTATAGCTGTAACTATAGTTGTTGTAGCGCCAGCCTCCGAAGACATCAATGGTATGTGCACCATAGGTGTTCGCCCATTCGATACGGAAGTCGTTGTTGATGGTGGTTTCCTTGGTGAACTGGGTCTTCAGCACAGAAGTGATGGTGCCGAGGTCTGTCAGCTGGTAGGGAGTCGTACCTGCGATGGGGAGGAAGTACTTCTCGTTGTTACGATTCATGGTGTAGTTGAATCGGTCGCTGATGGACAGTTGCTTCGTAATCTGATACTTCGGAGAGAAGTTGATGTTAATCTGCGTCAACTCGGCATAGTTCTTGTTTTTGCCCTCACCATTTTCGATAATCCAATAAGGATTGCGCAGGCTCTCGTTGATACCTAAAGAGCGGGGGAACACGAAGGGGTTCTGTACCCAGCGACCAGAGAGGTTGGTGCTGGCGTACTTACCGGCGTAGTCCTGAGAGAGTTCCAGCCGGCGGGTGTTCTCATCATAATAATAGGAATAGGGAGAGATGAAGGGAGCCTGGACGAGACCGAGGACATTGGTGGAACCGATGTTCTGCATCTCGTAGTTCTCGCTCCAGCCATTGTCCAGGACGTTGTAGCTGGTCTGGTTGTAAGCGATGTCCAGTCCTGCGGTGACCTTTTCGAACATCTTAATGTCGGTGTTGAAGCGGAGGTTCAGACGGCTGAAGTCGTTCCCCTTGAGGGTAGACTTGCCGTTGGTGTAGCCGAGTGAGAGGGCGTACATACCGATGTCGTCACCACCTTCCACGCTGACCTTGTAGTTCTGGGTGAAAGCTGTGCGGTACATATCCTTCTGCCAGTCGGTGTTGTTGCCACTGTAAACACGCGAGTAGAAGTTCTGGGGGTTATCGCTGAGGAATGCCATCTGGTCGAGACCGCTGGAGCCGTTCTCACGCAAGTCCTGAATGGAACTCGTGAGGTCGCCGAGGTAACGGCGATAGGCTTGTTCACCCATCATGCTGAGCTTGTTGGGAGCCAGCTCTACGCCGCCGTAGACGCGGACATTAATCTTTGTAGCCTGACTGTGACCACGCTTGGTAGTGATGATGACCACACCATTGGCGCCCTTGGCACCATAGAGTGCGGTGGCATTCTTCAGAACCTGTACACTCTCGATGTTTTCAGGGTCGAGACCAGAGAGCAGGTTGTTGTAGAAGCCCTCGTGCAGGCTGGTACGTTCCAGTTCCAGGTCAACCATGTTGCCATCGATGATGAACAGCGGTTGTGCGTTGGCATTGATGGAGTTCACACCGCGAATGGTGAAATAGGAACCCTGAGCGGGCAGGGCACTGCGGTTGATGGAACGGATGTCACCTTCGAGCAGTCGCTGCATATCGGTCTCCACACTCTGTGAGCTGGTCTCATCAAGGTGCGCGGTGCGCTGGGAGGTAATGCTGGTTCCTTCGGTATAGTAGCTCTGGAATTTGCTGGACAGCAGTTTGGCATCCTGACCCGTGCTGCCTTTAATAGCCAATTGCAGGAGGTTGTAGTCCGGAGCGTCTATTAACAGAGCATGACAGAAGGTGGGGACATCGAGTTTGTAGCTTCCGTCCTCTTCCGTAAGGGTGGAATACTCGGGCAATTGCAGAGCCTGTACGCGCACACCACCCATCGGTGTTCCTGTGGCAGCATCTGTGATGACACCGGCTACGGACTGCATGGGATATTGCTTTGCAGGCTTTTTCTTGACGATGCGGCGAGGCGCCTCCTCAACGTCGGCTTCTTCGACATCGTCCTGTGCCATAACAGGGGTCATGCTCCATCCTGCCAACAGGCAGAGGCAGAGACCAGTGCGGATGGCTTTCTCTAAGCTTGGATTGCAGAATATTATTCTCATATCTTCAATTTTTTTAGAGGTCAGTGTGATACATTATTCATCTACAGCCCTGAAAATAATCCTGTCAATGCAGAAACTGCTGCTGTAACCCTTCTTCTGGTCATTGGCGTTAGCGCTGCATTGCAGTGTCAAGGTGGGATAGGAACGTGTCAGATTCTTGTAGGAGTACTCTGACTTATAGGTAATCAGGTCTCCGGTCTTTGTGTCCTTGAGCCAGATGGTGTCAACACGCTCTCCGTTGTATTCGAAGGGCTTGTTCCTGAAATCTGTCGAGCTCTCCGTAATCTTTCCGTTCTTGTCGCCTTTCAGTTGATTGATAGTGACTGTGAATTTGTGGATTTTCTTGGTACCGGCAACGATAACATCGTTGTTGTAATAGTAGAAGTCCGGCACCATAACGAATCCAATCTTGTACTTCACTCCACTCATGATCTCGTGATTCATGTCGTTGTCACGAATCTTGAACTGAGCTTTACAGTCGTCACCAGTCGTGGAGAACATGTAGAAGAAGTCCTCACTGACACTTCCGAGCAGGCTGTCGGTGACCAGTGCGCAATTGGCACTGGGGAACGAGTGGTATTCAGCCTCTGTCAGTCCCAGTTCCTTCTGCTGGAAAATGGCGTAACCATTTATCTTCACCTCCACATCCATGGATTTGAAGGGCTTGAAGAAGTTCCAGTTGTTGACGGGATAGACCAGACCGTTGGATACTGCTATGGGAGAAGCATTGTCCGTGAGAAGAGCCTTCACGTTCGCTACAGAGTCCACGACCCACTGGGTAGTGGGGATGGTGTCGTGCATGACAGTGACCTCCTTGGCTATAGTAAAGGTGTCTAAGCGTGTGTTGAACATCTTGAACATCGAGGCGTCATTGAAGTCCTGTGCGTTCCAGTATCCAGGATGCTGCGGAGTACGCGGTTGCTGACGGATATTGAAGAGCAACATGGAGGCAAGATCCATACTCATGGCCAAGCGGGAGATAGAGTCCGGATTGACGGTAAAGGTTTCCTTGTTGTCAGCGTTACTGTCCTGCTCGTATTTATTAGGATAGGTGGAGGCGTAGTTGTAATACTTCTTATAGGCATCGATAGCATTCCTCCAAGCTTCATTCGTCGGAAGTATCATTCCCCAGACACTGTCCTCCTGTTCGATGTTTCCGCTGAATCCCTTCAGGTCCATGAGCCATTCCACGCCAGTTGTAGACCCAGTGAAATAATTGTACAGGGTGTTGCTGCGGAGGTACGTACTATCGACGTAAATGGGGTTACCATTCTCATCAGAACCATTCTCCACACTGAGACTGGGCAAGAAATAGATGGTGTCATGGGAAATCAGCCACGTGCGCAGGGAATCGAACTGTTCGGGATGCTGCTTGATGTACTGATAGATGTTGTAGCGGAAAGGCAACTGTTTGGGGATGATGTGCAATGTTCCGTTCACAGCAGGAATATTGTATTTCTCCATGGAGATGAAGAGGCTGGCATTCTCGCTGGTCAGGGGGCTGCCTGAGATGATTTTCTGGTCGCGGCTGAAATATGCCTTCTTACCATTGACCATCACCAGTTTCTCATTACCTGTTCCCGTGGCGGTGTAGCGGTTCTTGGTGATGTGGTTTCCCACGATGCGCAGATAGACATCGTATGGATCCGTGTCACACTTCCCAAGGAGTTCCTGGTATTCCTCGTCGGAGATGGCGTCGTTCGTGGGAGCGAAGACGGTCAGGATCTGCGTGCCGTTGAGTACGTCTTTGAAGGTGTAGGGCGTACCGTCGTCCTTGCGGACCAGGTGTGTCTCGTCCTTGAAGTAGGGCGTTTTCTCCACGAGCGTTGCGAACTTGCTCAGCTGTTGAGGATTGGCTTGTATCTGCTCCCAGATGGTCTGGGTGGCATTGGCACCTTCCTCACCGGCGTTGTCGCGAACGTCAAAGTGGTCATCCGTGCAGGCTGGTATGGCTGCCACGACGGTGGCCACCATGAAAGCTGCCTGAATGAATCTGATTACTTTCTTTTTTGCCATATTGTTGTAATTTTAAGATTTTACCAAATGTCTTCGCCCTCAACGGGATTGTCATACACTTCTTTGGCGCACCATTCGAGGAAGTCCATGTAGAACTGTTTGTCGGGTGATTCCTGCACAGACTTGAACTTGATGTAGTACTGCTTGTCGGGATCCATATCCTGGCTGACGATGATGCGTCGAATCTCACGGGACTGAGCACGGGAAGAATTGCTGATACCCGTACTGCCAAGGTAGCTGAAGTTGGCCGGGCCCTTCATGAATCCATTGTTACGCATGTGCTTGTCGATATCATCGTTGGCACCGGGATCACTGGTGTCTGGTTCCCATCCCACAGGTGAGTTGGGGTTGTCATCACTACCGCTGGTTCCATTGTACCAAATCGTACCGCCCATACGAATATCCAAAGGAATACCCATAGCAGGCAGGGCGTTGGGGTTGTCACCGAAGTAGACCTGAGCCATACCACGGGCGCTGACCACCTGGATGCCGTAGCGGATTTCGTAGTGTCCGGCCTTTGGTACGGGAGGCAGCTTCATCGTGAACTCGTACTGACCGACGATGTTCAGCTCCGTTCCCTGATAGTTCAGCCAGTTGTGATGCCAACCAGAGAGGTAGTAGAACTTGGAGCCTTCCATGATGTCGATGTTATCGAAGTACTTGTGGTCCGTGGGGAAGAGGTAGTTGCGGTCGTAGGTGTAGTCGCGCAAGTCACGGATATCATTGTTCATGAACTCAGGGAACATGGCAGTGAAATCGATACGGATGCGCTCGCCCATGAGCTGGTTGCGGACGTTGTCCGTACAGACAAGCACCTTCTTGATAGGATGGATGTATCCATTGATGACGGATACGGAAGCGGTGTCTCCACCTACATTGTTTTCCACCCGGATACCCTCGTTCTCATTAGCTGTCATGGCGTTTCCTCTGATATCCTTGAACATACCACTCTCATGGTTGTTGTTCTCATAGCCGTTGTCGGTGGAGAACTCTCCACGTCCGTTCAGCAGTTTCGGGAAACGGTTGATGTACACGCCCTTGCTCTCCTTACTCTCGTAGAGTTTCATGAGGCGACGCTTGCCCAATGTGCAGAAGTATTCCATGACGGGGATGGTCAATTGCGGATTCTTCTGTGTGGCATCGTAGCCGAGTTCATTCCAGTGAACGACCAACCTGTCGTGGCTGAGTTTCTCCGGCAGGATGTGATAGGTAGTGAACTGGTTGATGATGTTGTTCTCGTCTGTGTAGTTGTCGTCCGTCGTTGCATCAGGGTATGCTTGTCTGTCGACAAGGTACTTCTTGACGTCCTCTATCGTGATTTCATCAGCAGGCTTTCCTATTTCAGATTCCCATACGTCATCCGTTTCGGCAAAGATGGTGAATCCGTAGTAGCGATGCTCTGGAAGCTCGATTTTCGTGCTCTTCTCAGTACCGAACCTGTCTGCGGGATCAATGACTTCCACTTGTTTCGTGAGCCATAGTTCTCTCCATACGGGGTCTTCCTTCTTGCTGAGGGTGTCGTCAAGTCCACAGGCGAGAATCAGCTTGGCCATCACCACATACTTCATTTCGCCTTCCTTGGCCCACTGTAGGAGCATATCCGACAGGGTTTCGTTGCTGGGTGCGATGACTTCCAGCATCTCATGGATATATCCGTTGATGGCCTCGATGTCACGATGCTGCATGTGAATGGGAGACGTGCCATTGATGTAGATACTGTCTTTGTTGACAGAACCACGAATGACGCTGAGCTTACGCTCGTTCATGTTCGACACCTCGAAGTTGCCATTATCTTCCGAGGGGAAGTTACCAGTGTCGTATGCGGTGACGCCCTTGGCTTCTCCACTGTTGATAATACTGTTGTAGACAATGACCTTACGGATGGAGTCGAGGTCCTTCTCGTTACGGAATCCGTTCCAGTCTGGGGTATCGATAATCCCCTTGCGATAGAGGGTATCGAGGTAGAGGTGGATGGCAGAGTCGTTCGGTGCAAAACAGGTGTATGCTCCACGTGCCGAGAGCAACTGCTTCACCGTAGAGGAAGACACCTCACTGATGGGTACTTCACCCAGCAACTTCACGTACTCCGAGAATTGCTCATTTTCCTCGAGGTAACTGAGCACCGTATATTCCGTAAAGGTATAGCGATTGCTCATGTCGATTTCTTCCGTGCAGGCTACCAGTCCACAGGCGATGACCAGCAAGGCCAACACGTGATGTTTGAAATACAATAGTTGTTTCATATTATTCTTTTTTATTTTCTCAAATAGTATGTTACCAAATATCTTCTGCCTCTTCTGGATTATCGAAGACCTCCTTGGCTACGTATTCGATGTAGTCCATGAAGAATTCCTTCTTGTCGCTTTCGAGCACAGACTTGAATTTGATATAATAGTCTTGGTCGGGTTCCATATCCTCGCTGACCATGATACGACGGGATATTGTCTCGTAGTCGCGCACAGCTCCACCTCCGCCCCACGTCCATGACTTAGGAGCTTTCATGAATCCTTTGTTGCGCAGTTTCTTGTCAACTTCGTCGTTGGTAGCCTGGTCGCTGACATCTTCTTCCCATCCGATGTCCGAATCTTCCTGGATATTGCTTCCATTATAGAGTCGGCGGTAGAGTCCGCTCTGTCGAAGGTCCATGGGAATACCGTGTGCGGGCATGTTGTTCTTGTCCTTGCCCCAGTAGACCTGAGCCATACTGCGGACGTAGGAACCTGTAGCAACACCAAAGCGCAGTTCGTAGTGTCCAGCTTTAGGCACAGGAGGCAGCTTCATGGTGAACTCGTACTGACCGATGATATTGAACTCATCACCCTCGTTGTTCGCCCAGCCGCACTGGTATCCAGGCAGATAGTAGAACATCGTTCCTTCCTGCATCTCGACGTCAGCGAGGTATTGATATTCCACTGGGAACGCGCGGCAGTTGGTAGCGCCCTCCGTATAGTATTGCTTGATACCGTGGAGGTCATTGCTGAGCATCTCCGGGAACATGGTTGCGACATCAATGCGAATGCGCTCGTTCAACATTTGGTTACGGATGTTGTCCGTGCATCCCAGCAACTTACGGATAGGATAGATGATACCGTTGAGTGCCACCTCATTGCTGACGTTGACATCCGAGGCGCTGAGGACTTCCACTCCTACGTTCTCATCAGGGGACAGGGCGGCGCCTCGCAGCTGCTTGAACTTGCCACTCTCATGGTAGTCGTTCTGGTAGTTACCGTTCATCTGTGAGAATTCTCCGCGTCCGTTGCGCATGATGGGGAATCGGTTGAGGTAGATGCCTTTGCTCTCCTTGCTCTCGAAGACCTTCAGCAGACGGGGTTTACCCATCGTGGTGAAGTAGTCTGTAATGGCAATGGAGGGAGAAGCGGTCTTGTCGCGGTAGTCATATCCCAGTTCCAGGAAGTGGACGACCAACCTGTCACGACTGATGCGCATGGGCAGGATGTGGTAGGTCACGAACTGGTTGATGATGTTGTTCTGATCAGCGTAGTTATCGTCCGTGGTCGTGCCAGGGTCGGTGAAGGCACCTGTGGATATCAAGTAGTTCTTGACATCCTCAACGGTGATGTCCTTGGCGCTCTTGCCGAGCAGCCCTTCCCAGACCTGGTCGATTTCAGCGAAGACAGTGAACCCGAACCTGCGGTGCTGAGGCAGGGAACCCACTTGTCCGAAGCTGGAGTGCTTGGGCAGGTCCTTCACCTGATTGGTGAGGTACAGACGTTCCCACGTCTCATCGCGGTAGGCTCTGAGCGTGTCGTCCAGTCCGCAAGCGAGGATGAGCTTGGATGTCACGGTGAATCCGTTGCCCTCGGTCTTTGACCATCGGTCGAAGAGATTGAACATGCGTTCGTCGCTGGGTGCGATGACGTCTTCCATCTCATGGATGTGTCCGTTGATGACCTTGATGTCCCGGTTCTTGAGGGATATGGGCCATTCTCCGTTGACGTAAATGCTATCACTGTTGATTTTTCCTCGAAGCACACTGATCTTTCGGTCGTTCATGTTCGAGATTCCAAAGTCCACATTGTCCCTGGGGAACAGACCTATATCATAGGACATCTGGTCGCCACCGTCGATGATGCTGTTGTACACAATCACCTGTTTGATGGAGTCGAGTGTCTTCTGCGAGGTGAACGCATCCCACGAGGCCGTGGCAATAATGCCCTTTCGTTGCAGGGAGTCTAAGTACAGCTGGATGGCATCGTCCGTTGGTGCGAACACGGTGAAGTGTCCACGTGCCGAGAGCAACTGTGCCACGGTAGATTCGGACAGCGTGCTGATGGGCAACTCTTTTAACAGGCGCACATACTCACTGTACTGCTCGTGGCCTTCGAGGTATGAGAGTGCCGTCTCCTCCGTGAAGGTATAGCGGTTGCTCATATCGATTTCCTCCGTGCAGGCGGCAATCCAACTCCCGGCTACCCCTAAGAGGAGCAGACGGCAGATGTTCTTGAGTGTGTTCTTGTTAAACATATTTTGTCAAATGTGGAACTGTTGTATTTATTTCTCGCGATTCCAGACTGGGTTCTGCTGGAGTTGGCCATGGTTGGCGCTAAGCTCGCGATAGTAGATGGGGCAGTAGAGTCCGTAGCGGTTCTTGATACGTGTCTTGTACACAGGAATCATGTTGGATTCTGCATTTCCGAGGAAGTCGTCAATCATCTTGCGGACGCCCATGGTTCCGTCGAGGTACTGAGGCTCGCGTGGGTCGTAGAGGATGACGATTTCGTTGTCCTTCGCGTTGGTCTTTTCATAAACGGGATTTCCATTTTCGTCATAGACGACGGCACCGCTCTCATCCGTGCTATACTTAATCTTATTCATGGAATAGCGTTCTGCATAGCGTGCGAGGTCGAACCAGCGGCGACCTTCTCCGAGGAATTCAATCTGGCGCTCATACATGAGTGTCTTCATATAAGACTCCCTGCTTCCTGCGCCCTCGAATACGGCTTCGGCGTTGGTACCAGTTTCCACGTTGCTGCGCTTGTGGATGGCGTTGATGATGTTCTTGGCGGCCACCAGGTTTTCATCCGTCTTATTGGCGCTGGTGGGAGCTTTGGCAATCATGGCCTCAGCCATCATCAGCATGACATCGGGCTGACGGTAGATAATCCAGTTGCGGTAGCTTCCGGTCTGTGGATAAATCCACACTTCCTTGTCGGACTTGCGATATACGAATTCGCAGTTATTCCATTTCAGACAAGCTCTCTGCTCCTTGTCAGAGGGAGCGGCAGCCTCTGTGTTTCCGGAAGTGCTATACCAAGGATTGCAGCTGTACCACGTGCGGCAGTCCTTCTTGGCTTTGTCGGAGGCGCTGGAGGTTCCATAGACATTGAGGATGCCTTCGCTGACCATGAAGTGGGTGTTGTTGCTCTGTCCGTAGAAGTCATAAATCCAGTCGCTCTTGAGGTCATCCTGGTGGAACTGGAGAGCGAACATGGTTTCCATACCCTGTGATTCCATACCACGATAGAAAGCGTAGTCATAGCTGTCCACGGTTGGTAAACTGTTCTCCTGGCTGTAGTCCTGACGCATTTCCTCGTTGGACACCAGCAGGGCGTTGCTAAGACCGCTTCCGAAGTCCGAGCGACGGATGCGGGTGCTGCCGAACGTGCTGGAATTCATATTGTTGACTTCAGCAAGGTAGTCCAGAGACTTCTGTCCTGCCCAGATGACGCTGTCGCAGTCCTGATCGATGATCGTCTTGTCGAAGTCACGTCCCTCACGCAGGGCACTGCGCCAGAGGTACATATCCGCCAGCAGGGCATAGATGGCGGTGTTGGTCATCAAGCCACGGGTGTCAGTGGGGTCGTCGAAGCGGTTACGCGCCTGACCTGCCAAGGGGCGGACGTCGTGGATAAGGGTGTCGAGGACATCCAGCTGATTGACGAAGGGGAAGTCCATGACCTCCTCATCGGAGTTGATGACCTGTGTGCTGTAGGGAATATCCTTGAATGCACGAATGAGGTAGAAGTAGTTCAAGGCTCGCAGAGCGGTGATTTCCGCCTTCATCTCCTTCCATTCCGTGGAGGTGAACTGAGGATCCTTGGCGAGCACTTCCTCTCCGTGCTGGAGCACCTTATTACAATAGTTAATGGTGGTGTAGACAGCTCCCCAGTCATACTGGGACATGGTGCTGTCGAGCTGGGCAGCGCGGATGTTCTGGAAGACCTCACGACTTCCCTGCTGGGACGTCTGGTTCGCAATGACGTAGTTATCGGAACGGATATCGCCCCAGATGACCAGCTTGCTGAGGTTGGCAGCCATCTGCTTGTAGGCAGCGTAGCGCACGCCTTCGAGGTCGTTCTTGTCCTCCCAGAAGTCTTCTTCGACGATACGGTCCTGGGGGTAGAGTGTCAACCAGTCTGTGCAGGAGGTGGCCCCGAGTGCCATGAGGCACACGAGTGCTATGTGGTTAAAAAACTTAATTCTTTTCATATCGGCCTTGTTTTAGAATCCAAGATTAATACTTGCTGTGAACGAACGCGTACGTGGTGTGCGGTTGTTGTCCTGGCTGACGGCATATCCCTGCGGGCTGACGTCAGGATCCACGCCGGTGTACTTGCTCCAGCACCAGAGGTTGTTGACGGATGCATAGAGCTTGAGGTTGCGGATACCGAACTTCTTCAACTTCTTGGGGTCGAAGTCGTAGCTGAGCTGTATGTACTGCAAGCGGAGGTAGTCACCCTTCTCTACGTAGCGGTCGCTGGGGAGGGAGTTGTAGGTGGAATATCCTCCGTCGTTGTTCATGGCACGCGGCACCACGGTCTCGTCGCCGTTCTTACGCCAGCGCCATGTGGTAGCGAAGCTCTGGTTGGTATTGCCGGTCATACTCTCGAGGTTACGACGTGCGATGTTGACGATGTCGTTTCCGATACGGAAGTTGAAACCGGTGACGAGTTGCAGGCGCTCGTACTTCAGGGTGAAGCCGAAACCACCATTGCACTTCGGGTTGGAGTTGCCGAGGTACACCATGTCGTAGCGGTCAATCTGTCCGTCGTTGTTGATATCCTCGTAGATGGCATCACCACCCTGGAACTGGTAGCGGTAACTCTCGTTGTAGCAGTAGTACATGGGCATGGGGTTGCCTTGCTTGTCGGTGAGCATGTTGCCTGCGGCATCAAAGGCGATTGGGCAGGAAGCCACGTCACCACGACGGAGAGCTGCAGCAGCTGTGTTGATGGGATTGCCATGAGCGTCATAACCTGTTCCGACGCCCCATTCGATACCGCGATCCTGAGCCTGACGCCAGCTGACGCCATTCTGGTCCACTTCGGCATAACCGTAGGAGTTGATAGAAGAAATGGTGAAGCCGTTGTGGTCGTAGTCGTACTTGTAAACGCCCTTGAACTTCAGGCCGTAGATGGAGCCGAGTGCGTTGCCAATCTGCACGCGCTGGTGGTAGCTGAGGTTGTACTTGCCGTCGATGTAACCGGGCTGGTTGTTCTCATTACCGTTGAGTCCTTCGAGGATAAGTGCATCCATCTCCTCGACCTCGTTGAAGTTCTGAGCGACGTTGGCACGCACCTTCATCTGGAACTTGCCGACCTTGGCGAACCATCCGCTGTGGAAGTTCAAGTCCCAACCCTTGTTGCGCATGATACCTGCATTCACCTTGTCGAGTGCACTGAAGCCGTTGGCAGAGGCGATACGCATGTTGTTCATGATGAGGTCGGTGGTCTTGTGGTCGTAGATATCGAGCTCAAACTGGAGGAGGTCGTCGAACAATCCGAGGTTGAAGCCCCAGTTGATCTTACGTGTCTTCTCCCACTGGATGAGTCGGAGCGAGAGGTTCTCGGGACGTACGACGGTGTGGCCGTTGTAGTAACCGTTCTGGCTATACTTATTATATTGGTTATAGCCACCGCCACCGGTATTACCCGTGACACCCCACGTGGGACGGAAGGCCAACATGCTCAGCCAGCTGCGGGACCAGTCCATGAACTTCTCGTCGATGATGTTCCAACGGGCACCCACGAACGGGAAGTAGCCGAACTTGCTGCCGGCACCGAATGCGGTGCTACCATCGGCACGGAGACTGGCGTCGATGTTGTACTTACTCTTATAAGAAAGGTGGACTTGTCCGAAGAAGCTGGTGTTACGCCATTCGTTGTTGGAAGCTCCGGCAGCATCCAGCAGAGCCACGACGGTGGGATCCGTGATGCCATTGGGCACGTTCCAGAGGCCGGTGTTCTGGCGGCTGGAGGTTCCGCTGTAGAGTTCCCATCGTGCGAGCACGCTGGCGCTGAAGTCCTCGTTCCTAAACTTGGGATAGAACTGCAGGTCGTGGCGCGTGGTGAACTCCAAGCTCTTGTACTCGCTGTTGCTCACGGCATTACGCTGGTTGCCGTGGTCGGCGTTGTCCCATCTCAGAGGATAGTCTCCTCCGAACTGCCACTCCATCGTGTGGAGTTCTGAGGGAATGTATTCGTCGTTGGAGGTGTTGTAGATATTGAGTTGTACGTCGCCCTTATAGTTCAGCTGGGTGTGTTCGTCGTCCTTGCCGAGGAACTTGTACTCGATGTTGAACTGCGGGGTGAGGTTGTACTGGCGCTCCTTGTTCCAGGCATTCATGGCACGTGCGACGGGGTTTCCGTTCATAAACAGGCTTCGCAGTTGCCAGCTGGTATGCTGTCCGTCGTTCTCGATACCTGATGCGCTGTTACCAGAAATATCGGCTGCCATCGGAAGCATGTTGAAGTAGCGTCCTGTCGGGTTGTTCTGAGCGTCAACCTCATAGATAGCCATATTCGGCATGGCGTTGTAGGCGCGGGAGAGGATGTCGTTACCGTAGTTCTTGTGGTTGGTGGTGAACGTCAGGTTGATATTGGACTGGAACTTGATGCGGTCGCTGACCCAGTAGTCGAGGGCGGTGGCGGTGGTGAATCGGTCGAGCTTCTGTCCGATGATGGTACCCGCGGACTTGTCGTAACCGGCGCTGACACGGAAGGTAGCCTTCTCGCCACCACCGGAGAGGGTGACGTACCATTTGTGTTCCTTACCGAACTGCGTCACGGCATCCACCCAGTCGGTGTTGCGGTTGAAGTGGTTGTAGATGTAGGGCTTCTCCATGTTGTAGTCCAGCTCAAGGATGCTGGTAGCTTTCTGCTGGGGGTTGTAGTAGGACTCCTTCAGCATCATGGTGTATCCGTCGCCATCGAGCATCTTGTAGCCATCGGGCTGCCAGGTGCCGTTGAAGCGGTAGGAGAAGGTGACATTGGTAGGACCACGGTGACCGCGGCGGAGCTTGATTTCGATGACACCGTTGGCGCCACGGCTACCCCACTTGGCGGTGCTGGCGTCCTTGAGGACCTCGATGCTCTCGATGTCTTCAGGGTTGACGTTCAGCAGGGTGGAGAACTGTTCTTCGTTATCCATCTCCTCGAAGTTGATGGTCTGTGCGTCCTCGGGGAGCTCGAAGATGTGGTCGTTGACAACAATGAGGGGCTGTGCATTACCGTTAATGGTGGAGGTACCACGCAGACGCATGGTAGTACCGGCACCCAGGTTACCGGAGTTCTGCACGATATCCAGACCTGCGATTTGACCTTGCAGTGCCTGGTCCACGGATTCGAAGGCCATACCCTCCATCTCGTCCATGCTGAAGGTCTGCGTAGCTCCCGCCAACTCGCGGACAGGGATGCTGAGTCCTCCGGACTGTTGTTTCTTCTTGGCGGTCTTGACAACTTCCTTCATCTGCTTGGTGTTGTCGGAGAGGGTGACCTTGAATACGGTGCGGCTTCCGATGACCTGTGACCAGGGCTTCAGACCCATGCAGGTGATATAGAGGGTGTTGTTGGGATCCTTGATGTTCAGGGTGAAGTTACCGTTCATATCGGTGACCGTGTGGCTGACGATACGGTTGTTCTTGTCGCGCTCTGCGACGTTGGCACCTGGAACCACGTCAATATCATCCGATACGGTACCTGAGATGCGGCGCTGTGCGCTGACGCTGGTTGCCGTGAAGCAGAGAACCCACAGCAGTATCAGTTTGAAAATCTTATCTTTCATAGTGCTTCATGTTTTGGATATCGTTGGGGGTTGCAAACTGCTCCAGATAGGCTTTGCAAGCGCTCTCGCTGGTGAAGTCCGGATAGACGTACTCTCCGTCGGTGCCCTTAGAGAGGCTGGTGTGGTTGAGTACTCCGGGAATCTGATGGATGACGGCGAAGCTGGAACCACTGATGGTGATGTTGTTCATCGTGTTCTGGTTCGTGGGCGTCTGGGGTTTGTTGTTTCGATAGCAGATGATGTCACGTGCCATGATGTTGTTGACATCAGTGACGGTGAGTTCCGGTCCGCCGTAGTTGTCTCGGACTACGAGCTTGGTATCTCCTCCTTGCTTCACGCGCTTGCAGAGCACCTTGACGAAGACTCCGAGGTCGCGGTCATAGCTGGAGGTGACATACTCGGCTTCCGAACGCTCGCTCTTGTCGACGAAGATACTGTTGTCGAGGAAGTGGCCGCGGATGAAGTTATTGAGGAAGGTAATCTTAGCCTGCAAGCGGAGGACGTCCTTCTTCTGGACGAAGTAGTCTTCCAGCTTGGAAGCCGAGACGATGATAGTGTCGTTGTAGGTGGAGTCGTTGCCGTGGATGTCCTTGGCGGTGGCCACGTTGACATAGAAGTATTCCTTTTCACCTTCGAGGTCAATGATGGAATCACAGATATCCTTGTACTTGGGCAGCGAATAGTAGTCGGCCTTGATGCTCTCCCAGGTGGGAAGTCCGTGGTCGATGGCCTTCTGAATGGCTTCGTTGGTGGGAACGAGGATGGTGTAACGGTAGTTGTTGAAGAACTGCACGTTGTAGTCCACGCCACCGCCGTTGCCCATCTTGGATGTTGCGTTGACGAAGGTGTAGTATTTCAGCAGGGCGCGTGTCTTGTTGTCGCCCTTGAGGGATGCGTTGACGAGCTGCGAAGCCTCCAGCATAGAGTCGCTGGGCTGTGTGAGTTCAAAGAACTTGGAGAACTGGCTGGTCTCCTCGCCCTCGTTCTTCTCGGTGAGGATGCCATAGACGCTCCTGGATGCGGGGATGATGGGACCGTCGTTGAGCAGGAGAGTCAGACCGTTCTTCTTGTCGTACTTCTCTGCCACGGTGAGTTCCAGGGTGCCAGGGTCGCCGTCGGTGATGCCGTAGCGCTCGTTCTCCAGCTGGTAGCCGCCCTGCACCTTAATAATATTATTACGGTCAGACGGGTCGCGGATGACCTTGATGGCAGAACCGTTCTTGGCGATGTAGTACTGGTCATCGGTATCATAGATGGGGTTGGTGCCATCGTGCACGATGGTGTGGCTCTCCAGGATATCCTTCAGACGGTTGACGACTTCCTCATCACCGATGGTCTCTGTACGTCCGTAGGTGTCGTCGCCGGCGTTGCTGCCCAGTGACGGGTCACGCTTGGCGGTGGCGGGATTGAACTTCCAGAGGGTCTTGGTGAAGGGCAGGCCGTTCTTGCCGCCGGTGTAGTCCAGCACGAGCACACGAGGCTTCTGGCTGGTGAAGCTGACCGGGTCATAGTAGTTCAGCATGGCCTTGTCGCTGGGGAGGAAGAACGTGAAGGTGGACTTCATAGCCTTGAGGTATGCGAAGTAGTTGATGTGCATACGGTCCTGGCTCTCGACGAAGCCGTTGTAGATAGCCCACTTCATGATAAGGTTCTTCTTGCTGATGTATGCAGGGGCTGCAACAGAGGCGAAGTCGGCAGGTGAGTACACCTTATTCATAATATATAAGGCGCCGTTGTTGGCGAGCAGACAGGTGTCGATATGTCCACCGTCGCGGCTGAGCTTGTTGTCGTAGATGCCATTGATGTCGTCATCGTAGAAGATATCGTCGCGGGCATCGTCACGCAGCTTGGTCATCTTGCTGGGCACGGAACCAGTGAAGGTGGGGAACATGATGACGTTCACCAGAGCCTGAATGGTGGAGAGGGGGATGTCGTCAATCTTCTGGAACAGCTTCTCGTAGTCAGCGTCGGATTCAGGAGTCTTGGGCAGCATCGTGGTCTGGTCGGTGGCGTAGGTCTCGATGAGATCCCATCCTTCCTGTCCGGGCTGGAAGTAGTTCCAGAAGGCCTGGTCGCTGGGAACGAACATGGCAGCCATGTCCGGACGCTCGTCGGTGGCGTCCTCAGCGTAGAATCCATTCCATCCCGGATCGAACTTCAGGGCCACTTCACCATAGCTGTCCTCGAACTTGTTACCCTTGCTGTCCCAGATCTGTACGGTCTTGCCGGGGCCAAGCTTGGAGTAGTAGTGCTTGGTATAGATGGCCTCGATGGGGTTGTCCTTGTGGATGTCGTTGTATGCCTGCGTGACGGCTTTGTTCAGGTAGGGGAATGAAAAGCGCTCGAGCACGTGGCTGAAGATGCGGGTGTTACCGTTGGTGCGAATCATCTCTGCCAGGTTGGGACGCGGGACAAGCACCTTTTCCGTGATGTTCACGTATCCGTTCTCTGCCACCTTGTCCTTGGCCAGCACCTTGGCGTCGTAGATGTGAACATCGTCGGTGGCACGCTCACGTCCCATGAAGATGGCGAAGTCCTCATCGCGCACGGCATTGTTGGACATGTGCTCTGCGGTGAAGTGCAGCATCATGTTGGCGGTGGAGTCCATGACGAGGTAGATGCCCTTGTTGTTACCCTTGGGTCCGAACTCGGTCCAGTAGTTCTTCTCCGGCACGAATGCCTTCTTGCCGATGAAGTTACCGTTCTCGTCGTAGACATTCTCCTCGGGGTACTCCTTGTCAATATTGTATGCGAAGGGGAGGTCTTCGGGAGCTATGTAGGTGATGGTGTCCGTGAGTTCCACGTCGGTGAAGCGTCGCATGTACTCACCACGTGTGGGAGCATCAGTGCCTCGTCCGTCGCTGCTGGCGAGGTTCTCCATGACGATGGCATTGTTGAGCATGCTGGTGTGGATGAGCAACTTCTTCTGAGCAGGGGTGAGGTTGCTGTAGCTGGTGGCATTGTGCCAGGGGTTGTTGGCGGGGAGCTTGGCATTGTCCTTGAAGAACTGCTCCCAAGCATCGTCACCGGCTACGAATACGGTCTTGGAACCCGTTCGGCTCAACACCTCGGTCAGGGGGCGTACCTTGTACTCACCCGTGGAATCCGTGAGGTTCACGTCCTTGTCAGCCAGCAGCTGCAAGTAGGTGTTGAACGTGTGGTGGGTTCCATTGTCATCTGTCAGGCCTTGCTGCAAACTTTCGTAGATGCTGGCGTTCAGCCACGACGGCTTTTCGTCGTCGAGCTTGAAATCATCCGTACATGCCCACGCAAGCCCACAAACGGCCATCACACTGAACGCGCGCGTAAAGTGCTTACCAAATGTGCTTAATTGGCTTTTCATACACATTGAATTTGAGATTATTAAATATTTTTTTCGTTGTTTCGTAATAGGGTAAATAATGCCTTGCATAAGCCTTTAAAGGCCTTAATTTTCCGTAAAAGCCGTACAAATTTAAGGCTTTTTTTAATTCGATGTACTCTCCTCCCCCCATTATTTCGCCTCCGTTAAGAATTATTAACAAAACGAGTGTTTCAAACGTTAAACAAAAACCTCCCCGCCGCGACCTCCTTTTCCCTTCCTTCGTTTGCCGAAAAAAACGTTTGCACTTTGCACATTTGCACATTATTCCACAACCTTGAAGGCAGGTTGCACGGAGCTGGCTGCGAACTTGTAGCAAACGTCAAGCAAAAACCTCCCCGCCGCGACCTCATCCGTGTCACAGCGGGGATTCCCATTTTCTTACCTCCCCCTTTCTCCCTCCCCCAATCTATCACCCCTCATAGGGTTTCCATTGTCCCCCAATCTATCACCCCTCATAGGGTTTCGTTCTCTTCCCCTTTAGGGGGAGCAGGAGGGGGCTCGCTTCTTCATCCGTCATTGGTGACCACCCTCCCCCTTTGAGGGGGAGTGAGGAGGGGGTCTGGGGTCTGCCCTTTACGGCTCCTCTTCCTCTTCCTCCTCTTCCTCGGTCCAGTCAGCCTGAGTCTGCCCCTTGTCCTCAGCCTCCACGATGGCGGCCTGAGCCTTGCGGGTGGCTACGCGCTCGAACTGCACGTCAGCAAGCATGTTCTCGAAGACGTCGGACATCGAGTAGATGGCGCGGTAGTCCGTGAAGTTGTTGGCGGTGAAGTGCTCGAAGTCCACGGCTCCGCGCTGGCGGAAGCTGGGCTTGTAGCGGCCGAGGTCGCCCAGGTCAACCTCGAAGCCCTGCACAAGGAACTCGCGGGTGCAGTCCACTACGGCGGTGAGCACGCCGAGGATGACGTCGCGGCCGTAGGGAGAGCCATGCTCCCTGATGTGGCGGGCGAGCTGGTTGAGGCTTACGACCCCGTTGCGCTGCAAGTTCGCATACACCTTCTTGGGGTCACTCTCGTGGAGAGGGTTGGGACGGAGCCCAAGACTGTACTTGACAGTCTGAAAAGAATCTTGGTTTGCCATGATCTTTTTTTGTTTTAGATTGATAATTTTGTTAACTGAGTGTGATGGTTAGGAGTGTCGCGAC
>JAFXTO010000023.1 GCA_017535725.1 Bacteroidaceae bacterium
CAACTGAGCTATTGCCGCAATTTGTTTGAAATTGCGCGATACCGTGCGGCGTCTCTGCATCATCAAGTGAACTTGTTCTGCGTTCGGCTTGCACCGGCATTGCCGCAGGTGGGCGGAGATGGATTCGAACCACCGAAGGTAACAACCAGCAGATTTACAGTCTGCCCCATTTGGCCACTCTGGTATCCGCCCAGACAATATGTCAAAGATGTGACTCCGGCGGGATTCAAACCCACAACCTTCTGATCCGTAGTCAGATGCTCTATTCAGTTGAGCTACGGAGCCATTCTTTTGTGTCTTCCGAGGGATTTTTGGTTCTGTGTCGCTCACTTGCGACGTTTCCTTCTCGAAAGCGGGTGCAAAGGTAGTGCGTTTTTCTGAAACCGCCAAATGTTTTTGCAACTTTTTTTCATTTTGTGATAAAAAAGTATTGTTTTTCGTTTCTTAAGAGACCATTTGGAGTGGGTGCACACCTTAAATTACTTTTACGCGCGCGAGGATTGGGGAGCCTCGTCCAACTTGGCCATGAGTTGTAACATCTGGTCGCGCAACTGTGCTGCGGTGATGAAGTCCAGTCGCTTGGCGGCTTCTTGCATCTGCTTTCGGAATTTGTCCACTGCTTTGCGCATGTCATCGCGAGTCATATACTCCACCTCAGCCTCGGCAGCAATAGGTATCGGACGTTCTGGTTCCACGTATGCACGGCGGTCATGCTCGGCCTGCTGTTCCTGTCCTGCGGAAATGAGGTCTGCCATCGTACGGTCCTTGCGAATCTGGGTCGGCGTGATGCCGTGCACCGCATTATAATGTAGCTGTTTCTCACGACGTCGGTTGGTTTCATCGATTGTCTGCTGCATGGAACCGGTTATGGTGTCGGCATACATGATGGCCTTTCCATGAATATTACGTGCTGCGCGTCCCACCGTCTGCGTCAGCGAACGATGACTGCGCAGGAAGCCCTCCTTGTCGGCATCCAAGATAGCCACCAATGACACCTCGGGCAGATCCAGTCCCTCGCGCAGAAGGTTGACGCCGACCAGGACGTCGTAGGTGCCCGCCCTCAAAGCATCCATAATCTGCACGCGCTTCAGGGTGTCCACATCGCTGTGGATATAGTTGGCCTGTATCCCATTGTTCAGCAAGTACTCGGTCAGTTCCTCGGCCATGCGCTTGGTGAGTGTTGTCACGAGGGTGCGTTCATTGGCCTCTATGCGCTGCTGGATTTCCTCCATGAGATCATCGACCTGATTCATGGATGGGCGCACCTCGATGAGGGGATCCAGCAGTCCCGTAGGACGTATGACCTGCTCCACCACAATTCCTTCGCTCTCTGCCAGCTCATAATCGGCAGGCGTCGCGCTGACATAAATCACCTGATGTGTCAACTGTTGGAACTCCTCGAACTTCAGCGGACGGTTGTCCATGGCTGCGGGCAGACGGAACCCGTACTGAACGAGGTTGGTCTTGCGGGCGCGGTCGCCTCCATACATGGCAGAAATCTGCGGCACACTGACGTGACTCTCGTCGATAACAAGCAGAAAATCATCGGGAAAGAAGTCCAGAAGGCAATAGGGGCGTGTGCCAGCCGAACGTCCGTCGAAGTAACGGCTGTAGTTCTCTATGCCGGAGCAATGACCCAGTTCGCGAATCATCTCCATGTCATAGGTTACACGCTCATAGAGGCGCTTTGCTTCGAGCTCTTTTCCCATATCCTCAAAATATTTGACACGCTCGGTTAGGTCGTCCTCAATCTGATGGATGGCAGCCAACGTCTGTTCCTTTGTCGTCATGAAGAGGTTCGCCGGATAAATCCTGTAGTCCTGAAATTCTCCAAGGCGTGTTCCAGAAAGCGGGTCTATCTCCTCGATGGCATCTATCTCGTCGTCCCAGAAGGTGATGCGCAGGAGGTTATCCGAGTAGGCAAGGAAGACATCCACCGTGTCCCCCTTGACACGGTATTCCCCACGGCCGAGGGTGAGGTCGTTGCGGGTATAGAGCGAGTCGTTGAGACGGCGCAATAACTGATTGCGGTCAAGCACCTTCCCGCGCACCAACTCTATGACATTCTCATAGAAAGCAGCAGGATTTCCCATTCCATAGATACAGGACACCGAGGAGACGACGACCACATCACGACGTCCCGAGAGCAGGGCAGACGTCGCCGCGAGCCTCAACTTGTCGATTTCATCGTTGATGGCAAGGTCCTTTTCAATATAGGTGTCGGTGGATGGGATATATGCCTCGGGTTGGTAGTAGTCATAGTAGCTGACATAATACTCCACGGCATTGTTAGGGAAGAAGCTCTTCATCTCTCCATAGAGCTGTGCCGCCAATGTCTTGTTATGGCTGAGGATGAGTGTCGGCTTATTGACATTTTTTATGACATTCGCGATGGTGAATGTCTTGCCGGAGCCCGTAACCCCGAGTAGAGTCTGTGCATGAATACCATCCTCTATTCCCTGGGTCAGCTGCTCTATGGCCTCGGGCTGGTCGCCCGTAGGCTCGTACTTGGATATCAGTTGGAAGTTTGTCATAAGTCGTGCAAAATTATGAAAAAGTGTTGATGCTACCAAGTAATAGAGCAAAAAAATGATAAGAAATATTGTTATCCGTTCATTTTTTTGCGAAAAAGAGGCTCTTAGTTTGGTCAATTCGAGATAAATCTGTAATTTTGCGGCCACTTATTGCATAATAATGAAAAAGACATCCTCATTCCTGTTCGCCTTGTGCCTGACTCTTCTCACTGGTTGTGGAGAGTTCAATGCAGCCATCAAACATGGCGATGCAGAATACAAATATGAAGTGGCCAAAGCCTGCTACGTGAAAGGTCAGTATAGTCATGCCCAAGATCTCTTTAGCAGCCTGCTCGTAGCAATGAAAGGTTCGGGCTTAGCCGACGAGTGTCTCTACATGATGGCCATGAGTGCCTATATGTCAGGCGACCTGGAGACGGCCGCTGCCTCCTTCAAGAAATACTACCAGACCTACCCTCGTGGCCTCTATGTGGAGGAAGCCCGCTACTATGCAGGCCTCTCGTTGTATGACAACGTCCCCGACCCCCGTCTGGATCAGTCCGTTACGTCCCATGCCATTGATGAATTACAGAGTTTTCTGGATTCCTATCCCTACACGCGGTTGAAAAGCCAGGCTCAGGAGATGATTCAGAAGCTTCAGGATCATCTGGTAGAAAAGGAACAGCGCTCGGCCCAGCTGTATTATGACCTGGGCAATTACTTCATGAACTGCTCCAGTGGCGGTTCTAACTACGAGGCTTGCATCGTCACGTCGGAAAATGCCTTGCGCGACTTCCCCTACGCTCTCCCCGAGCGTCGGGAACAATTCATGATTCTCATCCTGCGCTCTCGCTATCATCTGGCCCGTCAGAGTGTGGAAGAAAAACGGCTGGAACGTTTCCGTCAGGCTGTGGATGAGTACTACGGCTTTGCCAACGAATTTCCTGAATCGAACTATCTGAAAGAGGCACAGACCTACCTCATCAAGAGCCAAAAGGCCCTGAAAGGACAATCGATTGAGGAGGAGTAGAAAAATTGAAAGATTGAAAATTGAAATATTGAAAGGTTGAAAGGTTGAAAATTGAAAAATTGAAAAATTGAAATATTGAAAAATTATAATGGGGCGGCCGATTATTTTTCGGAATAACGGAATAACGTGATAACGGAATAACGAAGGCCGCTTAAATTGAAAGGTTCTTCAAGCGTGAAGCGTCGCAAGCGCCGAGCGGAAATGTTGAAAGATTGAAAAATTGAAAAATTGAAAATTGAAAAATTGAAAAATTATAATGGGGCGGCCGATTATTTTTCGGAATAACGGAATAACGTGATAACGTAATAACGAAGGCCGCTTAAATTGAAACGTTCTTCAAGCGTGAAGCGTCGCAAGCGCCGAGCGGAAACGTTGAAAGGTTGAAATATTGAAACATTGAAAGGTTGAAAGCGGCCGATAAATCGTCGGAATAACGGAATAACGTGATAACGGAATAACGAAGGCCGCTAAAAGAAAAAGAAAATTGAAATATTGAAAATTGAAAAATTGTAAAATTGAAATACTATATATATGGATTACAAAAAGACAAATGCACCGACCACTACGGTCACCCAGAACATTCTGGATCTCTGTGAGGAAACAGGCAACATCTACGAGAGTGTGGTTATCATCGCCAAGCGCGCCAACCAAATCAGCGTAGATATCAAAGCTGAACTCTCCAAGAAGCTGCAAGAGTTTGCTTCATCGAACGACAATCTGGACGAGGTTTTCGAGAACCGCGAGCAAATCGAAATCAGCCGTTTCTACGAGAAGTTACCGAAGCCCAGCCTCATTGCCACTCAGGAATTCCGCGACGGTAAGATTTACTATCGCAATCCTGCCAAGGATTCCATTGAGGAAGAGGAATATTGAAAGGTTGAAACGTTGAAAAATTGAAAAATTGAAAAATTGAAAGGTTGAAACGTTGAAAGCGGCCGATAAATCATCGGAATAACGGAATAACGGAATAACGATATTACGAAGGCCGTGAGAAAATTGAAACGTTCTTGAAGTGTCAAGCGACCAGGGGTCGAGCGCTTCAAGCGTGAAGCGTCGCAAGGCGCCGAGCGGAAAAATTGAAACGTTGAAAAATTGAAAAATTGAAAGATTGAAACGTTGAAAGCGGCCGAAATTATCGGAATAACGGAATAACGATATAACGAAGGCCGTGAGAAAATTGAAACGTTCTTGAAGTGTCAAGCGACCAGGGGTCGAGCGCTTCAAGCGTGAAGCGTCGCAAGGCGCCGAGCGGAAAAATTGAAACGTTGAGATATTGAAAATTGAAAGATTGAAAAATTGAAAGCGGCCGATAAATCATCGGAATAACGGAATAACGGAATAACGATAACGAAGGCCGCGAGAAAATTGAAAGATTGAAAATTGAATGATTCAAAGGATTCAGACAATCTATTTACTGGCAGCAGCCATCTTGTGTATCGTTTGCCTCTGTTTACCCATCGGTCGTCTGGTGGATAGTCATGGCGAAGTGATAGGAACTGTATATAATCTGTGGGTTCACACCCCCTATCATGAAGCCGTGGGAGAGCCAACGTTCAATGGTCTTAGCACCTCCGAGCCCGTGCTGGCAGAGGTGGCCGAAGGTACCCACACGTTCACCCCGTGGGCGCTCTTTGCCCTGCTGCTACTGACCTCTACGGGCCTGCTCTTCGACATCTTTCTCTATCGCACCCGTTTGGTTCAAAGCCGTCTGGCCATGCTGGGCTGCATCCTCCTCGTAGGATGGTATGCCGTTTACACCGCTTTCTGGTTCCTGCTGGGTTCCAAATACCAGGCAGAATTCCATCCTGAACCTTGGGCTGGATTTCCTGCCGTGGCCTGCATCTTTACGTTCCTCGCCTTCAGAGGCATCCTGAAAGATGAAGCGCTGGTGCGCTCATTAGACAGGCTGAGGTGAGCATGGGATTAACCCACAGAGATAAAGTGGACGAGAAGGACACTCACGTTGTCCCTTCCGCCCGCTTTTTTTGCGGCCTCGACCAAGACCTGCACGGTATCGGGGGTGGTGGAAGCAGGTTGTAAGGAAGCATTTATGAGATCCTCAATCTCATCGTTGGAGAGCATGTCACTGAGGCCATCACTACAGATGATAAAGCGGTCGTCCGGAAGCACCTTGTCCGTGATATCCACGAGGTCTGCGAAAACTTCCTCCACAGGAGAGCCGCCACCCAGACAGTTGTAAATCATGCTGCTGGGGTATGAACAGTCAGGGTATTTCTCCTGCATGGAATGGTCGCGTGAAAGCTGCTTGAGGATACCATCCCGAAAGCGGTAGGTTCGGCTATCCCCTATATTAATAAGGTATATGCGTCCGCCGTAGCCAAAGAGTCCCGTAAGTGTTGTACCCATATCGCTGTATTCCGGCTGCTGAACTCCCCGTTCTACTATCCCCAGATGCGCATGCTTCGCCCATCGGTCGATGATCTCGTGGAAGTCTTCATCCGACAACCCTCCGGGCACTTGTGCCAGGAACTGGTCGAAGTACTGCAAGGCCAGTTCACTTGCAAACTCTCCTCCATTCGTCCCACCCATCCCATCAGCCACAAGGGTACAGAAGCGCGCCTCGCCAGAGAGGGTGTAGCTCTGCTGCGCTTCCTGATCTCGGTAGTACTCTCCATTAAGGAGGATCATATCTTCGTTGTTGGTTCGCACACATCCGACGTCTGTGATGAGGCGACATTGCATCTCGATGTTCATGAAATAAATTGAAATATTGAAAGGTTGAAAGGTTGAAAAATTGAAAAATTGAAAGCGGCCGATTTTTTCGGAATAACGGAATAACGTGATAACGTAATAACGTAATAACGAAGGCCGCGAGAAAGTTGAAAGATTGAAATATTGAAAGGTTGAAAGGTTGAAAGGTTGAAAGGTTGAAAAATTGAAAAATGAAATAATTAGAAAATTAGAGAGGGGAGAGGTTATGGGAGGGCTTCGAAATCAATATCTGCGAAGGTGATGGTGTCGCCTACCCAGAAGGGGGTTGGGCTGTTTGGCGGGAGGGGATGACCATTGAGACGAGTGCCATTGGTAGAACCAAGGTCTGTGACCTGCCAGCCTCCCGAGGGGGTGCGACTAATCTGTGCATGGCGCCCCGACACCATTCCGAAGGAAGCAAAGACGCTGGCATATCCACCCTCGCGACGCCCAATGAGGACCTCGTCAATATAGAGCCGGAGCTGCGGGTTCCTACATACAAGGTGGCCTGGCACCTGTCGCGGAGTGGCTTGAGATGTAGGCGATGGGGTTGCCCCAGGTCGAATGGTAGCTCCCGCATTGGCTAAAGGCTGTGTGGAAGGACCAGTCTTTGGCGAAGGCTTCACGGAATCGAAGTCCATACCACTGAGGAGTTTGTTGATGTCCGCAGTGATACTGGAAGAACCAAACGTAGGGGAAGAAGCTGCGGGAGCAGAAGACTGGGAAGCAGGAGAAGCTGCGGAAGTGGGAGAACCAACGCCGGAACCACGTCCGTTGTCGGCGGGACGTGCAGTGGAACCGAGGGTCTTCACGGCAACAAGAGGTTCACCACAACGCGTACAGCGTTTGCCCTTGCCAAGGGTGCCACATTTGGGACATACGTAGAGTTCTGCGCCACATTGGTCACAATAACAGCTGTCGCCTTCGATTTCGGCTTGACATTTAGGACATTTTATATAGTTCATCGAAAGACAATTAACGGTTTAACGATTGAAGGATTAACAGATTATTCGCTGACTTGCATGTCATCTACCGTGAGCTGCGAGAGAAGGGCGTCATTGAAATCCGGAGCCTGGATGTCCATCCTGGCAATACGAGTGGACTGCCGTTTCTTCACCTTGTTAAAGAAGTTGCCGACCTCTCGAGCGTTGCCGAAGTTCTGGTCACGATGTGCAAATAAATCCTGGAAGTAGTGACGCATGACCTGTTCCGCTTCCGGTTCGAGGGTGAAATGCTCCTTTCGGGCTTTCATCAAGAAGATATCCGCGAGTTCATCGGGCTGATAGTCCGGAAATTCTATGGTCTCCGTGAAGCGAGAGGTGAGTCCGCTGTTGGTCTCTAACCAGTGGCGCATCTCGCGGGTGTAACCAGCGGCTATGCAGATGAACTTGTTCTTGTAAGTGAGTAACATCGGCAGCAGGGTGTCGATGGCTTCTTGTCCGAAGCTGTCGTTCTCTGACGTCTTCAGGGCGTATGCCTCGTCGATGAAGAGCACCCCTCCGAGGGCACTCTTAACCACACGCCCCACGTTCTTAGCCGTCTGTCCGAGGTATCCCATCACCAGGTCCTTGCGGGTGACCTCCACCAGCTTGTTCGTCGGAAGCATTCCAAGAGCATAGAAGATGTCGGCCATCATCTGTGCCACGGTTGTCTTACCCGTACCCGGATTGCCGGTGAAAATGTAGTGGTCGAGCTGCACCTTGGCTTCCACTCCCTGACGCTGTGCGCGCAGGAGGTTGGCATTGAGGGTGTTGGCCAGTTCCCGAATTTCCTGTTTGACACTCTGGAGTCCGATGAGTTCATCGAGTTTTGCCAGCACCTGTTCGGGGTCGAGTGGTTCGGGACATACATAGGGGATGTCACAAGCCTCGATGGTAACCAGCTGTTCGTCGGTGTGTTCAATCCCCTCCATCACTTCCTCATTCAGACGTTCGCTCTGCAGGTCCTTTACCTTCTCCAGAAGGTTAGTCATCTCGCCCGCGTTGCCAAAGTTCTCGCTCTTGGCGTTCACCATATCAGCGACCAGTTTCGCGAGCGTCTGCTCCGCCTTTTCCGATAGTTTCATCCGACTACGCTTGACTTGCATCTTGAATATTTCCACGAGTTCTTCCGCCGTGTAGTCATCAATATGGATGAACGTCTTGAAGCGCCGTCGGAATCCCGGATTAGCACGGTCTATGAACTCGTCCATCTCTTTGCGGTAGCCCGCCATGACGACGATGAACTTTCCTGCGTCATTCACCATGCGTGTCATCAGCGCTCCCACGGCTTCCTCGCCCGTCTGGTCGTTCTGACCAGCATCATCCACCTTCATCAACATGTATGCTTCGTCGATGAAGAGGATGCCTCCCATCGCCGCATCGCACGCCTTGTCCACCTCCTTTCCCGTGTCGTTCATGTAACTGCTCTTGAGGTGTTTGGCCTCCCTCGTAAAGACCTTATCAGTAGGCAGTAAACCGATGGCCTTGAATATCTTGCCGAGCATCTGTGCCACGGTCGTCTTTCCCGTTCCAGGATTTCCCGTAATGACAATATGGTTGGCAGCATTCTTGGGATCTATTAGTCCACGTTCCATGCGTATCTTATCCATTTCTATACGCCTTGCCATCTTACGGACAGCATCCTTGACGGCTGTCATTCCGATAAGGCTGTCCAATTCCTCGAGCACTTCATCCACGGTCTGTTCGCGGTCAGCATCGTCCCCCTCGATGTCCTGACGGGAGAGCATGGTGAGTTCGGATGAGACATCCTTGCCCTGTGCTCGTTCAGCCTGTATGCGGCTGTTGTGCCGTTTCTTGGCCTCCTCATAGACATTACGCACCGAGCGTGCATTGGCGAAGTCCTTCTGCCTCATGTTGTACATCATCTTGAAGAAGATGGAAAGATGTTCCTCAGCGTCCGGGCTGAGTGTGTAACGTGTCTTGCCTCCCGCTATCATACGGCGGAATATTTCCTCGAGTTCGGCAGGCTTGTAGTCGCGGAAGTTCACAATAACATTGAAGCGGGAGCGCATACCCGGATTGGAATCGAGGAAACGCCGCATGTCGTCCGTGTAGCCAGCAGCGATACATACGAACTTACCCCGGTTGTCCTCCATGAGTTTCAAGAGGGTGTCCACCGCCTCCTTGCCATAGCTGTCCTGCTCATCCTTGATGAGTGTGTAAGCCTCATCGATGAAGAGTATTCCGCCCATAGCCTTCTCCACATAGTTTTTCACCTCCTTGGCGGTCTGGCCTATCCACTGGGAAACCAGCTCTGCACGCGATACCTCCACGATGTGTCCTATGGGCAGCAGTTCCAGCGAGCAGAAGATATCTGCGAAGATGCGAGCGATGGTTGTCTTGCCCGTTCCTGGATTCCCGAAGAAGAGGTAGTGGTCCTTGAGCTCATACTCCTGACCGCTTTCACGCTCCATTTGAATACTATTTACCAGGTCTTGTATGGTAGCTCGTATTTCATCGATTCCCACGAACTTATCCAGACTGGCCAAGACCTCTTGGGTAGATTTCTGCACATACTCTTCTCCTGTGATGTCCTGGGGTTCCACCTGATGTCCATCGCGCCGATAGGCATTCTGTGCGATGACCTGCGCCAATCTCTCGAGGTAGTGTCCATTGCCTTTTATCTCCTCGTCAGCATCGCGTAGCTTCTTCTTCAATACCCGTTCGAGCTTGCCGAGCGCATCTGGTGTGACAGGCAGTCCCCATGCGTCTTTCAGCAGTTTCTGGGAGATGCTCAGGAGTTCTGAAAGCCCATAATCCTCGAGTTGGAAGTAGTTGGCGAACTGGTTGCGGACATCCGCATTGGCATTCAGGAAATCCTCGAGATCTCCCTTGCAGCCCACCAGAATGAGGATGAAATCGAGGTTCATGCTCTTCTTGGCGTTCAAGATGACATCAAGATCGCTGACCGTATTGGTGTCGTTGGATGATACCAGCTTGTGGACATCGTAGATGCACAAGATACCTCCCTCCGCATCCTTGAGGTTGTCCACCAGATCCTCGCAGAATGAGTGGTATTCCACAGCATCGATGATGATGGGTTTGGCCTTATGGATGATGCCGTTTGCCGCAAAGAGTTTGGCGATAGCTTCCACCAGCGTCTTCTTACCCGTTCCTGTGGGTCCTATGATGATGGTGTCGTTATTGAAGTGACTCTTGATACCGCTGGCTTGTGCACGTCTGGCAAGAACCTGATGCAAGGCTACGATTTCATTGAGTTTATCCTTGACATGATTCATGCCGATGATTTCCGGCAACAGATTGCTGTTGGCCACTTCCATGGTCGCCCCGCACCACTTGCAGAAGCGTGCAATCTCGCGGTTCGGTCTATTGCAATGTTTACAATTCATTACAGATTAACGAATTAAGTAGGTATTCAAAATTAGTTTACATATTTTATCCGTAGGTGTGTTTCATGTCTTTTAGCTTCTCTTTGGCGCATATTTTCCTCTTATCCTCAGTCACATAGTCTGCTATTACCTCCGTCGCCATAGGAGTTATGGCTCCCCTCATCGGGTACGGATGGCCCAAGGGCAATCCTCTCAAAGACCCTCTTCGCCTTCGGATAAAAGAAAAATCTGCATCCAAATAAAAACTATAATACATAAAACTAATTATGAACACCTACTTTACAGATTATTGAATATCTACGGGCACGTCATCGGGGTTGATATCCTCCAGCTTGAATCCGCCTCCCCCTGTGGAACCAGCATCATCAATGCTGTAGCCCGTTCCCGCAGGTTCATCGTCCTGCACCTGTTCAGGCTTTGGTCTTTCCTCTGCAGGCTGCTCGGACGTCGGTTTTGGAGTGGTGGCAGGTTGTTCCTGCGTCTTCCGGCTCTGTGCCGGAGCAGACGTAGCCTTGGAATCCTGAGACGTCCCTTCCTGTTGTGCTTTGTAGCGGTTGACGATTTCTATTGTTCCGGGCGCGTTCTCCTGTGCTTCGGTCGACTTGCGGAACTCGAAGGACACCTGCTTGCCCGACTTCTTGTTTGTATAGGTGCCAACGTAGAGCATCACACCATCTTCCTCCGTCACCGAGCCGTGGTAAGAGCCATCCAATCGGTTGTTCTCCACCTTGTCGTCGAAGAAGATCTCTCCAAGAGAAGTGTCGAGATGCCCTTCCACCATCTCCTGAAGGAGACTACGGTACTTCACATGTACCACCGCCCAAAGGTTCCCTTTGCCATCGCAATCGTAAACGTCAATCGTGGCATTACGTCCGTCGAAGGTGCCATTCCACTGTCCCTTGTAGGCCTGGAAGGCCTCACTGTCCTGTCCACCATCGAGGCTGAAGTTGAGGAAATCTCCTGTGCCGTAGGTGAACTGAATGAAGAAGAAGAGCAGGAGTGCGGTTACCAGACTGATGGGGATGGCCCTGAAGAAGAGTTTCTTGCGGCCCTCCTTCAACGTGGTGAGGTAATCATTGCTCGTATCGTAGATACTGGAGTCAAAATCCTTGTCGCTACGGTTGTAGGCATAGTCCAACGGTTCGAGCACCGTTTCCTCGAAGCCCGGACTGAAAAGTGCGCTATTCTGCCGAATGTTCAGCGAAGGCTTGCGGTAGCAGGAAGAATAGATGAACCACCCCAGCAATAGCAGCAACGCAATGACCACGTATGAAGCGAAAGGCATGATGAACGCCAGTGCCAGGTAGAACGCATAGTAGACAATGAGCGCACAGATGAATCCTCCGATGGCACTGCCTATGATTCCCGCGAGACAACCATCGTCGAACATGTCGCCCGAGAATGCTGCGAGGACTCCAAAGATAATGGTCATCGTCATGATAGAACCCGAATGCCAGCCAGGCAGAGGATTCTCCGTCCACGGAAGCCCGTTGACAATCAACATGATAATCAGTCCTGCTATAGGCAGGAAGCAGAAAACGGCAACGATAGCCCGCAGGGTTATCAGCTGGGCACGGGTACTCTTGAGTTTGCGAGCCATCTCCAGCACCTGCCCCTGAGCCTCTGCGAAATCCTGATAGGTCTCGTTGTCGGGATCCAGATCACCCACTTTATTGGTGTACTCCTCACATTTCTCTTCGTAGCTGAACCGAGGCAACTTGTCGTAGCGAATGCTGGGGTCTTCCTGGTAGAAAACAGCCAGCCAGTCTTTCAGCATGCCATGCTGCATCTCTTCCAGAACCTCGTCATCGGGAATCTCACCCAGCTCGCTGGGATCCGTGATTTTCTTGTCACTCTTGGGGAAACGGTAGTAGGGGGTGACGCCCATCCCTCGAATAGCCTTGTAGGTTCCGATGCGCCAGTTGTAGGGTCCAGCCTTTTGCTGGTGTTCCTTCTTACTGACATTCGTGCAGTCACGAATCCAGTCTATCCACTGGTCATAACGTCCGTCCTTGGACTTGAGGTAGGCATAAAGCAAGGTGTCATCGATGTTGTTGAAGTCCGTAAGGTTGTCATCAGCCCTCTTCCAGCGATCAGAGTTTTGCGGTTCATGCTGATAGATGTCCATCTGCTTGTTGAAGAGTTCTGCCAACTGGGTGATGGTGAACACGTAGTCACTGGATGTAGGATCGAGGGACATGTAGTAGCTGACCTTGGGATTGAGGTTGAAGAGCACGGTCAGGAAACGGATGGTACTCTTCGCGGGCAGGTCTGCCAAGGCTTTCTTCACGCGAGCCACCAGTCCCTGGTTGCGTGCTCCCAGCCAATAGAAGAAGGCATCGCCATAGAGCGAGCGCATGGACTCCTGGTCAAAGGTGGCATTAGCCGAAAAACGTATAACATCATCGGGACTGGCACATAAGAGCGGCTTTCCGGCCTTGTTCCATACGATGAAAGGCCGCGAGGGATCCAGTTGGTATATGAGTCTCCGCAAGGCTTCGTTGTCCGAGACGTTGGAATTCTTGAAATCCGCCACCGCCTTTTTAGCCAGGGCCTCCTGGCCAGACATGGACAGATAAATATACAGTTCATTGTTGGGGCTAGCCAGCCGCTGCTTGTAGGCACTGAAGTTGCTCAACAGGGAGTCGGCTATCTCCGTTGCCGTGCGCAGTCGCTTTCCAGCGACGTCAGTGTACGGCATATCGGGGTCAAGAATCAGACAGGCGGCATAGAGTCCAGCCTGCTTGTCGCTAGGGTATTTGGACTCCACAATATCCTCGATATCCAACATCACCTCCGGTAGTCCTGCCAATTCGTCCATCCACTTCCCTACCCTTCCGGAATAGAGGTACTTGATACCCAGCTGGGGATCGGCAAGCATCAACTGAGCCAATTCTTCGGGCGAGTGTGCTACCAGATTCCGTGCCCCGTTGAAGAGCACTTCGAATCCTTTCTCCTTCTCTTCCTGCTCCTGTTTTTTGCCGAGGAAGGCGAGGAAGGGATCCTTGCCGCTTATCCACTCCTTCAGTTGCTCGAAAGTAGGACGTGCCTCGGGGTCGGGAGCCGTCAGTGCCATGACCAGACTGAGCATGTGGTCACTCATATTTGTGGGATAAGGCAGCTTGCCGTAGGTCTTCATACTGGCCAAGGCACGCTCGCTCTGACTCACCTGCTTCGCAAACTGTTCCTCGCCCATCCACAGACAGATGAGGGTCATACCGAGGGAGTAGAAGTCGCTCTTGGGGGTGATATCCACCTCACCTTCCGTCGAGAGGTAGCTCTCGGGAGCTGCATAGACTTTGGTACGGGCCTGATTGGTGGTTGCCACGCCTCTGGGTCCCAAGTCCACCGCAATACCAAAGTCACCAAGGACTACAGACGACTGTGCCTTGTCCACGAAGAGGAAATTACCCGGCTTCACGTCGCGGTGGAGGAAGCCCTTGACGTGACACAGATTGATACTCATCGCCATGTTGGCAAAGAACTCCGTGATTTTCTTCTCGTTCCCCCTGACGTCCACCTTGTCCAAGGAGCCATAGGGGTAGTAGAGCATCAGCTCGTAGTCACGTCGCACGGAGCGGTCTGCATCTGTGACGTCCTTGCCATTTTTGTTGTCAGCCAAGCACCAAACGCCGTGGTCAACCGTAGCTACGAAGAGGTTCATGGCCCTGACACTCTTTACCTTATCCAAGATAGGATGGTTGGGACTAATTCCGGGGTAGTAGAGTTTCAGCACATATTCGTTTCCTCCATTCTCCACGAGCAGTACCACAGCTTCGCCAGTCCCTTCGCTGATGACTTTCTTGACTTTGTAACGAATGCCATTGAGGGTGTAGGAGTCTTCGTAAGTGCGTGTGACGTCTGCCACCGCTTGTTTGTCGGCCTGTGCGATACCGGAGGCGGCTCCTGCAGAACCAGCTACGCCTTTGGTGGAATTGTCATTATCTTGCCGTGTGGTTTTTCCTTCGCCGCCGGAGGGCTTTGCAGAACCGCTGGGACGAAGGGTGGAATCACCACTGGAACCACCACTACCGCCGTTATTGGGGCGGATAGTGGAGCCACCGTTAGAGTTGGGGCGAATAGTAGAGCCGTTGTTGGAGCCACCGTTAGAGTTGGGGCGAATAGTAGAGCCGTTGTTGGAGCCACCACCGGAACTGGGGCGAATAGTGGAGCCGTTGTTGGAGCCACCGTTAGAGCTGGGACGAATGGTGGAGTCACTGCCAGAGCCGCCACCGGAACTGGGGCGGATGGTGGAGTCACTGTTGGAGCCGCCACCGGAACTGGGACGGATGGTTTGACCATCGTTTTTATTTTTGTTTCCGTTACCGAATGAATCGGGACGTATGGTGCTATTGTTATTATCGTTTTGGTCGCTCATAGGAAATTAAAAAGGCATTCAAAATTAGTATACATGATCATTCGTAGGTGCTCAAGGTTACTGGTACTCGTATGTCTTGGTAGTCACGGTATAGGAACTGTAAACCCAGGTGCCTCCCAGTCCAGGCTCAGCGCACTCCGACGGTTGGCGATGGAGGTTATGGCAAAAGTTACACTCCCACATAGCCGGATCGTGGACCACCTTGGTTCTGATGACGGGCAGCTTGCGTGCCGAGAAGTAGTTGCGCTGTATCTGCGGTGGAGCGGCGGGATCTGGCTGCAACTGGCTCATGAGTTCAGCCATCTCCTGCAGGCCGTCGCGGTATTCCTGCTGTATGGCCGAGAGGTCTGGTGCCTCCAGACGGGCCCGCTTCTTGGGAGCGGCAGGTTTCGGGGCAGAAGGCTTGGGAGCTTCGGGCTTAGGTGCTTCCACGGCAGCCATCCCCATCCCCGCCATCATCTGCTTGTACTGCTCCACGAGGGCTTTCTCCTCTGCTGTCAGTTCGGCCATCTGGCTGAAATCAGCCACGCGTTCCTCTTCTTCTTCTTCAACTTGCACCGTTTCGCTGGCCGCCTCCCGCATCTTGTCCTCCAGTTCCGCCAGCCTCTTAGCCAGGGTCAGCATGCGCCCGAAGACGGGATCGTTCTTGGCCCGTTCCATTTCTTCCTGAGCCAACTCATCAAGCGGAGCGTTGCAGTTCCGGCAGAACGAGCGGAAATTCAACACTCCACATTGAGGGCATGTCACACCCTTTCGCGAGCCGCCACATTCGCCACAGAAAAGATCTTCGGCCTCCATGGGAGCACCACAATAGGTACAGGTACCTGTGTGCAGGGGGTGGCCACATTGAGGACATAGCTCGTAGTCGCTTTTGACTACTGCGTGACAGTTGGGACATTCGGTCGTTCCGCCAAACAGGGGACGGTACTGCACCCCTATCCGTTCGCGTTGCTGCCCTTCGCGCTCACGTTCACGCCCGCGCATATTTTGAAATAAGGAGCGGTCTGATGGATTTCGGTGAGAGTCGTCTTGCATAGCTATCAGGTTTTGTTGAAATCTTTAAAACGATTGTTTACGGCGGCAAATATACAAAAAATCCTCTATTGAAGCACAAAAAAACTTATTTTTTTGTCCCCCGATGCGACATATTTCAGAAAAAAAGCTTTACTACGGAGAATTATGTGTAACTTCGCGCACTGAAACAGACGAAAGACAGACAATGAAACAACGAGGATACCTTTTTCTTCTTCGCGCGAGTGTGTTGGTCATGCTGCTGGCCCTGCTCCCTTCCCCCATGCAGGCTCAGCTGACGGGCAAGAGTTTCGTGCGCATAGGCGTCGTTCTCCCCCTGAAGGAGAAGACGGCTCGCGGTGCCAAGATGGTTGAGTTCTACCAAGGTTTGCTTCTGGCCGTGGACAGCATGCGTCACGAAGGAGTCTCGGCAGAAATCACCGCCCTTCATTCCGGCACTACTGCCGCCGATATGGACCGTCTGCTCATGGATCACTCGCTCAACGGTTGTGATGTGGTGTTTGGTCCCTTGGATGCAGCCCAACTGCCCGCCCTGGCCGACTATTGCGACCTTCGCGGCATCCGCCTTGTGGTTCCCTTCACTACGGAAGACACCCAGCTCCACGGCCATCCTTACTACTACATGGCCTCCGCCCCCCGCTCCATCTTGCAGCGAGAAGCCGTCTGGTACGTACAGTCGCAGTTCCCCGACGCAAACATCATCGCTATCGGCACTGAGGATCCCAACGATGAAGGCCGCCAGTTCATCGAGCTGGTGAAAGATGCCGTGGCCTCCCATGGAACTTTCGTCCGTCAGTTGCCAGCATCCGCAGACGACATGGCCTTTGAGGCTGCCATCAACCCCAACCGCCAGAACCTGCTGTTGCTGGACGGTTCCAGCCTGAAAGCTCTGAATATCACCCTGCCACGCCTCATGGATTACCGTCGTGAGCACCCCGATGTACGCTTGTCGCTCTTCGGCTATCCTGTCTGGCAGACCTATGCCCATCAGCATCTCTCCGAGCTGTATGCCATGGACACCTATATCTATACCCCCTTCTACCGCAATCCCCTCTCGCCCCGCAGCAATGACTTCGACCTGCTTTTCACCCGCTGGTTCCAGCGTCCGATGCAGAACACCTTCCCCCGCTACGGCTTGCTGGGCTTCGACCTTGGCTACTACTTCCTGCGCGGTCTGTCCATCTTCGGCGACAGTCTGGAACAGCGCCATGAGCGGGTGCCCTCCAATCCCTATCAGAGTTCCTTCTGGTTCCAGCGCGAGAACGAGAACGACGGCTTTGTCAACACCTTCGTGGAACTCATTCACTACACCACCTATCAGTCGATAGACCTCCTCTCCCGCAGCCGATGAGTCCTCGATCGCTCCTCTTCCTTCTACTACTGATACCCAGCCTGGCCAGAGCTCAGGTGGGTAGCCATCGTGCAGACCTCGCCCTCGGCGTCAACGGCGGCTATACCATGAATCAGATCAGCTTCAACCCCACTATCAAGCAGGGTTGGAAACAAGGCATCACACTGGGACTCACCCTGCGCTACACCTGCGAGAAATACCTCTCGGCCATCTGCGCCCTGCAAACGGAACTGAACTACATCGACCTCGGATGGAAGGAGGTGATAGAACCCGAATACGGAACGGACACCTATTACCGCCAGATACACTACCTCCAAATGCCCTTCCTGGCACGACTGGGCTGGGGACGCGAGGTGAAAGGCCTACAAGGCTACCTCATCCTCGGACCGCAGGTGGGACTCTACATCGGCGAGAAGGAGCACTACAGCGACCCTTGGGCCGGCTCGCCGCGTCCAAACAACGTCACGCAGCAATACGGTCGCAAGGTGGAAAACTACTTCGAATACGGAATTACAGCGGGTGCAGGAGCCGAAATCAGCGCTGGCCGCGTCGGGCATTTCCTCATCGAGGGGCGTTATTACTACGGCCTCGCGGACATCTTCCATAACTCCAAACGCGACCCCTTCGGCCGTTCGGCCAATGGAGCCATCATCATCAAAGCCACCTACCTCTTCGACCTCCTGCGGACGAAGGGAGTAGAGCGGAAATAGCCGATTCTTAACAAATTATTCCCAAACAAGCTTCGCCTGCACGACCACGTCTCCTGCGGGCGTTCCTGTTTCTTCCATGTTCTTGCGCACCTCTATCTGCTCCACAGCGGGCAGGCCATCGGCCAGCGTTTCCTCTGACGGTTGCCAGCAGAAGGCCAGTGTGTCTCCAATATGTGACTCCGCCTTGTAGGCAATCTCAAAACGGCGCAGACGGTGCATCTCATACTGCACACGCGGATAGAGGTCCAGGATGTGCTCGATGTACTTCACCGAGTTGATATGCCCGTTGATATCCACGTCGCTGTAGTACGTGGATATCGTGCGAATCGGCACCTGGTTGCTCACTCGGATGCGTCCGTGCTTCGCAATTGGACAGGGCTTCTCGTCTGCCGTCAAGACATAGCGCAGGATGTCTCCATCCTTCAGCGCTAACAAGTCTGCAGGATGGCGTGTGTCCACATCGATCATTGCCCATACAGAGCGCGCGTAACCGTAGACACGTCCGTCGTCGGCGTTGCGAATAAGGAAGTTACGTTCCGTGAACAGCTTCATCACACTCTCCACCCACGTCTCCACCTCCACGTGCTCGTACTGCGCCGGCATCTCCTCCAACTCGATACACAGACGCGACAGCACCCACGTATAGTGCCGCTCATTCAACTGATCAATACCCCATCCTCGGTTGTGCGAGTGCCGACCAGCAGCATTCAGCAGATGGTTACCCAGCACACCAAGAAACAAATGCCCTGTGAAGTCCACATGAAAGGGCTCCACGGAAAAGCTGTATGTCTCAATCTTAGAAATCATTTTCGCATTTCAAATTCATACGACACGACACCACTCTCACCTCTATGCTCCAGTCCCCCTCTCCTTCTCTCTCTCAGCCAGATAGTCGTCCAGCAGTTCGCGCGTACCTCTTGTAATACAAATCCTACCAGAACGCGCGAACTGGCGTACCACCCCCAGCTCGTTCAGGGCCTCGTAGAGCGAGAGGATTTCCTCTGTGCGTCCTGTCTTCTCAATGGCACTGTACGTGGGATTCACTTCAACGATACTCGCTCCATGCTGCCTCACAATTTGGCAGACATCCGGGTTTTCCAGCATCGCTGGTGTGGAAATCTTCAGCAGTGACGTCTCGCGAAGGAAGATATCCTCTTCCTCCAAGTAGCGCGCCTGTAGCACATCGATGCGCTTCTCGATTTGCGACTTCAACATCTTCACCATTTCCAGCGTGCAGTAGCACGTAATGGTATATTTGTGCACCCCTGGCGTACTGCTGGCCGAGACATTCAGGCTCTCAATATTCACCTGCCGACGCGTGAAGACGGCAGTAATCTGGTTCAGCACACCTGCAATATTCTCAGAGTACACCAAGATGGTATAGAGACGTGTGGCGCTGACGCCCTGTGTATTTTCCTGACTCATAACTTACCTTTTTTCGTTTGGTCGCCGCAAAGGTACGAAAAAGTTTTCAGTTTAGAGTTTAGAGTTTAGATATTTCTGTTCTGAGCAGTCGAAAAGAAGCACAAATTGACCCAGACGGGTCCTTTTCCGCCCTCAGAGTAATATGAAAAACCACCAATGGAACCATGTTCCAAGGTCAGAATCGCCCGCCGAAGATATTCAGGCGGTAGGTGAAGCTGAGCATGACGTAGGAGGTGATGCGCTCGCTGTCAGAGTCTGTGCGCGAGGTTGCACTGATGCTGCGGCTGACCATGTCGCGCTGGCGCAGGATGTCGTTCCAGCGCAGGGTCAGCATAGCCTGTCGGCGGCTGAGGAAGGAGTAAGTGGCCTGTGCATTCCATATCCATTGGTTGGTGTTCATGGCCTCTTCGGCATAACCGCGACGGCTGGTCTGGTTGATATCCGAGGAGAGGTGCAGTCCGAACCAGAAATTCCAGTTCACGCTGGCGCCATAGGAGTAAGAATAGGTGTCGAGGTTGGAAGCTGCTGTTGCCGTGGCGCGCGAGCCTCGGTAGTTGATGCTGCCTCGCAGGTTCAGTTCGAGGGTGTTCTTGTAATAGGACTCGGGTTCCTCACTATCGTAGGAATAGATAGGTTGGGTGTCGAATTCCGTGCGGAAGGTGAAGCGTACGGACTGGTTGATATTGTTGCCCACTACGGTGTTCTTCACCGTTTCCTGGTTCTGATAGACGTAGCCATTGGCATTGGTGTGGCTGTAGTCCGTGCCGAGTCCAATGCGGAAGCGCTGGTCGCGGAGAGCGGTGTTGAAGTTGAAACGTCCGCTGGCGTTCCAGTTGCCGTTGATATTCACGGGCATGGTTATTCGTCCACCCGTCTGGTCGTTGTATTCAGTGCGGCTGGCAGTGGCGTTCTGGGTGGCACGGAAGTTACCGTTGACGTTATACGTGCGTTGGTAGTCGGGCTGGGCGAAGCGCCACACTGCGTTGGCGTTGTGTGTGAAGCTTGGTTTCAGTTCTGGATTACCGAGACGTATAGCGAGTGGGTTGGCATTACTGAGGGTGTCGGGGATGAGGTCCGTGATGGAGGGCTGTCCGCTCTGTCCGCCATAACGTGCTTCCACCTGGTGCTGGCGTGTAAAGCAGTAGCGAAAGTTCAGGGTGGGTGACCAGTTGGCCACGGTTCGCGAGACATCGTAATGCTTCCATCCCTTCGTGTAGTCAACCCTGTTGATCTGAGGTTGGACGTTGATACCCACATTCAGACGCATCTTGGAATTGATGAGACGGTACTGCAAGCGCAGGTCGTGGTTATGGTAGCGGTTCTCCGTGTAGTTACATTGGGCGGTGTCGGGCGTGGCAAAGTCAAGATGCCCGTCGTAGTTGTCTATACCGAGGAAATAGCGGTCCACGAAGGGGTCGAAGATACTGGCCACGGTGCGGTCGCGGTCATTGAAACGATAGACGTAATTATAGGAGAACTGCAGGAACTGTCCTGTAGCGATGGGTTCGCTATAGGAGAAGCGGGCGGAGAAGTTGCGGCTGATGTTGCGAGAGTCGTCGTACTGGATTTTATGGTAGATGCTGTCACTTCCGGCGAGGGCAAGGATTTGATAATAATCGATTTGCGAGTAGCTGCTGCTATTGCCGTCGGATTGGTTGAGACCACCGTTGAGGTTGAAGGTAATGTTGCGACCGGGTTTCTTCAGACGGCGGTTGATTTGGAGGGAGAGGGAGCCGGAAATGTTGTTGTTGTCGTTGCTGTTGGCGTTCAGGTTGTGGTTGACGGCAATAGCTCGGAGGGGAGAAGTGGGAGGAAGGAGGGAGGAAGTAGCTCCGGCGGGAAAACCGCCGGACACCAACGAAGAGGGGGAGGAGGAAGAGGAGAAAGAAGAAGAGGGGATATCGGAGGCCGACGAGGAGGGGGAGAAGGCGGCAAGGGGGTCAGAGGTGAGGGTATAGGGGTCGTCGTTGAAGGTGGCGGACTCGCTGTTGCTGCTGCTGTTGCTGCCATTGATGCTGAACTGGGGACGGAGGAGGATGTTGGTCATCGTGTCTGGCTTCCACTCGATGCGCCAGTTGGTGTCAAAGCTTTTGCTGTTGCTGCGGTTGCTACTTTGGCGATTGCTGTAGGCGGCATTGCGATTCTCGAAGTTCTGGCTATTGCTCCAGCTGGAGCCAGAAGACTGGTTGAAGCGGCCAGTGAGACCTCCATTCAGTTCCAACTTGTTCCATTCGAGATTCAAGCTGGCGGCGGCATCTTGACTGTTCTGCATACCGTTGCCGCGGGTGTTGTCGGCATTGGCGATGATGCCCGCCTTCTGCTTGTCGCGGAAGTGATAAAGGTCGCCATGTCCGTTGTAGCGGTTTTCGGTACCATAACCAGCTGTAAGGCGTCCGAACCATCCGCGCCGCTTGTCTTTCTTGATTTCGAGGTCCAGCACGGTTTGTTCCTCTCCGTCGTCAATACCCGTGATACGGGCGAGGTCGCTCTGCTTGTCGTATGCCTTGACCTTATCCACGATTTCCGCCGGTATGTTCTTCAGGACAAGTTCCTGATCGCGGCCAAAGAACTCCTTACCATCGACCAATATCTGCTTGACTTCCTTTCCGTTGTGGGTAATCTTTCCATTCTCGTCAATAACGATTCCAGGCAGTTTCTTGATGAGCTCCTCGACCATAGCTCCTGGGGGTACGGTGAAGGCGGCCGCATTGTACACCACGGTGTCGTCCACAATCGTCATCTCAGGCAGTTTGCCTTCAACGACAGCTTCCTGCATCAGTGTGGCATCCTCCTTCATCAGCACATCAGCCACTTTCTTGTTACCACCCTTGCCTTTGAGGTCGAGGGCAAAGGTCTGTGTCTTGAAACCCATATAAGACACTTTCAGCGTGTACTTTCCTGCCGGAACGCCAGGAATCATAAACGCGCCGCTCTCCAGAGTCTGACGACCAGCCACCATCTTACCTGTGGAGTCATTGACGAGAACGCTGGCCCCGGGGAGTCCCTTCAAGGTGGAACTCTCGTAAACCATTCCGCGAACGTTGAACCACTGGGCGGCGGCGGGAATGTCGAAAAGGAAAATGGCAAAGAGGGTAAGTGCCACTGTCATCAGAGTTTGTCGAGTCTTCATTTGTGTCAATCTATATATGGGTTGGCGTTTTTATGACCAATTCCACGGGAAAAGGTTTAACCCAAATCGGTCATTAGGCCGACATATATATATAATTTTAACCCTAATAACCGATTTGGGTTTAATCCAGCAGGAAAAATGTTAATTCACACTAAATCCAACCGTCAACTCGTAATTACCCTTTGGAGAATGCTGCATGAAGCATTTTTTTCGCTACCTTTGTCACCAAATTGCACCATAAAACGACAAACGACCATGAACAGAATCCTGCTCCTGACCTCCCTGCTGGCACTCGGATTGAGTGCCGCTGCCGACGAACTCCGCGTGACGTCCTTCCGCCATGTGGGACCACTCCCCCTGCAAACGCCCGTTGTCCTGGACACCACCGACGTCCAGGGCAAGCCCTTTGACGAAGCGTCGTTGCTGCGGACGCCACTCAGATTGGAAAGTACCAAGGACGCCACCACACTCTCCTCTCCCACCCTACCCAAGGACGCACAGGGCCGACCAGCCCTGCACCTGCTGACCTTCGACCTGACGAACACCACCTACACGAAAGCACGCATCAGCATACGCGCGCTGACGAACTATGAGCTCTATGTGGATGGAACGACTGCCTCCAGCGATACAGAAACGGAACTGCTGCCGGGTACGCACGAAGTGGTCATCAAGGCCCTGACCACCGCCTCCAGTTCGGACTCGCTACAGGTGACGGTCACGCCCACCGTGGACGGCAGTATCCAGCTCGGCACGGGCAATGGGAAACAGCTCTACACCATGAACCATGTGCTCCATGCACGCCGATACACGGGCGTCAGCCTCTCGGCCGACGGTCGCTGGATGATTGTCTCGACCTCACAAACGCAGCCCGGCGGAAGCACCCAGGCACAAACAGAAGTGCGTGAGGTGGCCACAGGAAAGGTTGTGGACTGCCGTGACGGCATCAGCTGGCTTCCGCGCACAAACCAATACTATTATACGCGCACACAAGGCGGCAAGCGGGAACTTGTACGCGTGGATCCACAGACAAAAGCCGAGACCATCTTAGCCAGCGAAGTACCAGAAGGATACTTTCGAATGGTACCCACGGAAGACCGCCTCATCTTCACCCTCACGGACGAAGGACCACAAGAACGGCCGGACGTCTACGAAGTCATGCATCCAGACGACCGACAACCAGGCTGGCGCACCCGCTCCCACCTCGCCATCTACGACCTGCGTACGGGACTGATGCAACCATTGACCTTCGGGCACTCGCAGACTTACCTTGCAGACATCAGTCAGGACGGACGTCAAGCTCTGGTGATGACCAGCAGCAGTCAGCTGGGCGCACGTCCCACGGAGGTTTCGTCTCTCTATCGTATTAACCTCGAGACACTGGCTACAGACACGCTCGTAAGCCGAGAGGGATTCCTCGGAGCAGCACAATTTTCACCCGACGGCCAACAAGTACTGCTGACTGGCTCGCCGGAGGCTTTCGGTGGTGTGGGTAAAAACGTGCGTCCAGGTCAGACACCCAGTATGATAGATACGCAGCTATTTCTCATGGACCTCGCCACAAGGAAGATACAGCCACTGACACGCGACTTCGACCCGAACGTGCAGCGTGTAGACTGGAAAACGTCCGACGGGATGATTTACCTGACCGCTGAAGACCGCGACAGCGTGAACCTCTTCCGGCTGGATCCTCAGCGGGGAAGATTTCAGCAGTTAGCTCTACCTGAGGAAGTCGTGGGACGTTTCGACCTGGCAGATGCTGCGCCCACGCTGGTGTTCTATGGACAGAGTGCATCGAACAGCGACAGGCTATACGTAGTGAAAACTCCTTCCACTCTCCCCCAAAAGGGGGAGCGAGGAGGAAATCTGCTCCTATTGGAAGACCTCAGCTCCGAGACCCTGCGTGATGTGGAGCTGGGAGCTTGCAAGCCCTACGTCTATGTGAACGAGCGCGGCGAACGCATCCACTGCCGCTACTACCTGCCTCCACACTTCGACGCCGCCAAAAGCTACCCGATGATTGTCAATTACTACGGCGGCTGCTCGCCCACCAGCCGCAACTTCGAAAGCCGCTACCCGCAGCACGCCTACGCCGCCCTGGGCTACGTAGTCCTCGTGGTGAACCCGCGTGGTGCTACAGGCTTCGGGCAAGAGTGGTCAGCACAGCACGTGAACACCGCAGGCGAGGGTGTGGCGGAAGACATCATTGGTGCCGTCGAGGCCTTTTGCAGCGAACACAGATGGGTGAACAAGAATAAGATAGGCTGCATTGGAGCCAGCTACGGCGGTTTCATGACGCAGTACCTGCAGACAAAGACAGACCTCTTCGCCGCCGCCATCAGCCACGCAGGTATCAGTGACCACACGAGCTACTGGGGCGAGGGCTACTGGGGCTACACCTACAGCGAGGTCTCGATGGCCAACAGCTACCCGTGGACGCGCAAGGACCTGTACGTAGAGCAGAGCCCGCTCTTCAACGCCGAGAAGATCCACACTCCCCTGCTCTTCCTCCACGGCGACCAAGACCACAACGTGCCCGTGGGCGAAAGCATTCAGATGTACACTGCCCTGAAACTCCTGGGGCGTCCGACAGCAATGGTACTCGTCAAGGACCAAGACCACCACATCACGGACTACACCAAGCGACTGCGATGGCAGCAAACCATCTGGGCCTGGTTCGCCCGTTGGCTGCAGGATGACCCCACTTGGTGGCTGTCGATGTATCCAGACAAGGAGCTCTGAAGACGAAGGGAGCCTGCGGTTGTGCAGGCTCCCTTCGTCACTATATCATTTTTTCCATCACTTCACCTTCACTCGCAGGATACTGAGCGAGAAAGGCTGGATGGGATAATCGAGGGAGGTTGTGCCCTCCTTGATACGGATGGGATATTCCACGGGCGAGACGTTGAGCTGCTGGCGCATGGAGTTCTCGTCGCTACCTTTGGCAGATGCGAGGACGATGGCTCGGGCCTGACCAGCGGCCTCATAGCCGAGGTTAACGCGGGCGGTCTGCGCTGCGCTGGTGGGGTTCACAAGCTTGATGATGAGTTCGTTGGTCTTCTCGTCGAGGGTAGCGTTAGCGTAGAGGCTCTGACGGTCTGGAAGGGTGAACTCATGGACGAGTTCCCCATCGAGGCGACAGCGGGCGGTAACTCCGCGCACCTGTACTTCCACGTCGTACCAGCGTCCCTCCTCAAGGTGTCCCCTGATAGCACCCACGGTGTTCTTACCGCCGTCAGCCATGTGTTCAATAGCATGCTGCGAGTTACCCCATCCTCCGAGATTCCACCAGATGAGGTTCTCGTCGTCCTCAGCTCCGAAGACGATGATGAACCCTTCGTTGCCCTCCATTCGGCGCGCTTCCACATGAATGGTGTACTCATAGGGTAACTGCGTCCTGCAGAGCAGCACACTGCCCTCGGCACGCTGGTTCTGCTGCTTGAGCACACCGTCCTCTACAGCCCATTGGCTCTGGGTGCGTCTGCGGCCATCCGCCTCGCCACCAAAGGTCTCCCAGTTGGCAGAAGGAACAGGACTGTCGGCAGAGGCGAAGTCGTCCTGCAGAAGTACACTGCCGTCGGAACCAATGACACGCAGGTTACGGAACTCAGCTTTCGTGCCCCAAGTGGAGAAGCCCATGCGGTGTCCGATTGTCGGAGGCAGCGAATTGTCGCTGACGCTGACAGGAACGATACGCGAACCTATATTATTAGCCATGATTTTCTGAACCTGATAAGAGGGCGTTCCGAAGCTCTGGGAGGCATTAAAGCGAATCATATCCGGACGCCAGGCAGGATTGTGTTCATTGACGAAGATAGGAGCGTAGCTACCCATGATGACCAGGTCAGAGTTACGTTCCAAGCCTTGCATGTAAATGGCCTCACCCAGCGCTGCCGTGAGATGGCCGTTGACGCCATAGCCCTGAGTTACAGCGTACTCACCGATATAAATCTTGGGACCCTGACGACTATAGGAATCGTATTTATTGAAGTTCTTCTCGAACCACGAGGGCGAACGGTAGTAATGTTCATCGAGGATATCCACGGGATGCTGGCTGCGCCAAGAGGGTTCATCGGTTCCCCAGGACTCCACGTTCCCGATGACCTCCACCTCGGGGTACTTCTCCTTGATGGCGCGGTAGAATTGGATGTAGCGCTCGAAATAGTGTTCGCTCTGGTCCCGATTGGAGTCGAAGTAGAAGTTTGCATTCTCGTTTCCGACCTCTAAGAGCCGGAGTCCAAAAGGTTCAGGATGCCCGTTTTGTGCACGAAGGGCTCCCCACTTGGTGGTCGTAGCATCGCCGTTAGCATATTCGAGGGCGTCGAGAGCTTCCTGAATGTACTCCTCCAGTTGGTCGTAGGGTTGCAGCCATCCGTGACCCAGTCCCACGTTGACCACGAAGAGGGGTTCTGCTCCCAGGTCTTCAGTCAACTGCAGCATTTCGTGGTAGCCGAAACCATCGGTGATGTTATATCCCCAGTTCACGCTGAGATGCCCCGGTCGCTGCTCGATGGGGCCTATGGTGTTCTTCCACTCGAAGCGGTTGTGCAGCTTGTTACGCGGAGTGGTCTGCCCCTCTACGTAGCAGCCGCCAGGGAATCGCACGAATTTCGGATGAAGAGCTTCCAGGAGTTCCGCCAAATCTATACGGCAACCATTGGGGCGACCCTTGTAGGTGGGCGGGAAGAGCGAGACGACATCCAGGGTGAATGAACCTGGCTGACCGAACGTCAGCGATAGCTGACCCTCGGGATCGCTGGCTTCGGCCTTGATGGCGACGTCCTTAATCTGTGTCCATTGGCCTCCCTTTAGTTTCAGGGGAACGGTTGTCTGTCCGAGATCACGGCCGTCAGCACCGGTGAGGGTGATGGTCATGTCGCCCTTATAGGAGGTTTCAGACTTCACCCAAGCGGAAAAGGTATAGGTGGTCTGCTGGCGGAAGTTCATGCCCCAATAGCCGTCGTTCCGCACACCCTGACCGCCAGAGGTGATGGCGAGGCGCAAGGCGTGAGCCTGACGTTCGTTGAGCATGCCTTCGGTAGTCAGCGAAGCCTGTGCTCCGCCGAGGGGAGCCCAGTGGACAGGACGTTCCTCGTCGTCCTCGAACGAGCGGTTCTGAACCAGTTCGGCGTAAAGACCGCCGTCGCCAGCGTGGTTGATTTCTTCGAAGAAAATGCCGTAGAGGCGAGGACTGACCTGAGCACCCGGATGGGAGGAATCCACCGTGACGGTGAGTTGTGCCTGAGCATTCGGCGAGGCGAGAGCACCAAAGATGAGTCCTGTACTCAGAATGTGTTTAATGTTCATTGGTTGATGCGAAAATTTTGTGGTTTTTGATTATTGCCGTTGCAAAAGTAATAAAAGTAATCGAAAGAACATAATATGTCAGCACTTTTTTTGGCCGTTAGCGTAATTTTAGCTACTTTTGCAGTGCTTTTCTTGAATAATCGATTACATAATGGCAACAGATACTCCCTCTATCTCCCCTCGAATGACTATAGAAGAGAACGCTCGCCAGTGGTGGTTAGAACGATTCGGAACACCACTGCCCGAAGATGTCAAGACCTGGCTGCGTGGAATCATCCGACAGGAAGCCCAGCGGGTGCGCTTGGAAGCAAACATCCTGGATGACCAGACGCTACAGCGAACGCGCGAGAGCCGACGGCTGCAACAGACCAAACTCTCCAACGTGGAAGAATCCCTGACGCGGACACATATCCGTCAGGAACGCACTCGCCGCTACATCGAACTGATTACCGAGCTGGATGAACGACGCAAACGGCTCTATGAACTCAACAAGCAGAAAGCCAGCTTGCTTACGCAGCAGCGAGAGCTGGAACGCTTCGAGACCTTCGAACCCATGAATGGACGCGTACAGCGCATCCACACCCTCTCCCGTGGTATCTCACTCGCTCGGACGACCTCCAGCCAGCTGGCTCTGGAAATCGAAGAGGCGAAGAAACTTGTGTCCGACTCCAACCGAAAAGTCCTTGACGGACGCAAGCTATTGCAGAACACCTTCGATGCACTCATCCTCGCAGCCAACACCATGACCGAGGGCGAGAGACTGACCGAGCGTGCCTCACTCCTCAGAGCTGCACAGGCTGAGAGTAACCGTCATGCTCAAACTGTCCAAGAACAGCAGAAACTCATGCTGAAGCAACTCGAGGAACTGCAGAGGGACTACGAACAGATAGAGGCAGAGCTATCCGGGCTGAGGCTGAAACGCCAGTCCTTAGAAGCTCACAGCCAGATGATTCAGAAGAGTAGTGGTATCCTCGTCATGCTCGACGAACTACTCGAAACCACCCTCCTTCGCGACAGCCTCTCCAACGAGTACAACCAAGCCTTACGCCGACAGAACGAACGCGACAAGCAACTGGGAACACTATTCATCCAACACCAAGAGCTCAATGTCAAAATCGAAGCTCGCGAGGAGGAAATAATCGCACACCGCAAGAGTATAGCAGGACAAGACAGCTTCAACATGCAGCGACGTGCGCTGGAACTCAGGAGCCGCAAACTCATGCTCCAGATGGGACTCTCGCTCTGGAAGAATATCTCTACGGGCTACAACCAGATTGAACTCAAAAGCCAGCAGATAACCACCATGCGGCTGAGGGCAGACCACCTCAACAGGACCATCGACCAGCTCGATGCAGAAGTGCGAAGGACAGAGGCTCTGCTCCGGCAGAAGACGTACCACTGGACACTCACCAAGAGCCAGAACGTCATCGAGATGCGAGGCGACCTGCAGGAGGGGAAGCCCTGCATCGTATGCGGAGCCACACACCACCCCAGAAGCAGCGAGGAGCTGAATGGACAGAGTGTACTCATCAATTCCCTCAAGGCCGACTGCGAGCACCTGGAAACGGAACTCGCCAACAAGAGGAGAGAACTGGAAGAAGCACAACAGGAACTCACCGCCACACGCGCCAAGATGGATGTGGAGACGGCAAACTACAAGCTACTGCTCGACCGTCAGCAACAGGACACCGCCGAATGGCAAGAGTTTGCCGGACTGGACCGTTCGTTCAGCGATTGCACTCAGAGCACCAACCGCGAAGCGCGACTGACTACCTTGCTGCAACTCATCGAGAAGACCACCGTGGATGCAGAGAACGCCGAGAAGGAGCTGAAAGCTTTCACATTCCACCTCGACGCCATCGCACAAATCGGAGAGGAAGTGCAGAGCATGAGACAGCAACTGGCGGAACAACAGGAACGACTGAACGAAGCGAACACAGCCTGTCAGGTCATGGCTGGACAGGTGGAGCGCATCAACCAGAGACTCTCGAACGCAACCAACAAATACCGCCATCGTTACGAGGTACTCGAAAAGCTGATTTCCATACCCGAATGGTTCCGTGAATGGAAGCAGTCACCCGAGAGCCTGAAACAGCATATTCAGGAAATGACCCAACAATGGGCCAAGCTGGAAGTGGACATCGCACGCAGGGAACGTGACCTTGCCCTGAACGACGTGCAAATCCAACTCCTGGAGAAAAACGCCAACGAGCTGCAAGCCATCGGACTCCAAATCGACAATAGCACAACAGTCAACGCCGAACAGGCCTCGAAGGCGGAGGAGGCCCTCCACCGGCTGCTGGACGGCAACGAGGGAAAGGCACTATTCCAAGACGCCACGGCCATGACGCGCAAGCAAAACAAGACACAGATCGAGTACGAGCAAGAGTACTTGCAACAGCTTACAGAACTGCTTACGCTCACAACACGGCAAACCAACCTCGACGAAATCATCCTGCAAGACGAACAGCGGGTGGCTGAGGAACGAAAGGAGCTGGACCTCTGGATGCGAAAGTACAACGCCAACAACCCACCCGTGCAGTTCGCCGAACTGGAACGTGTGCTGACCGACGAGAAAGACTGGAACGACATCCGACAGCGTGTACGAGAGACTACGATAGAAGCCGAAACCACTCAGGCGCGCCTGGAGTACCTCCGAACACAAATCATTGCTCTGCAAGCAGAAGGAATTCACCCCACAAAGGATGCCGAGGAACAGGAACAGCAAATCATCGCCGAACAACTGGAAGAATTAGAGCAGCAGCGAAGGAACATCCTACAGCAGATTGCACACTATGACGAGCTCCTGCGTGCACACGAACAGGCATGTGCGGCCACGGGAACCTTGTAAGTTACTGTAAAAATAGGAGGCCAAATCATACCAACTTATTTATTTACGGTTACTAAAAGCAAAAAAACGTTTTTTTTACGACCCTCTTCCTAAAAAAACGCTCCTTTCATAGGGCTTGTATTTAGAAAATTAGGTATTTTTGCGCTCGAATAACACCATATTTTGCACTCGAATAACACCAGAAACAGAAACATACGGCTATAACCAATAAAATACTCAGTACTATGGCAAAGTATAATTATCGCGAGAAAAAAGAGAAGCCTGCTACGTATCGCGTTCAGGTGAAGCCAGAAGTCGTCGACGCGCTCTATGAACAAATTCTCCGGAAGATGATTGTGGAGAAGAAATATCGTGACCCTGCCTATAACGCCAAGAAGTTGGCCGAGGAACTCCAGACCAACACACGATACATCAGCGCCGCCATCAGCCTGCGTTTCCAGATGAGCTACCCAAAGCTCATTGCTAGCTACCGCATCCGCGACGCTATCAGCATCCTGCAGGACAAGCGGAAGAAGGGAATGACCATGGAAGAGGTGGCTACGGCGTGCGGATTCGCTAACAGGCAGTCCTTCTACGCCGCGTTCTACCACCTCCAGGGGAAGACTCCCAAACAATACCAGGCAGAGTTCCTCGCCAAAATGGCTCTGCCCAAACGCCCACGGAAGACCAAGAGCGAATAGGAACACGACCAATGAAGAAACAGCCGCAACAACGATGAATCTAAAAAGCATATTTATGATTTTGAGCATGATAGCCTGCACACAGGCATCCCACGCCAAACAAGATGTTTTCCAGTACAACGATGAGCGCTTTGCAGACTTGCAAATGTTGCGCTATCAAGTTCACGGGTTCGATGCCCTGACCCTCCGCCAGAAGAAACTTGTCTATTTCCTTTCCGAGGCTGCTCTTTCCGGAAGGGATATCCTCTGGGACCAGAATGGGCGCTACAACCTCCGCATCCGACAGCTCCTGGAAGCCGTCTACACGGACTTCAAGGGCGACCGCACGACGTCCGACTTCCGCGCCTTCGAGACCTACCTCAAGCGCGTCTGGTTCTCCAATGGTATTCACCACCACTACGGCAGCGAGAAATTCCAGCCTGGCTTCTCGGAGGACTTCCTGCGAGCCGCCCTGAAAACCATCGACCCCGCCAAACTGCCCATTCAGTCCACTCTCGATGCCCTCTGTGCGGAACTCTTCCCCATCATCTTCGACCCCGCCGTGATGCCCAAGCGCACCAATCAGGCGGACGGCCAAGACCTCATCCAGACCAGCGCCGCCAACTACTACGGCCCCGACATCACCCAAGCCGAGGCCGAGGACTTCTACCTCCGAATGAAAGAGGCAGACCCAGACCCCACACACCCCATCATGTTCGGGATGAACAGCCGCCTCATCAAGGAGAACGGCCAACTGCGCGAGCAGGTGTGGCGCAGCGGAGGGCTCTACGGCCCAGCCATCGACCGCATCATCTACTGGCTCCAGCAGGCCAAGACCGTTGCCGAGAACGCGAAGCAGGCCGGCGTCATCCAGAAACTCATTGACTACTACCGCTCTGGCGACCTGCGCACCTTCGACGAATACACCATCCTCTGGGTGCAGGAGACCGAGGGCGATGTGGACTTCACCAATGGCTTCACCGAGAGCTACGGCGACCCCCTGGGCATGAAAGCCAGCTGGGAAGGGTTAGCCAACTTCAAGGACCAGGCCGCCACCGCCCGCACAGAGAAGCTATCGGCCAACGCCCAGTGGTTCGAAGACCACTCGCCCGTAGATCCCCGCTTCAAGAAGGAGAACTGCCGAGGCATCACCGCCAAGGTCATCGTGGCCGCTATGCTCGGAGGAGACCTCTACCCCTCCACCGCCATCGGCATCAACCTGCCCAACAGCAACTGGGTGCGTGCAGAACATGGGTCAAAGAGTGTGACCATCGGCAACCTCACCGACGCCTACAACAAGGCAGCCCACGGCAACGGCTTCCAGGAGGAATTCGTCATCGACCAAGCCACGCGCGACCTTATCAATGAATACGGCGACGCCTGTGACGACCTCCACACCGACCTCCACGAATGCCTGGGCCACGGCTCCGGCAAGCTCCTGCCTGGAGTGGACGCCGACTCGCTGAAGGCCTATGGTAGCGCCATCGAGGAAGCCCGTGCCGACCTCTTCGGGCTCTATTATGTGGCCGACCCGAAACTGACCGAGCTGGGCCTCACCCCCAACGCCGACGCCTACAAGTCGCAGTACTACACCTACCTGATGAACGGCCTGATGACGCAGCTCGTACGCATCGAGCCCGGAAACAACATCGAGGAAGCCCACATGCGCAACCGAGCTCTCGTCGCCCACTGGGTCCTCGACCACGCCAATGGAGCCGTACAGCTCATCCAGCGCGAGAGCAAGACCTACGTCCAAATCAACGACTACGCCGCCCTACGCGGTCTCTTCGGCCAGCTGCTGGCTGAAATCCAGCGCATCAAGAGCGAGGGCGACTTCGAGGCCGCACGCAACCTCATAGAGACCTACGCCGTCAAGGTTGACCCCACCCTGCACGCAGAGGTACTCGACCGCTACCGCGCCCTCAACCTCGCGCCCTACAAGGGTTTCATCAACCCCGAGTACATCGTCCAGCGCGACTCCAAGGGTGACATCACCGACATTCAAGTCCGCTACGGCGAAGCCTACGACCACCAGATGTTGCGCTACTCCCGCGACTACCACTTCCTGCCCTATGTCAACGACTAAAGGACTTTCTTACTCGCCCTCCGGCGAGACGGAGGAGGGGCAGAACCCCATTTCCACTATCAAGGCCGAACTGCGTGCCGCCATGAACGGCGTCGCCTCGCGCACCATCCGTGAGAGCGGCATGGGCTACCGCCTCGTCTTCGGCGTCGAGCTGCCTCGCCTGCGTGAGATAGCCGCCGACTACCAGTCCGACGGCACCCCCGAAGGCAACACCCGTGCCCGCCGCCTCGCCCTTGCACTTTGGATGGAAGACATCCGCGAGTGCAAGCTCCTGGCCATCCTGCTCTACCCCGCCGCCGACTTCGACCGCGACATGGCCGACCTCTGGCTTGAAGACCTGCGTCCCGAACAGGCAGAAGTGGCCCAGCTACTCTCCATGCAGCTCCTCTGCCGCATGCCCCAGGCAGCTGACCAAGCCTTCCTCCTCATGGCCGACGAGCGCCCCCTGCGCCAGCTCTGCGGTTTCCTCAGCCTCACCCGTCTGCTCATGCAAGGCAGCCAGCTCTCGCCCGATGCAGAGGCCGAATTCCTCGACCAGGCTGCGGCCACACTCCCCACGGATTACCTTCCTCTGCGGAAAGCCGTGGCCAATGCACTCCTGCACTACGGCCAGACCTCCGACGAAGCAGGGCGCAAGGCCGAGCACATCCTGTGCAACTGACCCTACAACGGCAAGCTTCCCCAGCTCAAAGACGCGGGCGAATTCACAATATATCCCTCTTCCGCCTCCCGAAAGTAACTTTTTCGCCATTTTGTTTGGTAGAGACCCAAACTTGAAGTAACTTTGTCGCCGTATGAGCGAAAAAGCGTACACACAAGAGGCTGTAGCCACCTATTTCAGGGAGTTCCTGCAGGCCAATGGACTGAGGCAGACGCGCGAGCGGTTCGCCATCCTCTGTGCGGCCTACGAGTTCGAAGGAACCTTCACGTTCGATGCTCTCCAGCAGACGCTGTTAGACCATAAATTCCGGGTCAGCACGGCAACACTCTACAACACCACGCAGCTGCTCGTACAGGCGAACCTGCTCATCCGCCACCCCTTCAGCTCCTCCAACGCCGTCTTCGAGCGCATCTCGGACAGCCATCCTAAGAGCTACCAAATCTGCAACAACTGCCATCGCATCACCCGCATCAAGAGCAAGGACCTGGCGGCCGCCGTGGAGAGCTACCACCCCCGCCGCTTCGGGGTATCACACCGCATCGTCTACGTCTACGGCACCTGCCCCAAGTGCGAGGCAGCCCGCAAGAAAGCACTGAAACAAACTCAAAACCGCATAGAACATGAAACAAGGTAAAGTCGACGCCCTGCTGGGTATCGTTTTCGGCGACGAAGGCAAAGGAAAAGTCGTCGATGTGTTCACTCCACGATATGATGTCGTGGCCCGCTTCGCCGGAGGCCCCAATGCCGGCCACACCATCATCTTCGAAGGCAAGAAGTTCGTGCTCCGTTCCATCCCCTCGGGTATCTTCGACGAGGGCAAGCTGAACATCATCGGCAACGGATGCGTCATCGCTCCCGACCTCTTCATGGCCGAGGCACGCGAGCTCGAAACCGCTGGCTATGACCTCCGTAGCCGTCTCCATATCAGCAAACGTGCACACCTCATCCTGCCTACACACCGCGTCCTCGACCGCGCCTACGAAGCCGCCAAGGGGAAGAACAAGGTGGGCACCACCGGCAAGGGCATCGGCCCCACTTATGCCGAGAAAGCCAGCCGCACAGGACTGCGCGTGGGCGACATCCTCGAGGACTTCCCCCGCAAGTATGCCGCGCTGAAGGCACGCCACGAACAGATCCTGCGCGACCTCCACTTCACGGACTACGACATCACCGAGGAGGAACGCCTCTGGCTCGAGGGAGTGGAATACATGCGGCAGTTCCCACTCACCGACACGGAAGCCGAAATCAACCGCCTGCTCGCCGAGGGCAAGAGCGTACTCGCCGAAGGCGCACAGGGCACCATGCTCGACATCGACCACGGCACCTACCCCTTCGTCAGCTCCAGCTCCACCACTACGGGTGGCGTCTGCACAGGTCTGGGCGTAGGTCCCAATAAAATCGACCAAGTCTATGGCATCTTCAAGGCCTACAGCACGCGCGTGGGTGCCGGCCCCTTCCCCGTGGAACTCTTCGACGAGACGGGCGACCGCCTGCGCGAGATTGGCCATGAGTACGGAGCCGTCACCGGGCGCAACCGCCGCTGTGGATGGGTGGACCTCGTGGCTTTGAAATACGCCATCATGGTCAACGGCGTCACACAGCTCATCATGATGAAGTCCGACGTGCTCGACGACTTCCCCGTCATCCGCGTCTGCATGGCCTACGAGAAGGACGGACAGCAGACCACCGACATGCCCTACGACACCGAGGGCTGGACGGCCGTTTACCGCGACCTCCCGGGCTGGCGGACAGACCTCACCCAGATGACCTCCGAAGACGAGTTCCCGCAGGCCTTCCGCGACTACATCCAGTTCCTGGAGGATGAGCTCCAAACCCCCATCACCATCCTCTCCGTGGGTCCCGACCGTGAACAGACTATCATCCGCTCTCTTTGATCTCGACGGAGTCATCTTCGATACCGAGCCCCAGTACTCACAGTTCTGGGGCTCGCAGTTCCGTCAGTATTACCCCGACCGTCCAGGCCTCGAGAACAGCATCAAGGGCCAGACCCTCACGCAAATCTATGATGCCTACTTCTGCGGTCCGCTGGAGAGCGAACGCGAGGCTGTCACCTGCCGGCTCAACGACTTCGAGCGCCAGATGACCTTCCCCTATCTCCCGGGCGTGCTCGACTTCCTCGCCGACCTGCGGCGATGCGGCATCCCGTCTGCCGTCGTCACCAGTTCGAACCACGAGAAGATGTCACGCGTCTATGCCCAGCACCCTGAATTCCGTTCGCTCTTCGATGCCATCCTGACCAGCGAGGACTTTGCCTATTCCAAACCCCATCCCGACTGCTATCTTCGCGCTGCTGCCCGCTTTGGTGCCCAGCCCGAAGACTGCGTCGTCTTCGAGGACAGCATCAACGGCCTCCGCGCCGGACGCGACTCCGGTGCCTACGTCGTTGCCCTCACCACCACCAATCCCCTCGACGCCGTCCGCCCCCTCTCCGACCTCCAGATTCCCGACTTCAGCGAGATGAGCGTCCAGCGCTTGCTTCAAGAAAGAGCCTAATACTCCTTAAACTTTTTTAACCCACATCCGCGTGACATCTCGTCACGCGGATTGTATTTATAGATGTATGCAAGCCACCGAGTTCAACCATATCGCCAGCCATCTGCGCCCCTGTCTGCTGGAAGCAGCACGCCAGATCCTCCATGATGAGGACGAGGCGGAGGATGCAGTTCAGGATGCACTCGTCTCGCTATGGCGATGGCGCGAAAGGGTTGACACACAGCGCGACGTGGAGCCGCTGCTGCAACGCATACTTCGCAACTGCTGCCTGAATATCCTCACCGTCAGGCGACGACGGCGAGCCTTGGCAGCACCGCTCGAGGAACTACCGGGCTCCACCCTGCGCTCGCTCACAGCAAGAAGCAACGACCCACACGCCTCGCTGGAAGAAAAAGAATCAGAACTGCGCGTAAGCCTGGCACTCAGCCAACTACCACCCCGATGGCAACGCGTGCTGACCATGCGACTCCTGGATGATCTCGACAACGCTCAGATTGCCTCTATCCTCGGACTCAGTCAGACCGCAACCTCCTCCCTAATCAACCGAGCGCGCACAGCACTCCTCCAAAACCTCAAACAATTCTCACAATGAAACAGCAAGACACATTTACAGACGAACGCCTTTGGGCTGAAGTCCAAGACGTTTTTGCCGACAACCGCCGCCCGCTGGACGAGACGGAGTGGGATGCTCTGACGCGTGAGGTCAGCGACGAGGATTTGGTTGCGGCAGGCGAGAGTTCCGTTCGCCCTACCCCTGTCCGCAGGATTGCGTTGTGGACGAGTCTGTCAATAGCTGCCGCATTGTTGCTGGCGGCCTACTGGCTGATGGTTCCCCAGCAGCCCGCCGTGGACAAGGAAGTGTTGGAACTGTTGGCCGAGACGGACGTCTCAGCTCCGGAAATGATTGAGGCCTCCCACCCACTGCTCTCGGCTGCATCGTGGGACAAGCCCCAGGCAGATCCCCTGGCCGAAGAGGATATCCTTGGCATCAGAGGCTACTTCACAGACAGCCGCACCCTGACCTACCAGCGAGCGATGAACCTCAATCGTGAGGACCTACCCATACGTGTCCGAATGCCTAAAGACTATTCGCTGCCGGCTTACGACTACGAATGGGACGACACACCAACCCTCAGCAGCAAGGAGTTCCACCATCTCACTCTCCAGCCCGCCGACAACCCCATAAGCCCTGAACGCGAGGCTCAACTGCTGGCGATCATCGAAGAAATGGAACCGGAAGTGAACGCCTACTTGGCACAAATCTCAGAACAAGCTGCAAGCTTGCAAAGCCAAGTCCGCAAGCGGCTATACGAGGTTGACCGACAGGCACGCGACATCGAACTTCAGCTCCAGGCCGAAGAGGCCCAACTATACTACACAATTTTCCCCAATTGCCACTAACTACACTCACCAACGCTAAAAACAAGATATCAGATATGAAACGATTCCTGACCCTGGCCATCGCAGCCATCCTGATGACCACCAACGCCGTGGCGCAGAAGAACGTACAGCGCACGTTCGACAAATTCATCAAATCCAAGAACGTTCAAGTGGAGAAGGATCTCAACTCGCAGGTGGATCCCTTCCCCTCCGGCAAGAAAGGCGAGCATCGGCTGTTGTCGCAGCGAGACATCTACACTTTCACGCTGGACGTGAGCGACCGCAAGCTCCTCGACAACATCCTGATCCAGATGGAAAAAGACCGAGGAGAGAAGAACTGCTACCTTACTCGCAGCCACCGAGGGGGCAAGGACATTCCCATCGACGTCCAACTATGCCGCGTAGGCGACAGCAATAGTAACCAAGTGAAGATTGGCACAAGCTCCATGCAACATTGGATGCTGTCCTGCTACACGGCAGAGGAAGATCAGAACTATCGCCACCTCTACGCCGTGGAATGGACAGAGCCCACCAACGGCGAACGGGAAATAAAAGGGAGACTCATATATACCTACGCCAAAGGAAAAGGCAATCAGAACATACAATCGGCCGTTTACAACAACGGACAATGGTATGACCATGTGAAAATAGCAGGGGCCGATACTACATCCATCAAGACGGAACAGGACGTCCTTGTCCGAATCGAAATTCAGAAGGTTCTCTTCCAAAAACTCATCGATAACCACAGCCTGCAAGAATCAGAAGCTGTGACTGCGGCGGCGGCCCTGTTCGTGACCTGCAGGGATTACGGACACTTACTACGAAAAGATCAACGCAAGAAATACAGGGATGAGATTGCAAATCTTGCAAGACAGACTATCGATCAAGAGCACCTCCCCCTCACAACAGAGTTCCTAATACTCGCGCAGCAAGCTCTTAAGGATTAGACCTGAAACATTCTTAAACTTATGAAATACAAGTTCTTTCTGATGGCTATAGCAGCCACCACAGCCATCACTATGTCCTCGTCCGCCGCACCTGCCGACGACAAAGAGGTACGCCAAGTGCGACTCTACGGACAGGCCTTCGACTCCTTCACAAGGACTTATTTGGATAGCGCCTTCATTGAGGTGCTGACCACAGACAGCAACGTCATCGCTCGCGACACCGCGCGCACTTACCGTTCCGGCACTCAAGTCTGGGGACAGAGCTACAGCCTCAGAGTCCCTGCACACCCAGCTCGCTATATCGTCCGTGCTGCGGCTCCGGGCTATGCCACATCCTGCATCGACTATGAACTGAAGCGGATTCGTCGCAACAGCAGTTTCCACGTGCCGGCCATCTACCTGAAGAAGACGGGCAGGGACGTGGCAATGGAAACAGAGATGGAGGAGTTCGTGGTCAAGGCATCGAAGATCCAACTGGTGTGGAAGGGCGACACGATGGTGTACGACGCCACCGCCTTCAACCTCGCAGAAGGCTCTATGCTGGACGACCTCATCCGCCAGCTGCCAGGAGTGGAACTGAAGGAAGACGGCGAGATACTCGTCAACGGAGAGAAGGTGGACTACCTGACCCTCAACGGAAAAGACTTCTTCAAGGGCAACAACAAGATGATGCTGGACAACCTGCCCTACTTCACGGTCAAGAACGTGAAGGCCTACCACAAATCCACGCAAGAAAGCGAGTATCTGGGCTATGATACCGAGAAGAAAGACTTCGTGATGGACGTCCAGCTCAAGCGCGAGTACTCCCAAGGATATATCGCCAACGCCGAGGCGGCAGCAGGCACCCACGAGAGATGGATGGCGCGCGCCTTCGGACTCCGATACACAGACAACAGCCGCCTCACCCTCTTCGGAAATGCCAACAACGTCAACGAGAACCGACGACCGGGCAGCGACGGTGACTGGACTCCCACGAACCAGCCGATGGGGCTGCAAACCCACAAGATCCTGAACGCCAACTACAGCTACGAACGACAAGGTAAGTGGGCCGACGAGGTCGGAGCAAGCGTGGAATGGAACGACACCAGGAACGAGAGCCGAACCAGCAGTTCCACCTACCTGCAGACGGGCGACGTCTTCACACGCAGCCAGAACGCCAACCGCAACAAGAGTTTCACAGCCAGCGCCACGAACTACTTCAACCTGAAAGCACCGTTCTACCTCATGATGAATACGATCTTCAACACCAGCCCCACACGCAGTTGGACCAACGGGAACTCTGAGACAGCGACCTCCGACACGCTGACGAACCTCACACTCACGGACAGCTACACCGACGGGCGTAACTGGTCGCTCGAGAACTACCTGATGGCCATCAAATCCTTGCCGTGGGGCGATGCCCTAAGGCTGCACCTGAACACACGACTCAACCACTCACGCCGCGACTCCTACCAACACTACGACCTCGAATACTTCCGCCCCACAACCGCGGTTGACCGCCGCAATGAGTACCGACCCGACCGCAGCCGTGGACATTCATGGATGGGAAGCCTCCAATACGACCTGACGATGGGAAAAGGATGGCACCTGCTTTTTCAGTACTCCCACACGCAGCAGTTCTCCTCTGCCGCAAATCCCCTCTACCGACTGGACCGCGACAGCGTCTTCGCTGCCATGGCGCCTTCGCTGGGCGAGATTCCCTTGCTGACCGCAGCCCTGCAGGATAGCCTCAACAGCCTGTGGACCAGCCACTGGACACGCAGCAATGCCGCATCCCTGAATCTGCAATACTCAGCCTACGAACCCGAGAAACGGCAGGTCATCTTCTCCGCCGTTTTACCCATCTCCCGCCAGTACGAGCGCGAACGCTACACGCGCTATCCCATCGACACGGAAATTGAGCAGAAGAACATCCTCTTCAACCCCTATGCGATGCTCTACTTCTACGACATGAAGCGCCACAACTTTTGGCAAGCCACCTATCGCCACACCACACAGACACCCGACATCACAGAGCTCATCGGCTACACCGACGAGAGCAACCCCCTCAGCCGACGGCTGGGAAATCCCGACCTGAAGAACGCAAGCCGCCACCTCATCACAGCCACCTACACTCACCAAGTGCCCCGACGTGAGCAGACGCTGAGCCTCAGATCCAGCTATGACGTAACCCTCCGCCAAATCATGCAGACCTACGACTACGACTCGCAGTCCGGAGCCTACACCTACCGCCCCAAGAACGTCAACGGCAACTGGTGGTGGGACGGCGGCGTGAACTTCACCTCCGCCCTCGACAGCGCACGCCACTGGCGACTGACAAACGACGTGCGCATCTTCCGCCACAACGTAGCCTACGTCGCCAATGGCGAGGAAACCACCACGCGACGCGTGAACCTCCGCGAACGATTCAGCCTACGCTATAAACTCAACGAACGATTCGACGTCGAAACGACAGCACAGGCCGAGTGGGAGCGTGCGTGGAGCCCCATGACCACCTATCGGACCACGAACATCTGGGACATCAGCTACGGGGTGAACCTCCATTGGCGCCTGCCCTGGGAACTGCACCTGAGCACCGACTTGCGCGAATACCATCGCCGAGGATTCGAGGACAGTTCGCTGAACACCAACCATCTCATCTGGAACGCCCAACTCTCACGCAGTTTCCTCAAAGGGCAACTGACCGCCAAACTCGCAGGCTACGACCTGCTCAGCCAGATCTCCCACACCTCCTGGCACGTGGGCTCCGACGGCATCAGCAGCACCTGGCAGCGCGGTATTCCCAGCTACGTCATGGCTCACATCGGCTGGAACTTCAGTCGGAAACCGAAGAAATGACGATTACTGATGAGTCCCGTCTTGCAAAACAGAATTTCAAAAACTATGCTAACCTTGCTAACCTTGCTAATTTTGTTAAAATCCCTTAAATTATTCCGTCCTTTTCCTGCAATCATCCCCATTTCATTCGTAGGGTTAGCAAGGTTAGCATAGTTTTTCAAATTCTATTTTGCATGCAAACCGATTCTAACAAAAGACTGGCGGAAAACTCAACAGGCAACATCGGTAAATCCAGTTGGCTGCAGAGAACGATCCAGCAGGCTGTAGAGAACAATCCAGCAGGCTGCTCAAAGGGATGCAGCAGGCTGAATGGGATTGTCTCACTTGTAAGACAAAAACACGTGCGGACGTAATTGCAAACACGTGCGGACGTAATTGCAAACACGTACGGACGTAATCGCAAACACGTACGGACGTAATCGCAAACACGTATGGACGTGATTGCAAACACGTATGGACGTAAATAGAAAAACGGACGGACGTAGGTGGAAAGTACGGACGAGTTACTGAGCCTTCATGCCCAGGGCTCCTGCAATTTCCTCTGCCGTTGCCCCCAGACGTGCCGCCCGCTGGGTGTCCTCGCGGGCATCGCTGGTGCGCTTCAGCCGGGTGAAGAACTGGGCGCGGGCGAGATAGAGGCTGGGGTCTTCGGGCGAGAGACGGATGGCCTCGTCAAAATCCTCTTCTGCACGTTCGTACTGCTTGCGGTCTGCCTCGAAGCCGGCACGGAGGGCATAGCCGTCGGCGTGCGTCGGATAGAGTTCCACGGCACGGTTCACCAACTCCATAGCCTCGCGCGGACGGCGGTCCTTCTCGCACACCAGCGCCATCCCCAGCAGAGCCTGTTCATGGGCTGGTTGCAGGCTCAGCAGCTTCTGGTAGTCGGCACGCGCTTCCTTGAAGAGGCGCGAGCGCTGGAAGGTGTAGGCTCGCATGACGAGTGCCTCTGGGTGATCAGGGCGCAGAGTCAGCACGGCATCGTAGTCAGCACGGGCGCGGTCATCGCGTCCCAGCTTCAGGTAGAGTGAGGCACGCCCCAGCAGGAGGCTCGTCTGCTGTGGAGCCAGGCGCAAGGCGATGTCGTAGTCCTCCAGCGCCTC
>JAFXTO010000024.1 GCA_017535725.1 Bacteroidaceae bacterium
AACTCTACGTTCTTACTCATGTCATTCGCTCTTTAAGGGGTTATGTGGCGACAAAGGTAGCTAAAATCCTGCAACTATGTGCAAGGGGCAACCCTTTTTCATTCCCTTTGGCGAACGAAGTCGCTCATGTACGTTTCATACGTAATTTTTTTGATTCTGCGGTGCAAAGGTAGAGGAAAAGAGTGAGGTGTGCAAGAGTAAACAGACAAAATACTCACAATTGATGAGATGTTCACGGGGATGAAGATAGCTCTGATGGTGCATGAAGTCATTGTTTTTAGGTAGGGGAAGGCTAATTATTCGATTTTTCGTTGCCTTTTATAGATTTTGTCGGGCTTTTCTTTGGAGCAAATCGAATTAATGCCTACCTTTGCCGCGAAATTGCGACAAAACCATTAATTCAAAAAACAAAACAACAATGAAAAACTTTTGGAAAATGCTGGCAGCAATGATGATCATTGCCCTGCCTTTCGCACTCGCTGCTTGCAGTAGTAAGGATGATGAGGAAGAAAAAGGACCCAAGACGTATGAATTCACGTGGGAATATAGGGATTACATTGACCAAAGTGCTCAGGACTTGAGTATCTATTCGAATGCCACGACCGCTATCAGCCAGGCTTTAGCCAGTGAACTGAACAAGCTGGGCTACAAGGCACAGGCTTCCACGAAGTCCTTCACAATCACCACAGAGACCCTGACCGATGAGTCTATGAGGAAGCAGATTTCCTCTGCCATCACCTTGACAACTGTCAGTGCAGGCCAGAGTTGTCAGGTCTTGAAGAAGGGAGCCAAGCTTGTCGTGAAGCGTGGAGGTAGTGATTTTGTTACAGAGACTATTAATAATTAAGAGATAGCTGACGCTTGCTTGCATAGCATTCAATAATCCAACGCCCGCCCCTGTATGTCACGCAGCGGGCGGGCTTCTCATCTTTTTATACATTAAGGCTGATGCTTTTTACGGAATCCGCTCACATGAGCGACCTCATTCATGATGATTATCGCCTGTTGCAGGTCATCTCTCGCTTTGGCGTCTCTCTGGGCTTTGGCGACCAGAGTATTGACGCCGCCTGTAAGACCAGTGGTGTCGATACCATGACGTTCCTCTCTGTGGTCAATTTCGTCCAGAGCGAGGGGCGCCTATCCGTTGAGGAGTTGGCGGAGCGCGTCAGTGTATCAGAACTGATGCGTTACCTACGTCGCTCCCATACATACTTTGTGGACTTTCGCTTGCCTGCCATCCGCCGCAAACTGATTGAGGCCATCGACTGTTCTGCCAAGAACCAGCTGGCCTTCCTCATCCTCAAGTTCTATGACGAGTACGCCGCCGCCGTGCAGCGCCACATGGACTATGAGAATGAGCATATTCACACCTACGTGCAGCAGTTGCTCGATGGTCGTCTGCCCCAACGCGGCTCTTCGTACCGAACACTGGCGGCCAAGCACCACGACAACCATTCCAGTATTGCCAAGAGCAGCCACGAGTTGAAATCCATCATCATCAAGTATTATCCCAGCGATTCGGACACCCAACGACTGGCCGACACGCTGATGGATATCTACATCATGGAGGAAGATCTCTTCAGCCATTGCCATCTCGAAGACACCCTCTTTGCCGAGGCAGTACACCTTTTAGAAATGGATGTGCGCACACGTATCGAGGAGGGCGAGTCCCCCGCCGATGTTCAGCAGACGGTCAAGACCGACGAGCCGATGAATCCCGATGACCTCTCTGAGCGTGAGAAGGAAGTAGTGCGGCTGGTCGTGCGTGGACTATCAAATAAGGAGATTGCGGAGAAAATGTTCATATCCACAAACACCGTGATGACTCATCGCCGCAATATTGCACGCAAGACACAAATCCACTCACCCGCAGGCCTGACTATTTACGCCATCGTCAATGGACTGATTAACCTGGAAGAGGTGAGACTATAGAGCCGTCATCTCTTATTTTCTAATTTTCTAATTTTCCCATGGAACAAGAAATAGATCATTTGCTGCATCCATCCCTCCCCCCCACGAGGGGAGTCGGAGAGGGGCCTGCGGACTTCGAGCAGGCTCTGCGTCCGCTCCACTTCGCAGACTTTGCCGGACAGGACAAGGTGGTGCAGAACCTCAGCGTCTTTGTCGAGGCTGCCAAATACCGCGGCGAACCGCTGGACCACACCCTGTTGCATGGTCCTCCAGGACTGGGAAAGACCACCCTTTCAAATATCATTGCCAACGAGTTGGGAGTGGGCTTCAAGATTACAAGCGGTCCCGTGCTTGACAAGCCCGGCGACCTCGCTGGAATACTCACCTCGCTGGAACCGCAGGACGTGCTGTTCATCGACGAGATCCATCGCTTGTCGCCCGTCGTGGAGGAATATCTTTACTCCGCTATGGAGGACTACCGCATTGATATCATGATTGACCGCGGACCCAGCGCACGCAGCATACAGATAGACCTCAACCCGTTCACCCTGGTCGGTGCTACCACACGCTCCGGACTACTAACAGCCCCACTGCGCGCACGATTCGGTATCAACCTCCATCTGGAATATTACGATGCTGACACGCTCTGCGGCATCGTCCTTCGCTCCGCAGGAATCCTAAATCAGCCCATTGACTACGAAGCTGCCGTGGAGATAGCGCGGCGCTCACGGGGCACACCACGTATCGCCAATGCACTACTGCGCCGTGTACGTGACTTCGCTCAGGTAAAAGGAAACGGTCGCATCGACCTGCCCATTGCACAGTATGCCCTCGAAGCCCTGAATATCGACCGCCACGGCCTCGACCTCATCGACCGTAAGATTCTCCTGGCCATCATCGATAAGTTCAAGGGAGGACCGGTCGGCATAGGCACTATCGCCACCGCTATAGGCGAAGACCCAGGAACCGTGGAAGAGGTCTACGAACCATTCCTCATCAAGGAAGGGTTCATCAAGCGCACGCCACGTGGCCGCGAAGCCACCGACCTCGCTTATCAACATTTAGGGCGCAATCGCTATTCTCTGCCAGGCGAACAACCAGGATTATTTGATTAAGTATCATATATTTTTCATTCTTTCATTTATTCCCCCTTTAGGGGTTAGGGGGCTTCCCCATTCAACCTTTCAATGTTAGACGTACAAAAAATACGCGCGGATTTCCCCATCCTCTTCCGCGAAGTCTACGGGCATCCGCTCGTTTACCTCGACAACGGCGCCACGACGCAGAAGCCGCGCGCTGTGGTCGATGCCATGATGGATGAGTACCTCAACGTGAACGCCAACGTACACCGAGGCGTCCACTACCTCTCACAACAGGCCACCGACCTCCATGAACAGGCCCGCGAGACCGTGCGACGCTTCATCAACGCTCGCAGCACCGCTGAAGTGATCTTCACCCGAGGCACTACGGAGAGCATCAACCTCGTGGCATCCTCCTTTGGACAGGCTTTCCTCCACGACGACGACGAAGTAATCCTGACGGAAATGGAGCACCATTCTAATATCGTGCCTTGGCAACTGCTACAAGCACGCACACGTATCATCATTAAGGTGTGTCCCATCACGGATGAAGGACGGTTGGACATGGAGGTGCTGCCTACGCTGTTCTCAGACAAGACACGTCTGCTCAGCTGTACCTACGTCAGCAACGTCCTGGGTACTGTCAATCCCGTCCGCGACATCATCCAGCTGGCTCACCAGCACAACGTCCCCGTCCTCATCGATGCTGCCCAGGCAGCTCCGCACTTACCCATCGACGTACAGGAACTGGACTGCGACTTCCTCGCCTTCAGCGGCCACAAGATTTACGGTCCTACAGGTATTGGCGTTCTCTACGGCAAGGAACAGATCCTCGAACAGATGCCGCCCTATATGGGTGGTGGCGAAATGATAGGCAAGGTCAGCTTCCAGCACACCACCTTCAACAATCTGCCCTATAAGTTTGAGGCTGGTACACCGGACTACGTGGCAACCACTGGATTGGCACGCGCACTGGATTACGTCGGTGCCATCGGATTCTCTGCCATTCAGCAGCACGAGCAGGAGCTCACACAGTACGCCCGTGAGCAATTATCACAGATACCGGGGATGCGCCTCTTCCCTCCCTCGGACGATGCCGTCATCAGCTTCCTGGTCGGTAACATCCATCACCTCGACCTCGGCACATTGCTCGACAGACTGGGCATTGCAGTACGCACAGGACACCATTGTGCCGAACCCCTAATGCACCGACTGGGGATCGAGGGTACCGTGCGCGCCAGCTTCGCCTTATACAATACCTGCGAAGAAGTCGACAAGCTCATAGCTGCCATCAACCGCATACGCCAGATGTTCTAATCCAAATGAACCTATCGCTGACATTAATATGAACATATAAATCTAAAAAAATGAATCCTACGATGAAGAACCTGAACAACCTTAACCCCTGGCAGACGCCCTCCACCCTTCGTTTGGGCATCGCCTTCCTACTTTTGACGGTAGTTGTCACGGCTTCCGCCGCACCCATCTCCCTTCAGCAGGCTCAGCAACGTGCTGCAGCCTTCCTGAAGAACAAACGTGGAGCCAAGAAATTGACACCTGTCACCAGCGGAGCCCGTCTGGCTCCACGCCATACGCTACCCCCTACAGCAACCAACCTCTACTACGTTTTCGACCGCGGTGAGAACGAAGGCTTTGTCATCATCTCCGGCGATGACCAGACACCTGCCGTACTGGGCTACACAGAATCGGGCTGTTTCGACTACAGCATTCTTCCAGAAAACATGAGGGAATGGTTAGACGACCGTGCACAGCAAATTGCCGCCGTCCAGCAACAGGGACTGACTGCCAGCGAACTACCCGTGGCAGCACTGAAGCAGCACGACCCTATCGACGCACTGATGGTGACAAAGTGGAATCAAGGAAACCCGTATAACCTCTATTGCCCCAATTACTTCCGAATGGGAACAAGCGTAACGGGATGCGTGGCTACGGCCATGGCACAAATCCTGTACTATCATCATGAGAATGCCCCCAAGGAACTTCTGGACGACATCCCCGACTACACCATCACCAATTCCCATCCGACCTATGGTGACCTCCATGTAAAGGGTTATCCCGCTGGTTCGCCCATTGACTGGGACAACATGCAGCCTACTTACAACAGCAATTCCACACCGCAGCAGAAGCGTGCTGTAGCAGAGTTGATGAGCTACTGCGGTACAGCCGTGAGGATGGGTTATTCTAACGGTAGCAGTGGTGCCTACTCCAGCGATGTGCCCGACGCATTACAGAAATACTTCGGTTATACCTCAAGCTGCAAGTATATCAGCCGCTCCGACATGACTGAGGAGAAGTTCGACGAGACCGTCTACGCACAATTGGCGAAAGGCGATCCCGTGTACCTCAGTGGCAGCAACGGTTCTGGCGGTCATGCCTTTGTCTGCGATGGCTACGACGGCGAATTCTGCTACCACATCAACTGGGGTTGGGGTGGCGGAGGTCCCGACGGCTTCTACCTGTTGGCGACTCTGAACCCCGGTTCGCAGGGCATCGGCGGCAGTGACGGTGGCTATAGTGGCGGACAGGCCGCCGTCATCGGCATACACATGGACAACTGGAGTGAAAAAGCAATTTCGTTCAGCGACAGCCGCGTACGTACCATCTGCATAGAGAAATGGGATACCGATGGAAACGGCAAGCTGAGCTACGGCGAGGCTGCTGCCGTCACTGAACTGGGCGATGCCTTCAAGGGCTCGCAGCTGCGCAACTTCAACGAGCTCTACTTCTTCACGAGTTTGAAAGAACTGCCGACAGAGGCCTTTGCGGGATGCACGACACTGTCAGCCATCCGTCTGCCAAAAAATCTAACAACCATCAATGCTCGCGCTTTCGAAGGCTGTAGTGCGCTGAAAACGGTCAACGTCAATGCCACCCTGAGAAGTATCGGCGAAGCAGCCTTCGCAGGATGCACTAAACTCGCCGCTATCGACCTTCCTGACGGAGTGGATGCCCTTGCCGCACGTACTTTCGAGAACTGTACGGCACTGACGGCACTGACCCTACCTCCGACACTGATCAGCATTGGCGACCGTGCCTTCGCTGGTTGCACGAAGCTCTCCGCCGTGACCTTCGAGAGCTTGCAGCCACAAGCCGTGCGGCTGGGCCAAGAACTCTTCGATGGAGTGAATCTTGCAGATGCACAACTGACCGTGGCGCAGGGTACGGATGCGTACTTTACGGCCACAGAACCATGGAACGCCTTCGGTAACAAGACATCGAAGCGTAATATGGCAAGTGGCAAGGTACTCCCTCTGACGGAGGACAAACTGGTGTACCTCTATAACATCGGGACACATAGCTACCTCACCAAAGGCGAAGCGAACGAGACACAAGGTGTGGTCGGCAATGAGCCTATGCGATACAGAATAGGTCACACCGACGCAATGCCCGAAGGCACCTATTACCTCTACAGCGACGATACGGGCAGTACCAACCATTACTTCTACCGCCTGAGCTCCAACTCTGATGTGGGTCGCGGGGTGATGGCAACCTTTGTCAACGGCAGTGCCTCGCGTAACACGGCCCACGACATGAGCGCCTGGTGGTGCATCCGCCAAGTCCACGAAGGAATCTACACCCTGCAGACCCCTGTTGATGCCAAGGGATATGTAGAGGGAGAATACCTGGGAACTGACCGTAATCATGCCTCGAACTTCACCTCGCCAACTGCTGGCGTGTACACCGATATCTCCTATGCGGACCATCCTCAGGACTGTCAATGGATGTTCATCGAATACGATGAGGACGCAGTAGCCGTCAATGATGCAGCCGTGGTACTTGGCAACTTGCTCGCCTTGGCAGAAGACGCAAATGTCAATGTCCATGTGGAAAAGGCGGTGTACGACAAGATGGATGCCACCGTGGAAGAACTGCGGGTGGCACAGGATCGTGTGCGAAAGAAGTTGGGAATCATCACCTTCGAGGATAAAACCGTGCGCGAGGTCTGCCAGAATTACTGGGATCTTGACGAAGACGGCGAGCTGACATCCTACGAGATAGGCGGTGTGCCAGATATCTACACGCGATTCCAGAGCAGTAAGATGACCGCCTTCGATGAGTTCCAGTACTTCATAGGCTGTACCTCTGTTCCCAGCAAAGCCTTCTATGGATGTAACAAGTTAGGAAACATGGTACTTCCAAAAAACATCATCTCCATCGGTTCCAACGCCTTCCAGAACTGTTCGGTCCTGAAGGAAATAGAACTTCCAGCCTACATCACGGAAATCGGAGATGCCGCCTTCCAGAGCTGCAAGGCTCTGGAGAATGTGCGACTTCATGTCACCGACCCGAAGTATATCAGCTTGAAGGACAATGCCTTCCAAAACGTAGACCTCTCAAAGGCAACTCTCTACGTGCCTCAGGGAACAAGCCAGCTCTATGCCGAAGCTCCTGTATGGAAAAAGTTTGGAGCCATCAAGGAGATGCGATCCGCCACGCGGCCGGCATTCTCCCAGTTCAACATCAACGAAGACGGATACGTATATAATATAGGTATGCGCAAATACATCAGTCGTGGTGAGGCTTACGGCACACAAGCCGTGGTCGCACAGGAGGGTATGGTCTATCAATTCAAGCGTGCCGCAACAGGCGGCAAGACTTACTACTACCTCTACTCCGAGGAGACGGGTAACAGCAACAAGAACCTGTTCCGCTCGGAAGAAGACTCGAAGGTGGGCACAGGCGTACGCACCTGCTTCGTTGATGGCGGCAGCAACCGGCTGAGCGACCGCAGTGCCTACTGGAATCTTGAATACGTAGAAGGCGAACAGCCCTACTTCACCATGCAGGTACCTTCGAGTTTCAAGGAATATGTGGAGGGACAATATCTGGGAATAGACCTCAGCCACACCACCAAAGCGGTCAGCGGCACCACCCAGGGTCTGTACTGGGATGTCGAGCGCGAGAACAACGAGGCCAACTGCCTCTGGGGGTGGGTCAGTCTGGAAGATGTCCAGAAGGCACGCCGTTTCGACGAGGAAGTTGCTCAGCTGAAACGCTATCTCCAGCTGGCCTACGAACGTAGCATTGACGCAACAGACGAGCAGACGGTCTACGACAACCTCAACGCCACACAGGAGGAGATTCTTGCCGCCGTGGATGCCCTGCGTGAGAAACTCCATTTCGTCCGCTTCGATAGTGATGTCGTCAAGCAACTATGCGTCAGCAATTGGGACTACGACATTGATGGCGAGATGAGCTACGACGAACTGGCCGCCATAACCAATCTGGAAGAAGTCTTCCGCGGGCACACGAACATCCTGAGTCTGGAGGAACTGCAACTCTTCACCGCACTGACGGAGATTCCCGACAACGCTTTCCGCAACAACTCGCAACTCATCTCGCTCTACCTGCCTGCAAAGGTGACGAAAGTGGGTGAGAAGGCATTCTCCTCATGCAACAAACTGAAATACTTAGCCATCCTGAACCCGTCCGCCACACCCGTAGACGCAGCTACGTCCTCACTTCCCTCGGGTATTACAGTCTTCGTTCCTGCGGAAGCGCTCAACGCCTACCAGCAAGATGAGTTCTGGAGCCGTTATTCCATTCAGGAGTACACGGGCGTACCCACCGTCACTCCCGATACCCTCTCCAGGACATACGGCAACAACAATGCCCGTCTGACCTACACCGTCAGCGGAGCTCCCATCAACGGCACTCCCGTACTCTCTACAGAGATTACCGCCACGACCCCCGTGGGCGACTATCCGATAGTCATCGAGGCAGGCTCCATCACCTCCCAAGGATTGCAGTTGCGCAACGGAGTCTACCACGTGAATCCCGCTACGCTGACCGTTACAGGACAGTCTTACACCCGCGAGATAGGCGAGGAGAATCCCACCTTCGAATACACCATCATGGGATTCAAGAACAAGGAAACAGAAGAGGTCTTGACCGCTCAACCCATCGCAGAGTGCGATGCAACCGCCGACAGTTCCTGGGGTGAATACGAAATCCGACTCAGCGGCGGACAAGCCCAGAACTACGTCTTCGAATATATCCCAGGCACCCTCACCATTAATCCGCCTGAGAGCATCCATGACCTCAGTGCTTCCGAGCGCCGCCAGCCAGTCTTCGACCTCACTGGACGTCGGGTGGGTAACAGCTATCTTGACCTCCACCAGCTACCCCGTGGCATCTACATCATAGCCGGGCACCGTGTGGCAATCCAATGAACGCCCTCGCCTTTACCAGTTCCCCGCCTTCATCGCCCAACATCCCCGCGTATCACCCAGCAAATCCTCGTTTCGGCTGGTTTATCCGGCCGAACCTCTTCCCCCTTCAATACGACATCGGGGATTTTTCCCTGAGAAAAATCCCCGATGCCGTAGTTCACTTCCCTTTTAGTTCTCCTGAGCCTGATACGCCTGACGTATGGCATCTGCGGTGGCCTGCATCTCCTCAGCGGACAATTGCAGTTTGGGATTAGAGAAGAGCATGTCTTTCTCGCTCTGCATGGGAACGAGGTGGATGTGTGCGTGGGGTACTTCCAGACCCAATACGGCGACGCCGACCTTGACGCATGGCAGTACGGTCTTGATGGCACGTGCTACGTGGGCTGCAAAGATGTGCATGCGTCCGATTTCCTCATCGGTGAGGTCAAAGATGTAGTCTACCTCACGGCGGGGAATGACGAGGGTGTGTCCTTTCACCAGGGGATTGATGTCGAGGAAGGCATAGAACTCATCGTTCTGGGCGCAGCAGTAGCTGGGGATGTCACCTGCGGCAATCTTACTGAAAATAGAAGCCATAACGATTAACTATTTACAATTAACGGAATGTTGGACGTCACTTATTCCTCGTAGCTGATACCCAGGATTTCAAGATGAATGAGTCCCTGCGGCACCTTGATTTCTACGACATCACCTATTTTCTTTCCGAGCAGCCCCTGTGCGATAGGTGTCTTCACGCTGATTTTCCCTTCGCGGAGATTTGCTTCGGTTTCACTGACGATGGTGTATGCCATCTTGGCGCCGTTCTTGACGTTCTTCAACTCTACTCGACACAGAATCTGTACCGTGTCTGCGCTGAGTTTGCTGGTGTCGATGATTTTTGCATCAGCGATGGTAGCCTTCAGTTGCGTTATCTTCATTTCGAGCAGTCCTTGTGCTTCCTTGGCTGCATCGTATTCTGCATTTTCGCTCAGGTCGCCCTTGTCACGGGCTTCGGCGATGGCTGCAGAAGCCTTGGGGCGCTCCACAGATTCGAGCTGTTGGAGTTCGGCCACGAGCTTGTCGTAGCCCTTCTGGGTCATGTAAGCCATATTGAGTTTTAGTTGTAAATGTTTTCTGTTTTAATTCTTTTCGCGGACAAAAGCAAAAGGACTCCGCTGGTCGCGGAACCCTTCGCGCAATGTCATTTTCTTGCCTTAGCGAGTGCAAAGGTAGGATTATTTTTTGTTCCCACCAAATAATTTGGCAAAAAAGTGCTAAAGTTCGTGCTCAATGGCCTTTTGAATATTGGGAATGTCCTCTCCGCGAGCCTTTAACTCGCTTCCACGCCCGATAAGGAAGTAAGTTGGGATGGCCGTAACGCTATAGAGTTGCACCATGTCGTTCGCGAAGCCTTCGGGACAATGGACGCAGACCCAGGGCAACTGGTCGCACATGGTCTTCCAATAGTGCTCGTCGAGGTCCAGCGAGACCTGGTATATCTCAAGTCCCCGGCTATGGTACTTGGCGTAGAGTTCGCGCAGTTCGATATTGCGTTGTTGGCTTGCAGGGAGGCTGTAGGCCGTGAAGTCCAGTAGGATGACGTTCTGTGCGTAGTCGGTGAGGCGCCGCTCCTGTCCGCTGATATCCTTGAATCCGAAGTCGATGATACCTATTTCGCGCACCTTATCGCTATCGATCTGTATTTCTATGGGACGTGGCGGGCGGGTGTTACGGATTCCTCGCATGGCGATGTTACGCAAATTCTCGGTACGAAGTGCTCCAGGGTAGAGTTGTTCCCATTGCGTGGCCACCGCGGCAAAGTACTGCACGTCGTCCCTGTCGCTCTCGGGGTTGAAGAGCATCTGGCCACCAACGGTTTGGAACAGGGCGAAATAGGCCGCCGGAGAGGCGGGGTCGGTGAGGATGAAGTCACGCTTGAGGGTTCGCTTGTAGTCATTCACAAGTACACGCGCACGTTCCATTTTCTCTAATGCAGAGAGAGAGGCATCCTTGTCCAAGGCGGCGAACTGCTGTTGCAATTGAATGTTCAGCAGGGAGATGGTCTTCATCGTGCGGGAGGCTTCGTTACCCTGGATTTCATAGCCCGATGCCATCTGCTGCATGAGAGCCTGAACGGTGATCTCCTCCAATGAATCGACGACGAAGTTGATGACTTGTGAACCGATACGCAGGCGGTAGAACTCCGGCGCGGAACTGGTATCGGGGAGCATAGCGAAGTCGAAGTCACCTGCATCTGTTAGTCGTACCGAGTCCACCGCCTGCACTCCGTTGAGTGTCATCGCCTCGAGCACCAGGATGGAATCCTCTGCACCGCTGATACGTCCTTGAACGTGGAATCGTTCGCCGGCGGGAGAGCAACCGACCAGAGTCAGAAATAGGTAGCAGACAACGAGCACGATGAGCGCCATGGCGATGACACCGCGCATGATTGCCTGATTGGTTTGTTGGGCTTTTCTTTTTCTCATATATTTTTTGGGGTTGTAGGACTAATGGGGTTAATAGGGTTTATGGGGTTAATGGGCTGGGCTAATGGTTGTTTAGGGTTTCTATAGCCTTCCTCACTCCCGGGTCATGCAACATCTGGTGGTGTAGTGCGCCTTGCTGGTAGTGGTAGCGGCTGATGATTTCTGTCTCCAAATAAGGTTGGATGTGGTGTCGGAACCGCTTCAGGTCTGTAGGGAGGTCATTCTCCTTGAGTTTCCGTTCCAAGGCATCGAACTCTGCGGCGGCCTCTTCTAATCGGCCTTCGAAGCGGGCGAACTGGCGCAACTGGCTCAGGGCAGCAGCGGTGCGCCCGTTGTAGGTGAAGCCGCTGGCGGCGATGCTGTCCGAGAAGACTTGGTAGTCATCGTCACTCAGGCTGAATGCTTCAGGCGAGGGAGGAGTGGGATGAGAGACAACGTACGAGGTGACGTAGTCAAAGAAGGCGTCGGAGTTGTAGAGGTCATACACCATGGTGGGCACGGAATCTACGGTGAGAATGCTATCGGGCAGGATACCTCCGCCATCGCGAACAGGACGGCCCAGACGGGTGCGGAACTCGTGGGTGAGGCTATCGGGCAACGTCGTGGCGGCACCATCGGCCGTGCGGTGACGGTAGTCGTAGGCCTGAATGCATCGGCCCGAAGGAATGTAATACCGGGCGGTGGTAATCTTCAACTGACCGCGGTACGACACTTCCCGCACCCCCTGCACAAGTCCCTTGCCGTAGGTGCGCTGGCCGAGAATCACAGCACGATCCAGGTCTTGCAGGGCTCCGCTCACGATTTCTGCGGCGGAGGCGGTATTGGAGTTGACGAGGACCGCCACGGGCATAATCGTGTCAAGCGGTTCGGCTGGAGTACGATATTCATGACACGTAGAGGGCACTTTGCCTTTGGTCTCCACGACCAAGCTTCCTCGCGGCACAAAGAACCCCACGATTTCCACGGCCTCACTGACCGCTCCACCTCCGTTGTCGCGCAGGTCGAGCACCAACCGCTGCATTCCCTGTTGCTTCATGTCGAGGATGGCATGGCGCACCTCGCGGGCGCTTTGATCCGTGAACTCCGTCAATAGGAGATAGCCGGTGTGGGTGTCCGCGTCAACGATTCCATACCAAGGCAGGCAGGGCAGCTGGATTTGCCGACGTGTAATCTTGAAGGTTCGTCGGTCACTCTCGCCCGGTCGTTGTACCACAAGTTCAAAGGTGGTGCCTGCTTCGCCACGCAAATTCTCGCTGACCTTGGTCGTGGGCCATCCCTTGATATCACGGCCGTCGATGCTGATGATAATGTCACCGGCACACACGCCAGCCTCTTGTGCAGGGCACTTCTCATAGGGTTCCTCGACGACACAGCGGTCCAGCTTCTTGTAAGGACGGATGAGAGCACCAATACCCGCATAGCGTCCGGTGGCCATGCGCCGCAGATCCTCCTGGTCATCATTGGGATAGTAAACGGTGTAGGGGTCTATTTCGGCCAGCATACCATTGATAGCCCAGTAGATGGCGGTATCAGCAGAGAGGGAGTCTACGTAGAACATGTCCAAATGGCGGTAGATGTCCGCGAAGACCTCGAGGTTGCGCGAGACGTCGAAGCCGCTCTGCCCCTTCTTCTGCTGAGCCTCCTGAGCAGCACTTGTCAATGCCAAGGTGAGGCAGAACAGCATTGTCTGAAATTTCATTTTCATTTCTTTCTTCTATATTTCCCTTATAATCCTAAGTTGTCCGAAGACTCCATTAGGACTTCCTAACTATTGATTTATATTTCCTGACTATCCATTTATATTAAGGTTCGCGCGTAAGCGCTCAGGCGAGACTTGGGTGCCAATGACCTGAACGACCTCTGCCGCGGTACTATTGCCGAGTTCCAGACATTGCTGCATCGGCCAACCATGTACAAGCCCATGGAGGAACCCTGCGGCAAAGAAATCGCCGGCGCCGGTGGTGTCCACCGCCCGTACGACCTTGCCGGCCACCTGGTGGCGCTCCGTTCCGCACAGGGACATCGCACCTCGCTTGCCCACCTTCACGATAGCTACCCGGGTCAATGCCGCCAGTTGTCTGAGAGCCTCTTCGGGGTCATTGTTTCCACAGAAGGCAGCAGCCTCCTCCTCGTTCGCAAAGACAATGTCCACGTATTCCTTTACGAGGTGGTGGACAAAGTCATGATCCGCCTGTACGATGTTCCACGAGGCGAGGTCATAGCTGATGCGCATCCCTGCGGCCTTGGCGCTCTGCATCACCTGCTCGATGAAGTCATGGTCCTGCACCAGATAGCCCTCCACATGGAGGATGGCGTCCTCACCGATGAATGCGGCGTCGGGATTGAACATTATCTGGGGAGCCACGCCAAGGTAGGTGGCAAAGGTGCGTTCACCATCTGCCGAGATGAAGGTGGTGGCCACGCCCGTGTCGCCCTCGGCGCTCACCGCAAGGCGTGCTTCGATGCCGCGTTCATGGGCTTGACGCACAAAGAAAGTGCCCAGCTCGTCATTGCCTACCGTGCCTACCAGTCCAACCTTGTCACCCATCAGTGCCAGGGCATGTATGGTATTGGCAGCACTTCCGCCGGTGGCTATCTCATGGGGAAGTGTGCTGATGACGGCGGCTAATTCTTCGTAACGGCGACGGTCGACATGCGCCATGCCGCCCTTGGGAAGATGGAGCGCATTCAAGTGCGTTTCGTCCTCCAAATGAACCAAAATGTCCACTAAAGCATTGCCAATTCCTATTATTTTTGTCATCTTTCGCAAATTTTTCTGCAAAAGTATTGTTTTATTTCGAGAAAAGCACTACTTTTGCCCCGCAATTCCGAGAAAAAAGCGATAAAACGTGCATTTCGCCCTCGTTTTCGCCCATTTCTTCTCAAAAAGGAGAGCAAAAGACTGCTTCAGTAGCTCAGTTGGTTAGAGCACCTGACTGTTAATCAGGGGGTCGTTGGTTCAAGCCCATCCTGAAGCGCCAATTCCCGGAAGAGCACTGCTTCAGTAGCTCAGTTGGTTAGAGCACCTGACTGTTAATCAGGGGGTCGTTGGTTCAAGCCCATCCTGAAGCGCGCACCGAAAGAGAGAGCCACAGCGGCTCTCTCTTTTCTGTTCATTCGCATCTTTCATTCACATTAAATCTGTTGGGGCATACGCCTCGTATGCCCGCCTATTTATGACATTCCAAGACCTCGGCGTCTGCGAGCCCCTTCTCCGCGCCATCCAAGAACTCGGCTTCGAAAATCCCATGCCCGTACAGGAAGCCGTTATCCCCCATCAACTCGAAACCACACAAGACCTGGTGGCGCTGGCACAGACCGGAACGGGCAAGACGGCCGCCTACGGCCTGCCCCTGCTGCAATTGTTCCTGTCTGAACCTGATGAGCAGGTACAGACGAAAGGCATTATCCTCTCCCCTACCCGCGAGCTCTGTCTCCAGATTGCCGACGACCTCGAATCCTTCTCCAAGTACTTGCCCGAGGTTCGCATCCTTCCTGTCTACGGCGGCACGGACATCGTGCCTCAGATTCGTGCCCTGCGCCAGGGCGTACACATCATTGTGGCCACCCCCGGACGACTCATTGACCTCATGAACCGTGGAGCAGCCCATCTGGAGCAGGTTCACACGGTCATCCTCGACGAGGCGGACGAGATGCTGTCCATGGGATTCTCCGAGAGCATTGATGCCATCCTCGAGGGCGTGCCCGCCGACCATCGCACCCTCCTCTTCTCCGCCACCATGAGCCGCGAGATTGAGCGCATTGCCCAGAACTACCTCCACGACGCCCGCCAGGTCATCGTCGGTAGCCGCAATGAGGGTGCCGAAAATGTCAACCACGTATATTATATGGTACGCGCGAGCGACAAGTACCTTGCCCTCAAGCGCGTGGTTGACTACTACCCTAAAATCTACGCCATCATTTTCTGCCGCACCCGACTAGAGACACAGGAGATTGCAGACCTGCTCATCCGCGATGGCTACAACGCCGACGCCCTCCACGGAGACCTCTCTCAACAGCAGCGTGACCTCACCATGCAACGTTTCCGCCAGCACCGCATCCAACTCCTCGTGGCAACCGACGTCGCCGCCCGCGGACTGGACGTCGACGACCTCACCCACGTCATCAACTACGGTATGCCCGACGATAGCGAGGTCTACACACATCGTAGCGGACGCACCGGGCGTGCCGGCAAGCGGGGCACCAGCATCTGCATCGTCCATAGCCGTGAACGCGGACGAATCCGCGAGGTCGAACGCCTCATCCAGAAGGAGTTCGTGCGCGGCACATTACCCTCGCCCAAGGAGATCTGTTCCAAGCAACTTTGGAAAGTAATCGACGACATCGAGCGCGTGGAAGTGGATGAAGAGGAAATCGAGGAGTTCCTGCCGGAAGTACGGCGCAAGCTGGAATGGTTAGACAAGGAAGACCTCCTCAAGCGCATCGTCAGCCGGGAGTTCGGACGCTTCCTTGCCTACTATGCCAATGCTCCCGAAATCGAGGAAGTCGCCGCTGAGAAAAAGGAAAAGACGGGGAAAGAGAAAGAGGGCAAGAAGGTACACCGCCGCGGGGGAGACCACGAGGTGGAAGCAGGCTACACCCGCATCTTCATCACCCTGGGCAAGGCCGACGGCTTCTACGCCCGTGAGCTCATCGGCTTCATCAACCGCCATGTCAGCGGTGCCAAAGTGGAGGTAGGACGCATCGACCTCCGTCCCCGCTTCTCCTTCTTCGAGGTACCCGAATCCGAGGCCAAGCGCGTCCTCCAGTCCATGCAAAGCTTGCAACACAAAGGGCGCCACGTAGGAGTCGATTTGGCCGAACCATCACCCACCGACGGTGCCCCGAAATCCCGCGCCCAGCGCCGCTACGAGAAATCACAAGCCGCAGGAGGCAAGAAGAACGCCCGCAAGGAGCGTGGGCAGGAGAAGCAAGCCAGCCGCAAGGATCGTACGAAACTGACCAGCCGCAAGGACAAAGGACAGAAGAAAAACAACTGGCGCCAATTCTTCCAGCACGACGACCGTCCCTTCCACGATGCAGAACCCGACTTCAGCGAAGAAGGCTGGGCACGACGATTCCCGAAAAAGAAATAACGAGGGGGCCTTGGGCGTCCGCACGCGAACGTATATACATTTGAGCAAAAACGAAAGGACGTGAGAGAGAATACGAAAGGACGAGGAGGAGAAGGTGAAGTACAACAGGCTTGACGCAGTAACACAGTAACACAGTAACATGGGTGGTTTTTGTATGTTGCTGTTGTGGGTGGGGGAGGTGCGATGGAGGTTGGATGGAGAGGGGTTGAGAGAGGATGGTGAGGGGGGTGGAGTGAGGATGAAAAAGAGAGAAGAATCATTTACTATATATTATTATATATATTATATATAA
>JAFXTO010000044.1 GCA_017535725.1 Bacteroidaceae bacterium
CTCTTGGGCTACAATCTGTTCTGCGGCACGACCTCGCCAAGTATCGAGCAGCTCTTTGTTCTGAAGATATTCAATCTGAATGCCTGCAACAAAATTGGTGATACCACTATCAACCATTATCAGCTTCGGAGCGCGTCGTTTGGAAGGGATGGCAGGAACGTCGGATGAAGTAATAGGATAGTCCAAAGATAAGATATAGGCACGCTGGAGACAGTCCATGGCCTCATGAATCTGGGTACTAGAATAACAGGGTTGTCAATTCTCTTTCGTACATAGCATAAACTATAATTATTTATTTGTGGTGCAAAGATACATATAAATTCTAAAGCATAGGCAGAAATTAAGAAAAATCTTTCTAAAACATAGGCAGTTTGTATTAGATTATATTCTAAAGTATAGGCATTTGGCAAAAATTCAATGGTGCGATTGGAAATTAGTCATCTCCTTGAGTTGATTCGGCGCCTTACCTGAAAATGGTTTGACCTCAACGATTTATAGCATAACGCGCGGGAGGGGAAGCTATGGGATATTCAGGGGCCAATGGTTGGCGAGGACACGATGGATGGTATAGTCTCCAATCTGGAGATTGCCTTCCTCACCACTCATCATGACAAGGGTGAGATTGCGACAACTGCACAAAATTGCATTTTTTTGACCAACAAACTGCACCAAACTGCAAATTTCGATGCACAAACTGCACAAAATTGCAAGTTTTTACATCCAGAAACTGCATAAAACTGCAAAATTCAGCCTCAACTGAAAAAGTTCCAAAAAGGAACAACCGTATGTCGAATCTCCGTGCGGGTATTGGACGCGAACGTTACCATAGTCTCCGTTTAAAAATCTACTGAATGCTAAAAACCTGTTAATAAACATTAAAAGGCGTGCCAACATCGTCGTTTCACTTGCGAGAATACACGGAAAATACATACCTTTGCAGATAAATAGCAAATGATGACAAAATCACCAAGCGATAATCAAGCATGCTGACGAAGGATACCAAATATGCCTTTCTTTCTATAGTCCGAATGGGATTAGGGTATCAAGAAGGTGTCTTGTCCAATAACATAGACTGGGACTCTTTAGAAACCCTGGCAAAGGAGCAAGGGCTTGTGGGCATTGTAATAGATGGAGTTGATAAATTACCAGAAGACAATCGACCTCCGCAAAAGATGATCGTGAAATGGATCAGCTTTTTGATGAAGGAAGAGGCCCGCAACGGTTATCAACAAAAGGTTGCAAAAAGTATGGCTCTTTTGTTCCATAAGAACTCTATTCGGACGTATGTATTGAAAGGTGATGTGGTAGCTGAGTGTTACCCAAGACCAGAACACAGGGTAAGTGTGGATTTAGATTGTTATCTACTGCCCGAAGGAGAGAAGTTTGATGCATGGAACCGGGGTAACGAGATTATTAAATCCAAGGGTTATAAGATTGAAACGGACCATTATAAGAACAGCACTTTTTATCTTCCGAAACTTATGGTAGAGAACCATAGATTTATGGTTCCTTTCCGAGGAAATAAGAGATTAAAAGCCCTGGAACAGCTCCTTCAATCATGGATGCACGCAGATACGGCATTACAGAGATTTGAGGGGACATGGTTGTTTAGGCCCCCCGTGATGGTATCGGCATTGTTCTTAATAGAACATGCTTATACTCATTTTTTACATGAAGGACTGACCTGGCGATATGTGCTGGACTGGATGATGTTCAAGAAAAAGCATGAAGAGGAGATTGCGTGGGCCGATTTAGAGGTACTTATCAATCAATTCGGTTTCAGACGCTTCTATGATAGTTTCCTCAGACTTGGAAGGTACCTGCTGGGAGAAATGGTTGAGGATGATTTAACAGCAATGGATAAGAAGATGCTGGCTGACGTATGGACCCCACTTGATTTGCACGAGACACCTCATGGCGTGAAAGGAAAGCTCGCACTCGCAAGAAGCACTTTGCGAGCAAGGTGGAAGTATCGTGATTTCTCACCTATATCTATGCCCCATGCACTCTGGATACAGGTGAACGGCTTCCTGTTTGAGAAAAATCCGACGCTGGATTGATGATTTTTTGAAAAAAGAACTAAGTATTATTATTATGAACATTGGAGATAAGGCGCCCGAGATTCTGGGCAAGGACGAACAGGGACGGGACATCCGTCTGAGTGACTATCAGGGCCGTAAGTTGGTGCTGTACTTCTATCCGAAGGACAATACGAGCGGCTGTACGGCAGAGGCCTGCAATTTGCGAGACCATTATGGGGAGCTGCAAGGCGCGGGCTACGAGGTGGTAGGCGTGAGCAAGGACTCAGCTGCCTCACACGTAAAATTCAAGGAGAAATACGAACTTCCGTTTCCGCTGATAGCCGATGTCAACCATGAGCTGTTGGAGGCCATGGGTGCATGGGGCGAGAAATCGATGTACGGCAAAAAGACAATGGGTACTATCCGCACCACCTTCGTTATCAACGAAGAGGGCATCATCGAACAGATCTTCGCTGGTAAGCAAGTGAAGACCAAGGAACATGCAGAACAGATACTGGGAGGGATTTGAAGAATGAAAAATGAAAAAATGAACTTTTGAAACAGCGAGCGCCATCAAGCTTGCTTGAAATGGCCGAGTCGTGAAAGGCTACGGGTAGGCGAGCAAAGCTCGGGAATCAAAAGTCAACGAAGTTAAGAATGAAAAATATAAAATTCTCTCTGTGTCTCCGCGTATCTGTGTACTAAAAACATCTCAATTAATTGTAAAAAGCAGGTAAATCAATCATGGCTCGCCATAATGAATTCGGGAAATGGGGAGAGGATGTGGCGGCAAACTACATGCAGGAGCACGGTTTTGAGATTCTTGCGCGCAACTGGCGTCATGAGCGGAAGGAAATAGATATCATTGCACAGCGGGCTGGCGTATTGTATTTTGTTGAGGTGAAAACCCGCCACGGTGAGACGTGGAATGCCGAAGATGCCATCACATCGAAGAAACGAGCCCTCATGTGGGGAGCCATGATGGCTTGGAAACTCCAGCATCCTTCGCTGATGCCTGTTCGTTACTCCGCCATTGCCGTTGTCAGCCAGACACCAGACCTCCCTCCCGAAATTCGATGGCACGAAGATGTATGGAATCTTTGACCTTTTCTGTTCCATTTCAGCTCTTTTAGAAGCAAAAAGAACGGAAAAAGAGGGAAAAAAGTAAAAAAGAGGCGTTAGTTAGCGGAAAAACACTAAACTTTTTTGTACCTTTGCGGCCGACTTTCAAAACAACATAAAGTCTAACCAGTAAATTTTTTATTCATTTTTTAATTAACTCTATGTCTAACTTAACAAACATTCAGCCCCTCGAGGACTTCGACTGGGAAGGTTACGAGAAGGGTTCCGCTCAGACTGAACAGAGTCTGGCACAACAGGAAGAAGCTTACGAAAAGAGCCTCACAGGTGTAAACGACCACGACGTGGTGGAAGGCACCGTTATTTCCGTCAACAAGCGCGAAGTTGTTGTCAACATCGGCTACAAGAGCGACGGTATCATTCCCATCAGCGAGTTCCGCTACAATCCGGATATCGCAGTAGGTGACACCGTGGAGGTGTACATCGAGAATCAAGAAGACAAGAAAGGTCAACTCATCCTCTCTCACAAGAAGGCTCGCGCCACCAAGAGCTGGGAGCGCGTCAACGCCGCTCTGGAGAACGAGGAAATCATCAAGGGCTTCGTCAAGTGCCGCACGAAGGGCGGTATGATTGTCGATGTCTTCGGTATTGAGGCATTCCTGCCCGGAAGCCAGATTGATGTCAAGCCCATCCGCGACTACGATGTGTTCGTCGGCAAGACCATGGAATTCAAGATTGTGAAAATCAATCAGGAATACCGCAACGTCGTTGTCAGCCACAAGGCTCTCATCGAGGCAGAGCTTGAGGCTCAGAAGAAGGAGATCATCTCCAAGCTGGAGAAGGGTCAGGTACTCGAGGGTACCGTCAAGAACATCACTTCCTACGGCGTGTTCATCGACCTGGGTGGTGTCGACGGTCTCGTACACATCACCGACCTCAGCTGGGGCCGTGTCAGCGATCCCCACGAGGTTGTGGAACTCGACCAGAAGCTCAACGTCGTTATCCTGGACTTCGACGAGGAGAAGAAGCGCATCGCTCTCGGCCTGAAGCAGCTCACTCCCCATCCCTGGGATGCACTGGATGCAGATCTCAAAGTGGGTGACCACGTCAAGGGCAAGGTCGTCGTCATGGCTGACTACGGCGCATTCATCGAGGTTGCACCCGGTGTCGAAGGTCTCATCCACGTCAGCGAGATGTCCTGGAGCCAGCACCTGCGCAGCGCTCAGGACTTCATGAAGGTGGGCGACGAGGTAGAAGCCGTCATCCTGACCCTCGACCGCGAGGAGCGCAAGATGTCGCTCGGCATCAAGCAGCTCAAGGAAGATCCCTGGGAGAGCATCGAACAACGTTATCCCGTCGGCAGCAAGCACACCGCACGCGTACGCAACTTCACCAACTTCGGTGTCTTCGTGGAGATTGAAGAAGGTGTTGATGGTCTCATCCACATCAGCGACCTCAGCTGGACGAAGAAGGTCAAGCACCCCAGCGAGTTCACCAAGATTGGTGAGAACATCGAGGTCGTTGTCCTCGAAATCGACAAGGACAACCGTCGCCTCAGCCTCGGCCACAAGCAATTAGAGGATAATCCTTGGGATGTCTTCGAGAGCGTCTTCACCGTAGACAGCGTTCACGAAGGAACCATCACCGAGATGCTCGACAAGGGTGCTGTCATCCAACTCGAGTACGGTGTTGAAGGCTTTGCCACTCCCAAGCACCTCGTCAAGGAGGATGGCAGTCAGGCTCAGCTGGGCGAGAAACTCCCCTTCAAGGTCATCGAATTCAACAAGGAAAGCAAGCGCATCATCCTCAGCCACAGCCGCATCTATGAAGACGAGGCTCGCCGCGAAGCTCGCGAAGCACGCAAGGCTGAGCGTTCTGCACAGAAGCGTCCCGCCAAGGCACGTGAGGAACAGCCTGTGATTCAGAACCAGACCGCCAGCACCACCCTCGGCGACATCGATGCACTGGCTGCCCTGAAAGCTAAAATGGAGAAGGGCGAGGAATAATCCTTTCCCCCTCACGCGCACATACGCGCAAACCTTATTATATTGTCGGGAACTCCGTATTGGAGCTCCCGACAATGCGTTTTTGACATGGCTGGCTTCTCGAATAATCGGTTTTCCTATTCGCTTTAGGGTTTTTCCGCCACGAAATCGGGCTTTTTCTTTTGTCATGTCGTGAAAAATGTGTTTCTTTGCAGCAGAAAACAAGGAAAAAGTCCTTTTCAAGGGCAAAAAAACATCCTGTTTAACCCTATCAGTTACTCTATTGTTTAACCCTTCAAAAAACACAGTGCGATATGAAACGTTTAATGATGTCCCTGGTTCTGATGGTGACGATAGCCGCCTCGGCCTCAGCCATGAGCTTCTCCAAGGCTCGCAAGGAAGCGCTCTTCCTTTCCGACAAAATGGCATACGAACTCAACCTCAGCCTCTCGCAGTACGAGGCTGTCTATGAAATCAATCTCGACTACCTGCTCGGATTGAACTCCTATTCAGATGTAGATGGTGTCTTCTGGATGCGTAGGAATGCTGACCTACGCTATGTCCTCGCTCCCTGGCAATGGGAACGTTACACGCAGATTGTGGACTTCTATCGGCCCATGATGTGGACTGGCGGTCACCACTTCTCCCTCTCCCTGCGCAACCGCTATACGAACCACCATTTCTACTACTACGAACGTCCTTCCATCTATGGCTCCTATCGTGGAGGCCACAACAGCGGTCATGAAAGTTTCTACAAAAACCGCAACTTCCATCAGCCCGAACATCAGAGTGGCCCCCAGCACTATGGCAGTTCTGCACCAGCTCCTCAGGGCAGTGGTCGTCCTTCGGGCAACAAGAACCAGCCCAGCTACTCCATCGGTACTCCCGCGCATAGCGGCAATGGTGGAAGCGTGACCAATGGCAACGCAGGTCGTGGCGGGAACAATAACAGCGGCAGCACACGTGGACGTGCCGACAACGGCGGTTCCCGTTCGCAGGGTACCATGAACACCAATCCCTCTGGCGGCAGTACCCGTTCTCAGGAAACATCCACGGGCAGCTCACGCAGTTCCAACACGTCCGACCGTTCGGGTTCCACCCGTGGCAATAGCCAGCGTGGCGGACGCTGATTCCCAATTGATAAGTAGGTATTCATAAGAACATAAAAACAACTTATGAATACCTACTTATCTCTGAGATTACTAATCATTTATTAACTAACTAAAACATTGTAACTAACTAACAAAAAGAAACAATCAAGCAAGACAACTGCTGCAGCTGGCCTTACCACTGAGACTGGAAGGCAGACAATCGGCTTGCGGCTGCAGCATCGAACACCATCTTTCACTTTACCCTGCATCGTGACAAGCCAAGGTGCAGAACAGCCATCTAACAAGAACTTTAATGAATCGAATTTACTCAACTCTGAAACTGATGCTCGTGGCCTTCTTTGCCTTTATGGGTACTAACCTGTGGGCAGAAGAGGTCACGTTCAGTGCTGATACTGACAAAAGTGGCAGCACCTCCGCAAGTGCCCAGGAGGTTACAAAGGACGGCATCACCATTGCCGTATCGAATGGAATCCTCGGCACCAACGACGGGCAATATCGCATTTACAAGAACCAGACCCTGACCATCACTTCCACCGTAGGTAACATTACAAATATCCAACTCACGTGTACGGCAGAAGGCGAAAATCAGTATGGCCCGGGTTGCCTGACTGGTGTTGAAGGCTATTCTTTTGAAGGCTATGTAGGCACTTGGAGCGGTAATGCAGAAGAACTGGTCTTCACCGCTTCCACAAATCAGGTGCGTGCCACGGAAATCGTTGTGACCTACACCGCTTCGGAAACACCTTCCGTCCAGAAACCCGTCATCACCCCCGCAACAGGAACCTATTTCTCTGAGCAGACGGTGACCATCACCGCAGAGGAAGATGCCACCATCTTCTATACGCTGAATGGGGGCGAGGCTACGGCGTACACAGCTCCCTTCACGGTCAGCGAGACCACGGAAATCGTGGCTTACGCCCAGAAAGGTGAGGACGTCAGTGGGGAGACGAAGGTGACCCTGACGATGGGTCCGCAGTATGCTACCTTTGCTGCTGCCAACGAGGCAGCTACCGCAGACCGCATCGTATCCCGCGTGGCCATCAACGAAGCCCTCGTTACCTTCGTCAGCGGACAGAACGCCTATATCCAGGATGCCACGGGCGGCATGCTCATCTATGGCAACTCCGGCTTGACCGTGGGCGACAAGATTTCCGGCTATGTCCAGGGACAGCTCTACCTCTACAACGGCCTGCCCGAAGTGGCTAATCCCACGATAGATGTCGAAGTCCTCTCCAACGACAATGCTGTTACCGCAAAGGCTGTCAGCGCTGCTGACCTCGCAGCCAATCCTTTGAAGTATGTCAGCCAGTATGTGGTTCTCAAGAATGCGGTCTTCGAGGCAGACGCTGAGGGAGATGCCAAGAGCAACTACAACTTCACAGCCGCTGGTGCCAGCTTCGTGCTCCGCAATAATTTCAAGGTGAATCTCTCCATCTCTGCAAGCTCAGCATACGCTGTGGCCGGTCTGGTTACCATCTACAACTCCACGCTGCAGATCTATCCCACCGCTGTTGAGGATATCGTGGAACTGAGCTACGAGACAACCAACCTCGACTTCGAGGCAACAGAGCCCATCACCGACGGTATTTGTACCTACGCCAAGGATATGAACAATAATGGCACGGTGCATTTCGGTGCACAGCCCGTCGACGGCTGGAACGTACTGAATGAGACTGACAACATCTATGAAGGCTCTGACCGCGGCGTACTTGACCAGAAGGCTGGTGGTGTATTTGAATATGGCTCTGACGCCTGGTTAGGTGGCAAGGATTACAAGGCTCCTACAGCAGCTCCCGAGGGTTCTTCCAGCACGAAGGCTCTGGGTCTGGTATCTGTCTGGGGCGGTAATAACGCCATTGTCCAGTACACGCAAGACATTGTCCTCGAAGAGGGCAGTTATGAACTGGAGGTCGTCATCATGAACACGGCTGGTACCAATGGGTTGACGAAGAACCTCATTGGCTTCATCGCTGAGGATGGTACAGAATATCTGGCCAAGACAACAAAGTATCCTGTTGGTGAATGGACAACCGAGGTTATCGCCTTCACCTTAGAGAAGAAGACCTTCGGTCAGCTCTCTCTTGGTATTCAGAACGGTTCCGGTTCCGGCGCAGCTCCCCACCTCTTCATTGATTGCGTGGCCATAAAGACCATTGCACCGACTGTGGCACTTCACAAGGAACTGGCCGACGCACTTATTGATGCCCAGGCGACTGTGGATGCCAAGGCCAACGTGGGCGACCAACTGTTCCAGAAGCCTGAGACCGCCTTTGACTCCTTCGCTGGTGTGGTTGCAACCCAGCAGGAAATTTCTGATAATGAAGAAGCTACCGAAGAGCAGCTGAGGACTGCCATTGCCGCCCTGCAGGAAGCTGTGGCTACATACGCTGCTGCCGTGAATGCTCCCGATGCCGAGGAGGAGTACTCCCTCCAGCTGAAGGATGGCGGTATGTACATGACTCTCAATGAGGGCACCAAGCTGGCTGAAGAGCCTGCACCTCTGAAGTTCGTGGCCGTAGAGGGTGGTTATGCCATCACCGATGGAACTTATTATGTGGCCAACACGGGTAGCAACGCCTGGACAATGGGTGTCGCCAGCGAACCCTATACATGGATTGTCACCCTTCAGGATGGCTATTACCACATTGCCAAGGCCAGCAATACGGCTCAGCATATTGGTGTTGACAACACCGGTGCCGGCTCTGCTTGCTATGCCGACAAGGGCATTAGCGACAAGTCCCTCTGGACGATTGCCGAGTACGTCAAGACAGAACCCGAGGATATGACAAGTCTCATCAAGAATCCTGCTTATTTGGAGAACGGCTACGATGGCTGGACCTACAGCGAGAACGGCTTCAAGGCTCGTGAGTATGAGGCTCCCATGAACCTGATTACTTACAGCGGCAACGCTGCCTTCGAGGTCTCTCAGACCATTGAGAATGTCCCCGCAGGTCTCTACAAGCTCACCGTCAACGCCTTCTACCGCGCAGGTAGCTTAGATGACGAGAAAGCCAAGATTGCCGCCGGCACCGAGCTCGAGAAGGAACTGACCGTGTATGCTGCTGTCGCCAACGACACCTACTCCCGCAAGGTCATGAACCTCTCTGAGGGCGCCACCGACGTGGCATACGGCGAAGGCACCACTACGCTGGACAACGGCAAGTTCGTGCCCAACAGCGCTGCTGAATCACGTGCATGGTATATCGCTGGCGAGTACACCAACGAGGTGCTCTTCAATGTCTTTGAGGACGGAAGCGTGACCATCGGCCTCTCGAAGAATGCAGGCCTGCCCAGCGACTACTGCCCCATCGGTGCATGGCAGCTCTATCGACTTGGCAACGCTGATGCCGATAAAGCTCTGCCTGATGTACTTCCCGTGGATCCCGTGCAGAAGGCTTACGAGGACGCTCTCGCTGCTGTAGAAGATGGTGCCAACTACCGCATCTTCACCGAGGTAGAGGGTCAGAAATATTATGTGACCGTCGATGGCTCGCTGACAAGCGCCGCTGACGACGGTGGTATCTTCACCATCACGAAAGTGACGGGCGGAGCCTATAAGGAATATGGCTACAAGATTGACAGCGGTTCGAAGCGATTCACCAATCCTCCGCTCAAGGATAATGTTGCCAACCTGACACCGGGTGCGTTCGCTACCACCACCAATACCCGCAACGACTGGGAAGCTCAGGTGCTCTTCCTGAACGAAGAAGGCAAGTACGCCATCCGCTCCTGCAATGTGCCCGATGGCACCACCAGCTGGAACGATGCAGGCAGGACTTTCTGGACATTTGTCGTTGAAGAGGCTCCTACTCCACAGTACACCTACGATCTCACTTACGCTTGGCAGCTGGAAACCGTCGTTCCCATCAATGTCACCTATGCTCTCGTAGAGGCTGATGGCACGACAGAGGTTACTTCCGTGACCAAGAAGCAGGTGGCCAACAGCACTATCAGTATTCCTGCCGACCTGATTTCAGGATTCATTTACGATTACGAAGCCCTGGGAACCATTGGTGATGAAGACTGTACCATTACAGTTGTACGCACCTTCAAGGCAGGGGTCGTTCACTCCCTGGCTGACCTGAGCAATGCAAAGGCCTACACCATCCGTTGCGACCGCGGTGCTTTCCTCACCAAGGACGACTATCTGGCTTCTACGGCTCACAGCAGCTTGACCCAGGCTGAGCCCGCCAACTTTGCTGTCATCAACTACCAGGGCTACTACTTTATCTATAGTGTGGCCGACAAGAAGTTCGTGACAAATACCGGTGCATTGGCCGACGAACCTGTGAATGGTTATGAAGATGCCATTATCATGGAGGCAAAGACTGATCCTTACTTCTTCTCATACTTCACCATTGAAGGTACGAATTGTGGTCTCAACACGAACGGTAACGATCCTTATGGCTACGTCATCAATTCATGGATGACCGCTGATGCAGGTAACCAGTACTACCTGATTGAGGCAGCAGACTTCGATGCTACCGAGGCTCTTGCCGTTCTGGAGGATGTCTTCAGTCCTGTTGGCATCAACACGCTCACTGCCGACAGCAAGGCTGAAATCTTCGACCTCACGGGCCGAAAGACCGGCAAGCTGCAGCGTGGTGGCATCTACATTGTCAACCGGAAGCGCGTACTTGTGAAGTAAATCTGTCCAACTTTGCTGCAAACCCTTTTGCAGCTCAGAACACCCAGAGCGGGACGGCCTTTCCTGGTCGTCCCGCTTTCCATTTTCTGTGAAAAATCGGGAAATAAGTTACTACGTGCAAAATAATAGGGTAATCTTAGTACGTGGAAAAGAAAAAATAGCTAACTTTGCACCTGAAATCCTAAGGAAAACGATTAACTATCATGAAGAATCTTTTTCTCACCTACCTTCTGTTCGCAGGCTGTATGGCGCTGCGGGCTGCAGGCTTTCCTCAAGTGAGCACCGATACCGAGGAATACTGGTACTATCTGAAATTCACCCAAGGCACCTTCGTCGTGACTTCAGAGGCCGAAGGCACGGTATGCAAGGCTTATATCCCGGCAGGGCGCAGTACCCAGCTTTGGAAAGTGGAAGGCACGGCAGCCCAAGGCTACACCTTCACGAACAAACAGGGCCTGAGTCTCTACCTCTCTGGCACCTCCCAGGGTGCAGAAGTGCGCGCCTCGCTCAATCCTGCGTCCATGCAGAAGTTCAAGATTCTTACCCATGGCACCAACTACATCATCACTCCCTTCTCCAATACCAATCAGGCGTTTAACATCTGGGGAGGTATGGGCCTGCACAACGATATCAAGCTCTACGACGCCAGCGATGCCAATGCTCCTATGGTCTTTCTGGCGGAGGATGAGGTGAATCTCTCAGGCGGCGAGGTAAGTGTCGTCCCTTACCCCAACTCCGTGCTGATGGGCGAGGGCGTTTATGACCTCCATCAGCTCAAAGGCATCGAGGTACCTTCCGCTTCGGTTGCCGTTCCTTCGGGCTTCCCGCAGGAGGTCTCGTCGCCACTATTATTGCTCGCCAATCGTCTGAAGGAAGACCTCTATCGCACCGCTGCTATCAACGTGACTATCAAAACCAACGAAACAGCAGAGTGGGTGGGGTGTGCCCTGATTGTCGATGAGTCGCTTGGTGAGGAGGCTTACCATCTGACGATAACTGCCGAGGGCATCATGCTTAAGGCATCCGACTACGGCGGCTTCTTCAATGGCCTCCAGACCCTTCGTCAGTTGATGCCCGCAGCTATCTACGGCAGCGAGGCCAAGCCCGACGCCGGCTGGACGGTGCCGCAACTGGACATCGAGGATGCTCCCGTCTTGCATCATCGCGGCTACCACCTTGACATCAGCCGCCACTTCTTCGATAAGGAGGAGGTGAAGAAACTCCTCGATATGGCTTCTGTCTATAAGCTCAACCGCTTCCACTGGCACCTCACCGACGATCAGGGGTGGCGCGTGGAGATTCCCGAATACCCGCGTCTGACCACCGTCGGTGCCATCCGCAGTTCATCGCTGACGGTCTATGACCCCAGCGGCGGCAACCGGTTCTTCGACGACACGGAATACGGACACGGCTGCTTTTACACCCTCGATGACCTGCGAGAGATTGTAGCCTACGCCGCTGAACGTAATATCCAGATTATTCCAGAGATTGATATGCCAGGCCACATGACAGCCGCCCTCGTCGCTTATCCCGAGTTCGGTTGCGAGCCGTATAAGAGGATTGAGGTCATGTGCGAGGGAGGTGTCAGCCGCGACATCCTTAATATTGGGCGCGACGAGACCATCGGTTTCCTCAAGTGCATTCTGGGCCACATAGCCGAGGTCTTTCCCTTTGAATACATCCACATTGGCGGCGACGAATGCCCCACGACAGCCTGGCAGAGCAATGACGACTGCGCCCGCCGTATTCAGGAAGAGGGGCTCAGCGGTGTCAACGATCTCCAGCCCTGGCTCGTAGAGACCCTCGGCAGCTTCCTTCGCGATGAGTACGGCAAGACCGTGGTGGTGTGGGACGAACTGCTGAACCACTGGAACAAGAATTACACCGTCAAGCCCGTCTTCATGGCCTGGCACGGAGCAGACTACGCCAAGCAGGCTGCACAACGAGGCTACAGCAGCATCCTCGTGCCCACGCGCCCCCTCTACCTCGACCTCCTGCAGGTTTCGCCCGATCAGCTCGAAGTCAACTCTCCTTATATGGGAGGCTACGGCGATGGGGCCAATAATATAAATACGGTAGAGAAGATCTATAACTTCAATCCCCTCGATAACCTCAGTGGACTCACGCAGTACGTTCTCGGCACACAAGGCAACCTCTGGACCGAGAGCTGTACCTCCAACAAGGAAGCTGAGTATCAGTACTATCCGCGTCTGCTGGCTGTCAGCGAGATTGCGTGGCTGACCAACTCCAACAAGGATTTCATCAGCTTCTACAGCCGCCTGCAGCGCCAGGCTTCTGTCCTTCAGGCGAAGGATATCTTCTATGCCCCCCACTACTTCGAACCCGTGGAACAGGCACCCGTCGAAGCTGCTTTGACTGAGGCAGCAAGCATCCTTGAGCAAAGTCATCCCGGTGAAGTGGGCTATCCGCAGGTAGCTGCAGCCACCGCCTTGCAGCAAGCCTACGAAGCTTGTCTTGCTACTCCCGAAAGCTCAGAACTTCTTCAGGGACTTCAAGATGAGCTGGTTTCCTATAAGACGTCGCCCATCGTACAGCCCCAGGCCGGACAGCTCTATCAGGTGGTCAGCGCCTCCACCTTCTTCCGCAATCGCTTCGACGGTTCCACCCTCTATCCCCAGGGAACCTCGCTCGCGCTCCACTACACTCCGCAGGTCTTGCCCGAGGAACTGTGGCAGTTTGTGCCGCAGGAAGACGGTAGCTATCAGATGGTTAGCGTAGCGACAGGCAATGCACTCACGTTCGCAAAGACCGCCAATAGTGCCATCAAGGTCAACAAGCCCACCGGCAGCAACATCGTCATTCGTCAGGCCACCAAGCCCGCGAACAGTATCTCCTATATTCCAGGCGTCGTGAACATCAAGAGCGGTCGCAATAACCTCTACGCCAAGCTCTCAGGCAGCGACCTCACTTTGGTGTCCTCCACAGATTCCACCCTCTGCTATCCAGGCACTTGGCGCATCATCGCCGTCAGCGATTTCGCTTCGTGGCTCGACCATTTGGTGAACAGGGCACAGCAGATTGTCAATGAGGCCAGGGACGAAGTGGGGCAGCCTACCCCCGAAGCGCTTCAGTTCCTGCGTGCAGACCTCATCGCTCCCGCCAGCGAACTCCTGGCTCAGGGCACCGTCAGTCAGGAGGACTACTTCCGCTTCTTCGCCCTCTATGAGCAGTACCTCGCTATGCCTACCCTGACGGTTGCAGACCTCGTTGACCCCTCCGTCTACTACCTCATCCGCAACATCTCGCTCTCCACCTATTATGCTGCTGCCGATGCAGCCAATAATCAGGTCGTCCCCAAGGAATTGGCTGACGAGGACTCCTTTAAGTGGTTCATTGTCAAGAACGTCGACGGCACCGTTCGTATCTATAACAAGGAGACCGCTTCTGCCGCTTTCGTCGAGCAGAATGGCTTTGGGCAGACCGTATTACTCGGCCAGAACTATTCGTGGACATTGAAGGAGGTGAAGACCGAGCGCGGTTACACCGGCGTGGGAATCCTCGATGCACCAGGCTCCAACAGTTGGTACGCCCGCCCCTCCTCCTACGACAACATCGTCCTCAAGGCCAGCAAATGGGATGCATGCATCTGGGAGCTCATACCGACCGACGAGGAGGTGCAGTTGCCTGACGGCATTGCCGGAACCGCTGCCGACAGTCCCACTACCATCTACGACCTCAGCGGTCGCAAGGTCACTACGGTTCGCCAGTGCGGCGTTTACATCATCAATGGAAAATTAGAAGTTATTCAATAATAAAAACTCTATCACTATGAGACAGATTCAATGTATCGGCATTCTCACGTCCGGCGGCGACTCCCCGGGTATGAATGCAGCTATCCGCGCCGTGACGCGTGCGGGCATTGCAAATGGATTCCGCGTCAAAGGAATCTATCGAGGCTACGAGGGCCTTATCCACAAGGAAATCAAGGAGTTTACGACCGAGAGCGTTTCGGGTATCATTGGTCGGGGAGGCACCATCCTCAAGACCGCACGCTCCAAGGACTTCATGACCGAAGAAGGACGCAAGCGTGCTTACGACAACATGGTGGAGGCGGAAATCGACGCCTTGGTCATCATCGGCGGTAATGGCTCGCTGACAGGTGCCCGCCTCTTTGCGGCCGAGTACGATGTCACCTGCATCGGCTTGCCCGGAACCATTGACAACGACCTCAATGGCACGGACCTCACCATAGGCTACGACACCTCGCTGAACACCATCATGAAATGTGTGGACAAGATTCGCGACACGGCCAACTCGCACGAGCGTATCTTCTTCGTTGAGGTCATGGGTCGCGATGCCGGCTTCCTGGCTCAGAACTCCGCCATCGCTGCTGGTGCCGAGGCAGCTATCATCCCAGAGGACAACACCGCTGTTGACCAGTTGGCCCAGTTCATCGGGCGCGGCATCCGCAAGTCCAAGTCCAGCAGTATCGTCATCGTCTCGGAAAGTCCCAAGTGCGGCGCCATGTACTACGCCGAGCGCGTCCGCAACGAGTATCCGCAGTTCGATGTGCGTGTCTCAATCCTGGGACATCTCCAACGCGGCGGCTCGCCCTCTGCCCAGGACCGCATCCTCGCCTCCCGTCTCGGTGTAGGAGCCATCAATGCCCTGCTCGACGGACAGCGCAATGTCATGGTCGGCATCAAGAATGATGAGGTGGTCTACGTACCCTTCTCCAGCGCCGTCAAATCCGACAAACCGCTGAAACGCGAGCTGATAACAGCCCTCGAAGTGCTCAGCCTGTAAAAGACTGGTTTCCTATTGCGATAGCGAGCGGACCGTTTGACCTCATGTCAAGCTGCCCGCTTTCTTTTTTTGACCTTGGGCCGCCAAACAACTCGGCCGTACGTGTTTGCCAACTCGTATATACGTGTTTGCCAACACGGATATACGTGTTCGCCAACACGGATATACAAGTTTGTCAACTCGGCCTTACGAAATATAGAAACAGGGAAGATGCAGGTTGTAAGAGACCGCCGTCAAAGCATTGGTTACAACTTGCTACAGAAAGAGAGAAAAAATCAAGTGAAACATACTTGATATGAGATCATTTTTAACCCTTTTTCTAACATTTCTAATTTCTTTATTTATGGAAAAGAAAAAAACATCGCATCCCACATTCCTCATGTACCTCGAGTCAAGAGCCACCAGCTTGTATGAAATGAGACACTACAGCAGCGCCAAGAACTTGCGCTGTGCCGCGAACCGCTTTCGGGCGTATCTCACCACGATAGGCAAGAGGGACATTTCATTCAAGAGGCTGCAGCCGAGCATCATCACGAATTTCGAGGAGTGGCTGAAACTACAGGGCGTGCAGCGCAACGCATCATCCTCCTATATGCGCTCCCTTCATGCAGCCTTCAATCAGGGCGTCAAGGAGATAACGGCAACAGACGGCACCTCTCCCAAAAACTTCATCGCTTTCGAGAATCCTTTTGCCCAGGCCTATTGCGGAGTGGACAAGACAGACAAGCGCGCCATAGATAAGTCATACATCCGCATCATACGACAACTGGACCTCCGCAAGAATCTCACCGAGCTCTACAGGTATCTCGGCAAACGGACCAGAGGCAAATATTTCGACTGGACCCTGCGTCAACTGGAGCTGACACGCGACCTCTTTATCTTCAGTTTTTGCACGCGCGGAATGGCCTTTGTGGATCTGGCCTTTCTCCGAAAGACAGACATCCGCGACGGTCACATCCATTATGCCCGCCACAAGACACGCCAACGTATTGCGGTGAAGATAGAACCCATGATGAAGGCCATCATCAAGCGATGGCAAGGCGAAGGAGCCTACCTCTTCCCCCTCCTCACAGAGGAAAAAGACCCTGACACAGCCTACCTGCAATACCAGAACAAGCTGAACATTTACAACCGTAACCTGAAAACAATCAGCCAGATGATAGGCGACATCACCCTCACGTCCTACGTCAGTCGCCACTCTTGGGCCAGCACAGCCCACGCCGAGAAGGTACCTCTCTCCATCATCTGCCAGAGTATGGGACATACCTCCGAACGCACCACACGAATCTATCTCCAGGAACTCGACGGCACGGAGCTCGACCGCAGCAATAGAAAGCTATTACTCGCGGTTTTCAAGAACAGAAGAAAATATTAGAGGACTAATGTTTCGGCAGTTATGCTACAGCAGTATATAAGTGGCCTGAAAGGCCATCAAGCACTTAGGGGATAAATGTAGCGGTATATGCGCCCTGAAAGGGCAAAAGCTTTCTGGTGTCAGCGCTTTTGCCCTTACAGGGCGAAGTTTCCATTACGCCACACAATACCCAGGGCGATGCCCTGGGCTGTTGGCTTTTTGGCCTTTC